>CAZSQK010000125.1:0-21125 GCA_964608645.1 uncultured Solibacteraceae bacterium | reverse complement strand
GCGTTTATCGGAGCTTTTGTGCCCGGCACGGGCAGTCTGCGAAACGGGCTGCTGCTGCAAACCGATCCGGGGGTCCCGTTGGGTTTTGCCAAACAGCCCGGTCTCCTGGTGATGCCGCGCTTTGGACTTGCATGGGACGTTTTCGGTGATGGCAAGACCGCTATCCGTACGGGTGGCGGCGTCTTCTATCAAACCGAGGATGACGGCGTCAACTTTGGAACCACTCGGTTTCGGGGCTGTTGCCTCAGATCCAGACGGCGCAGAGCTTCTACTCCAACATCTCCAACTTAGTGCCGGGTAGCGGCTATGTCTTCCCCGTCAACGGCGCCGGCTTTGATCTCAGCACCCGGCCTTCGGTCTACAACTACAACTTCGGCATCCAGCGAGATCTGGGTCATGCTCTACTCGCCGATGTGAAGTATGTTGGCTCGCTTGGCCGTCACCTCATCGGGGCGACCAACGTCAATGCCCTGCCGCTGGGAGCCTCGTTCAGGAATCCGGATCCCACCTTGCCAACCAGCCCCTGTTCGCAAGCCGCCGGAAGTGTCGCCGGCTGTCTCAACAGCACCCTGATCCGGCCGTATCTCGGATATGCAGACATCAACATCATGACCGCCAACGGCAGTTCCAATTACAACTCCCTGCAGGCGACACTGAACCGCCGCTACAGCAAGGGTCTGCAGTTCGGTGGCGCATTCACCTATTCCAAGTCCATGGACTATAATTCGACGACGCGCGCCAATGGCGACAATTACACCCCCAAGTACCTGACCGCCCGGCGCAATTATGGCCCGTCGAACTTCGACCAGAAGTATGTGTTTTCGGTAAACTGGCAATACGACATCCCCGGATTGAGGTCGGCTGGCAGGCTGGTATCCGGTGTCACCCATGACTGGGTGATCTCCGGAGTGGGTGTTTTCAACACCGGCACGCCGAACACGGTGCTTCCGACCCTCCTGGCCAACACCCTCGGCGGTGGCGATTCCCAGCGCGTCAATCTTACGTGCAATCCCAACCTTGATCGTGGGTCGCGCACAGCCACCAACTACTTTGATACGACGTGCATCCAATATCCGGGTGCTACTTACGGGAATGAAGGGCGAAATGTTGTTCGCGGTCCGGGGAGAAACAACTTCGACGCTTCGGTGATGCGCAGCTTCAAACTCGGGAGCGAACGGCGGGTTATGATCTTCCGCTTTGAGGCGTACAACATGTTCAATCACACGCAGTTAAACACGATCGACACGGCGCCCAGGTATAGCACGACCGGCGCGCAGATCAATACGACGTTCGGGCAGGCGCTGACGGCTTACCCGGCGCGTCAGTTGCAGTTCTCGCTGCGCGCTCGCTTCTGACTAACGGGGCAGGCATGAAAAGGCATGGAAAAAGGCGTGGCGGAATGTCCCGCCATGCCTTGTGCCGACGGGCTTTGAGCAGTACAATTGCGCTGATCGCCAAGGAAAGTACGAATGCTGCGACGAAATTTCCTCAAGGCCCTTCCAGGGATTACAGCGCTTACCGAGATCCCGCGATTGAGCGGCGCCAGGATCAAAATCACGGATGTGCTCCTGAAGCGTACACGTGTGGTTCGGGAAACTGGCACCGTCATCAACTGGGTAGGAGCGCCGAACCGTCAGCGCATCGGCGGAACATCTTTTATCGAGGTGCTTACCGATCAGGGGCTCACCGGGCTGGGCCCGTCGGTCGCGGCAGGGGAAATCGAAGGACTGAAGCAGCATTTGATGGGCAGGGACCCATTTGACATTGAGAGGCTCGCCGCCGAGCTCCGCGGCGGATTTGGCGCCGGTGGACGCGGAGGCGGTGGAGCTAACGGACGCGGAGGATCCAGCGCGGAGATCGCGCTTTGGGACCTGATCGGCAAAGCCACCAATCAGCCACTCTACCGGCTTTGGGGCGGCCTGCACGATAAGATCGTTCCCTATGCCAGCCAGATGAGGCTCGGAACGGCCGAAGAGCGCGCTGAACAGGCGGCGAAGCTCAAAGCCGAGGGTTGGCAGGCCATCAAATATCGCATACATTTTCCTACCTATAAAGAAGATGTCCGCCTGGTGGAACAGGCTCGCAAGGCCGTAGGCGAAGAGTGGAAGATCATGTGCGACGCAAACATGGCGACCACCCAGCCCATGGCAGGCCGAACGTTCCAGTGGGATTTCCATCGGGCAGCCGAAACCGCGTTGGCCTTTCAACGCATGAACGTTTATTGGCTGGAAGAGCCACTGCCCCGTTACGATTTCGACCAGATCGCAGAGCTGAACCGGATGATCGATATGATGCTGGTGGGCGGCGAAGGCAACAACGGTTTGCACGAGTTCCGATGGCTTCTGGAGAAGGGCTGTTACGACATGGTTCAGCCGGAGGTTCTGTCGCAGGGGCCGACCGTTCTCCGCAAGATTGCAGTAATGGCCGAGTCCATGGGCAAGTATTGTGTTCCCCACAATGGTGGCCGCGACATCGGCGTACTCTGCTGCATGCATCTGGTCGCTTCCTGGCCGAATGCGCCCGTGCTTGAGTTGTGGCACGATCCGCCTGAGTTGGACTACAACTTCGGCTTCGCCGTATTCGAGAATCCTCCGAAGATCAACAAGGAGGGGTATTTCCAGCTGCCCGAAGGTCCGGGCCTGGGCATCACCATGAATAAGGATATGATCATTTCCGGTTGATGACGGCCGGCAACGGAGGGATCCAACTTCATATGCGTATACCGCGTTTCACTCTGGCGTTTTTCGTCGTGCTGCCTCTTGTGGCAGCCCTGAAGGAGCCCATCGCTGTGGAAGGCGGGATGATCTCCGGCATCCCCGGGTGGGGATGGGGAGTCCGCGAATACCTGGGTATTCCGTTTGCCGCGCCGCCGGTCGGCAATCTGCGATGGAAAGAACCGCAGCCACTCGCTCCGTGGCAGGGCGTTCGCGTGGCGGATCGTTTCGGGGATTCGTGCATGCAGCGGGACTTTTCGGCGAGCCGGGGATCCTGGAACGGCGTTGACGACGGCCGGACGCGGGGACTCATTCGCATCAGCGAGGATTGCCTATACCTGAACGTCTGGACGCCGGCATCGTCCAACGATGACAAACTCCCGGTGATCGTGTGGATATACGGCGGCGGCGGGATTAATGGGTCCACCACCGAACCCTATTTCGACGGCAATGCCATGGCCAAAAAGGGCGTCGTGGTCGTCAGCATGAATTACCGGGTGAACGTGTTCGGCTGGTTCGCCCATCCCGAGTTAAGCAAGGAGTCGCCGCATCACGTATCGGGCAACTATGGTTCGCTCGATCAGCTCTCTGCCCTTAAATGGACGAAGAATAATATTTCGAAATTCGGGGGCGATCCGGATAAGGTTACGATCTGGGGTGAGTCGGGTGGCAGCCGCAGCGTGAACTTCCTGATGGCTTCACCGCTGCTGAAAGGTTATGCCCGCGCCGGAATTGCGGAATCGCATACCTCTTTCGGTCGCATGCGCACTCTGCCGGAGGGGAGGCGGAAGGCGTGGCGCTGGCGAAGGCGGTGGGGAAGAATTCGCTTGCCGAGCTTCGCGCGATGCCGTCGGAGGATGTGCTGGCCGCGTTCGAGAACAATCGGCAGGGACTTACCGCTGCAACCGTCGATGGCTGGTTCCTGCCCACCGATATCTACACGATCTACTCGCAGGGAAAGCAGACCGACATCCCCCTCATCACCGGCGTCACCAACGATGAGGGCGGCAATCTCGTCGCCCCCGGCGCGCCCGGCAATAGGGGCGGCCGCGGCGGCGCCGCATCACCGAAGACGCTCGCGGCATATACCGACTGGATGCGCAACAACTTCGGCTCACATGCCGACCAGCTGCTGAAGCTGTATCCCGCAAAGAACGACGAGCAAGCTATGCGTGCGTACCACGACGTCTACCGCGACATCAATTTTGTAGGACACCGCAGTTGGGCAAAGCTGCAGGCGACCACGGGAAAGGCGCCCGTTTACATGTACAACTTCAGCCACGTGCCGCCGCATCCCGACGGCAATGGGAACAACCCGGCGCCCCAGATCGGCGCCGTGCATTTCTCTGAAGTCATTTATGTGTTCAATAATTTGCGGATGAGGGACCTTCCCTACACCGACATCGATCGCAGCATTGCCAACAAGATGTCCACTTGGTGGTCTAACTTCGTGAAGAACGTGAATCCGAATGGCCCTGGGCTCGAGAACTGGGCGCCATACAACCCAAAGGATGAGTATTGGTTCAAGATCGACGCGACTTCCAGGATGGAGCGGTTTAACACTCCCGGTGTCGACGCGCTCGCGGCAATTCAGGAAGAAATCAGGCAGAAAAAGTGAACGGCCGCCGGCTGGTATCCCAGCCGCCGTCTCACTTCGGGTCTGGAAAGGAGTCCACAACATTGAAGTGCAATCAGGTTCTACTACTTGCGGCAATGTTCACGATGTCGTCGCTTGTCGCTGTGCATGCCCAGCAGCCTGCGACACAGCCTGGACCAGGGGCGGCGCCTCAAGGCGCCCCGGGACGTGGCGGTCCGGGACGCGGTGCGGGCGGTCCGCGCCGCATCCAGGTTTTGATCATCACCGGACAAAGCTATCTTCACGACTGGATCAATACGACCCCGCTACTTAAGAAAGCCTTGGAGGATACCGGTCATTTCGAGGTTCGCGTGACCGACGAATTCCGTGGCGCCGGTCCGGAGACCTTAGCCCCATATGACGTGGCGATCTTGAATTATTCCGATGGCTACGGGACCAATCCCGAACTGAGCTGGGGTGACCGCGCGAACAACGCACTGCTGGAATTCGTGCGCGGTGGCAAGGGTTTGGTTGCGTATCACTTCTCTCTCTCGGCGTTTTATAACTGGCCGGAATACGAGAAGCTCACAGGGTGTAACTGGCGCGCGAACCAGGGACATCATTCCGCCCGTCATGACTACATCGTCGACATCAAGGACTCCGATCACCCGATTACCAAAGGGCTGCGGGCTTCTTTTCCTCAGTATAATGACGAGCTGTATGCCAACCTAAAGTGTCAACCCAACACGATTCATGTTCTTGCAAGTTCCTACGACGACCATTCGCTCTACAACGCACGTCCGAATGATCCGCAAACGCCCGTGGGACCCGGAAAAGACGAGCCGCTGCTTTGGACCGTGAACTACGGATCTGGCCGGGTTTTTGTTACCGCAATGGGACATGACGCCTCCACCTTGGCGAGCCCGGGGTTCATTGCCACTCTGACGCGCGGGACGGAATGGGCCGCCAAGGGCAAGGTGACTATCCTGCCCCCTACGGACATGATGAAATAGCGACGCCATGGCAGATCTCGGCGTGACGCATCATTCGCCGTCGACTCGCGTCAGTTTCGCCCCGATTTCCAGCGCCTTCCGGGCTGCATCATAAGTACGAACGGGCGCGGAGAGCACCATTCGATACCCTTCAGCCAAAACGCGTTCGACATAGGCGGATGTCACATGCGGATGGCCGACGGGTATCCCATGCCGATTGCAGGTATCCAGAATCCGGCTCATCGCGCTTCGTACTTCGGGATGGTCGTATTGCCGTGGATACCCTAACTCCTGGCTCAAGTCGCCTTCCCCGATCATCACGCAACCGATGCCAGGAACTTTGAGTATTTCGTCCAGGTTCGCGATGCCGCGGACGCTCTCGATCATGATCAGGACCAGGATTTCACCTTGCCGGTTCAGCGGCCATACGTCCGCTTTGGCGTAATACTCCTGCTGCGACAGGCCCCAATAGCGGCAAGCCGACATGGGGCCGTCGCCGCGCAACCCAGCGGGTTCGTAGAGGGCGGCTGCCTTCGGACGGGGGTAGCGGCATGCGGCGACCGCGTTGTATGCCTCATCGGCATCGCCGACGTGTGGCCACGCAACCCCATAGACGCCCCGATCCAATGCCTGCTTGGCAAAGGACTGGGTCTTCTCCCCTCCGTTCGCCGGTATACGCACCAGTGGGGTGACGGCCGGCGCCAGCGACCCAGACGTTGCGATCTGTCTCCGGTTCAGCAGATATTGGAGCGAATCCTGCAATCCCAGGACGTCCCACGGATTATGTTCCATCTCGAATACCAGGCCGTCATAAGGCGCTGTGCTCAATTCGATGGCGGTCTCGCGATCGGCGTGAGCGAAGCAGCCGACCGCCGGACGGCCCTCTTCCCACGCCCGGATGATATTGTTCAAGCGATTCTCGTGTGTCATGCAACGGTGATCCCGGTGGAAGGCAGGACGCCGACACTCCCGGCCAGGCTTGCCGCGCGAGCCTTTAGGCGGGCGTCGAGTCGCGGATAAACCCGCCTCGCATTGGCTTCGAAAATTCTATGGCGATCTTCATCGCCGAGGTGCGAGCACGCGTCCAGATATCGCTTGGTGTTATCGAAGTAATCCCCTGTATCCGGATCGCGGCCTTTGACGGCGCCGATCATTTCCGAACCGTAGAGGATATTTTCAATGGGGATGACGCGCGTCAGGAACTCGATCCCGGGCTGATGATAGACGCAAGTATCGAAGAAGACATTGTCCAGCAATTTCTCTACGGGCTTGTGGCGGTGATCGAGGGAAAGACCGCGATAGCGTCCCCAATGGTACGGCACCGCGCCCCCGCCGTGGGGGATCACAAAGCGCAGAGTGGGAAAGTCCTGGAACAGATCCGCCATCACGAACTGCATGAATGCCGTGGTGTCGCCATTCAGGTAATGAGCCCCGGTCGCATGAAAGCATGGGTTGCAGGACGAACTGACGTGCACCATGGCCGGCACATTCAACCGCACCATCTCTTCGTACAGCGGGTACCAGTGGCGGTCAGTCAAAGGAGGATCGGTCCAATATCCCCCGGATGGATCGGGGTTCAGATTGCACGCGACGAAACCGAGCTTCTCCACACACCGGCGCAACTCCGCAATACAGTTGGACGGAGGCACGCCCGGGGACTGCGGCAATTGACAGACGCCAACAAAGTTGTCGGGGAACAGGTTGCAAACGCGATCGATCAAATCGTTGCAAACTTCCGACCAAACCCGGCTGGTTTGTTCGTTCCCTAAATGATGGGCCATCTGCCCGGCGATGGGCGAAAAAAGTGTCAGGTCGCCGCCCCGTTCCCGCTGCATTCGCAATTGCCCTCCCTCGATCGCGGAGCGGATTTCGTCGTCGGTGATAACCAGGTCGGACTTCGCGGGCGCATTTGCCGGGTCGGTAACCGACTCGAGTTGGAGCTTGCGCCATGCGTGAAGCGTCTTGGGCGCCGTAGTGAAATGGCCATGACAATCGATGATCATCTATTTCTCCGGATCGACAAATAGCTCGTCCACGGACATGCGCCGCCGGGTGAGCCCCTGCTTAAAGGCTATACTCTCGAGCGCCTCGATGGTGGCGAAATTGGCTTCAATCCCATAGGGGAGCGGGTCATCGCCGACGATTTTGCGCAGTGCATCGTATTTCTCGTTTTCTGGCGACTCTGCCGGGCTGGCATTAAGCCGCCCCAGGCTTTCGCTCTTAGCCTGACAGAAGGCAGCGAAGATCGACTTCGCCACCCATGGGAACTCCGCAAGCACCGAGTCCTTAACCACAATCGTTCCGTGCATCGGATAAATCCCTGTGCGCTGGTGCCACTCGGCCTCCAGTTCTCCGGCGTTGGGGAACAAGTCCGGATAATGTTCTTCCCTCCTCTTCCACCCGGACATCGGAGAGCCGGCACGGCCGATGCCTGCGTTGCCCTGAAATCCAGCCGCCAGCTCACCATTAGCCATCATGTCCGCAAGGGAGCGGCCGTTTTCCGTATGGACTACATTTGGGGGTAACGGCAACTGTGTGACGTGCTCCTCGTCATCCACCACCCACGTCACCTTTGAGGGATCGAGCCCGAATTCGTCGGTCAGGATACCGCGGGTCCAAACGCCGGTGGTCACCGAATATGCGCGGACCCCAACCTTCTTGCCTTCGAGATCCTTGGGCGTCTTGATGCCGGCATCCGGTCTGATCAAAAGCCCGGCGTGGTGAAACCGGCGCCAGACAAATATGGGGAGGGCGATCAACGGCGCGCCATAAGACCTGGCAATGAGATATGTGGTGGGCGCCAATTCACACACGTCGAATTCGAGCTGCCGGACCATGCGCCGGAAAGCCGCGACTTGGGGCTGGACGGTCACGAAGTCCGCATCGACACCTTCGATCGAAATCGAACCATTCCGGACGGCGGCGGTGTGCGGGTATTCTGCAACCGCGATCTTCAGCCGCACCCGATTATGCAACGCAGCCCCCCATTCCCTGAATCGTGATTGATGCGGGCTAGCCGCTCAGCAGAAGAATCGCAGGCTTTCCGCCTAATGCGAACCAAACCGTCCTTCTTCGCCGAGCCAGTGGTCGACCGTGTCGAATACGCGCTTCCTGGTATCGCCATATTCCGGCTTGCATGGCCCAAAGCCGTGGGAAGCCCCCTCGACGATCATATATTGTTTGTCGCTCGCGCCCGCCTGGTTATAGATCATTTCATCGGGCACCAGAAAATAGTGGCAGGACATCGCGAGGATTAATGTAGGCGCGTGCACGCCGGCAATATTGGGAATCGCGCTGGTGTTGGAAGAAGCCCAATCGACGCCCGTAATGGCGTCCTCAGTCATGTTGTAGTCTTTGGACGCCCGCAACGCAAAACCCGCGAGGAACTCCCGGACCGTGGTTGACAAAGCAGCGTGCCCATAGCTTTCGAGGTCCAACCGGTTTTCGCTCACCAGAGGCGGCCGCACCGACGAAACGATCTGCGTCTGGACGGACCCGTCGGCCTTGAGCAATGGATGAGGATCGTGAGTATGAGAGACCAGCCTGACATCAGCCTGCAACAGCCGTGCGTTGAGAGCGGCCGGGATCACAAATGGTTCGTCGTCCTTGTAATCCGCCTGCCCCTTCTCGATTTTCGATAGCCGGTCGAGAGCGGCCGCGATCACGTCCGCGTTCCTTGCGGCCTGCGCAGCGAAAAACTTCCGAGTGAACTCCCCATTGTAAGCGCCCTTCCGGCTGGCTGGATCGAAGCCGTTGCGCCGATCGAACATATCGAACGAAGCGTCTCTCGGCGTCAACTTCAGCGGGGCGCGGATGGCTGGATCGGTATATGTGAGTTGCTGGAACCCGGTGCCGATATGCGAATCGAGCAAGACTAACCCGTCCGCTTTGGGAAGGTTCTCCAGCCTTCCCTTACAGGGATAGATCCGTTCCTTGCCCGAACAAGCCGACGGTCCATGCTCTGCGACGTTCTGGTAAAAGGTCATTACCGGGCCTCCTCCGCTATGGCCCAACAGGACGACCTTCTCGACACCAGGTAGTCCTCTCACATAGCGAATGCCGTCTGCTATGTGCGGAGCCAATCCCTCGAAGCCGACCGGACTGCCATAGAAATTGATGATCAGGACTCGATAACCGCGGCTCGCAAGCTGCGGACCTGAAGGATGATTGAAATTATTCCCGGTCCCTTCATGCGTGTTGATCAGTGCGATTCGGCTCTTCGGGTTCGGCGCCGCGGGTTCAAAGAGCAGGGCATTGGCGCCGTTACCGAGGGAGACGAAGGACGTCTTTGCGGCCGGCGGCGCTTGCGCGAGAGCAGCGCAAACGGAGAACACACCTAATAATGCGAGGCTCCTACCCACCATTCTTAGGATAGAGTTTGTCGATGAACCCGCTCTGATCCAATTCCCGGACGATACTGTCGTCATAAAAATCCTCGGGCTTGTGTTTTGCCATCTCCGGGCTGTTGAACAGTTCCATCAGTTTCGCGATTCCCGCACGCGAAGGATATGGTTTCGGCGGCAGATCGGCGGATTCGGCCCAGATTCGGTGTTGCTCTGCGGCGTCGTTGATTGCGAACCACTTTGCCATCGCGGCCGAAGCGGCAGCGCTGTTCTGCTTCATGACGGCGATCGACTCGACCGTGGCTTTCATGAACCTGGTTGCAGCCTCGCGATGATTCGCCAGCCAGGATTTGGAAGCCACGACTCCAGACCCGGGCATCGGAATGTGAAAAGGCCGAAGGTCCACAACCGCGTGAAATCCTGCTGCGGGAGCGCGTGCCTGCACGATTTCATCCGCGATGATCGCGTCAGCCCGCTTCTCCTGCAAGGTTCCGATCGAGATGCCGTTGGCGACCAGAGAAATGTCGCCATCCTGCGACCAACCGACCTGTTTCGCAAATGCCAGAGCCATATAGTGCGAAACGGTTCCGCGTCCGGAATAACTCAGGCGTTTACCCTTCAGGTCATCCAGCCCTCTGATCTCCGGTGGGCCCACGATCTTCCAGCGCGCCTCGCCGTCGGTTGTTGCGAGAATCACGCGATCAATCGGGCGGTTGCCGGATACCATACCGACGATCGTGGGCGCACCCCCGCCTATGGAAATCTCGCTGGCTGAACGGCCGTTCCCCTCCGCGACGTATCGGGCTGGAACGTTCACTCCGCTGGCTCGCACGGCGGCAGCAGCTCCCGGGGTGATCAACTGTTCGACATCGAGCCCGTGTTTCTTGTAAATACCCAGATCGTCTGCGATCAGAAACGATACCTTATTGAGCGACACATCGCCCAGACTCACGCGCACGTGGGCCAGCTGATCGTTCTGCTGGGGCGCCGCACGCGCCGCAGCAACACCTAGAAACCCTGCCGCGGCGAATTGTCGCCGCGAAATCGAATCAGAAGACAATCCTGACCCCCAATTGGATTTGACGGCCGTTGGATCGCGTTGCCAACTGCCCTGTAGACGCCACAATCGTGCCAGTCCCGCTAAAGATCTTCGCGCCGTTGAGTCCGAAGCTGGTGTGATTGAGAAAGTTGAAACTCTCGGCCCGGAACTGGCCTTTGATTTTTTCCCCGAAAAGACCAAAGTTCTTGGCGAGGGAGACATCGGCGTTGGTGAAGATCGGCGAACGGAGCGTGCCTCTCCCGAGATTGCC
Source organism: uncultured Solibacteraceae bacterium (assembly GCA_964608645.1). Taxonomy (GTDB): domain Bacteria; phylum Acidobacteriota; class Terriglobia; order Bryobacterales; family Bryobacteraceae; genus CAZSQK01. The sequence goes on along the minus strand of CAZSQK010000125.1, from coordinate 10,190 downwards.
AAGCGTGCCGAGGGTTGGGAAAGAATAGCAGCTGAAATTGATGTAGCTGTAAATGTTTCCCGGATTCGTCTGGCCGTTCGGGCAACCTGCAGGATTATAGTTCGGCCTTTGTCCTGACGGATTGGTGCCGGAGCCGGATGAAGACGTGCCGGTGTTGGCCTGATCGTTCGAAAGCGAAATCGTCGCCGGCAAACCGGTTCGAGCGGTGACAATCCCCGAGACTTGCCACCCTCCCGCTATCGCACGGGCCGTCCGCGCCCAGGTGGCAGGCACCGGAATCTCCCAGCTATAGCTGAGCACCAGATTCTGGCGAACATCGAAGTCTGACGGTCCCCGGTTCAACCTCCAGAAGAACGGGTAGGGGGTCACGGCGGAGTTGCTGTTTTGCGATTCGCTATACGTTCCATCGCCGTCATCAATCGAATTGGCCCAGGTGTAAGCTACCTGGAACGAACTCCCCCCGCTGAACCGCTTGGTCAGGTTTACATTCAATCCGTGATAGGTTGAATGGCCCATCCACCAGATCGTCGAGATCCGGCCCCAGGCGGGATTGAGCCGCTGAGGTGTTCCGGCGCCCGTGGGGAACGTGACGAAGCCCCCCGGGCCCACCTTCGCCAAGGTTGGGGAAACTACATCGGCGTCATCGGTGCCAACCGGGAGATGCACGCCCGCCGAACCCACAAAACCCACCGTCAGCGCCACGTCGCGAGCCAATTGGCGCTGGACATTGAGGTTGTACTGAAGCATGGTCGAGCGCTTCGGATTGGTTTCGATCGAGACGACTCGTGCCGTGGTGGGAGAGCGGAACTGGAGCACGTTGTTGGGAAATGCGGTCGCGGGAGGGTTGCTGAGACTGATGGAATCGTAGAACGGGTAAGTACGGTCAATTCGGTTTTCGATAATGTAAGGCAGCGGCAGGAGATCGAAAATGCCGGCCCCGGCGCGCACCGCCGTCTTGCCATCGCCGTTCACGTCCCAGGCAATACCAACGCGGGGAGCGAAGTTCCGTAATGTGGGATTCTGATAGAGCGGTTTCCCGACGGTCATCTGCGGGTCGGTGAGATTCACAAGATTTGCCAGTTTATCGTGTGCCTCCTTGATGACTGTAGAGATTTCGTAGCGCAATCCAAGATTGAGCATGAGGTGGCGATTGACGTGAAAATCGTCCTGGACGTACCCACCGGCGACTGTCATTCTCATTCCTCGCGCCACGTCCGTACCCGGGGCTTGGCCGGTGAAAGCGCTGGGCTTTCCCTGAAGGAACGAGGAAACCGAAGTGAAGGTCCATTGGCCGATGTTGTTTACCGAGTACCCTTCATTCGAATCGATCCGCTCGATGTTGGAGCCGAACTTGAAATTATTGCGCCCGCGCGTCCATGAAAGGTCGTAGGATCCCTGCGGCGCTGTGTACCCGTCAATTGACGTCGCTACGATGTTGACTCCGCTGATTCCGCTCAGTCCCGTCACCGAAATCGAACCCATAGGGACATTGGGGAAAAACCCTAGCGCCGTGTCGCGCAGGGCTGGAATCGAACCGGCGGTTTCTGGTTTGGCAGAATCATCGTGGTGCCGGTAGACGCCGAGGTGGCCCGTGCCGATCAGGGTCGGCATAAAGATGTGGGTCAACGTGAGGGACACCATCTGCGTGCGGGAATCGTCCGTCGTATATTTCAGACGAAACCCATCGGGGCTGGTGTTGTCGGCGACGTCATGGGTGTAACTGACGCTGAGGTTCGTGGCCGGGCTGAAACTGTAGTCGACCTTGGCTGCCACATAGTTCTGTTTGCCCTGGGAGTCGCCGGCCGAGATAAACTGCCCTGTATCGCCGTTGATAACGCCATTCGGCGAAGGATAGAGCCCGAGATAGGGCTTGGCCGTGGCCGCTACCGCCACCGTGCCGCTTACGAGGTTCCCATTGCGGGCGGCGTCAGTCAGAGTCTGAGAAATGCTGGTTCTGGTCTGAGACTGCTGCAGCCCTTCGTAATTCGCGAAGAAGAACAACCGGTTTCGCTTTACCGGACCGCCGATTGAGCCCCCAAACTGATTCCGTTGAAAGGGCAGCACTCCCTGATCGAAGAAGTTGCGGGCGTCCAAAGCGCTGTTTCGCGTAAACTCCACGGCGGAGCCGTGAAATTGGTTCGTGCCCGATTTCAGAATGGCATTGACCACGCCGCCGCCACTGCGCCCGTATTCCGCCGAGTAACTGCTCGTCAGCACCTTGTATTCCTGGATTCCATCGACGCCGAGATTCACGCCGAGGATGCTGCCGGGGCCGGCATTCGACATGTCGTTCACCACCAACCCGTCGACGTGATAAACCGCGTTGTTGGGGCGGGCGCCATTAATCGCGATGGCGATCCCCCATCCCCGGCTGCCGTCCTTCGCGGCCTGGCCCTCGAGAACGCCGGGTTGGAGCGTCGTCAACCGCAACCAGTCGCGGCCGTTGAGCGGCAGATCCCGAATCGTCTTCTCGGCGACAAATCCGCCCATCGAGGAGGTAGCCGTTTCCACCTGCGTGGTGTCCGCCGATACTTCTACCGATTGCGCAGTATCGCCGATACTAAGAGAAAAATTGATTGTCAGGGACGCGCCCACCGTGAGCGTTACGCCCTTTCGCACGTCTGTCTTGAAGCCGGGGTGACCCACCGTTACGGAGTAATTCCCCACCGGAAGATCTGCAAGGTAATACTCTCCCCGGTCGTTAGTCAGGACCGCCCTCTGAAGATTTGTGCCGGTGTTCTCGATAGCGACCTGAGCTCCGGGAACGCTGGCGCCCGCAGGGTCAATCACCGTGCCCAGAATCGTCCCCATGACGGTCTGGGCAGCCCCAATCGGCGCTATGAAAAGTGCAAGAGCAATCAGCGTGAGCCGTCGCGTGGAACTTCGGATCTGCAACATGGCTGAACCCCCTATTCCGATTCGCTGTCAGGCTTCACTTGTGACGCAGTCAGATGGACCACCGCACCGCCCGACCCCAATTTTCGCTAGATTATTTCACACGCCCAAGCCTAAAGCAAATTCATAGCATGCATGCCGAACTATGCATGGCGCGAATTGCCGTACGTGCGTTGACCGCCGAACAGGTGAACCACCTGTTCGCGAAGCCAGCGGATTTCGGGATCGGACTCAGCCGCCGTGTGCCAATACATGAACTCTCCGTATCTTGCGGTCTTGATCGGAAACCGGTGAATCTGGTTGTCAAGCCCGGCGCTTGCTGCCGCCACATAACAGTCGGGCATGGTCAGTAACAGGTCCGTTTGATTGACTACTCTGCACGCAGTGAATGAATCCTGGCATCGTGTGGCGATCATCCGTTTGGCGCCGCGGCTCCTGAGTTCGATGTCCACCAGGGTCGGGCCGGCGCGGCGGGACGACACCACCACATGCGGCAATGCGAGGTAGGTCTTGAGGCTCAGATTGCTGCCGTTGATCGTCTTGTGGCCTTTCCGGCTCACCACCACGAACTCCCAACTCGAAAGCTGCTTTTGAACGATCGCGTCGCTGACAGGCACGGCAATGTCGATCGCCAGGTCGATCACGCCGCTCGCCAGGTCCAGTTCCAGGTTGTCCCGGTCGATTCGTAAGCAGGACAGCGCGACTCCCGGCGCGGTCTCGCGAATCCGTCGAAGCAGCGCAGGCAGAATCGATGGCTGCAAAACATTGCGCATTCCGATATGAAACAGCCGGGGGCTGCGTGAAGGATCGAACCCCTTCTCCTGGGTGCTGATTTCGAGCAGGTGCAGCGCGCTGCGAACGTCGCGAATAATGCTGCGGCTGAGCGGCGTGGGGATCATTCGGTTGCCGTGCCGAATGAACAGCTCATCCTTCAGAAGCGCCCTGAGCCGCTGGAGGCTGTGGCTGATCGCCGGTTGCGTCAGGTTGAGTTTCCTGCCGGCCCGCGTCACGCTGCCTTCGCCGTGTATGGCTTCAAAGACGGCGAAGAGGTTCAGATCGAGCTGGTGGATATGCATGGAATTGATTATACGAAGGTCACATTATGCACGTGGACGGTGGCGCGCTTTGTGCAATATACTTCGGATGCATGCTCACTCATGAAGAGAACCGGCTGCTCACGGAGACGGGTCCGGACACTCCCGGCGGCCGATATTTCCGCTGCTATTGGCTGCCGGCGCTATCGTGTTCCGAGATTCCCGGCCCGGATTGTCCGCCCGTTCGGATCAGGATCCTCGGTGAAGATCTGCTGGCCTTCCGCGATACCCAGGGCCGCGTAGGGATCGTCGACGAGTTCTGTCCGCACCGGCGGGCCAGCCTCTTCTGGGGCAGAAACGAAGAATGCGGCCTGCGCTGCGTCTACCACGGTTGGAAATTCGACGTCACCGGCGACTGCGTCGAGATTCCGAACGAACCTCCGGAATACCGGTTCCAGAACAAGGTGCGGATTACATCGTATCCAACGCGCGAATACGGCGGCCTTGTATGGGTGTACATGGGACCGGCGGAAACCGCCCCGGAACTGCCGAAGCTCGAATGGGCGGTGGCGCCCGAGAGTCACCGCTACCTTTCCAAACGCATTCAGGAGACCAACTACCTGCAGGCATTCGAGGGCGGAATCGACTCCAGCCATTCGAACTATCTTCACGCCTCGGTTGACGCATTTCGCATGACCGACAGCTACGTCGAAAGAGTTCGAAACAGTTCGAACCTTCGAGCGCGCTATCACCTGCTGGACCGGGCGCCTCGTTTCACGGTTCACAAGACCGACTACGGGCTGATCATTGCCGCGCGGCGCAACGCGGAGGAAGACACCTACTATTGGCGCCTCACGCAGCTTCTGCTGCCGGCTTACACCATGATCCCTTCCCAGAAGGGACTCTCGCTCCATGGCCATTGCTGGGTGCCGCGAGACGACGAGACTTGCTGGGTATGGACCATGACATGGAATCCGGACCGGGCGCTCAGCGACGGCGAGTGGGAAGAGATTCGCAACGATACCTTCGTCCACGCCACCGTCGACCCAATGACCTTCCGGCCCGTGCGAAACAAGGCGAACCACTACCTCATAGACCGCAACCTGCAACGCACGTCGAGCATGACGGGGATCCAGGGGTTCGCGGCCCAGGACATGGCTCTGCAGGAGAGCATGGGGCCGCGTGTAGACAGGACGCGCGAGCGCCTCGGCACCAGCGATACGGCAATCATCGCGGCGCGACGATTACTGCTTCAGGAAATCTCCGCTCTCGAGAATGGCCAGTCTCCCTACGCAGCTGCGCACGGAGATGTGTATTGGGTTCGATCGGCATCGATGGTGCTGAGGCGTGATGTTGACCTTGCGGAGGGCGCCCGCGAGCTCATGATGGCGGGCCGCTCGATGGCGTCTTAACGGTTCGCAAACGGCCTGAGCGACTCGACCGCCTCCGGGATGCGACGCTCCCCTACCAGATCGTGCGCGCGGTGCACCGCGCGATGGAGTTCCAGGATGGCCATGCGGGCCGCGGGCTCGGTTTCGGATCGCAGCAGAAAGTCCGTGAGGGACCACATCGCATCGAGTTCCGCCTCCCGGTACACGAGGTGTTCAAACGTCTGGGAAATCTCGAGTTGCTCCACGATGCCCGCCACGGTGCTGGGCGAACAATCCAGGACTCTCACGATATGGGATGGATTCGAGTCCGTGTCCACGGCAACACAGTAGCACGGATCGGCTGGCGTCGATTCACCCGGCCGAGCGCGGCTCGTGTCCGCCGGGAAATACCAGTGACTTGATCACCACGGGCACGGCGCCCGAAGATTCGAGCATCTCTCCGATGTCGATGTAGTCGAATTCACGCAGATCGAGACTGTCGATCGAAACCACGGGACACGCCAGCTTCAGTTCTTCATGAAAGTGCACGCCGATCAGCCCGCCGACGTCGCCGTCGCCCGCCACCACGATCGGATGTCCGTGTTCCAGGACATCCTCCAGGCCGTCGGCGACTCCGCGGCAGAACGCATCCAGCCGCTCAAACGTCGCCGGCCCACGCCAGGGTGCGAGAACCGCCAAGGGCTTCTCGGCGCCGGTCAATTCGAGACGCACCCTTGCGTTTCTGATGGAGGACGCCACGCGGGCGGCATCGACCCGTTCGCCTTCGATCCCGAGATCGGGCGCAATCACGGGCACGTTACGCAACGGCAGCAGGCTCATGGGCGAGATGTAGATCGTGCTGCCGCTGACCTGAGTGGTGTACTGCGAGGCCCCCACCACGGTGGCGCGGATGGCCTGGTCCGGCTTCCGGATCGAAATTCCCTCCGCCTCGAGGCGCCTGCGCATTGCGGCGGCAACTTCAGGACCCAAGTCTCCGAACGCCCTCACTTCGCGGCCATAGAAATATTCGGCCACGCCACCGGAGACGATCACCCGCTCCGGCGGGGCGGTTAGGACGAGTGCCTCGGTTCGCAGCAGCGACATCCCGGCCGCGACTGGCGCGCCCCCTTTCGCGGCAATCATGATGCGGCCGGCCATCAATTCCGCCATCACTTGCCGGCGCGAGGCATCCAGATAGTCGCCAATCTGTAAGGGAAAACCCGCCTCGGCCGCGTAATGGAATGCCGCCGCCTCAATTCGAACGATGCACCCGGCTTTGTCGAGGCACACTAGCCGCGCCCCGGAATCCAACGCCGTCTGAGTCACCACTTTGCCGTCCACCGAAACAGCGATCTTCGTCGTGCCGCCGCCGATGTCTATGTTGAGCACGGGAACCTGTTCTCGCACGGACAGCGCCACGGCTCCCGAACCATGGCAGGCCATGATGGCTTCCAGACGATCGCCGGCCGTGACCGCAACCATCTTGCCGGCCTGCCGCGAAAAGAGATCCCCGATCGCGCGAGCGTTGGTCCGCTGCACGGCGACTCCAGTGAGGATCAGAGCGCCCGTATCGATCCTTTCCGATTCAATTCCTGCACTCTGATACTGCCGGTCAATGAACGCCCCGAGCGCGGCCGCATCGATCGACCCGTCCTCCGAATATGGAGTCAAGAGGATGTCCGACTCGTGGAGCATCTCCCGCGAAACGATTACATAGCGGTTGTCGAGCCGCTCCAGGACGAGTCGCGAGAACACCAGATGAGAAGTGGAAGAGCCGATATCCACCCCGGTCGTGAGAACGGTAATCCGGTCTTCCTCGGCCAGCGTGCGGCCGGAGCTCGAAAAGAAGATCCGTCCTCCGGATTCCGAACTCACTCTACAGACACGCCGGTTCGCACTCCCGAGGTGTACCACTCCCGAGCCATGCGGTTTGTGGCCCCTTCCCGTGCCAGATTTGCCTCATATTCGGCGCGGATAAACGGGTCTTCCATGAAGTACGGAATTGCATTGCCACCCAGGTCGACATCAATGGCGTTGGCGTCGGTCAGTTTTTCGCCGGTGGGGCCTGGTTCTCGTCCCGGCTCATTCGGTCCAAACCAGGCCGTCAGGCGGAACGGCTCCTTCGAAACGCCAAAATGCTGGTGAAACCACCGGGCGCCGCCCGGGGCAGCCGAAACCATACCACCGGGTTCGTAATCGACTCTGCGGATCTGGTCCGCGTGGCCATCTTTCCACGGTGTCAGCCCCAGTCTCTCGGGCCAAGTGTAGGTATATCCCTTACCCTTCAAACAGATCAAAACCGCGGCCGATGTATGCGCATGCGCTTTCGAGTACCGTCCCGTCTCATGCTGCCCGATCCAAAGATAGAAACTATTCTCCGTCATAAACGGCTGGATACGGCGGTACCCGGGTGAGCGCCGGTTGTCGAGCGGCAGTTCGCAATTCACGATGTCGGGAATGAAATTCGTGCGGCGCATGGCAAGGCCGCGCACCGGGTCCGGCTCGATGTCATCCTTAGGCTTATAAAAATCGTCGCCGCCGCTGAAGCGATCCCGAAACTGGTATGGACAATTGAAAATCGCATTCACGTCATTCACCAGGTTCATGATGTTCGGCGCCGTATTTCCGCCCAATAGAAGCGCCGGATTCGAACCAGCGTTCACGAGCCGGTACCATGCATTGAAGGGAATAGAAAAAAGCGAGCCTGCCTGCCACTCGAATATGTGCCGTTTTGTGTCCCCGTCCAGCCACACTTCCGTGGAGCCACGCCCCTCAACCACGTAATAGATCTGCTCGTACATGTGGTGAATGGGATTCAGCGCGCCGCGGCCAGGAACCTCGATGACGAAGGAACCCCATTTGCTTTCTGTGCCGATGAGTTGGATGAAGCTCGCATTTCCGCCCATCCGGCTCCACGGCGCCAATGGCAGATCGCGTACGTTTCTGACCCCAATGTCGCGAAAAACTGGCAGGTCTTCGGATTCCATGAAAAGATCGTACGGAGTCTTGACACGGGAGAAGGTTCCGAAACCGGCGCGTTTGTCGCCGTTAGGCTCGTGCCAATGCGGCTTCAAGAAATCGTGCATAAGTTCCCCAGTGATTCTAGCAAAGTCCCTCAAATCCTCAGCCCGCCGGAAAGAGACGGCTGAGCAAATAGCCGCGGTACAACTCCAGCCGGAGTGCCACGACAAATAAGCCCCATATGACGGCGCTTACACCGGCGGCAATTGCCATCGACGCAGCCCACGATCGACGCGCCCGAAAGCGCAAAGATACAAACAGATAAAGCGGGACGGAAATCTCGATCCCCAGCAGCACCAGCGCCGCCACAAGCGCCGCGAGCGAGAGCGCGGCGGCTGCTTGCCTTGAAGCCGGCTCGCGATCCATTCGCTCCTTCATTGTCGGGTTGAATAATCTTCGAATGGCCTCTCCGGCTGGCGTTTCGCTTAATGCTGCCAGGTCCAGTCCGGAAAGAACCAGCAGCACACAAGCAATTGCGGCAGGGAATGCCCGCGCGTCCGGTGGATAGCCCCGAACGCTTGCCAGGATTGCAACTGCCAAGGCGCCAGGTGCGGCGCTCACCAGGTAACGCCAGGGCGAACGGCCGAATAGACTACTCATCGAGCAGCCTCGGGCAGGGACGTGCGGTTTCTCCCGTGGCCTGCCAGCCCGCGAATCACAGGGCTCAACAACAAAACCGCGATTCCGGCCAGCAGCACCACTGAAGTCGTACGATGGAGAAAAATCGAGATGCCCCCATCGCCCATCATGGCACTCTGATGGAAATTTCGCTCCGCGGCCGCACCCAGCACGATTGCGACCACCAGCGTTAGGCGGGGGTAATCGAAGCGGATCATCAGATACCCCAGAATGCCGAACACCGCCGTGACGACCACATTTTCAATACTGCGATCCACCGCCCAGGATCCGAGCAGCGCCACGGTAGTCACCACCGGAACCAGAACCTGAGAATCAAGCAACGTCAAACGAGCCAAAGGGCGAGCCAACAGAAGGCCCATGCAAGAGCCGAGAATACAGGAACCGGTGAGCGCCCAGACCAGGCCGTAAATCTCCACCTGGTGATCGATCAGCATCAGCGGCCCCGGCTGCAACCCGTGCAACACGAGCAGGCCGAGGAACACCGCCATCTCGAGACCGCCCGGTATTCCGAAAGCCAGCGTGGGAATCAGGCAGCTGCCGTCCTTTGCGTTGATGGCGGCTTCCGGGGCGATCACGCCCTCGATGTTTCCGGCGCCAAACGACTCCGGATCCTTCGAGGCACGCGCCGTCATGCTGTAGGAGAGAAAGGACGCCACGGTGCCGCCCACGCCGGGAACAGCTCCCACTACAGTTCCGATCAGCGAACCGCGCAGCACCGTCGGCCAGTGCCGGAACGTCTCCAGTAGCCCTTCCCTCATGCTGGTGATTTTCACGGCTCCGGAGTCTTTGGCGATCGTTCCGCCGGCGATCGAGAGCTGGATCATCTCCGCCACGGCGAAGAGGCCGATGAGTGCCGGCACCAGATGAACGCCATCCCATAAGTACGGGATTCCCCCGGTGAATCGGACCACGCCCGTCACGTCATTGTAGCCGACAAACGAAATCAGCAGGCCCAGGCATCCTGTGATTAACCCGCGAAGGAACCTGCCCTGCGCGGACATGCATACAACGATAAGACCGAGCACCGCAAGCAGGAAGAGTTCCGGAGGGCCGAATAGCAGCACCAGTTGCTTCGCAACAGGTAGGAGCGCAAGCACAGATACCGTGCCTATGATACCTCCGAGCGCATTTGCGCTGGCCGCAGCGCCGAGGGCCAGTCCGGCTTTGCCCTGCTGCGCCAAAGGGTAGCCATCCAGGCAGGTAGCAGCGCTGGGCGCGGTCCCGGGTGCGT
>CAZSQK010000124.1:583-21152 GCA_964608645.1 uncultured Solibacteraceae bacterium | reverse complement strand
CACGGGCGCAGCCGGCACGGGCGCAGCCGGCGCGGGCGCGGCCGCCGGTGGCGGATTCGGTGGCGGCGGCGTGGGCGGCGCGACGGTCGTGGGTCTTTCCGCCGGAGCGCCCGGCAGTTGCACCTGAACCGTCTCCGGAAGGACTTCCTTTTCCCGCGCGCGGCGGATGATTTCGGCGATTTTCCCCTGGGCTTCGGCAATCAGCCGTTTCGTGTCCTGGTTGTTGGGGTCGAGAAACTCCGCCCGTTTGAGGTCGGAAAGCGCCTCGTCGTAGCGGCCCATCAGGAAATACGCATTGCCGCGGGCGGTCCAACCGAGGGGCGAATTGGGAGCGATCCCGATGGCGGAGGTCCGATCCGCAATCCCCTTTTCGTGCTGCCCGAGGAGGTGGTACGAACCGCCGCGCGCCACGTACGCCTCGGCGCTGAGCGGGTCGAGTTGCACGGCTTGCTCGCGATCGCGCAAGGCTTCCTCATTCTTGTGGAGGCGCGCGTAGACCGACGCGCGCGCCAGATATAACCGCACATCCTTGGGATCGCGGCGGATGGCCTCGGTGTAATCGGCGAGCGCGCCCTCCAGATCGCCGGTGCGTTCGCGGAGAGCGCCGCGAATGCGCAGGGCTCGCAGATCGCTGGCGCGCAGGCGTAACGCAGCCTCCGTGTCCTCCAGCGCCCGCGGGTATTCGCCCAGGGCAGAGTACGACAGCGAGCGCTCGACCAGCGCCTCTTCGAAATCGGGCTTGAAACTCAGGCCGCGATCGAAATCCTCGATGGCGTCGCGGTATCTGCCCATCACGGCGAGCGCCATGCCGCGGCCTTTGTAGGGCGAAGGATTATCGATGCGGAGGCGGATGGCTTCGGTGAATTTGTCGATGGCCGGCTGGAGTTGCCCTGCCGTCAGGTAGGCCGAGCCGAGGCCGTCGTAGACCTCGCTGCGTTCGAGCTTGAGGGCAATGGCCGTCTCGTAGTCCTGGATGGCGCGCTGCGGCTGACCCGTGGCATTGAAGAACTCGGCGCGCGCGGCGTGGGCCTGCGCATCGCCGGGCTGAAGCTTCAGCGCCTGATCGAAATCGGCCAGCGCCTTTTCGCGGTCGCCGAGCGCCAGTTGCAGCCTGCCGCGGCCATACAAGGCGGCGACATTCGAGGAGTCCGCCGCGAAGGACTCCGTATAGGCCGCGATCGCTTCTTCCCGGCGGCCGGCCTCGGCGGCGCGAACCGCCCGCTGGTAGGCCGCCTGCGATTTTTTCTTATCCGGTTTCGAATCGGCGGCGGGAAGGAGCGCAAAAAGACCCGTTAGCCAGACCGTCAGGAGAATGCGCGCCATGCGCTTTGCGGTCCACATCGCTTTCTAATTAGTGTACACTTTGAGAGAAGTTAGAGTTTCCGCTGGTGCACGGGAAGCTGGTGAAAATCCAGCACAGCCCCGCTACTGTAAACGCCGAGAACCGATCGATGATGCCACTGTTCCGGATATGGAATGGGAAGGCCGACCGGTTCGATGAAGCGTAAGTCAGGAGACCGGCCGGCGGACGTGGTTCTTTGGCTCTCGAGGGAGGAGCCTGACATGAGAATACGCGTCTCGAGCCTGTTGGCTCTTTTCTGGCTGTTTTCCGGCTGCCTGGCGGCGGCTTCGATCAAAGGCAAGGTAGTGGATCCATCGGGGACGCCGGTTCCCGGGGCGCAGGTCTCGTGGACCACGCGCCTGGGAGTGGCGGCGCAGACCGTCACTTCCGTCACAGGCGTGTTCCAGTTGAACGCGCCGGATGCGCCGGATGGCAAACTTGTGGTCACGGCGCCCGGCTTTGCGCCCAAGACACTCGACACGACCACGCCGGTGGTGCAGTTGGAAATCGCCCCGCGGACGGAATCGGTGCAGGTGTTGGGTTCGGCGCTCGACGTCACGGCGAGCGAACAGGGCGGCAGCGTCAACACGATCACCGCCGGCGAATTGCGCGAGCGCAACGAGCCGTTCGCTTATGACCTGCTGCGCTATCTGCCGGGAATGACCTTCAACCAGAACGGCGCCACGGGCGTGATCAGCAACCTCTATATGCGCGGGGGAAACGCCAATTCGACGCTGGTGCAAATCGACGGCATGCCGGTGAACTCCTTCGGCGGCGTGTTCGATTTCGCGCACCTGCCGTCGCAGTCCATCGGGCAGGTGGAGGTCGCGCGCGGCGCACAGTCGGCGATTTACGGATCGTATGCCAACAGCGGCGTCGTGGATTTTCAGACGCGGCAGACGGGGGGCAGTCCGATGCTCGAAGTGCTGGCGGAGGGGGGGACCTACCGCGAGAGGCGCTTCGGTGCCACGGCTTCTGGCACGATCGCGGGGTTCGGCATCGCGGCTTCGGCCGCGCGGTTCGACACGGACGGGCCGGTGGCGAACAGCGATTATCGCAATGAGGCGCTGACGCTCAATCTCAGCCGGCGGTTCGCGCGCCAGAGCCTGTTTTTGCACGGCGACTTCATTTCCAACGAGGTTGGCGAGCCGGGGCCGTGGGGGTCGAACCCCAAAGGCACGTTCACCCGCATCGACACGATCAGCCGCAGCAAGAACAATTCCGGCGATTACGGTGTGCGATACGAAATCGATCTGACGCCGCGGGTCCGGCAGGAGCTGATGGGCAGCTTTTTTCTGGCCAACAACGGGTATCGCAGCCCGTACGGCTTCAGCTTCAATAAGGACATGCGCGGGCAGGGAGAGGCGCGCACGATCGTCAGCGTCTCGCGGAATTACCTGATCGCGATCGGCGCGGCCGGCGGACGGGAAGAAGTCCAGAACACGTTCATCAGCGATTCGGAATTCGCCGTTTTCCCGATCCCGCGGATCAACGTGGCGGCGTATGTGGAGAATCGATTCGTTTTCGGCGGGCGCCTGTTCGTCAATGCCGGCGTGCGCGGCGAGTGGCTGCGGACCGGGGCGATCGCACCCGACGGTTTCTCGCGGCCGGCATTCCCCGAAAACACCGTGTCACGCGCCAATCCGAAGGTGTCGGCGGCCTATGTGGCGGGGGCGGGGACACGGCTGCACGCGTCGTTCGGAACAGGGCTGCGGCCGCCCAGCGGCTTCGAGCTCGCCTTCACCGACAACCCGGCGCTCAAACCGGAGCGGACGCGCAGTATCGATTTCGGGGTGGAACAGAAGCTCGGGAGCGTGTCGTTCGATGGGACCTATTTCTACAATCGCTTCTACGATCTGATCGTGCCGCTGGGCGGATCGCAAAGCGCGCTCAGCCGTTACAAATCGGCGAACCTGGCCGGCTCGCAGGGCCAAGGGGCGGAGTTTTCGGTGAGAGTGCGGCCGGCGCGGTGGATGTTCGCGACGGGGTCGTACACGCTGCTGGAAACGCGGCTGCTTTCCGTGGCGCCCCGGCCGTTCGTAGTTGGACAGCCATTGACGCGGCGGCCGGAACACTCGGGCAGCGCGGTCGCGACCTTCACGCACGGCCGGGTGACGGCGGACGTGACCGGCTATTTCCGCGGCAAGGCGCTCTACGAGGAGCCATCCTACGGCGCGAGCAACGGGCTATTCTGGAACCCGGGATTCGCGAACGCCGGAGTGAATCTGAATGTCGCTCTGGGGCATGGGATGACGGCTTACGGGCACTTGCGCAACGCCCTGAACCGGCATTACGAAGAGGTGTTCGGATTCCCTTCGCCGCGCCTGAACTTCGTGGCGGGGATGAAATGGGTATTGGCCAAGGAAAGGTGAGGGCGGCATGACCGATGAGCCATTCGACAAGCCTCGGGTCGCGATCAACCGCGTCTATACGCGGCAGGGCGACGCGGGGGACACGGCGCTCGCGGGCGGGCAGCGGGTTCCCAAGGACAGCTTGCGGATCGAAGCATATGGGACGGCCGACGAGCTCAACGCCTTCATCGGCATCGCCCGCGCGGGCGCTCCGGACGCGCTGGCGGCGATCCTCCTCCGCGTCCAACACGAGCTTTTCAACCTGGGATCGATTCTTGCGACTCTGCCGGACGATGTCCATCCCAAGCAGGCGCGCATCACCGATGCCGACGTGGCGCAGCTCGAGACAGAAATGGACCGGATGAACGAGATTCTTGCGCCGCTGCGTTCGTTCGTGCTGCCCGGGGGCAGCCGCCTCAACGCGGAGCTGCATGTCTGCCGCACCGTTTGCCGGCGGGCGGAGCGGGTCTGCATCGCGCTTTCGCGCGTGGAGAGCGTTCCGCCGGAAGCGGTCCGCTATCTGAACCGGCTGGGCGACGCGCTCTTCGTATGGAGCCGGTGGGCGAGCCATGTGATCGGCGCGCCGGAAACTTTGTGGGAACCCAACCAGGCAACCTCGGGCCTGGGTGATAGATAATGATTGATTAAGGAGAAATCGATGCAAAACAACACGGCGCGGCCCCTGGCGCTCGGGCTGACGGTGCTGGGCGGGATGGCCCGCATGGCGCAGAATCTGAATTTCGCCCCGGTGGGAGCGATCAGCCTCTTTGCCGGAGCACGGCTGCGCGGCTGGCAGGCGTACGCGCTGCCGATCGTTCTGATGCTCGTGACCGATCCTTTCCTGGGCGGGTACTCGTTCGCGACGCCGTTCGTGTATGCGAGCTTTCTGCTGAATGTCTGGATCGGGTCGCACCTTCGCTCCACGGAGCGCCCCCATCTGCTGGGGGCGGCGGCGGTCTTTGGCAGCGTCCAGTTCTTCGTGCTCTCCAACTTCGGAGTCTGGCTGGCGCCGCATGGGTACCCGCACACCTTGAGCGGCCTCGGCGCGTGCATGGCCGCGGCGATTCCCTTCTTCCGCGGCACGCTGGTCTCCGACCTGGTGTATACCGGCGTGCTGTTCGGGCTGCATGCACTGTTGAGCCGCACCGTGGTCCGGTCCGAGCGTGTGCCGGCCACCGCTGCCGTGTGAAGACTCTTCTGGCGTGGAGCTCGGGCAAGGACAGCGCCTGGACGCTCCATCTGTTGCGGCAAGGCGGCATCCGCGTGGACGCGCTGCTCACCACGGTGAACGAAGCCGCCGACCGTGTGGCGATGCACGGCGTGCGCCGGACACTGCTCGAAGCGCAGGCGGAGGCGATCGGCATCCCGGTTTGGGAGATTCCCCTGCCCTGGCCCTGCACCAACGAGGACTATGAATCGCGCATGGCCGGCGCCGGCCGGCGCGCGGTCGCGGAGGGCTTCGACACGATCGCATTCGGCGACCTGTTCCTGCGCGATGTCCGCGGGTACCGCGAGAAGCAACTGGCCGGGTGCGGGCTCACGCCGATCTTCCCGCTGTGGGACATACCGACTGCGCGCCTGGCTCGCGACATGATCGCGGGCGGACTCCGCGCCCGCCTCTCCTGCATCGATTCCCGGCAACTGGATCCGGCATTTGCCGGCCGCGAGTTCGACGAAGCGCTGCTCGGCGACCTGCCCGAGGGTGTGGACCCATGCGGCGAAAACGGCGAGTTCCACTCCTTTGTGTATGACGGCCCGATGTTTCGCGCGCCGCTCGCCATCGAAGCGGGCGAGATCCGCGACGCCGGCGGGTTCATCTACACGGATCTGATCCCGTGCCCCGTATCCTCTCTCTAATCGCCAGCGCCACGGAGATCGTGGACGCGCTCGGGATGATCGATTCGTTGGTTGGCCGGTCCCACGAGTGCGATTATCCGGAGCGGGTGAAGGCGCTGCCGGTGTGCACGCGGCCGCGGATTGCGGTGGACGCCGACAGCCGGGAAATCGACCGGCAGGTCAAGGAATCGGCGCGGCAGTCGGTGTCGATCTACGACGTCTTCGATGAGGTGATCGAGGGGCTTGCGCCGACCCACATCCTCACGCAGATTCAGTGCGAGGTGTGCGCCGTCAGCCTGCGCGACATCGAAGCGGCGATCGCCCGCGGGATGAAGGGCAACCCGAGGATCGTATCACTGCAGCCGAATTCGTTGCGCGAAATCTGGGAAGACGTGCGCCGCGTGGCGCGCGCTCTCGACATCCCCGAAACGGGCGAGGCGGCCGTCGATGCTCTGGCCGGACGGTGCGAGGATTTGCGAGGCCGGGCGCGTGACGGGCGCGCGCCGCGGGTCGCCTGTGTGGAGTGGATCGAGCCGCTGATGGCGGCGGGAAACTGGACGCCCGAACTGATCGAGATGGCCGGCGGCGTGAACCTGTTCGGCAAAGCGGGGGAGCATTCGCCCTGGATGACATGGGAAGAGCTGGTGGCCGCCGATCCCGACGTCATTATCGTCGCGCCGTGCGGCTTCGATCTGTCGCGGACGGAGCAGGAGATGCGCTGGCTGACAGCGCGGCCGGAGTTCGAACGCCTGCGATCCAGGGTCTATCTGGCGGACGGCAATCAGTATTTCAATCGCCCGGGGCCGCGCGTCGTGGAGACGCTCGAGATCGTCGCGGAGATTCTTCAATTGCGGCCGCCGCGGCATCGCGGGGCGGCGTGGCGCGATATGATGAGCTTGTGACATGGCGCTGATCGCCGTTTCCGGCCATCCCGGGTGCCGCTTCGAAGAAGTGGCGCGTATCACGGCACAACGGTTGAAGTTCGAGTTGCTGACGCAATCGCGCATCCAATTTCTCACGAGCGAGGAGTTCGGCGCAGAGGCCGCGATCCCGGATAAGGCCTATCCCAGCCTGGTGACATCCATCCTGGCGCGGCTGGCCACCGAGCACCATCTGGTCTATTGCGCTCTTGGCGGCGAGTTGCAGGCGCGGCATTTTCCGGGGATGCTGCGCGTGCACATGGTGGCGCCGGAGAACGTGCGGATCGGGAACCTGATGCTCGACTGCCACATGGAGCGGGCCGCGGCGCGGCAGCTTCTGCTGGAGCTGGAGGCGTCCGACCGCGCCGACCGCAAGGCGAAATTCGGCAAGACCAGAGCATCCGCGGAGCTTTTCGACATCGTATTCAACGCCGAGGCGCTGACTTCGGAGCAGATGGCAGAGCTGATCGAAACCGCCGTGGCGACCGCCGGGTTGCGCGAGCGCGGACATCTTTCGCAGGCGGCCGAGGCGCAGTTGCAGTTTCAAATGCGGCTCCGCCTGGCGCGTTACGGGATCGTGCCGCCGCACAAGGTGTCTCTCCGCAACAAGAATTTCGCCCACCAGAGCGAGGAGATGTTCGCCAACCTGTTGGACTTCTACCGCATCGCCTGGGAGTACGAGCCGCGCAGTTTTCCGATCCAATACGACCGCGACGGCAACGCGCTGGAATCGTTCACACCGGATTTCTACCTGCCGGAGTTCGACGTGTATATTGAACTCACCACCATGAAGCAGGCGCACGTGACCCGCAAGAATCGCAAAGTACGGCTGCTGCGCGAGCTCTACCCGCAGATCAACATCCAGGTGTTCTACCAGAAGGACTTCGAGAATCTGATTTTCAAGTACGGCCTGACCGGGAAGCCGGTCGAAGCATGACGCCGCCTCTCGCGCCCGGCGTGGAGCGGGTGCTCTTTACCGAGGAACAGATTGCCGCGCGCATTCGCGAGGTGGCGGCGAAAATCTCGCACGACTACCAGGGCCGGACCCTCAAACTGATTGGCGTGCTCAAGGGCTCCGTCTTCTTCCTGACCGAGCTGGCGCGCCACCTGGACATTCCGGTGAAGATCGATTTTCTCGGCATTTCGAGCTTTTCCAACAAGAGCGGCGCGCCGGGAGTCGTGCGCATCGCCAAAGATCTCGACGAGAGCATCGAGGGCGAGGACGTGCTGCTGGTGGAGGACATCGTCGACACCGGTTTCACGCTGCGGTACCTGCTCCAGACGCTCGCCGGGCGGGCTCCGAACTCGCTCGCCGTTTGCACCTTTCTCGATCGCAACTCGCGGCGCATTGTGCAGGTGCGGCTCGACTATCACTGCTTCGAGATCCCCGACCGGTTTGTGGTTGGCTTCGGTTTGGACTATCAGCAGCTATACCGAAATCTCGGCTACGTTGCGGTCATGAAGCCGTGAGTGTCCGCCGCTCGATCGAATCTTTTGGATAGTGTCATCCAATTTGAGACGGAATCGCGCTAAGATTAAGGAAGATTAATTTGATTCGAGCGCATTATGAGGTCCCGGATTTTGTTCATTTCCGGGCATCGCGATGATGCCCGTCAGATATCGCAAATGCTGCATGCGCTTCCGGTGGCGGTGGATCACGCCGGATCCGTGCAACACGCGCGCGACCAGCTTCGGCGGGACGAATATGACGTCCTCCTGACCGAAGCCGCCCTACCCGATGGAAACTGGCTGGATGTTCTGCATCTGGTCCGAGAGTCGCCACAAGAACTCGAAGTCATCGTGACCGATCCGCACGCCGACGCCCGCCTGTGGGCGGAAGCCCTCAATCTTGGCGCGTACGATCTGCTGGCGCAGCCCTTCTATGAGCCGGAGGTGCGCCGCATCCTATACAACGCCTGTTCGCGGCGTTCCGGAGAGCCCGCGCGGGCCGCCGCCGTATAATGGTCTCACCGAGACCATGTCAGCTCCAACCGATGCCTACGTAAACGACAACCGCGACCGCCTGCTCGCCGAGTTGAAGGAATTCGTGCGGATTCCGAGCATCAGCACGCTCCCCGAGCATGCGCAGGACATTCAGAGGGCGGCCGCATTCGTGGCCGAAAGCCTGCGAAAGGCGGGGATGGAGAACGTCGAGATCATTCCGACCGCCGGACACCCGTTGGTGTATGCCGACTGGATCCACGCGCCGGGGAAGCCCACGGTCCTCTGCTATGGGCACTATGATGTGCAGCCCGCCGACCCGCTGGAACTATGGATCACGCCGCCATTCGAGCCCACCGAGCGCGATGGCAATCTGTACGCCCGCGGCGCGGTGGACGATAAGGGCCAGATGTACATGCACATCAAGGCGATCGAGGCGTTGCGCGCGGTCAACGGGACTCTGCCGGTGAACGTGAAGTTCCTGGTGGAAGGGGAGGAGGAGGTGGGCGGCGCGGCGATCGCGAAATTCGTCGCCGAGCATCCGGAGAGGCTGCACGCCGATGTGGCGCTGGTGTCGGACACGGCGATGTATGCGGAGGGCATGCCGACGCTGTGCATCGGACTGAGGGGCCTGGTGTATATGGAGGTGGAGGCCACCGGACCCGCGCGGGATTTGCACTCGGGTCTGTATGGCGGGGCCGCGCCCAACGCGGTCTACGGCCTGATCGAATTGCTGGCCAAGGCGAAGGACGAGAATGGCGTCATTCGGGTGCCGGGCATCTACGACAATGTCGAGGAGCCGGCAAACGCGGAACTGGAGAGCTGGCAGCGGCTGCCGTTCTCGGAGAAGGACTTTCTCGAAAAAGAGGTCGGGGCGGGCGAATTGACGGGAGAGCCGGACCGTTCGGTGCTGGAGCGGGTGTGGTCACGGCCGACTCTCGAGGTGCATGGCATCGCCGGCGGATTTACGGGGGCCGGGGCGAAGACGGTCATTCCCGCCAAAGCGACCGCCAAGGTGAGCATCCGGCTGGTGCCGCGGCAGGATCCCGACAAAGTGATCGCGGCGTTCCGCGAGTGGGTGACGCGAGAGTCGCCGCGGGGGATTCGCGCCGAGGTGCGGGTGTTGAGCGCGTCGCCCGGGCTGGTGGTGAATCCGGAGCATCCCGCCATCGACATCGCGGCGCGCGCGTTCGGCGATGTTTTCGGGAAGCAAACGGTTTTCATTCGCTCGGGCGGGTCGATCCCGATCGTCGGGGATTTCGCGAATCACCTCGGCATTCCGACGATTCTGATGGGATTCGGGCTGCCCGACGACGGGCTGCATTCTCCCAACGAGAAGTACAAAGTGGAGAACTATTACCTGGGGATCATGACGATCGCCCACTTCTTCGAACAGTACGGGGCGTAGGCTACATCCAGCGGCGTTTGATCACGGCGACGAACGCCGCCGCCAACGCGATGGTGGCCACCAAAGTTCCCACCACCATGTAGTCGAAGGGAGTGCGCGCGTGCGAGAAGATCCACAGGGCGAGCGCGGCCAGAGCCGCGGAAAGACACAGGATCGCGGTGAAGAACAGGGCCGGGTGGCGCATCGGTAGTTGCACTTCTCCATCTTAAGTTCGGGCCGCATTTAGCGCGCGGTAAACTGGGGATTGAGGGTGTTTTGGCGTCTCATAACGAAGGTTAGCGGAGCGGGTGCGCTGTTCCTTCTCGGGCTGGCGTGCGGCTGCCGCAACCAGCCGAATCGCGCTCCGGCGATTGGCGAAGCGTATGTCGGTCCGGCGCAGTTGAAGATCCGCAGCGACATCCCGCTGGAATCGGCCGCCGTGGCCACGGCGAAACACGGCGAGCGTCTGGAGATCCTGCAGCGCCGCCGCAAGTTCCTGCGGGTGCGGACGGTGTCCGGCGCGGAAGGGTGGACGGACGAACGCCAACTGCTGGCGGCCAGCGACATGATCGAGTTGAAGGAACTGGCGTCGCGCGCCGCCAAGATGCCGTCGCAAGGCGTCGCAACGGCCTACCGGGAACTGAACGTCCACACGCAGCCCGCCAGCGGGTCGCCGAGTTTCCTGCGGGTCAAGGAAGGCGAGAAGTTCGACGTGCTCGCGCAGTTTGTCATGCCGCGAACCGAGGCGCAGCGCGCGCCGCTGATTCCGCCGGCTCCCAAGAAGAAGGCGGGGGACGCCGCCAAGAAACCGAAGAAGGAGCCGAAAATCCCGCCGCCACCCATGCCCGCGCCGCCCCGTCCGCCGCCGAACTGGCTCGACCTGTCGAAGACCGAGCTCGACGAAGAGGAACAGGCGCCGCCGGAAGCGAAGCCGGTCCCGACGGACTATTGGAGCCTGGTGCGCGTCTCGACGGGGCAGTCGGGCTGGGTGTTGACGCGCCTCGTCTCGATGGCGATTCCGGATGAGGTCGCGCAATACGCCGAAGGGCACCGGATCGTGGCGTACCTGCCGCTCGGCTATGTGGAGGATGGCGATCAGAAGAAGGCGATCTGGCTGTGGACGACGGTGCGCGGGCGGCAGCCATTCGATTTCGACAGTTTCCGGGTGTTCACGTGGAATCCGCGCCGCCACCGTTATGAGACGGCGTACATCGATCGCAACACGCGCGGCTACCTGCCCGTGCTGTTGAACGAGGTCGACTACACTCTCGGGAAAGGGGCGCCGTCGAAGTATCCCGGGTTCTCGTTGTGCCTCGAGAGACAGGAGGGCCAACGGATGCGCCGCGAGTATGCCCTATTGGGCAATGTGGTGCGATTCGCGGGCGAGCGCCCGTGCGAGGCGGCTGCGCCGATGTACGTCGCCAAGGCGACGGGGCTGACGCCGGCGCGCGTGCCGGAAGAGAAGCCGGCGGCGCCATCGGAGAGCATCTGGCAGCGGGTCGGAAAGAAGATGAAGGGCTGGTTCCAGAAGGACGCAAAGCCGGCGGCCCACTAGCGGGAAGGCGGCAATTTCGGTAGACTTGGGAGGTAAGCCCCGCCAGAATTCGGGCGCGTAGCTCAGTTGGTTAGAGCGCCTGCTTCACACGCAGGAGGTCACAGGTTCGAGTCCTGTCGCGCCCACCATCTTTCTTTTCAAAGACTTGCAGGACATGCGACAAAGCCCCTGCGGGTCAACGCAGAAGCTCTGAAGCACTGCGAGGATCTCACAATCATTTCTATGGCGTCAAGACTCAAGCGGCAGCTTCGACCGCTGAGGGCACTCAGGGCAGCACAGTCTGATTCTGGTCGGGAATGATGTGCAAGCGTCATGTCCCCGTCTCTACCCCTCGCCCCCTTCGCGCGATTGCGTGGCAGCGCTAGGAACGCGATCCCCGACGTATCCTGACACATTCGCGCGACTGCTGAAGTGAACCTTCTTGAGACTCATTTCGATGAGACTCTGCCCCCGATATCGCTCGCCGAGTTCGAGTTTGAGATTTCTGCACGCACCTTAAGTCCGTCGCCTATCATAGGGGCTGATCCTTATGGCGGCATCATCCGAAGTTCGTCGCATCCGCGATGTAATCGCGCTTTCACACGTACCGCCTGACTGGTTGCTCTTAGACGAGTTCCCTCTTGACGGGGGAAAGCGAAAGGCAGGGACGCCCAAAATTGACCTCCTCGCGATCAAGGTGCTTGCGCGTGGGCGTCATCGTCCCTTGACACGCGAGGCGTACGAGATTAAGACAAGCCGCCAGGACTTTCTGTATGAACTACGGCATCCCGAAAAGCGCCAAAAGGCCTATTCAGCCTGCAATTACTATTGGTTTGCCGTTCCAGAGGGACTCGTTCAACCTGAAGAAGTTCCATCTGAATGCGGACTGATCTCGGTGTCCGATGGCCTTGCGTGTCCAATAGTGGAGAAGTCTGCGGAAGCGCTCAAAACCGACCCACCCTCGCCAGACTTCATGGTGGATGTTGCACGCCGAGCATATCAGGTCGGACGGCGCGATGGCGCGTCCGCTTGCGCTTTTGAGCGGTTCGATATGCTCACTAATCTCGCGTTCATGTTGATTGAAAACAAGGCATCCGCCCTCGAACGAAAAAGGGCGGTACTCGCAATGTCGAGGGCCATTGCGGCGATGCAGCGACACGATGAGGCACGGGAGCTTGCCAGGATTGCTGCGGGCAGAGAACCGATGGAGTCTTGGTTTGTAAGCAGGAGACTATCCAGTGACTGAACAGGGCCGCTAAGGATTTCTACAGCATCTTGGCAAATTCGTCACGGCTTGGTGCAAATACTTGAAAGTTGAGCCACTTCCGTCCGCGATGCTCGCTGAACTATTCTGAGACGGACGCGCTATGGATGGTCAGTCTTATTCCGCAACAGAAATATGGCACCAGAAGCAAATACCAGTCATTTTTCGCCGTGCGAAGGGCAGGCCGCTGTTAGTGAAACTGCCACCGTCGAAAGAGAATCCGTGCGACTGGATCCGTGACGAAAACCAGCGCATTCCACAATGGAATCGCCAGTTCAAGTGCTGGGAAGTCCCACATGCTTGGCTGAATCGCCTCGTTAGGCGCTTACTGGATCGGTATGGAAAGGTGTACCTCATCCAGCCCCTCAAGGTTCTTGAGAAATGCGCTCCCGCTTGTTGGAATGCGACTGGCTTCGAGTGTGAGTGCTCCTGCATGGGCCAGAACCACGGTTCGGCGAGCGGCGCTGACTGGTACGTCGTCGCGGAGACATTCGCGTTCCGTTGGCAGACTCGCGAATTGGCATGTCGGCTCATTGTGAAGCCGCAACCTGCAATGCGTGCAGATCCGACGCCATAATAGCCAGTGCCAAAATCGCGCGAAAGTCGCCGAGGCGACTTCTTCGGTACCCATCTATACGCAAAAAGAGCGGGGCATTTCTGCCCCGCTCTGTAGCTTCGACGCTCGAATCCGTTACTATTTCTTCGCGCCCAGCGCCTTGACTCGCTCCTCAATCTTCTGCTTGATCTCGGCGGGTACTTCCGTCAAGGCCAGCTTCTTCTTCGCGATCTTCTCGGCGGCATCGAGCGCGACGGTCAGGATCGTCTTGGCGTTCTTCTCGCCGCCCTTAACCGTCTGCCGAATGGCGCGGCTGGCGGCGCTCATCAGAATCGCCTGATGACTGCGCGGCTTCCGCTCTTTTCGGGCCTCTTCGGCAATGCCGAGCGTCTTCAGCGCATCGGCGCTCTGGGCTCGGTACTGTTCTACGAGACTCTTGCCGTTGTCACGCTCGGCGGTGAGGTCGGCTTCGAGGGTCTTGATCTTTTCGGTGGACGCTTCGATTGCGGCGAGGATTGCGCTCAGGCTGGTCATTTCGTTCATTCTCCTTTTGATCGGTTGCGATCTGGGCCGATGGTACGGGTGTCCAAATCGGGAATCAAGGAATATTCCGAACTCTAATGCGCTTGCATCCAATCGGGCCATCGCTGGGAAATGAAAGGGATTAGAATATCCGCTTATGGCCGTGCCCGACTTCCAAAGCTTTTTCGTTCCCCTCTTGCATGCCATGGCCGACAGTGGCGAATACGGGGGACCGAGTCCGCGAGATCACGACCGACGGGAAGATCCGCACGATCGCGGGTTATGGCGCGTACGGCTTCAACGGCGACAATCAGTCCGCCACTTCGGCGGCGCTGGACACGCCGACCGGCATTGCCGTAGACCGGAACGGGGTCGTGTATATCGCCGATATGTTCAACAGCCGTGTCCGGAAGTTTACGGTTGGCGGCACGATTTCCACCGTCGTGCTGGCGGCTCTTCCGGCGGGCCTCGCCATCGACGGGAATGGAAACCTGTTCATCACGGATATCTTCTTCAACGTGCTCGTGAAACTCTCCAATTCCGGATCGGTGACGCTCATGGCGGGGAACAACAGCGCTTTTGGTGTTGTGAAAGACGGGCTGGCCAGTAACTCGAACATCGACGGCCCGCTCAATGTCAGCGTGGACGACGCCGGGAACCTGTACCTGGTGGAAGCGACCCATCTGGTCCGCAGGCTCGCACTGGGAGTGCTGACCACCATGGCGGGCAAAGTTCATTATGGCGGCGACAACGGGCCCGCGGTTTCCGCGCTGCTGAATCAGCCGACCGACGTGGCGCTGGACAACAAGGGCAATGTGTTCATCGCCGACGCGAGCAATTATCTGATTCGCAAGGTTTCGGCCGACGGCACGATTACGACGTATGGCGGAAAGCCGCAGCAATCGGGCACGCCGCTGGAAGGCACGATCATCGGCAACAACCTATTGCCATACATCAATGCGATGGCGAGCGACGCGAGCGGCGCCCTCTATTTCGCGAGCGATCTGCGGGTCTACCGAATCGACCCCTCGAGCGGGGTGATCGCGACGATTGCGGGGGGAACGACCTCGGGGAATGGCGGCGACCGGGGACCGGCGACGGCGGCGACGTTCAAGTCGATCACGGGAATGGCGATCGATACGGCCGGCAACATCTACCTCGCGGACAGCGGGGCCAATCGGGTGCGGATGATCGCGGCGGCCACTGGCGTGATCACGGCTTTCGCGGGAACGGGAAACGACGGGGCGACGGGCGACGGCGGGCAGGCAACGGCGGCGACGCTGTCCCTCCTGGCGCCCAGCCCGCTGGCGGTGGATTCCAAAGGCAATGTGTATATCGGCGACGGCAACAACCTGAAAGTGCGGATGGTCAACCCGGCGGGAGTGATCAGCACGGTGGCGGGCAACGGCGCATTCGGGCGGCCGGACGGGGGCTCGGCGCTGACGGCGTTCTCGCAGCCCACCGGGCTGACGACGGACGCCGCCGGGACCCTGTTCATCTCGTCGTACGATTTCAGCGACATCTATGCGGTCTCGGGCGGATCCATCCGGCGGATCGTGGGCAACGGCAGCGCGCCGCCATCGGATGGCGTTGCGGCTCTGAACACGTCCTTCTATGCGGAAGGGCTCAAGACGGCGGCTAATGGGGACGTCTATGCCGTCGATCTCGACAGCAATATCATTCGCAAACTAGTGGTGAATACGCCGGCCTCCTTCACCGTGGTGAGCGGCGATAATCAAACCGGGGTGGCAGGAAAGGCGCTGGCCAACCCGTTGCGGGTGCAGGTGACCGGCAAGATCGGCGGGGGGTTGGCGGGAGTGACGGTGAACTTCGCGGTGACGTCGGGGTCCGCCACGCTGAGTCCTTCGTCCGCCACGACGGATCAGAATGGCACAGCGGCGGTGACGGTGACACTGGGGCCGGCGGCGGGAACGCTGGCGGTCACGGCGTCGATTGCGGGGACCAGTCTGCCGCCATTGGTCTTCACCGCGACCGCCACGACTGGTCCGCCGCCTCCGCCCGCGTGCAGCGTGCCACAGCCGGTCGTCACGTCGGCCGGATCGGCGGGGGATTTCGGCGGATCTTCGACATTTGCGTCCGGCTCGTGGCTGGAGATCAAAGGCCGCAATCTTTCGCAGACGACGCGGCAATGGTCGGGAGACGATTTCACGGGGCCGAACGCGCCGACGACGCTCGACGGAGTGACGGTCACGATCAACGGCAAGAACGCATTCATCAGCTACATCAGCCCGTCGCAAATCAACGTGCAGGCTCCGGCCGATGCGGCCAATGGCGACGCGGCGGTGGTGGTCACCACGGCGTCATGCAGCAGCGCCGCGGTGACGGCGCCGAAAGCGGCGGTTGCGCCGGGGATGCTCTCGCCATCGGTGTTCAACGTCGACGGCAAGCAGTACCTTGTGGCGACGTTCACGGACGGGTTCACGTATGTCGGGAGACCGGGGCTGATCGCCGGCGTGCCGTTCCGGGCGGCGAAGCCCGGCGATTCGATTCTGACTTACGGCATCGGATTCGGGGACGTCCAGCCGGCCATCGCGCCAGGAGTGGTTGTAACGGCAAACAACACCGTCCCGAACCTGGCGGTGTCGTTCGGCACGACGCCGGCGACGGTCCTGTATGGAGGGCTCGCGCCGAATGCGATCGGGCTGTATCAGTTCAATATTGTCGTGCCGGAGTTGCCGGATGGCGATTATGCGATCGTGTTCCGGGCGGGTTCGACGACTGCGGCGCAGACGGTTTATCTGACGATTGCGTCGGGGCGGTAGCGCTAGAAGCGGACGACGGCGCGGCCGGCGATTTCACCGCGGGTCATGCGGTGCAGGATGGCGGGGGCTTCGTCAATGCCGTGGGTTTCGACATGGGCACGCAACTCGCCGTGACGGGCCATCGCGAAGACACTTTCGAGATCTTCGCGCGGGCCGAGGTAACTGCCGCGGATGTTAATCCCTTTGACTACGGTGTCGACGAGGGGCAGCTCGTACTGGCTGACGGAGACGCCGACCAGGACCAACGTGCCCAGGCGCTTGAGGGCTTTGAAGGCTTGGGGAATCGCGGCGGCCGATCCGGTGAGGACGATGGCCGCGTCGACGCCGCCCCATTCTTTCAGCAGGGTCCGGCCGGCGGCTTCTCCGGCGACGGCCATCGCGGCGCCGGCGGCGCGCGCCATTTCCAGCTTCGCTTGCGACGTGTCGGCGACGGCCACGCGCAGTCCGCGGCTCTGCGCCACCTGCAACGCCAAGTGGCCTAATCCGCCGAAGCCGAACAGGGCCACTGTCTGTCCCGGCTCCAGTCCGGACTCGCGCACAGCGCCAAATGCGGTCCAGCCGGCGCAGCACATGGGGGCGAGCGCGGCGGCTTCGACCTCCTCGGGAACGCGAACGAGGGCGGCCAGCGGCGCGACCGCATATTCCGACAGGGCGCCGTGCCGGTTGTAGCCGAAATTGGTCTGCTGCGCGCAGAACCGCCGCCGTCCCGACCGGCAGAGGTCGCAGACGCCGCACGTGGTCGCGAGGAATGTCATACCCACCCGGTCGCCGACGGCCCATGCCGCGCCCGCGTCCGGTCCCAGCGCCTCGATGCGGCCGATGCCCTCGTGTCCGAGGGTGAGCGGCGTCACCGCCAGCTTTTCCAGGCTCGACACGAACAGGTCGGAATGACAGACGCCGCAGGCCTCCATGCGAATCAAGGCCTCGCCCGCGCCCGGGGCCTCGACATCGACGGTCTCCACCGCCACCGCGCCCCGCGGTTGCTGCAGCCGCGCCGCCTTTGCGCCGCGGATCATGCCAGTCTCTTTCCCGGGTTTCGGGTTGCCGTCACTAACATGGCCAATCGATCCTTTCCCACAAGGGTTTCATTATCGCAGCCCGCTATAGAGTCGTGATATTGTCATGGGACTGCGGCTGAATGCGCTTGCAAACGGCAGCAGCAAGTTGGGGCAAGGCGAAAATAGGATAAACATGAAAACGAGAATCAATCTTATGCTGATGCCGGCGGCGCTCACGCTGATGGCCGCCGCGTTGACGATGGCGACACCGGCCGGGGACCCCCCACCCAGACCGAAGGGCCCATGTGACATCTACGCCGCCGCGGGGGACCCCTGCGTGGCCGCACACAGCACCACGCGCGCGCTGTACGCCTCCTACAACGGCCCACTCTACCAGGTTCTACGGCAGTCCGACGGCAGGACGTTGGACATCGGCGTCATCCAACCGGCCGGGTCGCCGGGCCCGGATGGGGGTGGATATGCCAACGCGGCCGCGCAGGACGCGTTCTGCGCCAACACGTACTGCTGGATCGCCATCATCTACGACCAATCGCCGAAGCACAACCACCTGATCCAGGCGCCCCGAGGCGGATTCAGCGGACCGTCCATGGGTGGGTTTAACAACCTGCCGGTGGCCGACATGGCGCCGATTACGATTATGGGTCACAAGGCCTACGGCGCGTTCATCGCGCCGGGCATGGGGCTCCGCCAGAACGACGCGAAGGGCACGGCGGTCGACGACCAGGCGGAGGGGCAGTACTGGGTCATTAACGGCCACCATTACAACTCCGGCTGCTGCTTCGACTATGGCAACGCCGAGATCGACAGCCGCGACGACGACAACGGCACCATGGAAACCACGTACTACGGCAACGCCACCAGCTGGTATCGAGGGATCGCCCCCGGTCCGTGGATCATGACCGACCAGGAGAACAACTTGGTCGGCTGCGTCAACCCGGACGGATCCAAAGCCTGCGCCAACCTGCCGAGCATCAACTGGCGATTCGTGACCGCGATGGCCAAGGGCGAACCGCACCACTGGACCTCCATGGGCGGCGATGCGCAGAAGGGCGCGTTGTCGGTGATGTTCGACGGACCGCGGGTGGACATCACTTATGACCCGATGCGCAAGCAGGGAGCTATCCTTCTGGGCAACGGCGGCGACAACAGCGTCGGATCGCAGGGCACCTTCTATGAAGGCGCGATGACGGCCGCCGGAACGTTTCCTTCCGACGCCACCGACCAGTTGGTGCAGGCCAATGTGGTGGCTGCCAGGTACGACGTTCCGCGGCTGAGCCTGGCGCCGGCGGCGGCGACTGCCACGCCTCCGGGACTGCAGACGTTCTCACCGGGCGCCTCGCAGGACACCACCGTAACGTTCACGAATACGACGGGCGCTCCGGCGGTGGGCCTGCAGTTGAGCATTTCCGTGCCCAACAAGCAGTGGACGTCGGTGGTTCCGGGCTCCGGCAAGACGTCGGCGACGTTCACCGACCCGGTCGCGCCGGGGGCGAGCGTGAGTGCGACGTTCAAGATCACCGCGGGGCCAGCGGCCTTCAACGGCGACCTGACCGGCGCCGCCCAGTGGACGAACCAGACGAGCGGCGCAAAGCAATCGGAGACAACGGCGGAGAAGGTTCGGAACGTCAGCCCAATCAAGATCAACGAGTTCCGCATTAGCGACGGTTCTTCCACCAACTCGACGAACTCGTTCATAGAACTCTACAATGCCGGGGCCAGGGAGGTCGACATTTCCAACTGGACGCTGACCGGGCACCAGACCCAGCAGCCCATCTTCTCGGCGGTGAAGATCCCGGCGGGGACGAAGCTCGCAGGTCACGGCTTCTACCTGCTCGGCCTCTCCAACTCCGCGCTGGCGGTTGGCGCGCGCAAGGGCGATACCACCATCCACGTCAGGAGCACGACGGGCATGAACGCGGGCGATTCGATCACCATCGACACCGGCTCCGGCGAAGAGACCCGCAAGATCGTGAGCGTCGGAACGCCGGCCGGCGCCCCGACGACAGTGTGGCAACCCCTGCCCGAGGGCCCGGTGATCAAGATCCCCACCGGCTCGACCAGTGTGCCGGTCACGAGCGTCGCCGGCTTCGTGGCCGGCGAGAAGATCGCCATCGGCTATGGGGCCACCTACCCGGCGGTCGCCAAGGCCGTGGAGAAGTACGAAGTGGCCACAGTCACCGCCATCGGCAAGCCGGGCACGCAAGCCTTCCTGGGCGTGGACGCGCCCGCCGGCGCGACCAATATCAAGGTGACGTCGGTCGCAAACATTTCCGCCGGCGACAAGATCCGGTTGGACATCGACAGCGTCGGACATGGGATCGAGACCGTCACGATCACCAAAGTCGGCACGCAGTCGAGCCGCGGGGCGCTGTCGGCCGAGGCAAGCGCCGGGGCGACGAATATCAAGGTCCAGGTCCGCGGTCCGAACGGTTTCACCGTGGGCGACAAGATGACCGTCGGGACGCCCGCCAACCGGGAAACGGTGACGATCACCGCCCTCGGCTCGTCGGGTACGACGGGCGTCAGTGTCGACTTTACTCCGGCACTCGGCAAGGCGCATCTCAACCGCGAGTTTGTGGTGGCGCAGGGCACGGGTCTGGACCTGGCGGCTCCGCTGCGGTTCACTCATGCGGCCAATCTGCCCTTCAGCGTCAATGGAACGGGGATCAGCTTCAAGCCGGAGACGGCTTCTGCCCACTCCAGCAACGAGCCCGTGCAGCCGCTCGGCGCCGGTATCACGCTCGATAGCCCGCTGGCCAAGGAACACGCGATCAACGCGGTTGTGCGGGATGCCGGGGTCACGACCGCGGGGTACCAAGGGACTCCATCGCCGAACCAGTGGTTTGGCGGGCCCGCTCTCTCCCCTGCCGCGGGGGCCATGGTGTTGCGTGACGCGGGGGGCCTGGTGGCCGATAGTCTCAACTATGGCCTCCTCGTCGACCCATGGGCTGCCGAGGGGTACCATGGCGCCTCGGGAGCGGGGCAGGGCGGCTGCCGTGTGCCGTCGCCCGGCGCGACGGGCGGCTTCGGGCCGGCTGCCGCGGCCGCGGTCACGAGCAACAGGAGCGCGGGCCGCTTCCCGGACGGCCTCGACACCGACAGCAATTGCGCCGA
>CAZSQK010000124.1:0-573 GCA_964608645.1 uncultured Solibacteraceae bacterium | reverse complement strand
GCGCTCGGGGCTGACCCCGCTCGCGATCGCGAAAGCAATCGCGAGCGGCAACGCGACGATCCCGACGATGACCCCGGCTGTGACGTCCGCCCAGAACTGGCGGCGATCGTACTCGCGCAGCGTCGTGACCAGCTTCGGGATCAGCATGGTGCAAATCTATCGGACGGCCGAAACAACCCCGAAGCGCCACCGCGTGAGCCGCACGCCTCCGACACCGAAAGAAATTGCGCCGATTCCCGGGCGCAGCCCGCCACTACTCTATCGGCTGCCGCGGGCGCCGGCGCGACCAATATCAAAGTCGCCAACGTAGCGGACTTTGGGGCGGGCCAGACGATCATGATCGATACGGGGTCGAGCCTCGAGACTGCGGTCATCGCGACGGTTGGCACAGCAGGCGCGACGACGGTGGGCGCCGCCACCAGTGTGGGCGCTACGGTGATCCCTGTCCCCAGCGGGTTTGGCTTTACCGCCGGGCAGACCATCACGATCGACAGTGGCGCGAACCAGGAGACGGCGGTGGTCGCGTCCGCCACCGGCGGCAGAGGCGGCAGAGGCGGGGGCCCGGTGATCGGC
>CAZSQK010000123.1:0-21635 GCA_964608645.1 uncultured Solibacteraceae bacterium | reverse complement strand
GTGTCTGGCAATCCGCGCCCGGGCCGGCACTGGGAATCAAACCCATCGGCTGTTCCGAATTGGCATCGAGCATCAGCGTCAATATCACCGGCGCCGAGGCAGCCGCCTGGAGTTGGCAGCCGAACCTCGCCGGCGTGCCGGCCGCGCTCTGGGACCCGGTCAACGACGGGCAGGCCAGTCCGGGTTCGAAGCTCCTGGCGGGAGTGATGACCGGGCTCCGCTCCGGCAGCCCGACCCCGAAGACGCCCGCCGGGCCTGTCGCGTGCAAACTGACGGACTTCGCGTACACGGATCTACCCGGAGTCGTGCAGTTGCCGCTCGATGCGTCCAGGCAGGACTTCGGACCGGCGCCCACGGCTGTAACGGATCCCGATACCCGGCAGACGATCGAGCGAACCATCATGTCGCAGAACGTGATTCAGTCACGCTCTCAGGCCCTTCGGACCGCGCGGCAGTACGGCTTCGACGTGGCGCCGGACGGCACGCTATACCTTCTCGCAGCCACCGCGCGCCAGGCATTTTTGGAACAGCCCCTGGTGCGACAGTTGGCCCCGCGGCCCGCCGCCATTCCGAGACCCTACGTTCCACCTTCACCGCCAGAGCCGGTGGCGGTTTCCGCCGCCACGCCTTCTCCGGCCTCCGCGCGCCTGCGCGCCGTGGTGCGCCGATACAGCCACACGGATGGCGTCGTATCGTCCAAAATATTCACACAAGCCAGGCTCACAGACCTGCTCCCGGGCGAGACCGCGCTCTGGGAGTTGAACCGGGAAGCGCCGATCCTGCCCAAGGGACTGCTGCGAGTGGTGGCGCTCGACCAGCATCAGCGCGTCATCGAAGACGCTACGGCGAGCGCGGAGGAGATTGCCATCCCAAGCGGCGCCGCCCACCTCGCCATTGTGGGGCAGGACCCGGATCAAACAGGACCGCGGACGGTGGGCTGGAATCTGTCCACTTCGCTGGTCGCCATCAAACCCAAGGTGCTGCTCGGCGATGGAGTGGTAGTGCGGCCGCAGTCTCCCTTGCGTTTTCGCGCATCCGGACAGCGGATTGATTTGGGCGTGACGAATGGCGCCGCTATGGTGGCCGCCAACCGGGTGCAAGGCGCCGGATCAGCGCTCGAGCGTGGGTGGATCGAAACGATCCTGCCCGCGGCCGTCCGGATGGTAACGGTGCTGATGCGCCGCGAAAGGCCAGACGCGACCGAGGCGCCCGCTTGTCTGACCGTTTCGCTTCCCGTCGAAGATCCGGGCGGAATACCGGGAAGGATCCGTTTGCAGGCTTCCGAAACTCTGGTCTCGGGCGGCGAGGCCCGCGTGTCCTATTCCATCCCGCCGCTGCGCGGAGAGACGCGATTTCTGCACCTGTTCGTGGCGGCGGACGGATGGGTCCAGGAAGGCCTGATTGGAGTGACTGAAGATGGCGGAAAGGAGCGCGGTTAACGCATGGGTGGTTTGCTGGCAGGCCAGATTCAGTTTTACGATCGCTACGAACCGCCGCTGGCGGCAGGAGACTACACCGCGACGGTGACGCAGGAAGTGTCCTATGGCGGGCAGGCCACCGGCGCCGTCACGCAGGCTTTCCATGTGGTGGCGCCGCAAGTAGCACTCGAGCCCGGCGATCTGCATGCAGTGTATCCGCCGCCCAACAGCGCCGGAACCTTCGAGCACACCCTGCCGCACATCGTGCTCAGCCGCCAGACGCTCCCTTGGGATCGTCCCGGCGTCGCGCCATCGGCAACAGGCCGGTCCCCTTGGGTCGCGCTCCTGGTATTTCAGGACGATCCCGCCAATCCGGAGTTGCCCTCGAAGCCGGGCGCCGACGGCGACCGCGCCGTGCAAACTACGTCGGGACAACTGGTCCAGTCGGACGGCTCCGTGCAGACGCCGGTCGGCCTGATGCTGGAGGACCCCGACCGGGCGTGCCGGGCGATCGAGGTGCCGGCGGACGTGTTCGGCAGGATCGCACCGGCCTGCGAAGATTTGGAGTGGCTCGCGCACGCCCGCCAGGTGAACACGGCGGACAAAGAAGTCCTCGGGCTGAAGGAGGAAGGCTGGTTCTCCCTGGTGATCGCAAATCGGCTGCCCAAGCCCGGCTTGCGCCATATCGTGCACCTGGTTTCGCTGGAAGGCTTGGGGGCGTTCCTGCCGTGCGGCGGCAAGCCGTCGCCGCTGGCGAAGCCGGTCCGCCTGGCAACTCTGGCGAGCTGGAGCTTCTATTGCCAGGACAGCGGCGGCAATTTTGACGCCTTGATGGCGAACATGGCGGCCGCTCCCGGCGGTGTCGAACTGCTGCGAGTGCCGCAGCCAGCCCAGGCGAACGTCGATGCGAACAGCCAGGCGGCGCAGGCCATCGCCGCCGGTTATGTGCCATTGAGCTATGCCACCCGCCAGGGCGAGGAAACCGTGGTGTGGTACCGCGGCCCGTTGAACCCCGTGCTGGCCCAGCGCGCCGCGCGCGACGGTTTCGACGCGGCAGAAAACGCCCTGATGTACGACCCCGTTCTCGGCATGTTCGACGTGTCGTATGCAGTCGCCTGGCAGATTGGCCGGTTGCTGGCTCTTTCGGACGGCAGCTTCGCCCGTGCGCTCCTCGACTGGCGCCGGAAGGGCCACCAGCTGGTGGATCTCTTACAAGCTCGAATCGCCCGATTCCAGAGCCTCGGAAGCACACTCCAGTTTCCGTCTACGCTATCCGGCCGTCTCCAACCGCGGCTCCTGCCGGGCCTCATGGCTGAGTTCTTCCGCAAAGATATCCAGGGCCTGCTCGCCACGACCCTGGCGCCGGGCGATGCGAGCGGACTGCGATCAGTCCAGACCGCCGTGCCTGGTGTGTTCTCGCCTTCCGAACTGGCCGCCGCCGTGGAACAGGGACGCGACCCGCACGAGCTCTTGTTCGCGAAAGTCCAGCAATCGAAGAAGTGAACCCATGACCGACCATCTCCATCCGACCCAATCCCCCGTCGCCGCGCTGAAAGCACTGGCTGCCGCCCCTCCGGTGCAACAACTCCTCCAGGAGCAGCCCGCGCCGCTCGACGACATCCTGAAGAACTGGCTTGCCGAGCTCATGCTGCTCAAAGGCATACCGTTCGACCACCTGGTGCCGGACGAGCGCATGCTTCCCAAAGAATCGGTGCGCTTCTTCTTTCTCGATCCGAACTGGTTGGACAGCCTCGTGGATGGCGCCCTGTCGGCTGGAGTCGGTTCCAGCCGCGACCTGGGCTACCACCGGACGGTCGATGGCGTGGTGGTCCGGTCGGTGACACAGGCCCTGCCCGTGGTGCGCGCCCAACTGCGGGGCGTGCCGTCTCCCGAGGGCTTGCAGGTCACGGACATGAGCGGCCTGTTGCTGCGTTCTGCTGTGGTATCGGGCTGGCCGGGCCTGGAAGTAAAGGCATTCGCCGATACCGGCTACGCGGCGTCCCAGCCACTCGCTCCGCTGCGCATCGAGCGCCTGGCGCCTGACATTCTGCTGGCCATTTTCGCCGGCGTGGCCCGGCGCGTGACCATCGCGCAGCCCTCCGAGGGACTCCACTTCGGAATTCAGTTGATGGAGAACGGTCTGCGGATCGCTCCCCGCTCACTGCAGGCCGGCCAATGCGGCCGGCAGCTCGGTGGAGCATCCCGCGACGACCTGGACAAGTGGGCCGCGGTTGGTTTTCGCGGCAACGCCGCCGACAGAGTGATCAACGTCGCCCAGCTTGCCAGCGACACACGCGCCGCAATCGGCAACTTCGGCGAAACGGTTTCCGCCTTCGGGGCGGGCGCGTTCGCCATTCAGATGGTGGCCGCGCCGCAGCGCAAGGTATTCGAAGCGGGGGCGGCATCGTCAATGGAAGTAGGGTCGCCGATCGCCGTGGCTGCTGCCCCGGCGCCGGTTGCTGAAAAGGATCGGATGCGGCAGTTGTTCGGAGGCTAGAATCGTGTCGAACGGAAACCAACCTGTCGCGCCGAGTCTGCTGGTGCCGGTTGCACTGGAGGCCCTGGTCATCACCACCGACCTCTGCAATAACATGTGGTCCATCACGCCCAAGTCATATCAGGGACTGCAGAATTTCGATCCTCTGGCGTCGGGCGCCTTTACGGGCGGGCCTATCGATTCCTCGGCCTCCTCGGGCGTCCTCCTGCATTGGGCGCTCCCGTCGGCCCTGACACACGGCCGGCGGCCGGCCGATGACCAGCCCATTGAATTCCCCCTCACTCCGAATCGCTGGCTGGTGGTGCGGCGCAAAGCCGGCGCGGACGCGGCGTGGGTGGTACTGAGCGACCGGCTCGACAACACGAATGGCGCCAATCAGTATCCCAACGCCAACCCCACTGCCAACGGCGCACAGATGATGGGCGTCCACATGCCGCTCAGCCAGTTCCCCGGCGAAGGGCCATCCCAACCGCCGCTGTTCCTGCGCGCCATCGGGCCGGGCGACGCAACCTGGGCAGCATACTGTCCCAACGTGCGGGACGTCTTTTCCTTCCGCGACGCCATGCTGATGCCCGATGGACAGGATGTGCCGCCCGGCCCTGTCACCTATCAGGTCTTCGGTTGGTACTCCGACTCCCAGAGCGATCCGCTGCATGGTTGGACAACCGAGGACGACTGGCAGTCGCTGATGCGGCAATTGAAGTGGTATCCCCACGTGGTGATCACGGATGCGGGCGCCCAGGCTGCTTCCACCGCGGATTGGAGACAGGCCGTGAATTCCGGGCAGGTATGGCTGCAATCATACGGCGTCACACCAGGGCCGGACATCGCAACGCAGCTTCCCTCAAGGACTTTGTGTCACGGTATGGTCTTCGCCCTGAATTGGCCTGGCCGCGGTGGAACAACCGTCAATCCGGTGCCGAATTTCGGTCCGACCGATCAGCCGCCTGAGATTGCCGTCGGGAACAGCACGACCGATGCGCTCGCGGCCTTCTTTCAAAAGGAGCTGGGCGGGTCGGATGGCGGTATCGCCGAAATCGTGCAGGCCTTCCAAAACGACCTGCTGAACGATCTGGACCAGCCCGATGGCTCTGCACGGGTGTTTGGGAAGGCGGCGCAGGCGTGGTTTGGCGGGCTGCCAGGCGGAACCCGGTGGGAGCTGGTGGCAGGTGAGAAGGCGGAGCAAGGACAGCCGACACAATGGCCTGACGGCGCCGCCGGCGTCCTGCAGTCGCTCAACCAGGCGCAGCGGCAACTCGATGGCATCGAACGCGCGCTCCCCGGCCAGCAGCAGGAGGTGTATTCGCTGTGGTGGAAATACGGGGTGACACAAAACGCTCTCCAGCCGTCGATCGCCGCTTTTGCCGATGTCACCCAAGCGGCGTTGAACCAGGCAGTGAACACGGTAGTCCAGACGTTGCTCGCCCTCCCGTCTGCCCGAGCCAATCGCGATGCCCTTGAGAGTCAACTGAAGGCGCTGCTGATCCCGGGTTCCAATCTGCAATTGGTGAAGCAGGGCTGTGCGCGATTCTGGCAGGCGACCGATCCCGTGATCCTGATCCGCGGCGTGGGGCGCGGATTCAAGCATGGCGACGACGGCCGCTTTCTGGACGACGGCCTCCTGTTCTGCCGCTTCTCCGGACAGACCATGTCCTCCATCGACGTCACCTGGAAGGGTAGTCAGATCCAGTTGAACTCCGATACGCTGGGTATTACGACGCTTGGCGAGGGCCTGTTTCCCGAGTTCGGCGACCTGTGTATCGAAGGCTTCCTACTGGACACGGGTAACGCGCCCGCTATCGCGAGGGCCGCACTATCCCGTCTGGATCCTGGGTATAGCCCGGCAGACGTCGATACGCTAGCGGCCACGGTTGCCATCCAGCAGACATTGGTGTGGAATGCCGATGCCAGTCGGATCTTCGATCGCCGCACCGTAGCCGAAGCCTCAGGTCTCAACGGAACCATCCCATCGCTGGTCAGCGTGGCCGCATGGCGGCAGCCCTGGTCGCCGCTCTTCCTGGACTGGAAGGTAGAATGGCGCTCCTCCTACACCGACGCCACGCAAAGCCTGGCCGGCTGGAATTTCGGTGAGGTGCTTGCGGGCGCCGATTATTCCTGGGGCGAGGCGGAGCCGTCCGGTCCCGGCATTCAATTTTCGGGCCGCACGCTGCTTACGCCGCAGCCTTCGCGCGTGCTATTCCAGCGGCTGCAGGCCTTCCTCCAGGACCAGAAACTTCATCCGATCGCCAGCGGCCGCTATCTTTCGGCGAACGGATATCCCCCCGGCGCGCCGGTCTCGACGGCGGGCAACCTCACTCTGACACTCGGGAATGCAGCGGGCAACACGACATACCCCATCACGCTAGGGGACCGCAATCAGCTGCAGGGGCTAGTGGACGCCATCAACTATCTCGAGATGGGGGCCTCGGCGTCGATTACCGCGATCGGGAAGGATCCCACGCTCCAACGGCTGGCGCTGACTTGCGACCCGACGATCGCTTCTGTTGTGCAACTTACCGACAATAGCGACAGTGGTGGCCAGAATCTGCTCGTGTCCACGGGCGCAATGGAAGCCGAGGAGCTCAACGCCGTTCTGGAGAAACTGCGGGATGTGGATCTCCTGGCGCAGACCATCAGCGGCATGAGCCGCCGGCTGATCACCTTGAACCTGGACGTCCAGGCGCCGCCCGACTCGCAGTATCCGGTCACCACCGATCTGTTCCCGGCCTGGCAGGCCGGCAGCGATTACGCAGCCGGCGCCTTTGCCGTCAATAACAACAATCTCTATCTAACCGTGGACGGTGGAACGTCAGGCACGGGCGCCGGCCCGCAACAGCCGGCAGGCGCCTCCGTCGATGGCACGGTGACCTGGCTGTACCAGTTGCCGATGACGATGGACCAGTTGGTCGGCGACGGCGCCCGTGGCCTGCCGGCTCCAGACCCTGGGGTCGGCGCGTTTCTACCCGTCCGCGCCGGACATCTGCGTCTGGTGGACCTGTGGGTCGTGGATGATTTCGGCCAGGTGTTGCAAGTCAACAAGACGGGACTGGACCTCGACCATCCTATCCGGGGGATGGGATTGACTGCTCCCAATGGCGGCGCCCTGGTGCAGATGCCGCCGCGCCTGGTGCAGGCCGGGCGTCTCAAGTTCGATCTGATCTCTGCGCAGGACGACCAGGTGGAAGCCAACGGTTCCACGGGCGCCAACCCGGTCTGCGGGTGGCTGCTGCCCAACCATCTGGACTACGGCATCACTGTCTACGACGCCACGGGAAACATGGCGGGCGAACTCGTCACCGCGAGCGATGGTGGAACTTCCCGGATCGTAGTCTGGCAGCCTGTGCCGGGAAGCGACGCTCCCGTGGGGGCTGCGCCGCAGATCCAGAATCCGCATCTCGCGGCTTTTGTGGCGGGCCTGCTCAACCATCCGCAGAGCGCGGCGGCGTTTCAGGAGCTGTTCGAGAATGTGGACTCCACTTTGTGGACGCTCGATCCGCTGGGGCCGCGCGACAATGAGTATCTCTCCGTGCTCCTCGGCCGGCCGATAGCGGTGATTCGCGGCCGGATCGGAATGGAGTTTTACGGCGGCCAGGTGTGGAATCAGCTGTGGCCTGCGACCGGCGCGCAGGATACGGGCGGCGCCGAGAAGATATCGTTTCCGGTGCGCCTGGGTAACCACCGCGTCATGGACAACGGTCTGCATGGCTTTTTCCTGGGTGAAGACTATAGCCGCTTCCTGCGCGTCATGCGCGCGCCTAACGGAGTGGACCCGCTACCCGATGGCGTATATGCCGTCAACCGTGATCCCAGCCTCCAGTTCAGCGGACCCACCCAATGGATCACGATGCTCGCCGATCCTCGCGGATCGCTCTACGCGCGCGCGGGTGTCCTGCCCGTCCAGACCGCGATGCTGGATCCAAGGTTTGTGAAGGAATCACTGTCGCGCATGGACGTTACGTTCCGCACCGGGCCCATCCTTACCGATCCCCAATCCGTGCGCATGCCGCTGCCCGCCGGAGCGTTGGGGCGCTGGTCCTGGCTGCAGCGGTCCGGCGTCACGATGTGGCCGAAGGACCCCGCTCCCATCGGCAGCACCGATACCGTGGCCCGCCTGACGGGCGAGCCGTTGCGCGTCCGCGAAGGCTGGCTGAAGCTGGAATCCTCAATGGACGGACGGAACTCTTAGGAGCCGAAAGCGATGATCAAATTGGACGCACAGTTAGCTCTCGAACCTCAATTCCTCTACACGATCAGTCCGGAATCGGTGTATTACACCCGCGACCCCAAGTACCCGAGCGTGGTGACTGTTTTGACCATCGGGATCGCGAACAATACCGGGAAGGATGTGCCGGTCGAGTGGATCGGCCTGATCTTCCCGCAGGGCGATGGCGCCGGCGATCTGGTGGCGCCCAACACCGCGGCGACCGCTGTGTCGCTGCAGCCGAATACTTGGGGAATCAGTGGCGATGTCCCCACCGGGTTCCGGGTCACGCCGAACCCCGGCGCCAACGTTCTCGCCGCTGGGGCGAGCCTTTCGTTCGAGTTTCGCAACCTGACCGTCAATAGCCAGCCCGGTCCGGCTGTGGTCACTATCAGGGAACGGAGCGGCGGACCGGCAACGCGCACGGGCGGACGGCCAGTCACTAAGATCCGGTCTCAGCTGGATATCACTCTGTTCCAGGCGCAGCCGGAAGCGATCCCGCCGGGCGGGACCTCCACGTTGACATGGACTACCACGGCAGCCGGCGAGTGCATCCTCGTCGACAGCTTCGGCAACGTAACCCCGCTGCCCTCGCCGAACGGGAGCACGGTGGTCACACCGCCAGTCTCGGTCTTCTACACCCTGACCGCCTCGGGAGTGGGTCCAGATGTCTCCGCCACCGCCCAGGTAGCGGTCCGCACGCCTCGCATTCTCACGTGGGGCGTCTCCCCGCCGACGGTCAATGCCGGACAGCCGGCCGTGATCTCGTGGACCACTGTCCAGGCAGACTCTGTCGCACTGAATCCACCAGGCACACCGAATCCGGCGCCAATCAATGGCAGCGCTACCGTGAGTCCCCTCTACACAACTGTTTATACGCTCACGGCGACGGGTTCAGGCCAAACGGCCACGGTTCAGCCCACCATCAGCGTGAACAACGTTGCTGTCGGTCCCTTTACCGCGACGCCCGCCACAGGAGTGGTTCCAGGCGATGCGACGACGTTAAACTGGACCACCACGTCCGCCGCCTCGGTAAGCATCGCGCCTTCCCCGGGTTCTGTCGTCCTGAACGGTAGTTGCCAGGTCACACCCCCGAAAGGCAGCACCACTTACACGTTGACGGCGCAAGGACAGAATGGTCCGCAGACTGCACAAGTGACCGTCACGACTTTGCCAACCGGCTGGGCGCAGGCAACGGAGAGCGCCGCGTTCCCTGGCATGCAGAACCCGATCTGCTGGGTGAAAGACGGTAAGATGTGGTGCGCCAACCCCGGATCAACCAGCGTCTGGTCCTCGACGGACGGGATCAACTGGACGCAGGTCACCAACGGAGCAACCGTGATTCAGAACCGTGGCTACACTGCTGGAGCCGCCTTTCTGGGCAAACTCTGGATCATCAGCGGGGGACACAACTGGTCCAGCGACGTATGGTCGTCGGCCGACGGGGTGACGTGGAATCAGGTCACGAATGCCGCACCCTTTCCCTGGCGTTTTGGACATTCCGTCGTAGTCTTCAAGAACCAGATGCTGGTGATCGGCGGGCGCGGACCCCAAATGCTCAACGACGTTTGGGCGACTAGCGACGGCAACAACTGGACGTGCTTGACGGCCAATGCAGGTTGGTCGCCGCGGATGTTTCTGACGGCGGTCTCATGGGAGAGCCAGGGCCAGTTATGGGTGATGGCCGGCGGCGATCTCAATAACCCGGGCTTCAACGATACCTATTATTCACCGGACGGCGCGACCTGGTATTCAGGCGCCGCCGCACCGTGGCCCGCACGCTCCATGGCGCAGGCGCAGGTGATGGGCAACCAACTGTATCTGATGGGCGGGTCTGCCTCCGCCAGCATGCAATCCATTCCGTACGGTCTGACCGATTGCTGGATTCTCTCGCCCAACGGGCAGTGGACTCAAGATACCCGGACAATGCCATGGGCCGGAGTCCAGCAGAATGGATCGCTGGCCTTCGATTATCGTGTGTGGGTGATCGGAGGTTTCGGCGCAAGTGGCGGCGGCTGGACCGAATCCAGTGTCTGGTATCTAGTGCCGTGAGGATCTTGAGGCGCGGGAAGCTGTCGCGGAGATCGACCACGAGGGATCGACGACACTCTCGCGCAGGCGCTGGAGTACGTCTGGCTCGATTACACACCGCGCGGCGATGAGGGCGATCGCGTCAGCCCCGGCACGATGCGGGCGTCAGACAAAGGCCGCCCTTTATTCGAAGTCAATACTTCTCATCCCGTGTTACGACAAAATACGGCTCGTCTGCAAAGACCTCGTTGAACCCCGGGTATAAACCCGCCGAACCATCCCGCGCGAGATGGAAGTAATATTGAAGCGCGAACGGCGACTGCGTGTAGGCGGCCGGTATGGCCGCGCGATAAGCGGATCCCTCGTTCTGCATCGCGGCGGATTGCCAGCGCTCCGCCTGATTCACGCGCCGGTATCGGAGAGTCACCGCCGGCGAAGCGGCCCCGCTTACTTTGAGCGTTACGGCAACGGCTTGCCCTGGCTGAAAGGCGCGCGGCGGGGTGTGCGTGCAAGAAAACGCCGGGCGCACGGGGCGTCCCGAAGCGCGCGCCATCGCTTCTTTGAGGCGGCCTTGCGCTTCCGGTTTGGGATCGAACTTCGCGCTCTCGACTGCCGCGAGGTCGCGATCGATTCCCGGGAGACGGTCCAGCCAGTGGCCGCGGCGGGAGGGTGTTTCGCCGTAAGTCAGGTCCGCTACATAGACGCGTCCCGCGCGCTCCGCCATGGCCGCCCAGGTCGCGCGAGCCTCGCGGTATGCGGCCACGGCGCGCTCGTGCGCGGTGGCGTCACCTGTGTGGCGGTAAAGGTCGAACAATACGCCGGCGCGCAGTTTGGCCGCATAGAAGCGCCCTAACCTCACCTGAATCAGAATGTCTTCCTCCCATCTGCGGAACGCCGGATCGGCGCGCGACGGCACGGCGTCCGCGGCCGCTTCAAGAGCCCGGGCAGAGCGTGCGCACGAATCTTCGAAGAACTGCGCCACCTCGACCGGCGAATACTTCCCGCTCGCAGTGCCGGACAGCAATTCGGCGGCGTGCTCCTCAACCGAGGAAAACATCTCGGGATCGAGCGGGCTCACGGTGCCGAACCGCTTGGGCGACGGAGTATCGTTGTAAGGCACGCGGCCTCCATCCGCCATCGGCATGTTCGGTGGAACCTCCACCCAGTACTCCAGATTCGACGCGGACGGCTGATGCGCCGTCGTCAGCAGCGGCAGCACGCGGCTCGCATTGGCGAGCGCGGTCTCAGCGTGAGAGGCTGCCGGCCCGAAGGTGGACCGCAAATAGCGCCGCCACCGATCGGGATCCGCCTTGGGATTGTAGAGCAAACGGCCCCAAACGCGGTAGGTGTATTCGTATTTGCGCCAATCGCCGCCTGCGGGATTTAACGAAGCGTCCGCGTAGCCGCAGCGTCCGCCGGGGCGGCCGGTGCCCTGGCGGCCTTTGAAGAAGAGAGGCTCGCAGAGTTCCACGCCGTCCGCGCCGAGAAAGTGCGAAGCCTCGCCGAATGCCGCGGCGGACGCCGGATCTCCCCAGAGCAGCATGCGCTGAGTCCCGGCCCACATGCGGTAGAGCAATCCATAGCGGCGCCCTTGTTGATAAAGATCGCCGTAGCCGTAACGCAGAAAGCGGCGCGAGCCGTTCGAAAGGCTGAAAATGGGATCGATCCTGTCGCTATCGCGCGGCATTTCGAGTTCACGGATCGCCGCCTGGTGGTAACCCAATCCCTGATGTTCCGCCCAATATTTCGGCGAAATCTTGACCGGCATGCCGGTTTCCATGGCGACATCGATCATCTTCTGATCGATCCCCTTGGCGTGCATGTCGATCTCGATAGGCCGCCCCGCGCCGCTAATCCCTTTAAACAGCGTCCGCCAGAAATCGTAGCTGCCTTCGGGAACGCCGCTCTCGCCGTGTACCCGCAGAGTGAGGCCGCGTATGCCGGGACAGGTCTTCAAAAGCAGCGCGAGGGCCTCGCGGCAATACGGCGCATGGGTTTCAGGCGTCAGTCCTTCGATGTGGTGCTGCGCGCGCGGACTGTCGGTCCACTGGTAAGCGTGAGTCCAGAGAGCAAGCTGGAAATCGAGGCCGCGCGCCGCCGTCTGCTCGACGATGAAGCGCAGCGCCTCCAGGTTGCGGTCCCGTTCGGCGTCGTCAAGCGGCACGGCGCGGACCTTGTATCCTGGAACGTCGACCAGGTACGGGTAGGGAAAATGCAGATAATCGCCGGTGACGCCCCGCGGAAAGTCGTAGCCCCAGCCGAAGGCGAGGCTGAAGCGATTGAAGCGGTTCGTGGCCAGGTACGTAAGGTAATCGCGCCAATAGTCGCGGTCGTAGAACCAGCTCTTATCCTCGACATCGCTGACGAATGCGCGGTTGATGCTGCGGACGCGGTTAGCGGGTCGTTCCTCAAGAGGCGTGGCGAGCGTGAGTGCGGCCACGGGATTTGTCGCGTGACGTACGCGGTCGGCAAGCTCGGTAATGGCGTATACAAGGCCGCGGCTATCGGAGGCGGAGGCCCGCACGGCCTGCTTGCCGCCGATCTTTTCAGGCGCGAGGCGGAAGCTCTCCGCGGGTGAGCCGGTTGCGGGCGACACCATTACGGCCGCCTGAAAATCTCCCGCTTCGCCAGGCGAAGACACGATGACGCATGAGTCGCCTTTCTCTTCCACCGCGCGCCGCAACTCGCCAGCCGCCCAGCGGACGGGGTCTGACGACGAAATTCCGTTTGGGCCGCCGGTGACGATGGCAATCCGGCCGGATGCGGCCGCCAGACGACCTGAGAGGCAACCGGCCGCCGCGGCATGTTTCAAGAACGTGCGTCTCGGGAATATGTTCATATATTGGTCCACCCTGACGTCACTTGCGGAAATTCGTATCGCCTACCACGGGGCCC
This sequence comes from uncultured Solibacteraceae bacterium, assembly GCA_964608645.1. Classification (GTDB taxonomy): domain Bacteria; phylum Acidobacteriota; class Terriglobia; order Bryobacterales; family Bryobacteraceae; genus CAZSQK01. The sequence goes on along the minus strand of CAZSQK010000123.1, from coordinate 8,593 downwards.
TCGCCGTTATCCGTGATGGTTCCCGGATGCCATTCGCGGGCAACATCGATGTCCGCCACGGCAGAGGCAGTCAGCGCGTTCAGATCGACAACACGGGTCAGCCGCCCGAGGTACTGCGGTTTGTACTGACTGGTCGCGATGCCGGCATAGGCCTTCCAATGAGCCAGCGCAGCCTCGAGATGGCGCACAGCGGAGGCGCGGTGTTCCGCCTTGCCGTCGCTATCGAACAGCGCGAGGTCGCCGGCCGCAAGTATCTTCTCGGCATAGTATTCGGCGAGATCGGCCATGGCATCTGCATCGCCGAGGGTGAGGCGCAGCTCTTTGTTCTTTCCCATGGCGGGCCTTACTTCTTCCACCAGGCGGTGGGCCGCGGCGGCGTTCCTTTGCAGTTCCGCGGCTACTTCAAGCGGGGTGATCCCGTTCATCTTTTCGCCCTTGAGCAAGCGCGCTCGCCACTGGCGCACATTCAGAATGCCGGCTCCGGGCATAGTCTGGCCCTGAATGAAATCAGCGACGGTGAAGAAGCCCGTGCCAAATCCCTTTTGGATATTCCCTTCGGGGAACCATTTGAAATCGAGGTCGCGCCAGAAAAATCGGGTGATCTGCGGGAAGGTTTTCGAGGCGGCGGCGATCGCCTGATAGATCTTAGCGGTAGGCGCGCCGGGAAAGCGGGCGCCCAGCATCCGCTCGAAAAGCGCGTTCGGCAAATCCGGCTCATAGCTCAGGCGGCCCCACAGGGCAAAGCTGTACCATTGCTTCTGCATCACGAGCTGTCGCGGAGTTTCCGGGTCCTTGTCGATGAATTCGCGGCCCCAGGTGTAGCCATCGGGCCCCATGTTGAAACCCGCCACGCGATCCGGTCCTGGCATGTTCTTGATGTAAGCTCGCGCAAAGTCGGGATCGCCAAAACGGAAGCTGTAAATATCGTCGTTTCTCACTTCCAGCCACGTGCGGATATTCTTCGGCATTTCCGTCAGCACGGGCGCGATGAACGGCGGATCCGGCTCGGAATACATATGCGCGACCGAGTACTTGAAACTGAAGTCGAAGGGGCCCGGGTATTGTTTGAAAGCGTCGATCGATTGCGACTGCGACGTCTGGTGATACCTGTGAATCAGGCGGAACGGGCGGTTGGGTTCATCTTTGAGCGCGTCGCGGATGCCTTCGCCGTAGGTCTTCCATAGCCACGCTTCGTGATCGAAGGGCCCCCGCGCGCTGCTCATGTTCTCGCCCGCGGTGATGCCGATGCCGGCCAGCAGCGGATAGGTCTTGACTGTTTCACGGACACTCGCGCGGAAATAAGCGATGGTCTCGGGATTGTTGCCGTCTTCAGTGATGACGTGTTTTCCTTCCGTGCCCCAGACGAAAATATTCCAGGTGTACCAGTAGATGTCGATGCCGCGGTCCTTGGCGTACTGCATGACATTTCGCCAGAAGCGAATTTTGTCGTCGACGGTCAGGTGGTTGACGATGGCAACCTGGCCGAGTTTGAACGGCTGAGACATGACCTTGGCGTTCATGTTGAACTTCAGGTCGAAGGGTTCGGTATTGCCCCACACGTCGTTGAGCGCGACGTCGGGATATTCGGGAACTTTGACGATGGACGGAAAAGGATGCAGGTTCCAGAGAGAGATTGTGTTGAAGCGTTGCCGCGCCATTTCGTCCAGCAATTCGCGCCAGAAATCCATGCTCCACATTTCGGCAATATTCGATTGCGCCGAATCGCTGCTATCGGAATAAGTGGGGGTTCGGCGGTCGAGCGGAATGTTGAATTTGATTCCACGCTGCGCGATGTGCGGCGCGTGGTCGGAATCGCCGGTCTTGCCGATCACGCCGAGGCGGATGGCTTCGGCGACCTCGAGGCCTCCGTACATTGCGCCATTGGCGTCGGCGCCCAGGACGGCGATGGTGACCCGGCCGCGCTGTTCCGCGCGGCGGATGGCGTACGCCTGCGGCGCCGTGCTATTCAGCGGGGCGACGCGCAGCGTCTGGGCAAGCGCGTTCGATTCGGTGGCGCCGGCAGCGATAGCAAAGCGGAGGGAACTCGCGAAGGAGCTGAGTTCGCGAAGGCCGTGGTCCGCGGCGGCCCGTTTCGGTCCAAGGGCGCGAGCAATTTCGGCAGAGGCGAACGAAACCTGCGGCGCCTGGCTGTCGTGAAAAACGGGCTGCGCGCACAAGGCGGGGCCGATGACCAAAGCAGGCAGGAGAAGAAGCGCGGAGATTCGTAAGGTCATGCTGGAATCCACTATAAAACTTTTGAGTTTCGAATATCGGGGTTCGCGCGTTGCAATCGGCGCCGATTCAGGATATACGATAGTTGAGTTCGTTCGAGGAGGGATGATCCGATGCGCGCGCTCTTCCTTTTGATTCCCATGGTTTCAGGAATCATGCTGTTGACGGCCGCCTCCTCGGCGAGGCCGCCAATCGCCAATATCGCGAATTTCGTCGTGAAGACGGATAACCTCGACGAGGCTCGCAGGTTCTACCAGGGCGTTCTCGGGTATGACGAGGTATTCCGCCACAAACGGGCGGTCTCGGGCCCGGCTGAGCTGTCTGTTTTTAAGGTGAATGAGCGTCAATACATCGAAGTCTCCCCCACGCTTGAAAATCCATCGGACGACAAGCTGATCCAGATCGGGTATGCGACGGCGGACGCCCGCAAACTCCGCGATTATCTAGCGGCGCACGGCGTGGCTGTGCCTTCACGCGTCACGAAGGATTCAGACGGCAATTACAGCTTCATCGTCAAGGACCCCGAGGGACACAGGGTCGAGTTCGTTCAGTATCTCGAGGGTTCTCTTCAGTCGAGATACAGCGGCAAAGGAATCTCGGATCGGCGCATCTCCGACCACATGCTGCATGTCGGCGTACACGTGAAGAGCCCGCCGGGTCAGGATAAGTTTTACAAAGACATTCTGGGCTTTCGCTTTCTTTGGCAGGGCGGACCTCGAGACGACCGTCTCGACTGGATTTCGTATCTGACGCCCGATGGCGATAACTGGGTCGAGTACATGGTGCAGCACGAGGGCCCACCCACTCCGCAGCAACTCGGCGTGTGGCATCACGTCTGCCTCGGCACGCTCGATATTCAGGCCGTCTATAAAACGGTAATGGATCGCGGTTACACGCCTCCGAGGCCACCGGGCATCAACGTTCGCGACGGGCGATGGCTGTTGCAGCTTTACGACAAAAACGGCACGCGGACCGAAATCATGGTGCGCAAACCCGTCCAGAAACCCTGTTGCTCCGAGAACATGGATCCTTACATCAAATGACTACCAGAAGCCGTAAGCTCCTTAGCGTGGGGCCTATCGTGTTCGCTCCACCGGCCGCCGAAGATCACCCGCTGAAGGTGGCGCAATTCCGGGCGTGGCGCGTAAAGGAGCCGGTTTCGAACCGGCGTTACACCGTCGTGCGGCTACAGTCGCAGGGAGGCATCGCGGGTTACGGAGAAGGCGGGCCGGCGCCGGCCGCGGAAATTGTTGCGGCGCGGGCTGCCGTCACGGACCGGCGTGCGACGGAGTCGGAATATATTCGCGCGGCACTCCGCGGCGCGCCCGCGCTGGAAGCGGCTGTCAACAACGCCATGCTCGACCTGGTGAGCCGCGCAAAAAACGTGCCGATCTACCGGTATCTGGGCGGACCGGTCCGGTTCAAGGCCCGCCTGCTCGGTCATCTGGAAGGCGCCACCGCCGCCGAATCCGCGCCGTCGCTCGAACGCGCGAGAGGGCAGGGGATTCAGGCCTTCACTACCGCCGCTCCCGTCCGGGACGCTATGATTCCACTTCGCGCATACGTGGACCGGGTGAGACAGCAATACGCGGACATGCAGCGTTTGGCGGGCGCTGCGGCCGAATGGGTTCTCGACGCGGCGGGCGCGATGACGCCGGGAGACGCGGCGAGCGTCGCGGTCGCTCTTGAGCGATCTCATCCCATCTGGTTCGACGAGCCCACCAGCGTGACGACGCAGGATGCGCTGGCGAAGATTGTGGATGAATCCACGATGCCGATCGGCCTCGGCCGGCGCATCACCGATATGGCCGCATTCCAGAGCCTTCTGGCCGGCGGTTCGGTAAACATTGTGCGGCCGGACCTGGGGCTGAACAGCCTGACGAAAATCAAACGTCTGGCCGCCGTTGCGGAGACTCATTACGTGGGAATTGCGCCCTTCCACAATGGAGGCCCGATCGGTTCCATGGCCGGCATTCATCTGAATGCCTCGATTCTGTTTGCCTATGCCCAGCAGATCCCCGTGCCCGCATCCGATCGCGACGCCGCGATGCGCGTCGAGATCACCTCGGGACTGAAAGAGAGCGGGGATAAAGGCTTCTTCGCGCTGCTCAATCGTCCCGGCCTGGGATTTGAAGTGAATGAGAGAGCACTGGATGCCTGGAGTGAGGAGCGTATATGAAGCGCCGGCAACTTCTGACAGCGCTGGCCGGGGCCGGAGTTTTGGGCGCGGCCCCCGGGCGGCGGCGCGCGAGCCCTTCGCCGTTGCACGATTGCGGCTGCGCCCCGCAGCTCGTCACGGCGAAAGACAAGCCGCCCGGCGCGGCCGCATTTCGCAATGTGGCTTCCAAACTGCGGGTTACCAATATGCGCGTCTTCGGCGTGACGCTCGATGAGAGGATCGCGCAGGCAGACCGGCCCTATGTCTTCGTCAAAATCGAGACCAATGAAGGCGTAACCGGTTGGGGTGAGGCGACGCTCGAGGGCAAGGCCGCCGCCGCGATGGCCTGTGTGATGGATCTGAAAGACCTGATTATCGGCAGCGATCCCATGCAGGTGGAGCATCTCTACCAGTCGATGTATATCGGCAGTTTCTACCGCGGTGGGCCCGTGCTGGGGTCGGCGATCTCTGGAATCGATCAGGCGCTTTGGGACATACGCGGCAAGGTCATGGGTATGCCGGTTTATGAGATGCTTGGCGGCCCGGTCGATGCGCGCGGCGTACGCGGGTACTATCATGCGGATGCGTGGACGCTTGCCGCGGCCCGGGAGCTTCGCGACAAGACCAAGGCCGCGGGCGTGACCGCGCTGAAGTTCCAGTTGCCCGATTTGCTCGAGTGCGTGGAGACGAACGCGAAGATCAAACGCGCCGTGGCGCACATGGAAATGTTGCGCGAGGGGCTGGGGCCGGATCTGGATTTTGCCGTCGACTTTCACGCGCGGCCCAGCCCGACAGTGGCCGCGATTATTCTGCGCGAAATCGAGCCGCTGCATCTGCTGTTCGCCGAAGAGATCTGCCCTCCGGAAAACGTGCGCGCGATGGCTCGGGCCGTCCGCCATTCCACCACACCGATCGCCACCGGCGAGCGCCTGATCGCTTCCTTTGGGTATGCCGAACTGATCGATATGGGCGTAGTCGATGTTCTGCAGCCCGATATCGCGCACGTGGGCGGCGTATCGGCGCTGTGGAAGGTTTCGGCCACCGCCGAAGCTTCAGGAGTTCGCATGGCGCCGCATGCTTGCGAAGGACCCATCGGCGGGATCGCCAGTCTGCACGTAGACGCCGCGGGTCCCAATTTCCTGGCTCAGGAAATCTGCGGGTTTGTAGACGCCGGCGAGAAGAATCGCGTCTGGGAAGATCTGATGGGCTTCCCCGCGATGCGGATGGTCGCGGGACGGTATCCTTTACCCATGAAAGCGGGACTGGGCGTCGACATCCAAGAAGAGGCGCTGAAGCGATATCCGTTCCAAGGCACGCGGCCTTTCGCGATGGCATTTCAGGAAGACGGCGCCGTGGCATCGATCTAGTCGTCGTCGAGGCGCGTGTTATTCCAATTTGAGGCGCAGTTGGCGTGCCGCGGCGGGCATTACAAAGGCCGCGAAGCCGCTAGAGTCATTGTCTTTCCCGAGGCCCGGTCTTCCACAATCAGCATGCCGTTTTCCAGGCGGACGTCGTCCACCCGCGTCATGCCCTCCGGGCTCTTCGCATAAAACAGAAGAAAGCGCGTGGCGATTTTGGATTTCGCGGGCAGCCAGCGATAGACCGGGGAATCGAACATGCGGTTCAACTCCACCATGTCACGGTGCGGCAAATCGAACGGTTGCGTGGCGAATTCCACCCCGCGCCCGATCCAGCCGCCGCCCGAGTATTGCATAAAATTCTGCACCCACGGATACTGTTCGCGGCGAAAGACGTATCCGAGCAGGTAATGGCGCGCCTTGTTCAAGACCGTCACCCACGCCAGGGGGCGGGCCGGGTCCATCAGGGTAGTCGTGTGCCCTATTCCGTTCAAGTCTGCCGGCGTTTCCCGCATGTCGAAGACAGCTCCGGCGGCGGCCGGCGCGTTAGGCCAAGTGAATTCCTGCGACGGTTGCAAGAGCGTGCCCGGACGCGTATTCGCGGGATAGGTGCGCGTCTTGGAACGCACGCCGGAGACGTCTACCACGGTATTCCCGCGCTCCACGAAGGGTGGAAATAGAAAGGGGTGCTCGCCCCAGTTGGCGGTGCGATCGAACGCGGTGTCGCTTGTGAGTTCACTGTCGATGTAGATGACGTTCTCCCCATCTACTATCTGAAGGGAGCGCGCGAAGGTCTCTTGAAATTTGGGTAGGTCCACGGTGAACTTTACGGTTGCGACACCGGCCTGCTTTTCAGCGCTCACGAGCTTCCACGGCTTTAGGTATGCCTCGCCGTGCATCGCGAGGCCGGCCGCGGCCTCCTCCTTACTCGGCGGCCCGAAGCCGTCCACGCAAACGAAGTGTCCAACCATCGGACCGTTGAGCTTGCGGTTGTCAGGAACGCTTGGCACGAGATCGGGATTACCGAACGGGCTGATGCCCTGCGGATCGCCTTGAATCTGGATGCGGAGCATCGAGCCGCCCTGCTTCACGACGGCGACTTCCAGCTTGTCGTTACCCACCAGCAGCACCGCCCGGTTGTACACGTTGGCGTCCTTCACGACGGAAGAGGTTTGCGAGGGGGCGATGGCAGCCAGGAGTAGCAAAGCAAGGACCGGGCGCGCAATAGGCGCGCGCTGCCGCGAGCACCGGTGACTTGTAAGTTCGCAAATGTTCCGCATGCCTGCATTGTCGGACCCTGGCATAGCCGAAGGCAAGGAGTCCGGCCGCGCAGATCCCGCCGGTGAAGATCGTGCCGGACTAGTCGATCACACACTCCACGCGGGAGCCATCTTTGGAAAGCGTCGCGTGAGCGGTCTTGGTCTTACCTCCGGATTTGACTTCGATATCGTACTCCCCTAAGAAGCCGCGGCTGGTGTAAGCACCCGTGCGATTGGTTTTGCCGCTTGCGTTGGTCCACCACTTGTTGAAGACGAGGTCGCGGTAGATGTCGTAGTTGAGTTTGGCGGACCAGTCGCGCCGGAGCATGGCGCCGGTGGGCCGCCAGTGCGCGCCTTCCCAGAAGCCCCACATCAGGAACGCCTTGACGGCGGGCTGGCTGAAGGCGACGGTCAGGAAGTCGCGAGTGTAATCGGCCTGAGTGGCTTCATCCTGTGTGTTGATGTCGAACTCGGTGATTTCGAGTTCTTTGCCAAATGCCGAGAAACGATCGAATCGCTTCAGCAGGTCATCGATGCCGGTGACGCGAGCGGCAAAATGGCTCTGCAGGCCGATACCATCGACGGGGGCGCCTTGATCGATCAGGTATTGAATGGTCTGCGCGTAGTCATCCTGATGTGGCTTGTCGCCGGCTTCGAGGATGTTGAAGTCGTTGATGTAGAGCTTCGCCCCGGGGTCGCCGGCGCGGGCGGCCTGGAACCAATCGACCATGGCGTGGCGGCCGAGGATGTCCATGAAGTCGTGATTGGTGAAGGTTTCGTTGATGACGTCCCAATCGACGAGGCGGCCGCGGAGGGCGGCGGTGGTTTCGGCGATGTGATCGGTGATGACCTTCGCGAGCGCGGCGGGATTGTCGCGGGCGTCGGTGGCGGCCTTGACGTTCGTGTTGCGCCAGGAGGGCCAGACGAGATTGTGGCCGCGGACCTGGAGGCCGTTTTCGCGGAGCCAGTCGATGGTGGCGAGCGTGCCGGGGCGAGAGGCTTCGTTGGCCCATTGCGGCCACTTGGTCTCGTTTTCCATGACGGCGAAGTTGAAGTTCTTCTTGATCTCCTCTTTGTATCGGGCGAGGTTTTCCGGCGGCATGCGGCCGCCGGTGAAGGCGACGCCACTGACGGCGGTGCCCCAGAGGAAGGCGTGCTTGCGCATATGGATGGCGACCTCGGCGTTGGCGACGGGCTTGCCCGAAGCGTTTTTGACGACGATGGTGAGGTCGCCTTTGCGGAGCTTATCGATGCGGGCTTCGGCGGCTTTGCGCCAGGCGGCGGTGGCTTCGCTGCCCTGGTAGCCGAGTTTGGTGAAGGGGAGGTCGGCGACCTTCTTGGTTGTGCCGTAGTCGACCAGTTCGATGCCGCCAAGCTCGACGGTTTGCGGCTGGAGGCCGAGAGTGAAGAAGAGCTCGCCCTCGCCTTTGTTGTAGGCGCGGGTGAGGGCGAATGGGAAGGTGACTTTCTTCCAGGTAGGACCGGCGAGGGCGGCGGCGCCGAGAGGCGGCGGGGCGGGGAACTGGCCGCGGCCGCCACGGCCGGGGACTGCGCCGGGCGCTCCAGGCGGGACTTGGCCGCGCGAG
>CAZSQK010000122.1:0-21810 GCA_964608645.1 uncultured Solibacteraceae bacterium | reverse complement strand
TCAGCACCAGCAAATCGAGCGAGCCTTGAAGCGTATCGTTTTTTGCCATACTAAGGTATCTTTGTACAGAGGCATCTTAGCAGATTCGGAGGCGGCCTGTGCAGTCTGGCGGGGGAAACGGAGGAAATCTGACCTTCTCCTATCGCATGTCTAGTGGAAAACCCAGAGCCAGGCCACAATGGTACGCTGTCTGATATGGACATTCTACAGGGAACTTTGGATCTCCTCATCTTGCGGGCGCTCGAACTCGAGGCGCTACACGGGCTCGGGGTATCGGACCGCATCGCACAGGTGACGCGCGGCACGCTGACCGTGAAACCGGGTTCCCTGTTTCCGGCCCTGCGGCGGCTCGAACAGCGCGGGTGGATCGAAGGCGAGTGGAGGCCGTCGGAAAACAACCGGCGGGCGCGGTATTACCGGCTGACCAAGGCCGGTATCGCGCAATTGGCCGAGGAAAAGCGGAACTGGCGCCGGCTCACTTCGGCCATGAACTGGATGCTCGAGGCGGAGCGCTAAACATGCTGCGGCGGGCACAGGCGATTTGGGAATACCTCACGCACCGGCGGCCGTTCGAGGCCGAACTCGACGAAGAGATCCGGTCGCAGTTCGAAATGTTCGTCGACCGGCTGCGGATGAGGGGGATGAGCGAGGCCGAGGCGCGCCGGGCAGCGCGCATCGAATTCGAAGGAGTGGAAGGCGTGAAGGAAAACGTGCGCGGGGCAATGGCGGGCAACGGGATCGACACCTTTTTTCAGGACCTCCGGTTCGGATGGCGCGCCTTCCGGGGCAATCCGGCGTTCACCGGGGTGACGGTGGCGACGCTCGCGCTCGGCATCGGAGTGACCGCCGCGATCTTCAGCGTCTTTTATGGCATCCTGCTGCATCCGCCTCCGTATGAAAAACCCGAACGGCTGGTTCGAATCTGGGCATCTTTCCGCGATACGGGCGCGGCGCGCGCTCCCATCGCCGGGCCGATGTTCGTCGAGGCGGCGCGGCGGCAGAACGCGTTCACCGATGTCGCGGCCATCTGGGTGGTGGCGCCGCGGACGCTCGCGGGCGATGAGCCGGAGCAGTTGAAGTGCGCGCACGTGACGGCGAACTTCTTCGACGTCCTGGGCGTGAGGGCGGCGGCCGGGCGCACGTTCTCGCGCACCGACACGGGCGGTCCGGCGGTGATGCTGACGAGCGGCATCTTCGGGCGGCGGTTCCTCGGCGACCGCGGGATTTTGGGCAAAGGTTTGCCGACGCGCGAAGGTCCGGCGGTGCTGGCGGGCGTGCTGCCGGCGGCGTTTGAGCTGCGCTTTGCGCCCGACGCGAATATACCGCCCGACGTGCAAATGTTCGACGTGTTCGGCAATGGGCTGGAACGGCAGTCGGGCCGCTTCCTGCGGCTGGTGGCGCGGATGAAGCCGGGGGTATCGCTCGGCGCCGCGCAGGCTGACCTCGACCGCGTCTCGGCCGATATGCAGCGCGAGATACCGCGGGCGGCGAATCTCGGGATGCAGTTGAAACTCGCGGGACTGCAGGAGGACGCGTACGGCGACGTCAGCGGCGCGCTGCGGGCGCTCTTCGCGGGCGCGGCGTGTGTGCTGTTGATCGCATGCGTGAACGTGACCAGCCTGCTTTCGGCGCGGGCGGCCGACCGGCGCAAGGAGATTGCGCTGCGCTTGACGCTGGGGGCGTCGCGCGCGCGCATCCTGCGGCAGCTTCTGGCGGAGGCGCTGCTGTTGTGTGCCATCGGCGGCGCCGGGGGCGTGGCGGTGGGAACGGCGGTGTATCGGGCGATTCTCGCGATCCGTCCGGAGCGGCTGGCCCGGCTCTCCGAAAACGGGTTGAACTGGCCCGTGCTGGGGTTCGCGGCGGCGACTGCCCTGGTTTCGGCCGCGGTCTTTGCTTGCGTGCCGGCGGCGGAGTCCTTCCGTTTGAACCTGTTCGAAACGCTGCGGGCGTCGGGGCGGGCGTGGTTGAGCCGGTTGCAGCGGCGCGGCGGGCAGGCGCTGGTGGCCGTCGAGGTCGCGCTCGGGTTCGTGCTGGTGACCGGGGCGTTTCTGGCGGCGCGGAGTTTGGCGAATATCGAGCGGGTGCGGCCGGGATTCGAAGCGAAGGGGCGGTTGACGTTTCAGGTTCCGGTCGGGTTCTCCCCGGCGGCGAGGCAGGGGCTGATCGCTTGGGAGTCGGACCTGGCTTCAATTCCCGGCGTCACGGCGGTGGGTGCGATCTCGCATCTGCCGCTCGATCACGATTTGCCGAATTGGTACGGCTCGTTCCGGCCGGCGGAGATGACCAAGGAAGCGGCGGAGCGGCTGATTGCCGACTATCGGGCGATCACGCCGGGCTATTTTTCGGTGATGGGTGTGCGGCTGATGGAGGGCCGCGTTTTCGATTGGCGCGACACGGAGGGCGCGGCGAGCGTGGCGATTGTGGACGAGACGGTGGCGCGCGAGGGGTGGAAGGGCGAGTCGCCGGTTGGGAAGTCGATGGACCTGGAAGGCGAACGTGTCACGGTAGTCGGCGTGGTGGAGCATGTGCGCAACCACTCCATGACGGAGGACGTGCGCGGGGTGCTGTACCGGCCGGTGATGCAGAGCCCGCGGTCGCCGCTCACGTTTGTGGCGAAGACGCCCCTCCATCCGCTGTCGCTGGTCCCGGCGGTGCGGGAGAAGTTGAAGGCGCGCGATTCGGCGCGGGCGCTGGGCAAGGTCCGGCCGATGGCGGGGTACGTGGAGCAATCGGTGGCGCCGGCTGGGTTCACCGCGGCGCTGGCGGGTATGTTCGGACTTCTGGCGCTGATTCTGGCGGGCACGGGAATTTACGGGGTACTGAACTACCAGGTGTCGCGCAGGCTGCCCGAAATGGGGATCCGGTCGGCGCTGGGGGCGCGGGCGCAGGATCTGCTGGGGATGGTGCTGCGCGAGTCGGCGGTCGTGGTGGGCTTGGGGTTGGCATTGGGCCTGGGGGGCGCGATGCTCGCGAGCCGTTGGATGAGCGGGGTGATGTTCGGCGTCTCGCCTTGGGATCCGGTGAGCATTCTGGCGGCAGCGGCGCTGGTGCCGCTGGCGGCGCTGGCAGGCTGCTGGCGTCCGGCGCGGCGGGCGGCGACGTCGAACGCCATGGAGATGATTCGCGAGGAGTAGCGATGATCCGGATGAAGGATTTCCGCGACGACGATTTGTGGAGCCTGTTCGAGGCGAGCGCGGCGGGCGATCTGGCGGCGGTGAAATGGCTGGTGGAGCGGCGTCCGGAGCTAGTCAATGCGCAGTACAACTACACGCCCGCGATTCACTTCGCGGTGCGCGAGGGGCGCCTGGAGGTGGCGCAATACCTGATCGACCGCGGGGCGGAGACGGTAGATTACCGGTCGTACCCGTTTCAGGATTCGCTACTGACCATCGCGGAGGATCGCGAGGACCTGGCGATGGCGGACTTGCTGCGGAAGGTGGCGGCGCGGCGGTTTCCAGTGGCGCCGGGTTTGGCGGCGTTCCTCGATGCCGTGAAGCGCGGGGATCGGGACGCGGTGCGGGTGGCGCTCGCGGCGGATCCGGCGGTGGCGCGGATGTCCGACGATACCGGCGATACGGCCCTGCATCGGGCGGCGGAGACGGGCGATCTGGAGATGATGGAGGAACTGATCGCCGCGGGCGCGGCGGTGGATGCGGCGCGGGCCGACGGGTATCGGCCCGCGCACTGTGCGCTGCATCGTGGCCGGAAGCCGCGGGAGCTGGAGCTCGCCGCCGTGCGGCTCTTACTGAAGAGCGGGGCCGAATACACGATCTATCTGGCGGCGGAGTTGGGAGACGTGGAGTCCGTGCGGGCGGCGGTCCAGCGGGACCGGAGCCAAGCGAACCATGCGGATACGCAGTGGTGGCGGCCGATCACGGCGGCCGCGCGCCGCCGTGATTTCGAAATGGTGAAGCTGCTGCTCGAATACGGCGCAGATCCGAATCTGCCCGAGGACGGCGCGCCCGTCGGCCAAGCCCTTTGGACGGCTGTATATCTGGACGATCTCGAAATGGCGAAGCTGCTGCTCGAGCATGGGGCGAATCCGAATACGTCCCCCGAATCGAGCGGAAGTGCGGTCGGGCATGCGCGGCGCAATCCGGAGATGCTGGCGCTGTTATTGCAGTACGGGGCGAAGGAGGAGGAGCCACGGCCGTTCGAGGAGATCGGCCGCCTGATGGAGGAACGTCGCCTTGAGGAACTGGAAAAAAGACTGCGCGAGACGGGGCTGATGTCGCGGCAGGGAGAGGCGAGCTGGGGCGAAGGGATTCTCGGGGGGCCGGCGAATGCCGGAGATCTGGAACTGATCGAAGTGCTGATGCGCTGCGGCGCGCGCGTGCCGGACGTGACGAAGTGGGGACGCTATTACTACTTCAAGCACGCGAACGTGGCACGCTATCTGCTGGAGCATGGGATGAATGCGAACCACCGGTCGTGGCAGGAGGTGACGCTGTTGCACGATATGGCCCATGAGGGCAACGTGGAGAAGGCGCGGCTGCTGCTGGACCATGGGGCGGAGGTGGATGCGCTCGACGGCGAGTACCGGTCGACGCCGTTGGGGTTTGCGGCCCGCTGGAACCAGCGCGAGGTCGCGCTGCTGCTGATCGAGCGCGGGGCGGATGCCAATCGGGCGGGCGCGGATTGGGCGCGGCCGGCCGCGTGGGCGCAAAGAAAGGGGCACGCAGCAATGGTCGAGCTGCTGCGGGGGCTCGGCCGCAAATAAAGAACAATGCGCATGAATGGATTGCCGGCGTCGCGCGCTACGCCGCAAGTCTCATATCCACACCAAATGGTGGCACGCGCTATCATGAAAATCTCCCCAGATGATCGTGGAATCCCATACTGTCCGGTTTGACGCCGTCCCTCTCGACAGCGGCCAGACGCTCACCGATATCGAGGTCGCCTACGAGACGTACGGCGAGCTCAATGCCGCGCACTCCAACGCCATCTTGGTGCTGCACGCCTTTTCCGGCGACGCGCACGCCGCCGGCATCAATCACGAGGGCAAGCCCGGCTGGTGGGACAACATGATCGGTCCCGGCAAAGGCTTCGACACCAACCGCTACTTCGTGATCTGCGCCAATGTGCTGGGCGGCTGCCGCGGCACCACCGGCCCCTCTTCGATCAATCCGGCAACGGGCTGCCCCTTCGCCATGTCGTTCCCCGTAATCACCATCGCCGACATGGTCCGCCTGCAGAAGATGCTGATCGATTCTCTGGGCATCCGCCGCCTGCTGGCGGTTTCCGGCGGATCGATGGGTGGTATGCAGGCGCTGCAATGGGCGGTCTCCTACCCGGATCAGGTGGTGGCCGCGATTCCGATCGCCAGCACGACGCGCCACAGCGCCCAGCAGATCGCCTTCAACGAAGTCGGCCGCCAGGCCATCATGGCCGATCCGGATTGGAACGACGGCAATTACTACGGCAAGCAGCCTCCGGCCCGCGGTCTCGCGGTGGCCCGCATGGTGGGCCATATCACCTACATGAGCGACGACTCGATGCGGGAGAAATTCGGCCGGCGCCTGCGCGGACGCGAAGCGTTCGGCTTCGGCTTCGACGCCGATTTCGAAGTGGAGAGCTACCTCCGCTATCGCGGCAGCCAGTTCGTCAACCGCTTCGACGCCAATTCGTACCTCTACATCACCAAGGCGATGGATTATTTCGACCTGACCGGCGGCAACGCGTCGCTGGCCGCCGCGCTGGAGCCCACCAAGGCCCGTTTCCTGGTGATCAGCTTCAGCTCGGACTGGCTCTACCCGAGCTACCAGTCGCAGGAGATGGTGCGCGCCCTGCGCTCGCGCAACCGCGACGTGGCGTATGTCGAGCTGCAATCCAATTACGGGCACGACTCCTTCCTGGTGGATATCGCCGAACAGAGCGCGCTGGTGGCCGGCTTTCTCGCCACCACCTTCGAGAGACTGGCGTGAGCGCCCGGTTGGCGGGCCAGCCGGCCTTCGTGCAGGAGCTGCTCGGCCGCAGCGACTACGCCATCATCGGCGACATCGTGGAGCCCGGCAGCCGCGTTCTCGACCTTGGCTGCGGCGAGGGCGAACTGCTGGAATGGCTGGCGGCGAATAAGAGCGTGGATGCGCGCGGCGTCGAATTATCGGGCGCGAAAGTGCAGCGGGCGATCGCGCGCGGCGTCTCCGTGTTCCAGTGCGATATCGACCAGGCCCTGGCGGACTATCCCGACCGCGCGTTCGATTACGTGATCCTGAGCCAGACCCTTCAGGAGACCCTGCGCCCCCGCCAGGTGCTCCGCGAAATGCTGCGCGTGGGACGGCGGGCCATCGTCGCGTTTCCGAATTTCGGCCATTGGACGGTGCGCCTCTCCATGCTGTGGAGCGGCCGCGCCCCGCGCACCAAGCTCTTTCCTTACGAGTGGTACGAATCGCCCAACATCCATTTCCTGACGGTGCACGATTTCGAGAATCTGGCGCAGGCGGAAGGACTGGTGGTGGAGCGCCGCTATTTCCTCGCCGGCCACCGCAAAGTCAAGCTGCTGCCGAATCTGCTCACCGAGGTCGCGGTTTACCTGGTTTCCTCACCCTTCCAGTAAGCCCATTCGCGCGAACCACTCGATGCGCGGCGAGGACACCTTGCGACGGCCGTCGAGCAATGCGAGGATCTCGCTGTCGCCGTCCTCCAGCTCGACCAGATGATGGCAGACGCTGGTCACGAACCGCGAGCGGGCGGCCTGGTATCGGGCCAGCCGGGAAGCTCGCGGGCGTTCCGTGACGATCTCCTCACACGGAAAATCGAAGACATGCAGGTCGACGGCGCCGCGCTGGTACAGCACCCACAGGGTGTCTCCCAAATCGGCGTCGTACGGCAATAACTCATCAAACGGGACGGGCAAAGGATAAGCGTCGGCTAGAGCCGCCATGACCGGGGAGCCGATCTCCCGCGGGTTGGCCGTCGAAAACAGGAACGCCTGCATGTCGCTGGCGCTCACATCGCGAAACAGCCGCGTCTCCGCCCGGCACAGGAGGGACTGGCGGAACGACCGCATCGCGAGGAAGTCCTGGTGCTGCTCCTCTTCGATCCCGCAGTTTCCCTCCCGGCCCCATCGCGCCTCGGCGAGAAACTGCAGGCCGTGCCGCGCGGCATGGGCGGCGAAATCGCGGAACCACACCGGATCGTTGACCGGCGCCAGATCGTCGTGGAACAAAATGTCGTCCGGACGCGCCAGCATCTCGCGCGACTCCGGGGTGTCGATCGCCCGCAACAGGGTGCGGGCTTCGCGCAGCCGGCGCCGGGCGCCCCGGACATCGCGCACGTGATACAGCATCATTTCGCGCAGAATCTGCCGGGCGTGCCGCCCCGGCCAGGTGTTGTAACTCAGGTATGCGACGCCATTCGGCGCGAGAAGATCCCGGCAGAGCTCCATCAGGCGATCGCGAACATCCGCCGGAACCCATGAATAAAGACCGTGCGCGAAGATATAGTCGAATTCGCCCGAATCCACGGTCAGCTTGCGGAGATCCTGCTCGAGCAACACGATATTCCGCAGCTTCAAGGCTGCGATGGTCTGCTTGCCCTCGGCAACCGCCTCGGCGGCAAGATCCACCCCGACAAAACGGCTTCCGGGAAGAAAGTACGCCATCGGAATGAGATTTCCACCGTCGCCGCAGCCGAGCTCCAGGACGCGGCACGAGGTGACCGGCGCCGGCTCCATGCCAAAGAGCGCTCCCAAGGCCGCGAGACGGTCGGGATGTGTCTCGATGCGCGGGTAGGTCTTGTAACGGATGGCGTCGTACGGGCGTTGCGGCACGAAATCCCATTATGGGCGAAGAAGGGTCGGTATGGAATGGCACCTGAGAGGCGGAGCGCGGCTAGAAAACTGCTCTAGGTCGCGATGAATACCGATGAGTATTCGCTGGTCCGGGAGGGGCGATGCTCAAGGAATCGAAAGAAGGAGCCATGAAAACCGCATTCGTCCTCTTGCTTAGCTTCGGCGCCGTTTCTTTTGCCGCGGACCCCAAAACGAATCCCGTCAAAGACCCGGAGATCCGCCCGAGATCGGAAGAAGTCAAACGCCTCGGAACCGTGACATGGGACCTCGACGCGCACAAACTGGTGTGGGTGGTGCAGAAGGGCGCCATGGTCAACGGCGAATTCGTCCCCGCCTCCGAACAGAAGTATGAGATCAACCCGGACCGCGCCATGATGGCCGTGGCGGAAGAGCAGCGCGGGTTTGACGGCGACGAAGCCGTCTCTTTGCACCATCTGCTGGACGTTCTGAGCCTCTATTGCGCCGAAAGTGTGGTGTGGTGGGACGAAGGACAGGGCACGCCGGCGGCGAAACAGCCCGGCAATCCACCGACGATTCAGAAAGAGAAGCCCAAGACCGACAAGGCCGACCCCAAACCGGTCAAAGCCGGCCAGCCAGACGAGTCCAAAAAGCCCAAATACAAAGTACCCGACAACCACATCGTGGCCCGCGTTCAGTGGTAGCCGCGATTGCGTCACCAGACCATATTCGCCGGTTTGACGCGATTCTTCCTGCACCACTCGAGGTATAGCCGGCCGTAGCTGCTGACCAGGTAGTCTTTCTCCGCGTATCCCAACCGGCGCGCGGTGCGGTCGATCCAGGCCGGCTGTCCCTCGAGCTCCAGGTACACTCCGATGGGCGTCTCGTCCAAGGTGGCCACTCCCGACCGCGGCGACTGCTTGAACTCCGTGCGGTACTTCTGATAGCGAAACACCGGATGAAAGCCGAGCCGTTCGACAATCATCCGCAGCTTGCCGGCATCGGAAACATCCACTTCCAGTTCTTCCCGGCTCTTATGCTTCGACGGGACCGGGCGGCCCTTGAAGGTGACGATCGCCTTGCCGCCAGCCTCCCGCAACCGCAGAAGGGTTCCCGCCTTCCGCAGTTTGAGGCGTGGGGAATCGAACACGGTGTTGTCTTCGAAGACACGGCGCTTGTGGACGCGGAAGCCCGCGCGGAGTAAGAGGCGGCGGGCCGATTCCACGTCCGCCGCCGGGAGCTTGATCTCCGTCTCGTGCGATCCGTCCGGCATGTTTATGATTCGTGCTCGCCCCGGTGATTCTCCAGGAAATCCGGGTCGATCGGCTTGCGCCCGCGGAAGCCCTCATCCACGCCGTGCCAAAACTCGATGGCAGACTCCCCGAGTTTCCAGCACAGGTAGACCTCCGTGCCGCGATAGATCGTCGGGAAATCGATGAGGCCGATGTCGAGATCCTTGATCAGACAGCCGGTTTCCAGCACCTGTTCGAGCGCGGCGCGCAATTGCGCCGCCGCGTCCTCCCGCCGGTTGCGCGAGGCCAGCGCCCGGTCGCGGTCGACCGCGACTCCGCCCATCATCCGCACCCGCTCCTGAAACGAATGGATCTCGCGCTCGGTGTCGTCGTAGGAACCCTTCAGTTCGATGGCGTAGCGCAGCAGGCGGTCCACTCGCGGGATCAGCGCTTGCGCTTCCACGAGAGTAAAACGCCTCGGCATGAGCGCTTCGATTATAGCGAATGCGGGCGCGCCCTATGCGTAATGCGAGGTCACGTAGTTGTTCAGAATGTCGATGAACTCGGCAACGATGCGATCGCCCTTCAGCGTCAGCATCAGCCGGCCGTCGACATACACCGGCGCTTTCGGCTCTTCGAACGTTCCCGGCAGGGAGATCCCGATGTTGGAGTGCTTGGACTCGCCGGGTCCGTTGACGACGCAGCCCATCACCGCGACTTTCATCGTCTCCACTCCCGGGTGCGTCGATTTCCACTTCGGCATCTGCTCGCGCAGGTACGTCTGAATCTCGTCCGCCATTTCCTGGAAGAACGTGCTCGTGGTGCGGCCGCAGCCGGGGCAGGCGGTCACCTGCGGCGTAAAGCTGCGGATCCCGAGCGACTGGAGAATCTGCTGCGAGACGATCACTTCCTCGGTGCGGTCGCCGTTCGGCAGCGGCGTGAGCGACGCCCGGATGGTGTCGCCGATGCCTTCCTGCAATAACGGCGCCAGGGCGGCGGTGGTGGCCACGACGCCCTTGTTGCCCATGCCCGCTTCCGTCAGCCCGAGGTGCAGCGCATAATCGCAGCGCGCCGCCATCGAACGGTAGACATCGATCAAGTCCTGCACGCCGCTGACTTTGGCGCTGAGGATGATCTTGTCGCGGCCGAGCCCGTAGCTCTCCGCGGCGCGCGCCGATTCGATGGCGCTCACCACCATGGCTTCCATGGTCACCTCGCGCGCGTCTTTGGGTTCGTCGAGCTGCGAATTCTCGTCCATGAGCCGGGTGAGCAGCGCGGCGTCCAGCGAACCCCAATTGACGCCGATGCGCACCGGCTTCTGGTTCTCGATCGCCACATCGATCATGATGCGGAAATTGTCGTCGGTCTTCCGACCGATGTTGGCGTTCCCCGGATTGATCCGGTACTTCGCCAGCGCGCGCGCGCACTCGGGATACTTCTTCAGTAGAATGTGGCCGTTATAGTGGAAATCGCCGATGATCGGCGTGCGCATCCCGAACTTGTCCAGCGTGTCGACAATCTTCGGGACGGCCGCGGCCGCCTGCTCGGTATTCACCGTGACGCGCACGAGTTCCGACCCGGCGCGCGCCAGCGCCATCACCTGATTGACCGTCCCTGGCACATCGACGGTGTCCGTGTTGGTCATGGACTGGACGACAATCGGATAATCGCCGCCGACCTTCACACCTCCAACGTCCACCACTACCGCCTTCCGGCGGGGCTTCACTGCCATTCATTTCCTCCGGGGAAACTTCAATTTTAGCAGCCTCCAAGGGACGCCTATTCCTCGTACGGCGCGTATCCTGGTCCAAGTGGGCCACCGATTCCGTGGGATAGGGTCTACGAGATGGACCTCGCTGTTCCGATATATTCAGTTATCCGATGAGCTCCGCGGGGTTCGTGACGGCCATGCGCCGAATCTGTTCCGCATGGAAGCCCCCGTCGAGCAGTGTTTGGGCAAACATCGCGAACCCTTCGGCAACCGGCGGATTGATGGTCTGCCCCAGGTCGGTCGAGATCACGCACCGCTCCGGGCCCACCCGGCGGATGCTGTGTAGCGCCTCGTTCCAGGGAGCCTTCCCCGTGTGCATGGTAGTGAAGCAGTGCTCGATCATCGCTCCCAGGCCTGCCAATTCCGCCTGTTCCTCCGCGGTGAGATTCTGCGAAGGAAACTCGGCGTGAGTCACCAGGACTCTGCGGAGATTCATCTCCCTCGCGGTTCGTGCCAGGGCAAAAATCTCGCGCCGCCCCAGGTGGCCGGTGGCCAGAACCATCTCGTGCTTCCGGATCAGTTCCAGGCAGGAGCGCGCGGCGGGGACAAGCTCACCGTCGTCCCCGATCACCGTCATTGGCGGCGGATTGATCCCGGTGGCCGCCAACTCGAGCTGGATCTGCGCCCAGAACGGGAGCTTCCTGTTGGTTCCTCCCGGGCGGCCGGCGGTCTCGTTGGCCGCATCGACAGTCGGCATCCAGACAATCCGGCATCCCGACCGCCCCGCCAATTCGACGGCGACCGGATTCAACCCGCCGATGCTGTGATTGAGAGCGATCGCGCCAAAGGCCCTGATTCCCGGCACGGCCTTCGTCACTACCCGTGCGCGTTCAGCCGTTGGAAAATAGTGCGACTTCAGCACGAATCCCTTGAGCCCGGCCGCCAGAAACTCCTTCGCCAGATCGAGGTCGTCGATGCGGCGCGCAATCACATCCGGCGCGACGTGGACCTGAAGGTCATATCCTCCTTGTATGGCTTGCCATGCCAATTCTGAAACGGCCGTCGAAGTCTCGATCAGACTAGGCATCGGTGTCACCTTGGTTGTCTTTGAATTCCAGGGAAGGGAACTTCCATGAGGTAGATCGCCTCGATCGGGCGCCGCGGCGGGCGCGAGGAAACACATCCCACCAAACAAGAGAATCGGCCACCTTGGTATTATCTCGAATACTGGAACACCTCTGATTTGCCATGGCAACGGCAAGAACACTCCGCGCTCAGGTAGGCATCGTCGGCGCCGGACCAGCAGGCCTGTTGCTAGCTCAGTTGCTTCATCTCGAAGGCATCGAATCGGTGGTCATTGAGACCCAGAGCCGCAAGCACGTGGCGGAGCGGACCCGCGCCGGCGTGCTGGAACAGGGCACCGTAGATATGCTCCACGACGCGGGTGTGGGCGAACGACTGCGCCACGAGGGTCTGGTGCATCACGGGCTGGAACTGCGGTTCAACCGCCGCGGGCGCCGCATCGACATGCACGAGTTGACCGGGGGCCGAGCCGTTACGGTGTATGCGCAGCACGAGGTCGTGAAGGATCTGATTGCCGCGCGTTTGAGTTACGGAGGCCAGATCTTTTTCGAAGTGGATCGTGTGGCCATCGAAGGGTTTGCAGGGGGCTCCCCGTCCATCCATTTCTGGCATGAGGGCGAGCCGCTCCAGGTCGTCTGCGATTATATCGGCGGCTGTGACGGTTTCCACGGTGTCTGCCGCCCGTCGATTCCTGCCGGCGCTCTGCGGTTCTACGAAAAGACCTATCCCTGCGGCTGGCTCGGCATCCTGGCCGACGCGGCCCCGGCCTCTCACGAACTGATCTATGCCAACCACGAACGCGGGTTCGCTCTGCTCAGTATGCGCAGCCCACTGATCAGCCGCGTCTACCTGCAATGCCGCCCCGACGAGGACCTGGCCGAATGGCCCGACGCGCGCATTTGGGAGGAAATGCAGCGCCGTTTCCAAACCGAAGAGGGCTTCCGGCTGAATGAAGGTCCCATCACGCAGAAGGCCGTCACCACCTTGCGCAGTTTTGTAACCGAGCCGATGCAGTATGGCCGCCTGTTTCTCGCGGGCGACGCCGCCCACATCGTGCCGCCAACCGGAGCCAAGGGGCTCAATCTTGCGGCTTCCGACGTCCGCATGCTCGCGCAGGGACTCGCCCACCGCTACCGCACCGGCTCCACCGCACTGCTGGAGCGCTACTCCGAACTCTGCCTGCGGCGCGTGTGGCGCGTGCAGCATTTCTCCTGGTGGATGACCTCCATGCTGCACCGCTTCGGTCACGACGACGGCTTCGACTACCGCCGGCAACTGGCCGAGCTGGACCAGGTGACCACGTCGCGCGCGGCCGCGACTACTTTTGCCGAAAACTATACCGGCCTGCCCTTCGATTTGCCTTGACGCAGGCGTATGGCGATGCGCTCGGCGCGGGTCCTCAGAAAGTGAACCGGAGCCACGCCTGCAGGGTTCGCGCATTCTGCCAACCTGTGGCTTGGCCAAAACCCGAAGCATTCGGTTTCAGACGCGAGCTGAGCAGGTTGCCGCTGGAGTCGAACGGGAGGTTCACGATCGTCGCATCGGTCGTGCTTGCCACTTGCAGGGTCGTGTTCCGCCCGGTGATGTGGGACTGGTTGAGCGCGTTGAACGCATCGAGCCGGAAGGAAAACCGGCGGGTCTCGCCGAAACGGAACTCGCGCTGCACGGCGAGATCGAACTGTTGGTAGAAGCAGCCGCGCATGTAGTCGACGCCGGACTCGAGGCCGACGCTGCCCACCTGCGGCGGGGCAAAGGCGGAGGTGTTGAACTGCTTGTAGATGTCGCTGCCGCATCCCGAGCCCGGATCGCCCTTAACGGTCACGCGGCCGCCGTAGTCCGGCGAGCCGGTAATGTTCTGATTGCCGGCGCCGTTCTGGAAGGAGTAGCCGATCGTGTAAGTGCCCGGAGTAGTGGCAGCCCAAATACCGGAAAGCTGCCAATCTCTGGTCACGGCGTGGAGCACTTGTTGGGCCCCCGAGCCGAGGTTCTTCACCGCCGGTATGGCATACACGAAATCGCCCTTGAGCGTGTGCCGGGTGGGAATGTAGTTTTGAAACAGCGCATTGGCCTGGTCCTGGTCGGAACGGTAGGACCAGTTGCCGTTGGCGTCGTGTTGGATCCGGGCCCCGGCATCGGCCGAGCGGTGGATCATGATCGTGTCATTGACATCGAATTGCAGTCCGTGGCTAAAGCGGTGACTCAGCGCGATCTGCACAGTGTGCGAGGTGATGAAGCCGCGGGGAAGCATCATGTTGATACTGCCGTAGCCGCGGTAAGGGCGCATCATGTTTTGTGTCACGGCCGCTCCGCCAGGAAGCGAGCTGGTGACCGTCGGGTCCTGGTTACCCGCCAAGAACGCCCCGCCCATATCGACGGTGTTGATGTTGACCTGTTCGACGATGTTGTAGCTGTGCAAGCCGGTGTAGGAGACATCGAGCATCGTGTTCCCGGGCAGCATATACTGCGCACCGCCGCTCCAGCTCCAGGTACTGGGGAGCCCGCTATGGAGTTGGTAAACATTGAGATTGGGAGCGCTCGAGGTCGTCAGCCCGCCCATTGTCTGGAACTGGGAGTAATACAACGTCTGGTTCAATTCGTTGGGCGGGTTGGCAATCAGACTGAAAACGGTGTTGCCGGAGGGACGATCGAAAGTGAGTCCGGCGCCGCCGCGGAGAATGAGCTTCTGCCTACCTTTGACATCGTAGGCGATTCCGAAACGGGGCCCCGGGCGGAGCGCCGGCCAGTAGTAAGTGGTGCTGGGCACGGGGTCCGTTCCCGAGGGGTAGATGCCATTGAGGGTGTTCCCCGTACCGGGCACGAGCGTGCCGATCGCCACGGCTGTATTGGCGCCCAGTAGTTGTCCGGTCCGCGGGTCCTTCGCCTGACGGTTCGAGCCGCTGCACGGCGCGGTTGTCGCGCAGCCCGGCTGATAGTAGAGCGGCGCACTGGCCAGGCTCCATTTGTCGGGCAGCCAGTTCACGCCCTGCCCCAGCTTGTCGTTCTGCGGCGGTTGATGGACAAGGCGTACGCCGAAGTCCAGGGTGAGTCTAGGAGTGACCCTCCAGTTGTCCTGGATGAACCCTTCGATATTGTGGTAGACGTAATTTCCCTCGACGTACTTTGACAACTGGGTGTATGAGGTGAAAACGCCCAGCGCCGCGTTGGCGAAGCCGAAGCCGGAGTCCAGCGAGTTGTTGGTGTCATTGGCAAAGCTGATGGAGCCCTGCCACGTCCCCGCCAAGGATTGCTGCGCCTTGTAGCTGTGGGTGTAGTAAAGGCCGGCCTTGAGAGTGTGGCTGCCTTTCAATTTCGTGACACTCAACGCAAAATCGTTGTTCTGGTTGGTATTCAGCCAGCCGGGGAAGGGAAAGTTCGGGGGCCCGTTGGCGATGCGGCCTCCCCAGGAGAATTGGGGGACGAGGCTCATTTTGGTCCCATCCCAGATCGGCGGCTTCATTGACTGCATGGCCTGGTAGGCGTAATAGCTGGTGTTCAGCGTGCCGGAATTGGGAAAGAGTTGGGGCAGACCTGTCAGTCCGGCTCCCGACAGGCTGGCGATCTTGTTCATGGGCAGGGAGCTTGTGCAGAAGCCCGGCGCGACCCCATTTGTGGGCCCAAAGCAGCCTGCCAAGTCGTTCCGGGTGCGGCCAATGGTGGCCTCCACGAACGTGGTCGGATTGATGCTGTAGCTGACCGTGCTGGCCCACATGTAAAACCACTTCTTGTACACCTGGGTATCGTTAAAGCCGGGAAGGGTGCCTTGTTGCACAGTGGCGGGCTGCTCCCACAGGGTTAACTTGCCCGAGACTCTCAGCTTTTGAAAGGGCTGATAATCGATTTTCGCGATCGGTTCCTGCGACATGATACTTTGCGGCGCCAATGTCCCCGTGTAGTTGTAGGGGAGGTTGGTTGCGGCGAGGTTCGGCATGGGGTACAAATTCAGGATCTTCAGCCCTAAACCGTAGAGGCGGTCGGAGGGGATCTTTCCCAGGACGCCGCCGTCCTTGAAGCAGCCGGATGAGTTGGAAGCCGAGCACGCGTTGCTGGAAAGCGGGTCCTTGATGAAGGGATACAGGTTGCCGTTATTGTCGACCGATTGCGAAAAATCGCCGGCGCGCTCCGCCGCGGTCGGAAAGCGGTAGTTCACAACGCTGCCGCCCGTCACCGTCATGGAGCGGGGGTCGAACTCATGGCTGTAGAAGAAGAACAGCTTATTGTCGTGGCCCGGTTTCCCGATGGGTCCCCCGACTGTGAAGCCCAAATCTTTTTGCCTCAAGTATGCCTTGGAGTTGCCGTTGAGGATGTCAACCTTGTTCCTGGCATTCCACCCCGACCGGCGCATGATCATAAAGCCCGTGCCATGAAAGTGGTTCGTGCCGCTCTTGGTGACGGCGCTCATCTGCACGCCGCTTTGCCGGCCGTACTCGGCCTGGTAGTTCGACACCATGATCTTAATCTCCGCGATCGCTTCCGTATTCACCGCAATGGCGAGGGCGTTGTTGCCGGAATCCATCGTGGAAACACCGTCCATCATGATGTTTGCGTTGCCGCCTGAATAGGAGCTCGAGTCGCCGACGCGGGCTGGCTGTGACGAGGAGCCACCGACGCCCGGAACTACGGCGATCAGGTTCGTGAAGGTCCGGGTCGCGAGCGGGATGTTCTGGACCTGGGCTTGCGCAATCGTGGACGACCGTTCCGCGCTCTGGGTCTGCAAGAGCGCCGCTTCCGCGGTGACCGTGATGGCCTCGGTCACTGCGCCGACATCGATCGTCAGGGCGCCAAGGCCGACGCGGTCGCCGGGGCTCACGGCGATGCCCGTGCGCTTGAGCGTCTTAAAACCCTTCTGGGAAATCTCCAGGGTGTAGGTGTCGGGCGGCACGTTGGGAAAAGCGAAATCGCCGCTGGTTGAGGAGATGGCATTGGGGAGCCGGGTGCCTCGAGTTTCACTGACGAGGCTGACGGTGACGTCGGGCACCGCAGCCGCCTGGGCGTCCCGGATCGTCCCCGAAACCGTCCCCATCGTCAATTGCGCAGCCGCCCTAGGAATCGACATCCCGAGCACAAGCGCCATAGCAAGCATTGCCATGCCAGTGCGCGGTCGATAAATAGCCCAAGCCACGACAAAACTACCACTCATTTTCTTTTGCCCTCGTCCTTCTGCGTGACTGTACGCTGATGGAGACTACAATCACACCTGTGGTTTAGGTCCTTGGAGCGAGTCCCAGAGTGTAGATCTCGGACGGAATGCCGGGTAACCCGAAATTGCCGCCGTTGGTCCCAGAAATGGCATCCGGGAGCCGTGTGCCTCTGGTGTCGCTGATGAGGCTTACGGGATGCCGGGCACGGCAGCCCGCTATCCGTCCCGCAAATCCCCGAAATAATGGCTGTAAGGGATGGCGCAGCCACTCTCGGCGCTGACATCCCGAGTGCAAGTGCGATGGCAGGCGTCGCCAAGCCGCTGCGCTGCCTGAGAGCGGTCGAAAGTACTGCCACATGTCACCCCGAAGCCGTTCGTATCTTCCCCGAAGCGGAAGAGTACTTCTGGGGTGATTATACTTGAAATCGCTTACAATGAGATCTTTTTTTCCTAAATTTTTGTTGTCTAGCTGCACTCGGCGGCGGCCTTCCTATTTCGCTGCCGGAGCCGGCCGGGGCCGGATTCCTTCACAGGGAACTACGCCCGCACCCTCTTTGACGCAGTAGAAGCGGTCCGCCTCGAGATTGGTCAAGACTTCAGTCTCCCCTGACGGCCAGAAGACTTCTACTTTGTCTGCGCGCCGCTGATCGGCCAAGCCGAAGTGGAGGCGCAGGTCGCTCTGTGACAGATAGCTCCCCGAACTCCTCACTTCGTCGGTCTGGATGAGTTTGCCAGCGGTGACAGTTGCGCGCGCATTCAGGGCTAGCCTGTTGCTCTTGGTTCCGGCGAATTCGAGGCTGATCCAGTGGTTGTGGGGTCCACCTTCAGGACGAAAGATCACCGGCTCGCCTTCGAGGTTCTCGACCACAACTTCCTGGACGCCATCGTTAAACAGGTCGCCGATTGCGAGGCCTCGTCCCACACGCGGAACCTTCAAGGCCGCCCCCACCTGATCGCTCCCATCGCGGAATGTGCCGTCCCGCTGATTCAGGAAAAGCTGACCAGGCTCGCGGAAATGGATTCCGAGGTTGGCCTGATCGACCTGCGGGTACACGTGGCCGTTGACCGCGATGAGATCAAGCCATCCATCATTGTCGATGTCGTAGAAGGCGTCTCCCCAACCGACGACGTGAGTGGTGGCGCGGGCGATTCTTGAGATGTTCGAGACGTCGGTGAAACTCAGGTTGCCATCATTGCGGAAGAGTTCCAGGTATTGTTCGCTGAAGTGGGTGATGGCGATGGAAGGGCGCCCCGTGTGCAGATAGTCGCCGAGCGCCAGGCCCATATTTGCCAGGGCCTGGCCGTTTTCGTCCAGAGCCACACCGGCCTGGAAGCCGACTTCGGTAAATCGGCCCTTGCCTTCGTTCTTGTAGAGATAATTTTGCGCGCCGTCGTTGGCCACGAAGAGTTCGAGTCTTCCGTCGTTATCGAAGTCCGACCAGACGGCGGTGAGGCCGAGCAGCTTCTGCGGATCATCGACGCCGGCCTGCTTCGACACGTCGGTGAAGGTTCCATCGCCGTTGTTGTGATACAGGTTGTCCGGGGAGCCTTTGAGCCCGGCGGGGCCGCATTGGACTTTGATGGTGTGATACGTGCAATTGACCATCGAGCCGAAGGCGGGGAGGTCATGGAGATCGTAGGCGGCGTAGTGGGAGACGAACAGGTCCTGGAGGCCGTCGCCGTCGTAGTCTCCAAAGGCGGCGCCCATGGCCCACATGGTGTCGCCGCCCAGTCCCGCTTCCCTGGTGACGTTGGTGAACGACGCGCCGCCGTTGTTGCGGTAGAGGACCACGCCCCCAAAGCAAGTCACCAGCAAATCGGGCCAACCATCGTTGTTGTAGTCGCCGACGACGGCGCCGTTCGCCCAGCAGGGGTCGGCTACGCCGGTCTTGTCGGTCACATCGGTGAAGGTGCCGTCATGATTGTTATGGAACAGCGCGCTACGAGCTTTCTTGCCGGCCAACTGCATATCGACATCGGGCGCGTTGGTGAAGTAGATGTCGGGCCAGCCATCGCGATCGTAGTCGATCAGAGCCACGCCGCCGCTCATCGACTCGACGATGTATTTCTTGTCCGGGGAGGCGCGGTGATTGAAGCGAATTCGCGTGGAGGCGGTGATATCCGCGAGTTGGGGAAGCGCGACTCCACCGGCGGGAGCGTTGGGCGAGGAGTGCTGGGCGTAAAGGCAGAGTCCCAGGATGGAGACGCTTAGGATTGCCGCGCGGGCGCGCGCGCCGGATTGGCTTGTGGACGGCACTTCACATCTGGTTGGGTCGCCCGGCCAGCTGTTTGAAGACTCTGCCGAGTTTGGTCTTTACATCCTGGTAGTGATGAAACCGTTCCATCTCACGATCGGCATCCGCGCTGCGGCCGGCACGACGATACAGCATGCTCAAACGGTAGTGTGCCACCATGTTGGTCGGGTCGTCCTTGACTGCGCTTTCCAGAAGGGAAGTGGCTTCGTCAGGTCTGTTGGTAGAAATTAGCACGATCGCCAAACCGGTCTTCGCGTCCGAGTCCTTGGGCTGTAGGGCGAGCGCCTTTCGGTAATCCTCCTCCGCGGCTTTGAATTCACCCTTGTCCGACAGGATTCCGCCGAGCTGGCGCCAAGCCAGCCCATCGAATTGATTGACCCGGATGGCGGCTTTGTACTCCTCTTCGGCCTGCGCGTTGAATGCGGGATCCGGAGACGTCCGCAGTTGCTCGGCCAGCTCGAAATGCGCTCCCGGGAGCAGCGGATTCAACTTGAGGGCCTCGCGATATTGAGCGACGGAAACGGGGTGGTCCCCCTGGCGGCCAAGTTCGCCGGCCATAATCATGTGCATCTCCGCGGAGTCCGGCGCGGCCGTCATCATGGTGAGAAGGCTCTGATCCATCATCTGGCGCGAAAGTTGATACGTGATGAGCAGGATCTGGGGATTCTGAGGGGCCAGTTCCTGGAGTTTCCCGGCCACGGACAGAGCTTTCTCGAATTGCGCCGCCGCGGAATGGATCTCGATCAGTTCCAGACCCGCCTCCATCTGAATCTTCTTGTCGTCAAGATTGGAGAATGCGCGCTCGAGATGGTTCTGTGCTTCGCGCACATTTCCGGTCCGCTTCTCGGAGATTCCCAATAGCGCTTCGATTTTCCACAGATCGGGTTGCATCTCCAGGGCGGTCCGCAGGTGGGGGGCCGCTTCGGTGTAATTGCCTTGAAAGCAGAGGAGCACGCCGAGGTTCGCCTGACCGTTGAGGTTCCTCGGATCGATCGCGACGATATCGCGCAGAACGGGAATGGCGAGCAGTGGCTTTTGTTCCTGGAGATACTTCTGTACCTGCTGTTCCAGGGCTCCAATTCTCTGCGGAACGTCCTGGGCATCCTGCGCCAAGAGGGCCAGATAGGGTAGTAAGAGGACGACTGTGCGAGCGGTCCGGGGAGCAAGATTTCTCACAGTGCCTCAGATATACCACGGATTGAAAATTGTCGCAGGCCGTTCCAGCCGCGCCGGTGCGCGATGTCCTTGGGCTGGTTTTGACTGCTACTGTTTGGCGAGGCGTCCTCAAGGCTGCGCCACGGCGTAGTCAGCGCTTCTTTCCCCCGACGAAGGGCATGGTGGCGGCCTGCTTCATCCACGACGCCAATTGGGGCTCGTCGAAATCGTCAACGGATGCCAACTCGACTCCGCGGGTGGATTTGCCCATCCCGATCGGCGTCACAGGCGGTTCCGGCTTGATCTCCGTGCCGCGAATGAACATCAGTTTCACATGGCCGACGAAGGCGCCGGAAGAGAAGCACCAGCCCCCTTCGACCCCGTAGTACGCCATGCCCCACTTCACCGCTCGCTGGATGTCCGGCAACGTTTTGGCCGCCAGGGCATCGATGCGCTCGGCGATGCCGCGCTGCGGCTGCGGCAAGCTAGCGATGTACGCGAACACGGGTGCGGCGCCTTTTGCGGTCTTCGCGGCGCTTGCCTTGCCAGTCATGGCGACCAGCAGCTTCGCCGGGGTCTTGCCTGGGGCGGTTTTCTTACCCTGGCGGCCGGCCCCGCGCTGCGTTGATTGATGGGTTGATCGCGTCATTTTGTCACCGAGCTGGATGCCAGGCTGACGAGAAGCTCGTCAAGTTGGTCGAGCGTCTCAGGCATCCCGCCCGTCGATCCGGAGGCGACCGCGGCGTCGAGCGCTTCCTTCGAGGGATAGAGATCGTGCACGACCAACAACGTCTTGCCGGCGTCTTCATCGAAGGTCACCGTGGTGACGGTGTCGCCGTTGTCACCTTCCTCGTTCGTCCAAACGAGGCGCGAGTGCGGTGTCACTTCGCGGTACGTGCCGAAGAACTCCATGGTCGAAGCCTGGTGGCTAAACACCAAACGGTACCTGCCTCCAACACGAACATCCATCTCGCAGGAAAGTAAGGTAAGACCATACGACTTTGGCGCCCACCACCTCCTGAACAGTTCTGCCTTGGTCCACGCCTCGAACACGAGGCGCGCAGGGCCGTTGACGGTTCGCGTCGTGACGAGCTCGCGCTCGGACTTCCGTTCCACCACCGTGCGGTTCTTCGTGGGGGTAGCCTCACTTTCTCTTCTTTCGTCCATCGACTTTCTCCCTTAGTTTCAATTCTTCGACTACCTGGTCCAACTCGTCGAAGCGTGCGCTCCAGAGCTGGCGGCGCTTCTCGATCCATGCCGCCTCTTCTTGCAGTCCGCGTGGGCCGAGCTTGCAGGTCCGCACACGCCCGACCTTCTCCGTGGTGACCAGCCCCGCATGTTCCAAGACGCCTACATGTTTCTTCATGCCCGTGAGGGTCATGTGGAACTTCTCGGCAAGGGCCGTGATCGAAGCGTCGGCACGCCCGAGCTGCTCCAGAACGCCGCGTCGGGTGGCGTCCGAGAGCGCGCCGAACGAGGCATCGAAG
>CAZSQK010000121.1:0-21868 GCA_964608645.1 uncultured Solibacteraceae bacterium | reverse complement strand
CTAGGGATTAGCGGCGCGTGGTGGATTCGGTGGCGGCGTATCCGTGATGCCGCGCATGCCGGTCTACCATTGCCGTTGGAAATACCTGTGCCAGCAGTCTGCTCTCCTGTGCTTGTCGAGCCGGCGATTTTCGGTGTGGTCCGGCCGGTGTTGCTACTGCCTGAAGGCATCTTCGACCGTTTGACTCCGGCGCAACTGGACTCCATCGTTGCGCACGAGCTGTGCCACGTCCGGCACCGGGATAATTTCATCGCTGCGGTGCATATGTTCGTGGAGACCGTCTTCTGGTTTCACCCTCTTGTGTGGTGGGTCGGGAAGCGGATCGTGACCGAGCGGGAGCGCGCCTGCGACGAGGAGGTCTTGCGGCTCGGCGGTGATCCACGGATTTATGCAGAAGGGATTCTCAATGTCTGCAAGTTTTACTTCGAAGCACCAGTGGCCTGCGTATCGGGCGTGACTGGCTCTGATCTGAAAAAGCGAATCGGCCAAATCATGGCCCGTCGTGTCGGGCGAGAGCTCGACCCCATCCGGAAATCCCTGCTGATGGCTCTGGGCATGATCGCCGTGCTCGGGCCGATTGCAATCGGTACGGTGTATGCGCCGGTAGTTCGTGCGCAGTCCCAGGAACCTTCTGCTCCGACGAGGGCGTTCGAGGTGGCCTCGATAAAGCGGAACAAAACCGGCGGCCCACCCAGGTTGCGCTACAGCCCGGCGGGAATCGACTTTGGAAATGTTCCGTTGATATGGATCATTGGAGAAGCCTACGAGGCGCCCTACGCTCGAATCTCGAGTTCGGATGCACACATCAGCGATCTCTTTTTCTCGCCATCAGGAACAACTTACTTTTATGATATTGCCGCACGTGCAGGCCACGCGGTTCCGAAGCAGGAGATCCGATCGATGCTTCGGAACCTATTGGAAAACCGCTTCAAGCTGGCACTCCACCATGAATCTAAAGTCGTGCCGGTCTACAAGTTGGTCATCGCCAAAGGTGAGCCAAAACTGCATGAGTCGGCGGCTGAAGGAGAGCCGGCCAGTGCGCTCAGCCTGAATGGGTTTGTATGCCAGAACTTGGAGATGGCACGATTCGCCTCCATGCTATCGGTTCGTATGGACCGCCCCGTGGTGGATCTGACGGGCCTTAAGGGATCATACGATTTCGTCTTGAAGTCCAATCTCCCGGCTGAAGCCGAGAAAGCCGCACTTTCCGAGTGGTTCTCGGCCGCAATTTTCACCGACATCCAACGGCAGCTTGGACTCCAATTGGAAGCGGACAAGGCCCCGGTGGATTACCTTGTTGTCGATCGCGTCGAGCAGCCATCCGAGAATTAATCGCCCAAATCCCTTTGACGATGGCTACGCAGGGCGTCACCGGTCACTTCTCGACCGGCGTGCGGTCCAAGCGGTCGATCACCAACGTTTCGTCCGGCACTTTGCGTGCAATCACTTTCAAGCCGAGATATTTCTCGATAGCGCCGGCCGAAGGACCGGAGAACTGGCCAGGAATGACACATCTTACCGGTTCACCGGGAATCCTCCGAGTTGCGTCAGAAGAGAGAGAGAATTCGTTACGCTCCAGCGTTCAACGCATTTTTGATGCATGAAGCGGAGGATGGTCATGCCTGGAAGGCGGACGGACCTGCCTGTTGCATTTAGACCGAGAAACGGCGCACTGTGCGTGCCTGTCATGATGAAACGAAGAACGACGCGATCGTCGATCTCGATCATTTCCTCTACATTGACACGGGCGTCTGGAAAGACGGCCCAGATTCCGGCGTAGTATCGCTTCACGCTATCGAGCCCCGGTTCGACTCCGTCATAGCCGTGGAGGACAACGTCCTCGGAATACAGATCGAAGTATGCATCGCGGCGAGACGGGTCAGCAAAACAGGCGAGAGCATCTTCGACAGTTTTCCTGTGTGACATGCATCAATCTTACTTCGCTTGAACAAGAGGCCCTCAGCGATCATCTAACGATCAACGGCGTCGGTTACTAAAGATCGACGAGGCTTGGGCATGAATGCCCCGACAGCTTGAGGAGCCGCCGCAGATCCAAGCGGGAGTCTTCGGGTTCCCGAAAGAAGCTCCATCCGGCGCTATTCTGAAGAGCTTTCCGTCCCGATCGTTACCGGCCCGATCACTGTCCGACAGAATTGAGATGGGACGGTTATGCGCCTGCACGCCAGCCGGCCAGCTTGTTCTTAGCGTCATGCCGATCACGCCTTTGGAGCGGGAGTTCGCAGTAGATCGCGGGCCTGATCGCTTGGTGGAACTGTTTGCGAAAAGAAACGTGCCGAATTGCTTCGACCCCTTTCGCAAATCCGTGGTATGACCTGCGGAGACTCACCGCGAATTCAGCGCTCTAAATAGGTCGGGCGTTGCCAAGAGGAGACAGGGGCTCTAAAGTAGTGACTCAGGGGTCGCGACTTTCAAGGAACTCCGGGCAATCCCGGCGACGCCCCGGCTCGTATTTCAGGAGTATGAAATGACGACGATCGCGCGGCATGAGTTTATGGGCAGTTGGTTGTATTTTTGGCTTCTCTGCATCAGTGTTGTCGGACTCCCGCTGGCGCTCTTGTACCTTCTGAATGGCACAATCCGCGTGGAGGAGCAGGTCGAGGAAGGCGAGCGCGTTCTGAGCACTCTGCGCGCCGCACGGTAGCGGGGGGCGATTGATAGCGCGCGGCTTGGCGCGTTATTCCCGACGATGCCCATGGATCATACGGCTCGAGCCCTCTCGGAAGTCCAGCTCGCGTTGCGGAACGCCGCTACAGGGGACGCCGCGGCAGCGTCGCGGAAGTTCGTTCCCACTTCCGTGAAGGTCTATGGCGTCCGGCTGCCGGCCGTCAACGATCTGGCCCGGAAGTACAAGGGCGGCGGCTTTGCGTTGGTGAGGGCCTTGTGGGAGTCGGGAGCGTTTGAAGAACGGCTGCTCGCCGCCAAACTGCTCGGGGCGGTTGCGCGGACGGACGGGGACCAGACGCTGGCGCTGGTCGAGGAGTTCGCTTCCGGGGTCGCGGATTGGGCGGTCTGCGATACGATCGGCATGCAATCGGTCAAGGCGATCGCGACGAAGTACGAGGGGCAGATTTTTGAGGTGGCCAAGCGGCTCGCGCGTTCGCCGGCGATGTGGCCCCGGCGGCTGGCCATCGTCCTCCTGACGCATTATGCCAAGCAGCCGGCGCGGCGGGGGGCGATTCAGGAGATCGTACGGCCGTTGCGCGGCGAGAAGGAGCACTACATCAAAAAGGCGCTTGCGTGGCTGGATCGCGATCTGGGCGTGGAATCGTCGTAACCCTTGCATCAAAGCCGCGCCCCGGCGATAATGTTGTCTCAGGATACGTGCGCTCGCCGGGCGTTCCGCTATCCTGAGATTCGACGTAAGAGCGGAGTAGACTATGTCCCCTATTGCACACTACCCGATGCCGTCGAGCCTGCCCGCCGCCGCATAAACCAGCCGGCTGAATTGGGCTGCTCCCGGCGCACTCAACCAACAAGTTGACTGCCTGCGCGCACTTGTGTGCGCACAGGCCAGGCGCGAATTCCGCGCACATAGGGGAGCTTTGTCTTGAAACAGCATTACCGCCGTTCCAGAGAATCACAGCGCATCGATCCCGACTTCGCCGAGGCTCTGAGCGAAGGCAAGTCCAGCAAGCAATCTTCCGGCCGGCAGGCGGAGCGGAAGACCCGGCAGTTCTGCCGGCAAGTACAGCGAGCTTTGAACCTCGCGCTCGAAAACCTCAGCGCCGAGGGCGACCTTGGTGGGCTGTATGTCGAGGAGGTTTCTCCGGCCCCGGATTGCGGGCGCCTTCTGGCGCACGTGGTCATCCCGGACGGGCGGCCTGTCACCGATGCGATCCGCGCGCTACACCGGGGCGCTCCGCGGCTCCGTTCGGAGGTGGCCCTCGGCATCAGCCGGAAGCGGGCGCCGGAATTGTCTTTCGTGCCGGCCTTTTCGGAGGGAGGCGACGAATGAGTGAAACGTCGATTGCTCCCGTCCGGACCTGGCTGGCGGCGCCCATGGGCCATGAGGTGTCCGAGGCGATCGAACGACTCCGGCGCGCGCCGGATGTCCAACAGGTCGCTGTCATGCCCGACGTGCATCTGTCCGCGGACGTGTGCATTGGCGTTGTGATCGCGACGTCCTGTCTGATCTATCCGCAGGCGGTTGGCGGCGACATCGGATGTGGCATGTTGGCCGTGGGCCTGGACGTCGAGGCGGGCGTCCTGAACAATCCGCGAGCCGCCGGTGAGGTTTTGCGCGACCTCTGCCGCGCCGTGCCTGCTCGCCGCCGCAACCGCCGCGCGATCCTTCCTCAACCCGGGGACCTGGCGAGCGCCAGGCTCAGCCATGCGGTCCCTGAGTCGGTCCGGCGGACGGACGGCGCGATCGAATTCGCAACGCTCGGCAGCGGAAACCACTTCATCGAAATCCAGGCGGACGAAAACGACCGCCTGTGGCTCATGGCGCATAGCGGTTCGCGGGCGCTCGGCCAGGCGATCCGCGACCACCATCTGGCGCGCGCGCCATCCGTAGATAGCCGGCTGCGCGCGTTCGACGCCAACTCCGACAGCGGCGCTGAATACCTTCACGACGCCTCCTGGGCCCGGCGATTTGCCGACGCATCGCGGAGGGCGATGGCGGAGGAGGCGGGTCGTGTGCTGGCTGACCGGTTGGGCGCGCACGTCTGCTGGGAGACGGCCATCACGACCGACCACAACCATGTTTCGCTCGAACGCCATGGCGGGCGCGATCTCTGGGTGCATCGAAAGGGCGCCATGTCCGCCAGGCTGGGCGAAAGGGGAGTGCTGGCGGGGTCGATGGGCAGCCTCAGCTTCCATGTCGAAGGACGTGGAGTGGAGGAAGCGCTGTGCTCCAGCGCTCACGGCGCGGGGCGGATGCTCAGCCGGACGGCGGCCCGCGGACGAGTATCCGAAGGGGAGTTCCACCGCCAGATGGCGGGAGTCTGGTATGACTCTCGCCTGGCGGGAAGACTTCGCGACGAAGCTCCTTCCGCATATAAGGACATCCGCGCCGTGCTCAGGGCGCAGAAGGAACTCGTGAAGGTCACACGCACCCTTCGGCCGGTGCTCAACTATAAAGGCGCCTGAGGAGGCGCATTCGCCGGGAAGCTCGGCGTAGCCGGTTGATTGTGACCTATCGCTTCAGGGAGCGGCGCCGCAGAACGGCCACTATCTGCCGGATCATCGCGGCATCTGCAAGCTGAGTGTCCCCTGTGAAGAGCCCGTAAATCCGCACCGCGGTGGCGGCCAGAGGACCTGGCTGACTGGGCAAGCTCCCTTTCGGAAACCGGTTTCTGTTGCCCTGGAGGAAGGAAACAGCCCGACGCAGCGCAGCCTGCAACTTATGGCCTTTCCCCCTGTAGCGGAACCGCCATGCCCCAACGCGACGCGCTATCTCGGGTTGATTGCGTTCGTCAACGGCCAGACCAGTTGCAGCGAAAATCCGGCAGTCATAGTCACGGCAAGTTTGAGGACGATATTCATAGATCGAACACTCACCATCTACGAGCATCGGGCATTGCCCTTGGTCGCCGTAGCCCATCAAAACGTGTCCTTTCGGGAAACCAGGAGCCGGGAATAGAAGCCCTTGCGGAATCCTCCGGATCGTCTCCACCTCCTCCGGCCCAATGTGTATGAACATGGACGAGCGGCAACACCCTCTGCACGAACCGCACGGCACATCGGTTCCGTTTTTGTCAGAGCCCAGGGCCGCCTCGGCGGCGCGAAGCCAGTTCGAAAACTCGCCAGCAGATACGCCTTGCTGTGAGCCAGAGTCGTCATCTGCCTTTTGGTTCTCAAGGCGCAGTTGCACGAGTTGAGGACGACGGGGCACTACCGATATGATACCGGCTGGCGTCAAATCCGCTCCGGAGAGCGAAATTACAGTAAGATCTCGGTGATGTCCCAAGCGTCCACAGCGCTCTCAGCGGCGGCCAACGCGGCACAGGCGAGCACGGCCGGGCGGCTGGTTTCGCTCGACGCCTTCCGCGGGGCCACCATGGCGTTCATGATTCTGGTCAATTCGCCCGGCGATGGCGACCATGTCTATTGGCCGCTGGAACACGCCAAGTGGAATGGCTGGACCCCGACCGACGTGGTGTTCCCGTCCTTCCTCTGGATCGTCGGCGTTGCCATGACGCTCTCGCTGGGGCGGCGGCTGGCGCGCGGCGATTCCCGCGCCGCGCTGTTCCGTGGGGCATTGCGCCGCGCCGCCATTCTGTTCGCGCTCGGCGTGCTGGTGTATGTGTATCCGGGGTTCAATCTCTCGACGCAGCGGATCCTCGGGGTGCTGCAGCGCATCGCCATCTGTTATGCGGCGGCGGCCGGGATTTATCTCACTACCAGGGTGCGGGGACAGATCGTCTGGATTGTGGCGCTGATGGCCGGTTACTGGCTGATGATGGCGTTCGCTCCTGTGCCCGGTTATGGGGCCGGGCGGCTGGATGTGGAGGGCAACTTCGCGCACTACGTGGATCGCATCGTGCTCGGCTCGCATAATTATCTTCCGACCAAGACATGGGACCCGGAGGGGGTTGTGAGCACGCTGCCGGCCATCGCCACCTGCCTGCTCGGTTTGCTGGCGGGGCATATCGCCGGCTTACGGCGCAGTCTCGGGGAGCGCTGCCTGCGGCTGGCCGGCCTGGGCGCGATTCTGCTGGCGGCGGGGCTCGTCATCAACACGTGGCTGCCGATCAACAAGAAGCTCTGGACCGATTCCTTCGCGCTCTTCATGGGCGGTCTGGATTGCGTTCTCTTCGCGGGATTCCTTTGGGTGGTGGACGGTTTGGGCCAGCGCCGCGCGGTCAGGCCCCTGGTCATCCTGGGAAGGAACGCGATCGTGATTTATCTGGCGAGCGAATTTCTGGATGAAGCTCTCAGTTGGGTTCATTGGACGGCCGCGGGGGAAAGAGTGGCGCTCCGCGGATGGCTCTACGATCACCTCTTCGCCTCTTTGGCCCCGCCCTACAATGCCTCCCTGCTTTACGCGATCGCGTACGTGCTGGTGCTGTATGGGTTGGCGTGGGCGCTGCACCGCCGCGGATGGTTCGTGCGCGTTTGATTGTCCGCCTTTGCCTGCTGAATCGCGGCGTGATATGTGTCGCGGTCATGCGCTACCTTCTTGCCGTCGCGTATTGCGCAACCCTCACAGCCGCCGAGCCTGGGCAGTTGCGTCAACTCGAAGAGACCCATCGGATGTTCGCCGTGCGAACGATGCTGGAGCAGGCGGGCGGAGAAGCCGCCGGCGCTCTGGCCTACTACCGCGCGATCACCACGAGCCGGTTTGGCCACGAGCGTGAGGCGATCGGACAGTTCCGCGCCTTCCTCGCGACGAAGCCGGCGCCCGAGATGGAGGTGAAGGCCCGCTACGAGCTGTCTTCGGCGCTGACATGGCTCGGCGAATACGGGCAGGCGGCTACCGAGCTGGCCGCGGCGTTGCGGCAGACTCCCGATAGCGTTGCCGGGCGTGCGGACAGCGGGAATGTCAAAGGACTGCTCGAATCGTTGCGCGACGTGGCCGCGCCGTCCGTCGAGTTCGGTCCGCCCGCGCCGGTCCGGGCGCGGCGCAACCAGCTCGGCATATGGGAGG
The DNA here is from genome assembly GCA_964608645.1 of uncultured Solibacteraceae bacterium. Lineage (GTDB taxonomy): Bacteria > Acidobacteriota > Terriglobia > Bryobacterales > Bryobacteraceae > CAZSQK01. The sequence continues at coordinate 14,256 of CAZSQK010000121.1, read as the reverse complement.
TTCCGGTGGAGATCGGGCCGCAACACGGCGAGTGGCTTCTCGATACGGGCGCGAACTTCTCCACCGTGACCGAGTCCGAGGCGCGCCGGATGGGGCTTGCCATTCGCGATGTGCAAGGCTACGCCCGGGGATTTACGGACGCCAAGACCGCGACGCGGCTGGCGGTCGCCAGCGAACTGCGGTTTGGAGCGGCGCGTCTCCACAATGTCGTGTTTCTGGTGCTGCCCGACCAGGCGCTCCTGATGGCGCACCATCAGATTCAGGGGATTCTGGGTTTTCCCGCGATGCGTTCTCTCGGGCGGCTGGAGGTCGCGGCAGACGGGGCGATCGCCTTGAACGGGACGGCGAAGGCGGGGCCGGCGCAGGAAGCCCCGAACCTCTTTTTTGACGGACTCAACCCGATTGTGCAAGTGGCGCACCTGGGCAAGCAATTGCAGATGATGCTGGACACCGGGTTGACGAAGACGTTGCTCTACCCGTCGATGCGCGACGTGCTGGCCCCGTGGGAGCGGAACCAGTTGGGCGGCAGCCGGGCGGCGGTCTTCTCCGGCGGCGGCGGCTCGGAGCGGCGCGAAGCCGATTTCGTGCCCAACATGGAGTTCGCGATCCGGGGGCGGACCTTCTATTTGCAGGGCCTGAACCTGCTCGGCAAGGGACCGGCGGGGAAGGCGGAGTTTCGCGACGGCATCCTCGGCATGGACGCGCTGACGGGAGGCTTCATTCTCGATTTCCACGCGATGGAGTTCCGGCTCCAGTAAACGCGGCCGGCGTCATGTACAATCGGTCGCGGAGATGCGCGAGTACGACCTGATTGCCGGCTGGTATCCGTCCGACCGCGGGCGGACCGCGGGCGTCGCGGAAGCGCTCGCCGTCGCCGCCACGTTGCCGGCGCACGCGCGGATTCTGGACGCGGGCTGCGGCAACGGTGCGCCGATCGGCAAGGCGCTCGTGAACGCCGGCCATCGCGTGGTGGGCCTGGACAGCTCCGCGGGGATGCTGGCGAGGTTCCGGGTCAACCTGCCGGGCACGCCGGCCGTGCGCGGCGACGCCCGCTGGTGTCCGTTCGCGGATGGCGGCTTCGACGCGGCAGTTTCGTGGGGGATGATGTTTCACCTCCCACGTCTCGGTCAGGCCGCGGTGCTGGCGAGCGTGTCGCGCGTGCTCAAGCCGGGCGCGCCATTTCTCTTCACGGGGGCCGAAATCGACGGCGTGGACGATGCCGGCATCACGGGCACGATGAACGGCGTGACGTTTCGCTATTACGCGGTTCCGAGCTATCGGGCATTGATCGTCGAGCAGGGTCTCGTGCTCGAGGACGTTCACGACGATCCCGGCGTGAGCACGTACTATCTCACCCGCAAGCCGTGTTGAGACGAGGCTATGGGGCCTCTTCCGGATCAGAGAAACGGCGAACGAACATAAAGCCGATCCACCAAGCCAGCGCGATTCCGGCGACGAGCACCGGCGGCGACGGTTCGGCGAGAAGATCGCGCCGCGGGATCGCGATCGCTTCCACGTTGGCGCCGCCGGCTTCCCGCGCATGGCTCAGGAGGTCGTCCACGACCGAGCGGGAAAACTCACGGTCTTGTGACCGGATGACGATCTCGAGCTGATTTTCGCGCCCGCCCGGATGTTTCAACATCATGCCGACGTTGCCGGTATGCGGGGTTCGCCGCGACCGGATCACCGATTGCGCCAGACTGTCGATATCCCGATTGAATTGGCGGGCGTCTTCCGGCCCGATGAACGCCACTCTCCCACGCGCCCGATATGGAGGGAAAAACGGCTGAATCAGATATGACAATCCGATTCCCGAGAGCGCCGCGACGATCAGAATCGTCCGCTTCCGGAGACGGCCCATGCCTCATCATGATCCAATTCAAGATGGAACACAATCGAGTTCGGGCTTTGAAACTCCGAAGCGGCTGGGGCAGCGTTTCAGGGTAGACATCGTTACCGCAGTCGGTTACTCTTGCGCAAATGCGACTGATTGCAATTCCGCTGATCCTGCTCCTGGCGCCGCCGGCCGCCCGTGCGCAGACTGCGGCCGGGCAGCTGGCGCCCGAACAGTGGCGCACCGATTTGGCTTATCTGGCTAGCGAGCTGCCGGCGCGGCATATCAACGCTTTCGCCACGATCTCGAAGTCCGATTTTCAAAAAGAGGTGAAAGAACTGGATGAACGGATTCCGACGCTGACCGAGGGCAGCATCCGGGCCGGTCTATTGAAAATTACGGCATCGATTGGCGACGGCCACACGAACCTGCGGTTTCAGCGCGGCGGCTTTCACGGAATCCCGCTGATCTTCTGGTGGTATAAGGACGGCGTCTTCGTCATTGGCGCGGGCGAGAAGGATCGCGAACTGCTCGGAAGCAGAGTGGTGAAAGTGGGCAATCTGGGCATCGAGGAGGCGTGCCGGAGGCTGAGCGCATACGTGCCTCATGAGAACGAGGCGCAAGTGAAGGCGCAGATTCCGAATATGCTGATCCGGGTCGAACTGCTGCAAGAGGTGGGAGCGGCGGAGGAGGGCAAGCCGGTGCGGCTGGAACTCGACCGGAAGACGGTGGAACTGGAGCCGTACACCACGCGGCCGCAGTGGGTCTGGGCGTATGCCGGCGAACCTCCTCTGTTTCAGCGGGAGCCCAACACTCCTTATTCGGCGACGGCGCTGGAGGATGGGAGCGTCATTTATTTCCGGTACAACCAGTGCGTTAACGATCCGAAGAAGCCGTTTTCCAAATTTGCGGAAGAGCTGAAAGGGATGCTGGCGCAGCCGGAGGTGAAGCGGCTGATTATCGATCTGCGGAACAATGGCGGCGGCAATTCGGCGATCCTCGATCCGTTCATCGGGTGGTTGAAAGGCAGCCGGTTCAATCGCAAGGGCAGCCTGTATGTGCTGGTGGGACGGCCGACATTCTCATCGGCGATTCTGAATGCGGCGCGGCTGCGAAGCGAGACGGCGGCCACGCTGGCCGGAGAGCCGACCGGGGGCAAGCCGAATCACTTCGGAGAGGTGAAGGGGTTCGAACTGCCGAATTCGAAGATCGTGGTGAGTTACTCGACCAAGCGTTTCCACCCGTTCAAAGACGATCCGACGACGATCGTGCCGGACCTGGTGTTGGAGCCGGCATCGGCGGACTACTTGAAGGGTCTGGATCCGGTACTGCCGGCGGTGCTGGCGCGGCAGTAGCCTGAGGGGCGCGATCACCAGGACTTTGGGCAAATCGATCAGCGTGGCACGGCGCTGCGAGGGAGGCGCAAGGCCATGGAACCGGCGACGGTGACGACGTCGTACTGGCCCTGATAGCCGATCAGCATGTGGGCGGCCCACGGCTCGAGTTTGTAATCGCGGACGAGCCAATCCACCATCTCGGAGGTCGCCACGCGGAGGGAGCGATCGAGGGAGGTGACGAACTCGGGCTGGCTGCCGATGGCGATGACATACTCCGGGGTCTCGACGCGCGGATTGTTGACACCGGCGCGTTTTCGCAGCGCGACGGTGAAGGTGACGTCGAGCGAGGTTTCGATCCCTGTGCCGGTCGGTTCGCCGTCGGCTTGCAAGGCGTGGCCGTCGCCGATGAAGAGGAGGGCGCCGGGGTGGAATACGGGGAGGATGACCGTCGCGCCTTCGTTGATGCGGTTGTAGTCCATGTTGCCGCCGTAGTTCCCGGAGACGCCGCTGGGGGGTCCGAAGACGCCGGGGGCGGCGACGCCGACGCAGCCGAGCATGGGTTTGGCGGGGAACTCCATGGGGTGGAGTTTGCTGACGGGGTCGTGGAGCTTGACGGTGTTGCGGGCGAGGTCGAGATCCCAGCGGAGGATGTTTTCGCGGTCGGGAAGCACGGCGCCGCGCGGGCGGGTGTTGGGATAGAGGCCTTCGATCTGCTCGGGATTGATGGCGTAGAGGCCGAGGCGATAGCCGGAGAAGCCGAAGTTGCGATTGAGGCGCATGCGCGTGAACGTGACGGCGATGGCGTCGCCGGGCTCGGCGCCTTCGACGAAGAACGGGCCGGTGAGGGGATTGGGACGGTCGCCGAGTTTCCTGGTGTGTTCGTCGTAGCCGCCGGCGTCGAGGGTTTTGGTGACGACGGTGTCGCCGGGACGGATCCGGGCGAGGGGTTCGTTGCGATGGTCGTACGAGTTGAAGAAACGGGTCGCGATCACGGTGCGCGTCTCGGCGAGGGCGAGGAAGGGCAGGGCGAGCAGGAGGAGATTCCGGAGCATGAGAGACACACTACCACTTCCTGGATAATGAGGGGCGTGGAACTTATCGCTATCGACAGCAATGCGCTTCCGTGGGAGGAGCGCCCGAATGAAAAGATCGGCCGCTCGCTGTATCGGAAGAATCTGATCGTGGACCCGGACACGGGCATGGAGGTGCGGCTGGTCCGCTATCCCGCGGGGGCCGTGAATCCGACGCACACACATCCTTGCGCGCATGGGATGTATGTGCTGGAGGGGACGCTGGTCACTCACGACGGGCGGTATGGGCCGGGGCACTTCGTGTGGTTTCCGGAGGGGTCGGTCATGGAGCACGGGGCGACGGCGGAGCAGGACGTGACGGTCCTGTTCATTACGAACAAGCCGTTCGAGATCCACTATCGATAGCGCGTGAGCAAAGGGCGGAGGAGGCGGAGGGCGGGGCGCGTGTTGTAATCGCGGCGGTACTGCGCGTGCGCTTCGTCGTCCGGGTAACGCTCGGCCGGAGGATAGGGGTAGCGAGACATGGCGTGGAAGGGGAGGGGTTCGACGGTGGTGGACGAGGCGGTGTTAGGGTCGCGGTCTTTCGCCCAGCCATCGACTTTGAGGAGATAGTCGCGCGTCCAGCCGGCGGGAGGCGGGGCGGGGACATCGAAGTGGAGGGTCATCTCGTCGCCGGAGCCCATGATGACGAAGCGGTCGTCGACGGCGTCGAGGAGAGGACGGACGTCGCCGTAGCGGGTGTAGAGGCCGGGCGTGGGGTTCCAATACGAGACCGGTTGGACGGGGCTGTAGAAGTACGTGTCGGGACGCAGGCGGGCGCGGTCGATGCGGGTGGCGGAGAAGCCGCGGAAATGAAGATCGGCGGACAGCGGGGCGAGGGTATGCAGGCGGGCGTCGGGCGGGGCGGTGGTTTCGCTGAGGAAGATGTCGTTCCAGTAGACGCACAAGTCGGTCACAATGCGGAGCTTGCGGCTGGAGGAAAGGAAGTGGAGGGGGACGGCGATGGTTCTGGGTTTGCCGGCGGGCATGCCCATATCGGGATTGACGGTCTGCCAGTGTCCGGCGGCGTCCTGCATCTGGAGGTAGGGCGGAGTGAGTCCGCCGCGGCGCTCCTGCGAGGCGGCGCGGAAGGTGCTGCCGTCGGGCCAGTCGACCCAGCCTTTCAGGAGGAGCACGGCATCGGCGGCGGCGCCGGGAAAGTCGAGTTCCAGGGTGTGGAGGCCGGCTGTGCCGAGCGGGGTTCGGGCGAAGGAGTGGTCGCGCCCGGCATCGGAGGCGGGGTAAACACGGCGGGTTGCGGTGTAGAGACGGAATTCGGGGTAGGGCGGGGATTTGAATTTCTCGTTGGTGAAGATCTCCTGGCCGGAGGGGTGATCCACGGTGACGAGTTGGACCTGGTCGATGTAGGAGACTTCGCTTAACTCTTCGGTGATGCGGACTTCGTAGCGGCCGTTGCGCGGCTCGAGGGCGGCGGCGGGGATCTGGACGTACTCATCGTGATCGACGGGGAAGTAGGAGCCTTCGCCGTCGCTGGCGCCGAGGGGGGCGACGCCGAGGACGTCGGTGACGAACTCGAATTCGCGGCCGTTCCAGGTCCAGATCATGGGACAGGAGCCGGAGAGGCGCTGCGCTTCCTCGTACTTATAACTCTTGTTAGCGGCTTGATTGGTCTCGTTCTGGATGAGGCCGTTGGGCCACGTGATGCGAACGACATCGACGGTGGCGTATCCATCGGTGTCGATGAGGAGGGGGACGCCCTCGTAGAGGCGCTTCTGGTAAAAGGCTCCGGCTTTGATTTCGACCTCGGCGTCCTGGGCGAGCTTGAGGCTTTTCACGCCGGCGAGTTGGATGCGAATCGAGTGGCTGTTGGCGCGGGGGCGGGGGACGAGGACATGCGCCTGTCCGTCGACGATGCGGGCGTGGAGGTCGCCGTCGATATCGGAGGACGGCGGCGGGCCGGGGAAAGGGGTCGCGGTGTAGCGTCCACCGAGCTGGTCGCGGTAGAGGATGGGGGAGCGGCCGGCGTAGAGGACGGCCAGGTCGAAGGCTTTGGTGTCGGGAACGGCGCGAAGTTTGAAGGCTTTCCAGGGGTGGCCCGCGGCGAACGGAAAATCGGCGGTGCGGTCGGTGAAGCCGGCGGCGCCCTGGTTGCGGAGGAGGGCGGGGGCGTCGCCGAGGAGGACGAGGTCGAGATCGTAGTCGTGATCGTAGTCGAGCCAGACGGCGGCTTCGAAGCGGCGCTGGGGAAGATTGGCGGCGGCGAGCTGAAAACGGCCTTTGACGTTGCGATAGAGGCGTGGGCCGGATTCGGTGAGGACACAGAGGTCCATGAGGCCGTCGTTGTCGTAGTCGCCGGCGGCGATGGAGATGGGGGACTGAATATCCTGGAGGCCCGAATCGGCGACGGCGCCGGTTCCGCGGCTGTAGAGGCGGACGCCGGCGGGGGACCACGTGAGGAGGTCGGTCTGGCCGGCGCCGGAACTATCGATGGCGAGCATGCCGGTGGCGGGGCCGAGGATCTTGTCGTCGAAGGCGGGCGGAGCGGCGGAGGTCGGGGTGGGGCGCGGCGGGTCGTAGAGTTCGGCGAAGACGCACCATTCGACATCCTCGGGGACAGCGGCGCCTTCGGCCTCCTGTTTGAGTTTCTGGAAGAGGGCGAGCTCGGCGGCGGCGTCGGGCTGGCGGCCGGTGGTGCGGTAGAGATTGTAGAGCTGGAAGTGAGCGGCGGCGAGGAGGGGGTTGAGGGTGGCGGCGCGCTGAAACTCGGCGACGGCGGCATCGGCGCGGCCATCGGCGCGGTAGAGCGTGCCGAGCTGGTAGTGGGCGATGGGCTCGCCGGGGGCCAGCTTGATGAGACGCTCGAACTGGGCGGCGGCCTTATCGAGCTCGTTATTCTGCTTGAAGTAGATGCCGAGGTTGAACCAGGTATGGGGAACGGCGGGGTCGCGGCGCTGGACATCCTGCAGGATGGCGACGGCTTCGGGGCCGCGGCCGCCGCGAAGGAGGGCGAGGGCGTAATTGAGCTTGTCGGGCAGGGAGGCGGGCGCGAGGTCGAGGGCTTTCTTGAGTTCGGCGATGGCTTCGGCGTGGGTGGTGGGGTTCTCGTAGAAGGCTTTGCCGAGATTGCGGTGACGTTGGAGGGTGTCGGCGGCGGGTGTGGCGGCGCGGAGGGCGAGAAGGGCGGCGAGCGCGGCCGCGGCGAGCAGTCCGAAATGCTTCGGATTCATCAAGTCGAATTATGACACGAGGGTGTCGGGACCGCTGTTCGGGCGAAGGCCAAAAATCTCTGGCCGCCGATGAGGGCCGCGCTGCCGGGGTTTGTCAGTTCGACAGCGTGAAATTGACTTCGACTTCGGTGCGGACTTCGACGGGCTCGCCGTTGAGGAGCGTGGGCTGGTATTCCCAGCGCCGGACCGCTTCCAGGGCGGCGGGCACGAGGAGAGGATGGCCCGCATTGATCTGGATGTTGGCCACGCGGCCGTCCTTGCCGATCACGACGGTCATCTTGACGACGCCTTCGATCTTCGCCTGGCGGGCGAGATCGGGATAGACGGGCGGGGGCATGGCAATCAGTTTCGCCGCCTGGACGTTGGAGCCGACGATGATCCTCTGCGGGACCTGCGCGGCACTACCGGGCGGAGGCGGAGGCGGAGGCGGCGGAGGCGGTGGGTAGGCGGACTGCATCCGTCCGGCTTGCAGTTTCTTCGCTTCGAGGGCCTTGGCCACCCACTGGTCGGCATCGGCGATGTCGCGGTCATATTCCGGCTTGGTGTCGCGCAGGTCGGCTCGTTCGCGGATGAAGAGGTTCACGTACGCCATGGCGTCGGAGTAGCCGGGGTCGATCTCGAGAGCCCGGTTGAGGTTCCAGAGGCCCTCGTCGAGCAGGGTCCACCACTGGGCGCGGAGGTTGTTGCGGGGGGCCAGATCGAGGATGGGGCCGGGCGTCTCGGGACGCATGCCCAGATCGGCGCGGACCTTCGAGTACGCCGGATACCACTGCGCCCAGATGGAAAAGCCGATCGAGTAGTAGGCATCGCGGTTGTTGGGGTCGACCGCGAGGAGTTTCTTATACAGCGCGCGGGATTCGTCGAAGCGCTTTCGATTGAGGTTCAGGGAGGCGAGAGACGAGAGGGCGACCTTATTGGCGGAATCGAGCTCGAGGACGCGCTGGAATTCGGTTTCCGCCTGGGTGGCGTTGGTCTCGTTGGCCGGCGTTTCCGCGCCGGGTATATACATCTGCAGGTAAGCCGTGCCGAGGTACAGGTGGGCCGTTACGTTGCCGGGATTCAGGCCGACGGCGCGCTGAAAGGCGCCGATGGCTTCGGTGTAGCGGGCGCTCTTGAAGGCCGCAACGCCCTGATTGATCCAATCGCGCTCGGTTTGGGCGGAGAGGAAACCTGCGGACAGGAGGAGGATGGCAGTGAATCGCATCGTACTTGGACTCCTTTCCTTATTAGACACCGGAACGGGGCGGGGGTTTCGGGGGACGGTGCGGCGGAGACAGGGCGCGCAGAAGCGATTGAAAGTCGGGCGGCAGCGGGGAGTCGATGGAGACCGTCGCGCGGGTGCGGGGGTGGCGGAATTGCAGATGCGCGGCGTGGAGGGCGACCCGGGCGATGCGGCGCTCCGCGGCTTCGGCGGGGTGATGCTTGCGGTCGCCGATGACGGGGTGACCGATAGCGGAAAACTGCACGCGGATCTGATTTTGCAGGCCGGTCACAAGGGTCACGCGGACCAGCGACGCGGCCTTCAGGGGGCGCTCGACGGAGTAGCGGAGCTCGGCGCGGGCGGCTTCCCGGTCGCGCTCGCCGGTCAGTTTCTGAAACATCCCTTCCTTGCGGAAGAAGTGAATGAGCGTGCCTTCCTTCTCGCGGAGATGGCCGCGGATGACGGCCAGATACTGCCGCCCGGGGGTGTGGCTGAGGAACTGGCGGACGAGGGCGTCGCGATCGGGAGCGGTCTTGGCGAAGAGGAGAATGCCGGAGGTGAAGCGGTCGATGCGGTGCACGACATGGATGCGGCGTCCGCGCTGCCGGCCGGCGGCGAGGAGCGAGAGGGCGGACGGGGCATCGGAGCCTTTGACCGGGACCGAGGCGAGCCCGGCGGGTTTATCGATGGCGATTACCGCGTCGTCTTCGTATAAGGTGACGAGCTGCCGCATCAGAGGGCGGCGAGCACTTCTTTGTAGAGGTACTTGGCGCCTTCGACGCCGTCCCAGGGGCCTTCTTCGTATTCGAGGGCGAACGTGCCTTCGAACTTAGCGTCGAGCATGATTCTCACGGAGCGGCGGACGTCATTGTCCTTCCAGCGGCTCCAGTACTTGGCATGGACGTTGGTGTGCGCGTAGGGGGCGACGGCTTTGAGGCCGTTGTACATCAGGTACTCGTGTTCCCAGTTGCAGAAATCGGGAGACGCCTCGCAGAAGGGATGCTTGACTTCGTCGACGATGATGCGGATGTTGGTCGGGTTGGCGGTAAGGCCCCAGTGGTTTTCGAGGGTCACCTTGACCCCGGCCTTGCCGCCATAGTCGGCCATTTCCTTGAAGGACTCGATGCAGTTGCGGAGGTACTGGGCGATGTCGTCGCTCTTGGGGTAGTCGCCCGGCTGCGCGGTCGGGGCGGGGAGGATGCGGGGGCCGCCGCTGTTGACGCGCATCGACTTGGCGCCGAGGATTTTGGCGCCGTCGATCCATTTCTTGGCGACGGCGACACCGGCCTTGCGCTTTTCGGCATCCAGCTCGCAGATATCGCGGGGGGCATTGTTGGAGATGTGCTGGCACTTCGTGCCGGTCACGTTCATTTTGTCGGCGAGCTTGCCGAGCCACCGCTTGCCGGATTCGCTGGAGGGGTCGAACTCCTGGGTGACGCGGGTTTGCGTGCCGACGAAGACCGGGACCTTGGCGTACATGGAGTCGTCGGCGACGTCGCCGAAGAGGCCGGAGAAGAGATCCATGTGAGTGACGCCGGGAAAGGTGTCCCTGGTGAACTGGGGGAAGTCGAGCATGGTGATCTCGCCGTACTTCTTCTTCATTTCGTCGGAGGTCGGATTGCGGCCGAAGGCGGTGCGGCTCTTGAAGAGATAGCGCAACGGCCAGGTGTTGGACGCGATGCGGTCCAGCTTCTCTTTTTGAGTGCGCGGGCGCGCGGCGGCGGCCTGCGGGGCGAGGGCGAGGCCGGTCAGGCCGGCGGTCTTGAAGAAGTCACGGCGATCGAAGTGGTCCATGCGAGCTCCCTCTTGAGATGATACGCCCGGCCCCTACCGCGCGGGGCCGGGCGTCAGGCGCGGATTCGTCAGAATGCCAGGCGCAGCCCAAAACGGAACTGTCGGCCGGCGGTGGCGCCGGTGATGCACATGAAGTTCTGGTATGGGTCGGCGACGCTGGTGTTGAGCGAGCCATCGGGATTGCGGCGGAGGCTGGCGGCGCCCGCGTTGGGGTTATTCCAAATGGGCGTATTCGTGAGGTTGGTGGATTCGGCGCGGAACTCGGCGTTGACTTTTTCCTTGATTTTGAAGTTCTTGTAAATCGCCGGGCTAAGCTGCCAATATCCGGGTCCGCGGAGGACGTTGCGGCCCATCGTGCCGAAGCGGTAAGTGCCGGTCTGGGCGAAGTAGATCTGCGGATCGATGAAGCTGAGCTGGGCGTAATAGGGAGTGCCCGGACCCTTGCCGCCGAGCTTCTGCACGGGGCCGATGAGATCGGCGGTCTGGCTGTTGCCGGTGGCCTGCAGCGAAGATCCGCTGCCGGTCACGTTGAAGGGGAGGCCGGAATAGGCGACGAAGACGCCGCTGAGTTTCCAGCCGCCGACCAACAGATCGGCCGTGTGATTGGCGATCGCCAGTTTCCTGCCCTTGCCGACGGGCAGCTCGTAATTCCAGCCGGCGCTGAACATGTGGGTGCGGTCGTAACCGGAGGGAGCGTAGTTCTTGTAGAGCATGGGCCCCCAGTTGTAGAGTGGAAGGCCGACCCAGCCGTCCTCATCGGCCATACTGAGCGACTTGCCGAAGGTGTAATTGACCTTCATCATCAGCCCGTTGGTGAAGCTCTTATTGAGGCTGGTTTGCAGGGAGTGGTAATTCGACTTGCCGATGCCGTCCCACATGTTCATGGCAATGGTGCGGCCGTAGGCGATGGCGAGCGGCAGGTTCGCGGTCGTAGTGCCGACGCCGGGGCCGACCGTGTTGATGTTGCGATCGATCAACTGATGGATGGTGCGGGTGGCGACATAGCCGACGCTGCCGAGCATCGCCCAGGGCAGTTGACGTTCGAGCGTGGCGTTCCAGCTCTGGATGTAGCCGCGGTGGAGTTCGCCGCCCCAGGGGCTGCGCGGACCCATGTCGATATTGAGCGGGAGAAACGCCTGTCCCTTACTGGTATCGGGGATGGCGATGTCGGGAATGCCCTCGTTGATCGAGTTGTACCAGCCGTAGGTGCTGACGGTAGGCACCCAGGATCCGGTGAGGGTCGAGGGGTAGAGGCCGCGCAAGGGGCGGCCGAACGGCAAGGGATCCCAGGTCAGACCGTAGCCGGCGCGAAACACGGATCTTTCGCCGATGCGGTAGGCGAAGCCGACGCGCGGGGCGAAGTTCTTGTGGCTGACGGTGATGCCGGCGTTTTGCGGTGTGCCGCCGAGGCCGCCGAAGTAGACGATGTTGGTGGCAGGGTCCCAGCGCTCGATGCCGCGGTCGCCACGATTGATGAGGGGGTAGTATTCGTAGCGCAGGCCGAGGTTCACGGTGAGTTTGCGGCTGACCTGCCAGCGGTCGCGGACATAAGTGGCAAACTGCGTTTCCCGGGTCTTCATTTCATAGTACTGGATGGATTTTCCGTACGAGCTCACGAGACCAAGGAGGGCGGCCGCATAACTGTTGGGTGTGCGCGCGGTTTGCGAGGAGACATTGGTCACGCCCGAGCCGAAGCTGATCAGACCGCGAGGGTTGGCGGTTTCGGGCTGCCAGTGATTGAGTTCCAGGCGCCGCACGTCGAAGCCGAAGCGAATTTCGTGCGCGCGGTGGACCTTGCTGAAATTACTGGCATAGGTGTAGCTGCGCTCGTGGCGCCAGACGGGCGTCCACGTGTCGATGAACCCAATGTCGGAGAACCCGAACCCGGTGATGTTGGGAGCGCCGCCGTAGCGGGTGTCGTTGGCGAACTGCTTTCCGCCGTTGGTGCCGGGGATCTTCCAGATGTCGAGGCCGACGTTCTTATCGACGTTGGGGATGCCCACAAACTGATCGTGACGGGTATTGCCGAAGACGCCGTCGAAGATGAACGTCGGTGAAATGGTGTAGTTGAAGCCGGCGGTGACGATTTGCGTGGTGGTTTCGCCTTTGCCGGCGGTGCCGAGGGCGGAGCCGCCGAGGTCGCCGAACGGGTACTTGCCTTCCACCGGGGCGTCCATACGGCTGTATTTGCCCCACGCGGTAATTTTACGGGTGATGTTGTAATTGACCCTGGTGTCGTACTGGTTGCGGTTCAGCTTGAGCACAGCGCTGACGCCATAGTTACCGCTGAGGTTGAGCGGGTCGGTGACCGAGACCTGGTTCGGCATCGGCATGTCCTTGTAGATGTTGGGGAAGATCGGGTTGAAGCGGCCTTGCGGGACGATGTTGTTGGGGAACGGTGTGCGGGCGGCGTTGGTGGACTGCGGCGCGCTGGCCGGGTCGTACACGATGGAGAGCGTGGTCCACCTGCTGAAATCGCCGGCACGAAAATCGGCGGGCGCGACGGAGTAGGAGCCGAAATAGCCGGTGCGTTCGGTGGTGCGCTCGAAATTGAAGAAGTAGAACAGCTTGTCTTTCTTGATGGGGCCGCCGATATTGCCGCCGAAGATGTTCAAGATGGCGAGCGGCTTTTTGTAGCCGACCGGACGGAAGTAGGTCGGGTCGCTGTTGAAGTGCTGGTTGTTGTTGAACCACCAGCCGGTGCCGTGCAGGTTATTGGTGCCGGATTTGGTCGCCACGGTGACAGCGGCGCCGCCGGCCATGCCCTGCTCGGCGTCGAAGCTGCCGGTGCTGACATTGACGGTTTCGATGGACTCCACCGGCTGCACAATCGCGACATGGTGCGGCAGCCAGATATTGATGTTGACCGCGCCATCGGTCAGGGTGTTGTTGTTGTTCGTGGCGGTGCCGTTGACGAACGATCGGAGGGCGCGCCCGGGAGTGTCGACGACGGCGTTCTGAAAGGCCGGGGGCGTGGCGCCGGGCACCAGGGCGAGCAGACTCTGATAGTTGCGATAGGCGGGCAGCGGCAGATTCTCGATGGTGGCGCTGGTGAGCTCGTGGCGCACGTCCGACTTGTCGGTCTGGAGCATGGCGGTGTTGGCGGAGACGGTCACCTGTTCACTGTTCTGTCCGACTTCGAGTTTGGCATCGGCGCGCGTGACCGAGTTGATCGACACTTCGATGTTGGTTCGGGTGAGTTGGCGGAAGCCGGCGACGCTCACCTTGAGGCCGTATGTTCCCGGGAGCAGGTTGAGGATCGAATAGCGACCGGCTTCGTCGGTCGTGGTTTCGCGGACCGAGCCGGTCTGCGTATTGGCGATCGTGACAGTCGCCTTGGGAACGACGGCGCCGGAGGGATCTTCAACGGTTCCGACGACCGATCCATAGAGCACTTGAGCGTGCGCGGGCGGAGCGTACGCACCGAGCAGCGAGCCGGCCGCCACGAGAGAGACAACGCGTAAGAAGCGCTTCATTTCTTCACCCCATCACTTCGCAATTCAAGGTGGCGCACCCCGCCACCGCGGACTCCCCGCGAATAAAGACTATAGGCTGCGTTTATACTTGTTTTGGCGGCGGGAGTCAAGCCCCCAAACGGGCCCGGAGGAAGCGAAGGGCATGGTAAGATTCGGGCTGGCACCATGCGAGACCAAGTGTTTTCCTTCAGGGTCGTCTCCTGCCTGCTGTTTGCCATTCCCGCTGTCGCGGCGCCGGTCACCTTCAATCAGCAGATAGCGCCCATCGTGTATAAGAACTGTTCGCCCTGCCATAGGCCGGGCGAGGCGGCGCCGTTTTCGCTGCTGAGCTATGACGACGCCAAGCAGCATGCGGC
>CAZSQK010000120.1:0-22114 GCA_964608645.1 uncultured Solibacteraceae bacterium | reverse complement strand
AATCGCCGGCGTTGTCGCCGGTGCAGTCGGCGATTACGCCGGGGTTGCGGGCGTCATCTTCTTTGATCTTGAAGACGATCTTCATGAGATCCGAGCCGATGTCGGCGATTTTGGTGAAGATGCCGCCCGCTACACGCAATGCGGCCGCGCCGAGCGATTCGCCGATCGCGAATCCGATGAAGCACGCCCCCGCGAGGTCGCCGGGGACAAAGAGCAGAATGAACAACATAATCAGCAGCTCGACCGACACCAGCAGCATGCCGATGCTCATTCCAGCCTGCAGCGGAATGTCGTAACACGGGTACGGCTTGCCGCGCAGCGCCGCGAACGCCGTGCGCGAATTCGCGAACGTGTTCACGCGCATGCCGAAGGCGGCCACGGAAAAGCTGCCGGAGATGCCGATGACGCTGAAGAGGAGAATAATCAGGACCTTGTACGTCGCAAATCCCTGCAGGAAGCCGAAGTAGAAGACGATGATAACGGCAATGAACAGCTCCAGGAGCATGAGGAATTTGCCCTGCGTGGCCAGGTAGGTTTTGCAGGTTTCATAGATTAATTCGGAGACCTCGCGCATCGACGAGTGCACCGGCATATTACGGAGGCGGACGAAGATCATGAGGCCGAAGACGAGGCCGAGAGCGCTGATCAGGAGGCCCCACATCAGCAAGGTATGGCCGTTGATGCCACCGAGGAATGTGGCGGAGCCGAGGTCCGGCAATTTGAGGTTGGCTTCGCCGCCTCCTTCCTGTCCCGCCATCGGTAGGCAGAGCCCGAAAAGAGCGAGAAGCGCGAGAATGAGCCGCGGCGCCGACGCGCCGCCGCGTACACTGACGGCGCGCCGGTTAAAGATCGAGAGCATCGACTGAGATCCTCCTACAAGGATTGTGCCCGGGCCCGCTACGACGTCCGGGCGGTGATGAACGACCACACAGTATAAGAGATCGCGGACGCGGAATTCAATGAAGGATTGAGGGTTTCAGGCCGGGAAGGAGAAATACACCAGGAGGAGGTGGGTAGGAAACGCGCTGCAGGGGCTGGCTGCGGGGAGCGAGCCAGCCCTGAGGAAACCGGATGTTAGTTTGTTCCGGCGGGATCGGCTGCCGACGCGTTCTGCACGGGCGCCTTATAGTCGCGGATGTAATGTTGCATGCCCTTGGCGATCCAGGCCATGCCGAGGTCTTTGGCCTCCTGAAGGGCTTTCACCGAGTCCCAACGATCGTGCGAAATTCGATAGCAGGCAATGACGGTCCCGGTACGGTCGGCGCCACGACGGCAATGCACGAAGACGGCACCGGCGTCCTTGTCGTTCAGGACGGAAAGGGCCTTCGCAATGACGTCCGGAGTAGGGGTGCTGATGCCCTGCATCGGTATGTTTACATACTTCATACCGGCGGCTTCGACAACCTTCTTTTCGGCCAGGGAGCGGCCGTCGAATTCACGGAGATCAAGCACCGTTTTGACGCCCATTTTGGCGAGGCTGGAAAACCCTGCATCGCTCGGCTGTGCGCCGCGATAGAGATGATCGTTGATTTGATGGAAGTTATCGACGCCAGCGGGTTGTTGCTGCGCATAAGCGCCGAGGGTAAGGGCCGACGCGAGCAGCAACCCGCGCATGGAGAGACGATTGCGGAAACCGGGGAGCGTAATCATATCTTCTTGGTGTTTTGATGCTTGTAGTAGTCGTTCGGTTTCACACGACTATTCCGGCTGCGCGAAATAGCCGGTGCGCCAGTGAGCGTTCAATTTCGGCAGTCCGCGAGGGGGGACCAGGCGAACCTCGACGCGATGGTATTTGCCATCGCGTGGCTGATTGGCAGGAGAATATCCCAGGACGTAGCGGTTCCGCAGGTCGACGCCGATTTTCTTGGCGATATCCGGCAGGTCGGAGGGGGTTGCTTCGAAGAGGCGCCCGCCGGTGCCTTCCGAAATATGGGCCAGCAGGCTTCCGCCGCCGGCTTCCTCGGGTGTCGTGCCGCCGCCGAAAACGCCGATCGAGTAGATCAGGACATCGCTCTCGCGGATCACTTTCTGCGCTTCCGCGGTGGTGTATCGGCTGTGGTTGTCGCCGCCGTCGGAGATCACGAGCAGCGCCTTCTTGCGCTTCTGGGACTTCCGCATCTCGTGGATGGCAAGCAATAAGGCGTCCAGCAAAGCCGTAGAACCGTGGGATCTCGAGAAGGCAAGCTGGCTTTCAATGCGTCCCACGTCGCGCGTAAGCGGGACCTCCAGGCGCGGGTTGTCATCGAATTCCACCAGAAAGTACTCGTCTTCGTCTTCGTTGCTGGTGCGGAAGAAGGCCTTGGCGGCGAGTCTCGAGGTGCGGAGCTTGTCCCCCATGCTGCCGCTGGTGTCGAAGACCAGACCGACGGCGACAGGCTCGTCGTCCATCGCGAATTGGGTGATGACTTGCTCGACACGGTCGTCGAAGACGCGGAAGTTCTCTTTCTCGAGGCCGGTGACCGGGCGATTCAGAGGATCGTTGACGGTGACGGGGACGAGCACGAGATTGGTGTCGACGCGCAGTGTGGCGCCGGTTGGCTCTTCCTTGCGCGGAGCGGGTTTCTTGCGGGGATCAATCGAGACCTGCGCGCGAACGGCAAGCGATCCGAGAGCGCCGGCGATGGCGGCGCGGCGTGAGATCATGAGAGCCCCCTCCCGACGTGCATTGTAGCTCTTTATTCGCGGCAGATGCCGCGTTCGCTGCGTCGGATAAACGCCACCAGGTGCAGTGTCTCGGGGGTGGGAATCTCGGCCTCGATGCGCGCCAGCGCGTCGTCCAGCTTCAGACCGGACCGGTAGAGAAACTGGTAGGCCTTCTTGAGGACGGCGACATCGGAGGCCTTATAACCGGCGCGCTTCAGCCCCACTACGTTAAGCCCCTTGGCGGCGACGTTGAAATCGGAATAGAGGAAGAATGGCGGAACGTCGCTGTTGACGCGGGTGTTGCCGCCGATCATCGCCAGCCGGCCGATCTTGGAAAACTGATGGACCACGACCCCGCCGGAGATAAATGCCTGGTCTTCGACCTCGACATACCCCGCCAGCAGCGCGCAACTCGCCACCACGATGTTGCTGCCCAGTTTGCAATTGTGCGCGATGTGGCCGGAAGTCATGATGTAGTTTCCATCGCCGATCTCCGTCACGGATTCGGGCGCCGTGCCGCGGCTGATGGTGTAGTGTTCCCGAATCTTGTTGGAATGGCCGATTCGGAGGTAGCTGCGCTCGCCGGTGAATCCCTTGTCCAACGGATCGGTGCCGAGCACCGTCCCGGCGGAAATCTCGTTGTGCTGTCCCAGGGTGGTCCAACGTTTGATGTAGACGTAGGGCTCCAACATGCAGCCGGCGCCAATGACCACATCGCTCTCCACGACACAGTACTCGCCAATGCGCACGTCCGGTCCGATCACGGCTTCGGGGTGGATGCGCGCAGTGGCGGCGACGGCCGCCGAAGGATCAATGGGCATGAAACCGTATGATAGCGCCGGGGCCGCGGTCAGGCCTGGAAGGGCTGGAGTTGCTCGAGGACTTTCGCGTAGTCGCCATGGTCGATGTAGGCGAGGGCGGCGGGCTTCTTGTCGGTGACCATCCAGACGTGCTCCGACAGTTCATTGCGGGCGAGCCAGCTTTCCACGTGGGGGCCCCACTGTCCGGTAAAGATCACCACGCGATAGCCTTTGCGATCGAGCTCCGCAAGAAACTCGCGGGCGCCTTCCCGCGCCGGGTGGAAGAAGTCGCCGCTCAGGAGACTGTCAAGATCTACGCAGATAATCGGCTTGTTCTCGTCGTCCAACCTTCCCTCCTGGCGGCGATCACCATTCGGGCTCGATAGCCCCCAGAGTATCCGGCGATTCAATGGATTCGAACTGAAGCACGGTCTCTCACGGGGCTGACGTCCCGGCCCTCAAAGTGCGCAATGCCTTCTCCGCGAGGTGTCGCCACCGTTCACCGGTGAGGCCCCAATTGAAATGCTCGTAAAACAGCTTGCCCGGATGTGGGGCCTGGGTGAAATCGTACACCGGCGCGGCGCGGTATCGCTCGACGTCTACGGGGAAGCGCCGAAGCATGGGAAGTTGCGAGATGAAGCAGGCGATCATGCGGGATTTCAGCTCGCGCGCCTCATCGGGAAGCACCAGCGGCTCGCCGTCGTCCGATTCGGGCAGGAACTTGCCGACTTCCATGGCGCAATCGTCAAGGCCCTCACCCGCATGTGCGTGGTAGGACGTGAACTCGTAGACGTCAGGAGGTTCAGGTATGCGCGCGCAGGCGGCGTGCACGGCGAAGGCGGTTGCGTCGTTATCCGGATGTCCTCCTTCGTAGGGGTGAGTCAAGACGATGGCGGGGCGCAATTCGCGCAGGAGGGCGACTAGATGGAGAGTCACATACGTCATCTCCAGCGACGCTTCCTGATCGACAATGTTGAGCGGGCGAGCCCGGCCGGAGGGCAGCCCGGCGACTTCGAGCGCGCCGAGCAGCTCATTTCTTCGCAGGCGCGCGTAGTCCTCCCGGGTCGCGCAACCCGCGCGCTCGGCGTCGCCCGTATCGCGGGGCGAACCGTCGGTGACGGTTACGACGACCGGGGCGCGCAGCATCGGCAAAAGTCCGCCGGCGCCGACTGTCTCGTCGTCGGGATGGGCGGCGACGATCACGATGGAGCGGCTGGCGAGGGCTTGGTCAATGGGCATGGCGACGCCTCATTCGCGGGCAGTCCCCGCCTGTTCGACCGGGAGGCTGACAGCGGCTTCGAGAATATTCTCGAGATCGAGCGCGCGGCGGTCCGCGGAGTGCATCGCCAGGACACGTTCGCGTCCCGCGCGGGCAATTCGAGCCAGCGCGCCGGTGGACATTGCGAGCGCGTCCATCACATGGCCTGTTGTACGCGCCACCAGGATCTCGCGGCCGGGGTCGAAGAAGTAGTCGAGGCCCTCCCATTCGTCGCTGATGACGGTGGCGCCGCAAGCGGCGGCTTCGAAGAGGCCGGGAGAGGGGCAGTATCCCATCTCGGCAACGGGGGCGGGAGTGAGATGCAGCGTGAGTTGCGACGAACTGTAAAACGCCGCATGTCCGGCGGCGGGGACCCGGGGAAGCCGCACGACGTGTTCGGTCTCCGGATCGTCGTCCTTGGGATCGAGTCCGCTGAGGACGAAGCGCAGGTCGGGGCGGCGGCGCGCGGGTTCGAGAAAGAGGTCTTCCAACACGCGACGCAGCGTGGACTGATCGGTCGCGAGGTACGACAGGTTTGCACGGATCGAGGTTTCCGGTGTCGAGGGACGAAACGCTTCGGGATCCACACATGGGTAGAGGGGCGCGACGTGACGCGCGCCGGCGAGCGTCTTCAACCCGGCAAGCGCCAGTCCGCCCGTGGAACTGAGAACGACGTCGAAATCGGCGAGCCCGCCTTCGGGCATGTCGCCGGCTTTCTTCCCGGAGCGTAGCAGGTCGAGCGTGATGCCGGCATCGAGGTCGTAATAACACCGGACGCGCGTAGGGGAGGAAAGGACGGTGTCGGAGGCCAGTGCAGCGTTCGGACAGGAGGAAGTGACAATCGCGGCGTCAGCGTCGGCGAGATGAATCGCGGCTTTGTGACCGACGGCTTGCCATGACGGATAGCGAAGCAATTCGATGCCGGGCAACCGCTCCGCAGGCGCCGTGGATCCCTGTTCGAACAAGATCACCCTGTGTCCCAACCGGTGCAACGCCTTAGCCAATCCTTGCCACTGAGCCGCCTGCCCGAAGACCACGAGTTTCACACTTCAAGGATGTCAGAAGGCGCCGGACAGCGACACACGGCGGCGTAAAACCGCGTGTGAAAAGCGACAAACGGGAGGGCTGCCGAGGCTTTGCCGCACACAAAAGGCAAGACTTGCCAGACGTCGCAACTTCGTGGCAAATAGGGTGTTCCCAAACCATTACGCGATTAGGCGGTATCCTGCGTAAAGTAAGAGATAACGGGAGGGAACCCCATGGAATGTTCGGGACCGCGGTATTGCACGCCGTTCGGAAGGCGAAGTTTCATCCAAGTCGGGCTGCTGGGCGGAGTGGGATTGACGCTGCCAAAGCTGCTCAGCGCGGGTTTGAAGCCAGCGCGGGCCACGAGCGTGATCCAGATCATTTTGCCGGGAGGCCTGGCTTCGCAGGAATCGTGGGACCCGAAACCGGAAGCGCCTATCGAGTATCGGGGACCGCTGGGGGTCGTCAAGACCAAGCTCCCGGGCGTGGTGTTGAGCGAGAATCTGGCGCGCACGGCCCAGATCGCGGACAAGATCACGATCGTGCGGTCGGTCACCGGGCGCATCCCCGACCATGCGCAGGCGACCTACCAGATGTTCACTGGATATCTGCCCACGCCGGCCATCCAGCATCCCAGCATGGGAGCGGTTTTATCTCACGAACTCGGGTCGCGTAATAACCTCCCGGCATATATCGGTGTGCCAACGGTTCCCCCCGCGGCGGGGACCGGATATTTGAGCTCGAAATTCGGCGCGTTCGAATTGGGGGTGGATCCGGGGCAGCGCAATTTCCAGGTTCGCGACATCGCGCTGCCGAAAGGGATCACGCCCGAGCGTTTTGACCGGCGGCGCAGCGCTCGCGAGGCGCTGGAGGACCATTTCCGGCAGGTGGAATCGAACCCGGCCGAGTTGGACGCGATGGGCGAGTTTTATCAGCAGGCGTACAAACTCATCAGCTCCGCCGAGGCGCGCAAGGCGTTCTCTCTTGACGGCGAGCCGGAATCGATGACGAAGCTGTACGGCGAATTGAAAAATCCGCGGGGCGGGCAGACGATCGGGATCGGGCGGCAGTTGATGCTAGCGCGCCGGCTGGTGGAAGCCGGAGTGCGGCTGGTGACGGTCATGTACAGCGGCACTCAAGGCTGGGACAACCACGTGGGCATCAAGGACGCGGTTGGCAACGGACTTCCGGCGTTCGACCATGCCTTCGCGGGGTTGATCACCGATCTCGATCAACGCGGGTTGCTCGATTCGACTCTGGTGATGGTGACCTCGGAGTTTGGCCGAACGCCGAAAATTAACGAGACAGCGGGCCGCGATCACTGGGCGCGCGTGTACTCGCAGGCCCTGGCCGGCGGCGGCATCACGCGCGGGCAGGTTTACGGCGCGTCCACGGCAACTGCCAGCGAGCCCGATCGCGACCCGGTGACCGTCGAAGATTTTCTGGCGACGGTCTACCATCAGGTCGGGATCGACTCGACGAAGCGGCTGCTGGCGCCGGGAGGACGGCCGATCGATATCGTGCGCGAGGGCAAGGTGGTCGAGGGGTTGATCGCCTGATATGCGGCTCGGGCTGTTCTTGTTGCTCGCGCCGGTCCTTTGCGCCGACACGCGGTACATGGTGGATTACCTGCTGCCGCGGGGCGGCGCGCGTGGGGCCACGGTGGAGGTTGAATTCCACGGATTGTCGCTCGAAAATCCGAAGGAGATCCTGTTTTACCAACCGGGCATCACAGCGAGCGGGTTTGCGCCCTACGCGAAGCCGGGCGACGGATTCAAAGTCAAATTTCGCATCGCGCCGGATTGTCCGTTAGGCGAACATGTGCTCCGGGTGCGCACGGCCACGGCGCTGAGCGATGCCGTCACGTTCTGGGTGAGCCCCTTCCCGACCGTCTACGAATGGGAATCGAAGCAGGGCGAGAACGACAGCATTGCGAAGGCCAAGCCCGTCCCACTGAATTCGACGGTCGAGGGTCAAATCCTGCCGGGGCCCGATATGGATCGCGATTTTTACCGGATCGAGGTCGAAAAGGGTCAGCGGATTTCGGTCGAAGTGGAGGCGGCGCGCCTCGGCACGCTTCACTTCCTCGGCGAGAACGATCTGGCAGGGCGGATTCTGGACGGCGAAGGCAAGGAGCTGGCTAAGAACGACGACAGCGCGTTGTACGTGCAGGACCCGGTGCTCTCGATCCTGGCGCCACGAACCGGGACTTACTTTGTCGAGATCGCGCAACAGATCTACCAGGCGCCGCGGCAGGCGTGGTACCGGGCTCATATCGGCACGTTCTCGCGGCCTACCGGGGTGTTTCCGGCGGGAGGACAGGCGGGTGAGACAATCGACGCGAAGATCTTAGGCGATCCGGCGGGCGAGCGCCGCGAGCAGATTCGTTTGCCCGATAGGGCAGGGAACTACGAGTGGTTCGGAGAAGCGCCGTCGGCGAATGTCCTCCGGGTCTCGCCGTACGGAAACGTCTTGTGGGATGGGCCGGAAACCAAGGCGTCGCTTCCGGCGGCTCTCAATGGGGTGCTGGAGAAGGACGGGCAGACGCACACGTACCGTTTTGCGGCGAAGCGCGGGCAGCCATGGCGGGTGCAGGTATTTGCGCGGACGCTGGGGGCGCCGGTCGATCCGAAGATCTGGATTCGCCCGGCGAACGCGGAAAAGCCCCTTCTCGAAGCGGACGATGCGAGGATGCAGGATCTCGGGTTGCCTTCGGCGCGCGGGAACTGGCACATCAAGGACCAGATGGACCCCGTCGCGGTCTTCCGGGCGCCGGCGGATGGCGAGTATGTCCTGGGGATCGAAGACTCCCGCGGCGCGGGCGGCGCCGACCATGTGTACCGGATCGAAATCGAGCCGGTGAGGGACACGATCTATACGCACATTACGTCGCCGGACGGCTATCAGACGCCCCGCCTGACGGGGATCATCGTGCCTCGAGGGAACCGCTGGACGGTGGATGTGCAACTGGCGCAGGGGCTCGGCAACAACTACAAGGGCGACATCGAATTGGAGGCGGTCGGTCTTCCGCCGGGCGTCACGATGATCGCGCCGCGTTTCACCAAAGGGGCGACGCGGCTTCCAGTGCAGTTCGTGGCGGAGGCAGACGCGGAGCCAACCTCGGCGCTGATCCAATTGCTGGCCCGGCCCGTGGACCGGAAGGCGCAGGTGGAATCGGCATCGCGGCAGGCGTTTGCGCTGACCAACCGTCCCGGCGAGCTGCCGTGGCACTTCGTGTTTCTCGACCGTTACGCGTTGGCGGTGACGGATCCCGCTCCGTTCCACGTGAAGCTGGAGAGCACAGGAATTCCTTTGATCCAGAACGGCGAGTTGCTCTTGAAGGTCAGAGTTATCCGGCACGGCGACTTCAAAGGCCCTATCGAGATTCAACCCGACTGGGTTCCTCCCGGGGTACAGAAGGAAGCCGTTGTCACGATACCGGCAGGCAAAGACGAGGCGACGTTCCATCTGCAGGCGGACGCGAAGGCGGCCGCGGGGGTCTATCGAATCGCGATGAACGCTTCCACGACGGGCGGCGATGCGTATAGCGGTGTCGGGCGCGTGCGGGCGTCGTCGGAGTTCCTGGAACTCCGCGTCTCCGAGCCGTACGTGAGCATCGACCTGCAACGGACGGCGGTGGAGCGGGGCAAGCGGGCGGAACTCGTCGGCGTCCTCAAACAGATCAAGCCGTTCGATGGCAAAGCGTCGGCCAAGCTGGTGCAATTGCCGAAGGGCGTGCGGATGGTCGAGCCGGCTCCGCAGATTACTTCCCGCAGCACCGAAGTCAAGTTCCAGGTCGAGGCCGATGCGGATGCGCTGGTGGGGTTGTACAAGGGCATAGGGTGCGAAGTGTCCTTTGTCGAGGAAGGGCAGACGATCCGCCAGCGGTCGGGGGCGGGGATGGTGCGCGTGGATGCCATGCGGACGGCGGAGGCGAAATGAGGGTCGCGCTTCTGCTCTGCGCCGCGTTGCCGCTGCTGGGCGCGGACGCGAAGACGCCCGCGGTCAAGAGACCGGTGGAAGCCACAGCAGGGCATTCCCTGGCTCCGCCGAGCTTCCGCCTCGATGTGGAGCCTGTCCTGTTTCGGGCAGGATGCAACAGCGGAGGCTGCCATGGGGCCGCCGCGGGCAAGGATGGCTTTCATCTGGGCTTGTTCGGGTACGACCCGGCGGGCGACTATTACCGGCTGACGCAGCAGATCGTGGGGCGGCGGGTCGATCTCGCGGTCCCGCAACAGAGCCTTTTGCTGCTCAAGGCGACGGGCATGGTTCCGCATACTGGCGGACGGCGTTTCAAGCCGGACAGCGAGTACTACGCGACGTTGCTCCGCTGGATCCAGGCTGGCGCGCCCGACGATCCGCCGAACGTGCCGCAGGTGACGGGGATCTCGCTCTCGCCGGACAAGATCGTCTTCAATCCGAAGGACAAGCGGCGTCCTTTGCAAGTGCTCGCGAAGTACTCCGACGGCACGACGCGGGTGGTGAATCAGCTCGCGCTGTACCTCACGAACAACAAAGCGACGGCGGATATCGACGATCAGGGAGTTGTGACCCCCGGCAAACGGGGCGACACGTTCGTGTTCGCCAGATTCGCGAAGTTCACCACGGGGGCCGAGATCATCGTTCTGCCGCCGGGAAAATTCAAGTGGCCGAAGAGCGCGGCGAATAACTATATCGACGAGCTGGTTTTCGCGAAGCTCAAGAACCTGCGCATCCTGCCGAGCGCTCCAGCGGGCGATGAGGAATTTCTGCGGCGCGCATTCCTCGACCTGATCGGGCTCCCGCCGACGCCGAAGGAATACGACCGATTCGTGCACAGCCGGGACCGCGACAAGCGGGCGAAGCTGATCGACGAACTGATGGCTCGCGACGAGTTCGCGGACCTCTGGGCGACGCGATGGGCCGAGACGCTCAAGGTGAGGAGCGACAACAACAGCGCCTTCGGCACCGACCGCAAAGCGGCGTACCAGTATTACGAGTGGATCCGCGAAGCCGTCAGGAAGAACATGCCGCTCGACCGGTTCGCGCGCATGCAAGTGGCCAGCACCGGCAGCAATCTTCTGAATCCGGCGGTCAATCTGTACACGATGCTGCCGCAGGGGCAGTACGACGCAAAGGCGGTCGCGCAGGACGTCGCGCAGGTGTTCACCGGCATCCGCGTGCAGTGCGCGCAGTGCCACAACCATCCGTTCGACCGCTGGACGCAGGACGATTACTACGGGTTCGTCAGCTTCTTCACGGGAGTGAAGCGCAAGATGGCATCGGAGACGCGCGAGTTCTACGTTTCGGATGACGTCGCCGCCGCCCCGGCGAAGCACCTGCTGACGGGACAGCCCGTCGCCGCGAAGTTCCTGGGAGGCGACGCTCCCGACGTGAAAGGCAAAGACCCGCGCGCCGCGTTAGCCGACTGGCTGACTTCGAAGGACAACGCGATGTTCCGGCAGAATCTCGCTAACCGGATCTGGGCGCAGTTCTTCGGACGAGGGATCGTGGAACCTGTCGACGACGTGCGAATCAGCAATCCGCCTTCGAATCGC
This sequence comes from uncultured Solibacteraceae bacterium, assembly GCA_964608645.1. Taxonomy (GTDB): domain Bacteria; phylum Acidobacteriota; class Terriglobia; order Bryobacterales; family Bryobacteraceae; genus CAZSQK01. The sequence goes on along the minus strand of CAZSQK010000120.1, from coordinate 10,850 downwards.
GAACTCCTGGAGTCACTGGGCGAGCATTTGGCGTCCTACGGGTTCGACGCGAAGCGTCTGATCCGCGACATCTGCATGTCGCGCGTGTACCAACTTCGGACCGCGCCCAACGACACGAACCGCGATGACGAGACTCAGTTCTCGCATGCGCGGCTCCGCCGGCTGCGCGCGGACGTCTTGCTCGATTCGATCGCGCAGGTGACGGATACCCCGTCGACGTTCAACGAGACGCCGCGGGGATTGCGGGCCGCGCAACTGTTCGAGGGGCTGAATCGATCGAACAACTACTTCCTGAAGACATTCGGCCTGTGCCCGCGCGATTCGGTGAACGCATCGGAGACGCGTCTCGAGCCGACTCTGGCGCAGGCTCTGCATCTGGTGAACGGGGACACGGTCGAAGGCAAGCTGGCGCGGAGCGCGGTGGTTGCGGAGATGGTGAAGGCGGGGCGGAGGCCGGACGAGATCGTAGATGAGCTGTTCGTGCGGACCCTCTCCCGGCGGCCGTCGGAAAGCGAGCGGAAGAAAATTCAGGCGTTGGTCACGGATCCGAAGGACCGGAAGGCCTATGACGACATTCTATGGGCGTTGCTGAACTCTACGGAGTTTGCATTCAATCATTGAGCAGCCGCCGCGGAGCCTTGAGAGCATGTTCGGCGCTGCTGCTGATGGCATCCGCGGCGCATGCGACGAATTACGACGACGATGTCCGGCCGATTTTTGCGCGGCGGTGCTTCGGGTGCCACAACGCCAGCGAGATGCGGGCGGGGTTGAGCCTCGAATCGTATGCCGGCATCCTGCAGCGCGACGTCGTGAACGCCGGACGGGCCGGGTCGAGCCTGCTTTACAAGGTAGTTGCCCACGAGGCGGGTGTGCCGCAGATGCCGCTCAACGGCGCCAAGCTGCCCGACGCCGAGATTGCGACGATCCGGGACTGGATCGCGCAGGGTTTGCTGGAGACGGCCAAGAGTCAGCCGAAAGGGCCCGTGGCGCCATCGCTCGATTACAAGCCTACCGATCTGAACCGGCCCGCGCTGGCTGCGATGCCGGTGGGACTGTCCCGGTTGAACCTTCCCGAGACGGCGCGCGCCAATCCCGTGACGGCGCTCGCGGCAAGCCCGTGGGCGCCCCTATTGGCCGTCGCGGGACACGGGCGCATCTACCTGGTCGACCTCGATAAGCGAACCGCCGCCGGCGAACTGCCCTTCCCCGAGGGCATCCCCTACTGCCTGCGGTTCAGCCGTGACGGAAGTGTTTTGTTAGCAGGTGGCGGCAAGGGAGTGCAGTCCGGGAAGGTCGTGCTGTTCGACGTCCGCACCGGGCAGCGCACGGCGACGATCGGAGACGAGCGCGACATCGTGCTGGCGGCGGATGTGAGCGCGGACGGCAAACTCGTGGCTTTGGGCGGCCCCGGGAAGGTCGTCAAGGTCTTCTCAGTGGCCGATGGCAAGGAGTTGTACCAGATCAAGAAGCACACGGACTGGATCACCGCGCTCGAGTTCAGTCCGGACGGACGGCGGCTGGCGACGGCGGATCGCAGCGGCGGCATCTACCTGTGGGAGAGCGCGTCGGGTGGCGTGGCGGGAGCGCTTTCGGATCACAAGGATTCGGTGACTTCACTGAGCTGGCGCGGCGACGGCTTGTTGCTCGCTTCCGGCGGCGAGGACGGGCAGATCATCGTCTGGAACGTCGGAGACGGCTTCCCGGTGGCGTCCATCGGCAAGGCGCACAAGGGAGTTCTCGGCGTGCAGTTTGCCTCGGACGGTAGGATCGTGAGCACCGGGCGCGATTCGACGATCCGGATCTGGTCCGCCGACGGCAAACCGAAAGGCGCCAGCGCCGCCTCCGACGCCCTGCTCACGAAGGTCGCCGTCTCCTGCGACGGGAAGCTGGCGATCGCGGGCGATTACCAGGGCCGCATCGTGATCTGGGACGGCCGGACTTTACTGTCCCGTCTTGCGCTTCAGGATCCGCACTAGCTCCGCCGGGGCTTCGAAGCCGGCCTGTGCGGCGGCCTGGGCCTCTTTGAGAGCTGGCGCATAGGACTTCTGCGCATAAAGCAGCATCGCCAAATCGGCGTGAGCGCGGCCATTTGCCGGATCGAGTTGCAGGGAGCGGCGCAAGGCGCTTACGGCAGCGTCGACATTACCGCTGCGGGCTTCGGCGAGCGCCAGATCGACATGGGCCGCGGCGTTCGTGGGCGTCTCCTGCACTCGCTTTCGCCGCTGGACGGCAAGGACAGCGGCGCGCTCCTTGAATGCCAGGGTGCGTTGCAGGCCGTCGCGGGCGGCGGGCAGGTCCGGCTCCATCTCGAGTGCCAGTTGATAGGCTGCCACGGCTTCGTCGATCCGCCCGACCTGTTGCGAAAGCACGTATGCCAGGGCTGCCTGCGCCATCGCGAACTTGGGCAGAATGCGGAGGGCCTCGTGGAACTCCTCGATGGCTTCTTCGGGAAAACCGGCATTGGCGAGTGCGGTGGCCAGGGCGGCGTGATTGGCCGCGTTCCCCGGCTGGAGCCGCACCGCGGCGCGGTATTCCGGAATCGCCTCCTGGTGTTGGAAATTATGCGTGTACAGGCTTGCCAGCTCGACATGGGCATCGGCGCTGGAGGGGTCGAGTCTCACGACTTCCACGAGGTGTGCGATCGCGGCCGGATAGTTCTCGTCGGAGGCAAACGAGAGTCCCAGCACCTGATGGGCGGCGCGGGATGGATTGCGAGACCGCCCGGAATAAGCGGAAACCAGTGCGTTATAGACGCGGCTGCCCCAGTCCTTTTGGAGGCCGGCCGTTCCTTGCGCGAAGTCGTACCACCGTAGACGGCTGATGAGCCGGGCGGTAGGCTTCGGGAGGGTGGCGGTCTCCGGCGGCTGCGTCATGAGCGTGCCTGCCCCGCGTGGATCCACCGGCGCGCCGAAAAGAGCGGCGAGCGCCTGTGCAAAGACGAGATCATTTCGTGTTTCGGAGACCTTGGGCGAATCGACCACGATCGCGGTGTGGGAGAACGCGGGCACATCGCCGTAGGCGCTCGAATCGGGCTGTCCCGTCACGGCCAGGATAACTTCCGCCGCGCACTCGGTGCGGATGAGTTTCTGCCGGCGAAGCTCCAGTCCGTGGAGCCTGCCGGTGGGATCGGGCTGGTCGGCTTCCTGGAAACTCCAGCGCACTCCAGTTCCCTTGAAGATCCGGTTGGCGTCTTCGAACCGGCGTCGCAGATAGGTGTGCCAATCCGGCCGCTGCTCGCGGAAAGAATAATCCGTGACGACACAAACGCCGATCGTGCGGGGACGGCTCCAATAGGCGAACCCTGCGGCTGCGGCGACGATCACCAAGGCGGCGGTCATCCACAGTTTCGACCGGCTTACCGGCGGCGCCCACTTTCGATTCACACCAATCAGTGTGCCAAATGTGACGCGGCGATGCAGGCGAAATCATACGCTCCACGGCGGCGTGGCGCCTTAGAATGGGGATGCATGGTGCGAGTCCCCGCGTCGCTTCGGGCGCTGCTGATGAACCTCATCGATTACGCCGGGCTCTACCCGCCGGCAGGCCTCCCCTTGCCTATCGTCGAGGAGCGTTATCGTGGATTTCGGGCGTCGCCGGAGTCCTGGATGTTAAATCGTCTGGTGCTGCCCGTGGCGGCCCTGCCGGAAGCGCATCCCGCGCCTGACTGGCCTGTGACCTTGCTGGTGGATCAGGATCCGGGAGTCCTGCCGCCGCAGATCGTGAGCATCGAGACGAAATCGCCGTGCGCCTTCGGGGAGTTGCCGGTCTACCGCGAGGTTTCCCTGGCGCAGGTGAACGGCGGCTTCGCGAAACTGCGCACAGGAGGACTAACCCCGGAGACGATTCCCACGACGGAGCAGGTAGGCGAGTTTCTCTTCGAAGCGGCGGCGCGGCGGATTCCGTTCAAGGCGACCGCAGGTCTGCACCATCCGATGCGGTCGGTGCGCCCACTCACGTATGCGCCGGACGGTCCGCGGGCCCCGATGCACGGATTCCTGAACGTTTTCGCCGCAGCGGCCCTTGCCTGGAACGGGATGGACCTCGGACATATCGTCGAATTGCTGGAAGAGACGGACGCGGACGCGCTCCAATTCCGCGACGACGACCTGCTATGGAACGGCCACCGGATCACAAGCGACCAGGTGGAGGATGCGCGCCGGGAGTTCGCGCATAGTTTCGGATCCTGTTCGTTCGAAGAGCCGGTCACGGAATTGCGTGAGTTGGGATTGCTGCCATGATCGACCGCACGCACGCTCCCGGCCTGGAGAGTTGGGTCGAATCCGCCAATGACCCGGCGACCGATTTTCCGATCCAGAACCTCCCGTTCGCCACGTTTGCGAAGGGGGGTGAGGACCGTTACCGCCTCGGAGCCGTCATCGGCGACCGGATACTCGATGTCCATGCGGCCTTTGGCGTGGCGGCGATGCGGGACGTGATGGCGATGCCTCGCGCCGAGCGCGAGGGGTTGCGGCGCAGCCTGAGCGCGTTCCTTGTGCAGCGCGCGGCGGGCGCCGAGGCCTTACTCACGCCGTTGGCGGAGGCGCGCTTCGGACTGCCGTGCGAGATCGGCGACTACACCGATTTCTATGCGTCGATCGACCACGCGCGGAATGTCGGCAGCATGTTCCGCCCGGACAATCCGCTCCTTCCGAATTACAAGTGGGTTCCGGTGGGATATCACGGCCGGGCCTCCTCGGTGGTGATCTCGGGGACGCCGGTGCGGCGGCCTTGCGGGCAGATCTCGGACAGCCCGGCGGGGCCGCCCACATATGGGCCGAGCCGGCGGCTGGACTACGAGTTGGAACTGGGCGCGTTTCTGGGGCCCGGAAATTGCATGGGCGAGCCCATCGCGTTACGGGACGCGGGCGATCATTTGGTCGGCGTTTGTCTGTTGAACGATTGGTCGGCGCGAGACATTCAAGCCTGGGAATATCAGCCGTTGGGGCCATTTCTCGCGAAGAATTTCGCGACGTCGATTTCGCCGTTCGTGGTGACCGCCGAGGCCTTGCAGCCATTTCGGCAAGCCGCCGGCGCGCGTCCGGATGGCGATCCCGCGCCGCTGCCCCATCTGGCCGGAGGCACGGAGGATGCCTATGATATCCACCTCGAAGTGTGGCTGCGGACCGCGCAGATGCCGTCGCCTGTGCGGGTCAGCCGGACGAATTTCCGGCGCATGTACTGGACGCTGCCGCAGATGATCGCGCACCACACGTCGAACGGATGCAACGTCCGGCCGGGAGACCTGATCGGGAGCGGCACGGTCTCGGGTCCGGAAAAGGACAATCGGGGCTGCCTGCTGGAAATTACGTGGAAAGGCGCGGAGCCGCTGAAACTGCCTACGGGCGAGACGCGGAAATTTTTGGAAGACGGCGACGAAGTGATGCTCCGCGGATGGTGCGAGGCGCCGGGCTTCCGCCGCATCGGGCTTGGCGAATGCCGGGGTGTGGTTCTCCCGGCGATACACTGAAAAAGGAGCCCCTGGTGGCGACGATCCACACGAAACCAACTTCCGCCGCGCCCGACCGGTTCGAGGGGCTCGACGCGGACAGCCTGATCCGCGCCTTCCGGATCATGCACCTGGCGCGGAGGCTGGATGACCGCGAAGTGACCCTGAAGCGCCAGAACCGCATCTATTTTCAGATCAGTGGGGCGGGGCATGAAGCGGTGCAGGTGGCTGCCGGCATGGCCCTGCAGCCGGGCCGCGATTGGTTTTACTTCTACTACCGGGATCGGGCGCTCTGTCTCACGCTAGGCGTCACGCCGCATGAGATGCTCCAGCAGGCGGTGGGGGCGGCGGAGGATCCGGCATCGGGCGGGCGTCAGATGCCGTCGCACTGGGGTCACCGGAAACTCAATATCGTGAGTGTGTCGTCGCCGACCGGGACGCAGTTCCTGCAGGCAGCGGGGTGCGCGGAGGCGACGGTGTACGCGGCGCGCGGGAGCGTGGACAGCCCCCGCGAAGTGACGCTGGTGACGTCGGGAGAAGGCGCGACCAGCGAAGGAGAGTTCTGGGAGTCGCTGAACATCGCGTGCCTGAAGAAGCTGCCGCTGGTGTACCTGATCGAGGACAACGGGTACGCGATCTCGGTGCCCATCGAATGCCAGACGGCGGGTCAGAATATCTCGGCGCTCGTGGCGGGATTCCCGGGGCTGTTCCGGCAGGAAGTGGATGGCACGGACTTCCTGGCGTCGTATCGCGCGATGCGCGAGGCCGTGCGGCGCTGCCGGGAGGGCGAGGGCCCCGCACTGGTGCATGCGCATGTGATTCGGCCGTACTCGCATTCGCTTTCGGACGACGAGCGTCTGTACAAGCGCCCGGCGGAACGGCGGGCCGAAGCCGATCGCGACCCTGTTCTGACGTTCCCCAAGATGCTGGTGGAGGAGGGCGTCGTTGACCGGCACATGCTGCAGCGCATCATGCACGAGGTGGACGAAGAAGTCCATGAGGCCACGCAACGGGCATTACGCGACGAACCGCCGGCCGCGGAATCGGTGACGCAGCACCTTTACTCTCACACGGTGGACCCGGCGTCGGAGGAGTTCGCGGCGCAGCCGGATTTTCATGGCGCGCCGATGACGATGGTCGACCTGATCAACTCCACACTTCGTGAGGAGATGCGGCGCAACGCGAACATCCTGGTCTTCGGCGAGGATGTTGCGGATTGCAGCCGGGCGGAGAGCCTCGCCGAGGTCAAGGGCAAGGGCGGCGTCTTCAAGGTGACGGCCGGCTTGCAGGTGGAGTTCGGACCGGAGCGCGCCTTCAACACCCCGCTGGCGGAGGCGGCGATTGTCGGACGGGCTATCGGGATGGCGACGCGAGGGCTCAAGCCGGTGGCGGAGATTCAGTTCTTCGATTACATCTGGCCGGCGATGATGCAGCTTCGGGACGAACTGGCGACAATGCGGTGGCGGTCGAACGGCGCCTTCTGTGCGCCGGTGGTGGTGCGAGTGCCGATCGGCGGATATCTGAACGGCGGCGCGATTTACCACAGCCAGTGCGGCGAATCGGAATTTACGCACATTCCAGGACTGCGCGTGCTGATGCCGTCCAACGCCCTGGACGCCTGCGGTCTGTTGCGCACGGCGTTGCGGTCGGAGGATCCGGTGCTGTTTCTGGAGCACAAGAAGCTGTACCGGGAGCCGTACAATCGCTCGCCGCATCCCGGAGAGGAATTCACCATCCCCTTTGGTCGCGCGCGGGTCGTCAAGCCGGGGAAGAGTCTCACGATCATCACATATGGCGCGCTGGTGCAGAAGGCGCTGCTTGCGGTGACTCAGGTGGAGCGGCGCAATCCCGAAGCCAGCGTGGAAATTCTCGATCTGCGCTCCCTGTCGCCGTACGATTGGGAAGCCATCCGCGCCTCGGTTGAGAAGACCAGTCGCGTGATCGTCGCCCATGAGGACACGCTGTCATGGGGTTATGGGGCCGAGATCGCGGCGCGCATCGCGGACGAGCTGTTCGACCGGCTGGATGCCCCCGTGCGGCGCATCGGCGCGCTGGACACGTGGGTCGGCTACCACCCGCGCCTGGAAACCGCGATTTTGCCGCAGACGGAGACCATCGCGGGGGAAATCGAGCGGCTCATCGGGTATTGAGGACCGGGGATCGGCGTATAATCTGTGCATGTCTGAAAATTCCGTCCCCCGCCGGGCGTTTCTGGGCGTGACCGCCGCTACCGCCCTCTCCTACTCTCGCGTCATGGGCGCGAATGAGCGTGTCCAACTCGGACTCATCGGCTGCGGCGAGCGCGGCCGCGGAGATCTGGGCAACTTCGTCCGCACCGACATGGTCACAGTCGCCGCACTGTGCGACATCTATGAGAACAACATCGAGGCGGGGAAGAAGGTCGCCAACAACGCGAGTGTGAAGACCTTTTCGGACCATCGTAAGCTTCTGGAATCGCCCGGGCTGGACGCCGTCCTGATCGCGGTGCCGGACCATTGGCATTCGCGGATCGCCATCGACGCGCTCAACGCCGGCAAGGACGTTTACGTCGAAAAGCCCCTCACGCTGAAAATCGAGGAAGGGCCCGAGGTGGTAAAAGCGGCGCGCATCCATAACCGCATTTGCCAGGTGGGGATGCAGCAGCGGTCGGGGAAACACTACCTGCAGGCCAAGCAGGAGTACATGGACACGAACAAACTCGGCAAAGTGACGCTGGCCCGCACGTGGTGGCACGGGAACACCTACCACTTGCGCAAGGCCCCGCCGGCGCTCGCAACTCAGCCCTCGAATCTCGATTGGGCGCACTTCCTGGGCCCGCTGAAGTGGCGCGATTGGGATCCGCAGCAGTATTGGAACTGGCGCGCCTATTTGGATTTCGGCGGCGGGCAGGTGACGGATCTGTTCACGCACTGGATCGACGTAGTCCACATGTTCATGGGCAAGGACAATCCGATCGCGGCCTCGGCGTCCGGCGGTGTCTATAACTACAAGGACGGACGCACCGCCCCGGACACCATCAACGTCCTACTGGAATACCCGTCGGAGTTCACGGCGACGTTTGAAGCGACGCTGGCGCCCGGCATTCGCGGCGAGGGTGTCGAGTTGTGCGGCACGGAGGGCAAGCTCTACATCGACCGCAGCCGGTACGAATTCACGCCTGTGGGACGCAATGCCAAGCCGGTTGAAACGAAAGCGTTCAGCAACCTCGATCTGGACCACATCCAGAACTTCATCGACTGCGTGAAATCGAGGAAACTCCCCAACGGCGACGTGCAGATCGGGCACCGCTCCGCGCAGGCGTCGCATCTGGGCAATATTTCGTACATGCAGAAGCGGCGGATCGACTTCGACCCCGTGCGGGAAGAGATCCTCCCGTTCTAGCCGCTGCTATACTGAAAGTTCAACTACACACGATTGAGGAACGAATGATTTCAGCGACACAACTGCGTCCGGGGATGGTGGTCAAGTTTAATAACGATCTGTTTTCCGTCTTCAGCATGACGCACCGCACGCCCGGCAACCTGCGCGGGTTCGTGCAGGCCAAGATGCGCAACCTGCGCAGCGGCACCATGATCGAGCACCGGTTCTCGTCGGAAGACAAGGTCGAGAAGGCGATGCTGGACGAGCAGGAAATGGAGTATTTGTACGACGACGGCGAATACTACTACTTCATGAATACGGAGACTTACGAGCAGATGCACCTGATGAAGGATCTGCTCGGCGACGCCACGCAATATCTCATCCCGCAATTGAAGGTCTCCGTGGAGTTCTACGAAGGCAAGGCGATCAGCGTGGAATTGCCGCCGACGGTGGACATGACGGTGGTCGAGACCGAGCCGGGACTCAAGGGCGCCACGGTTTCGAACGTGACCAAGCCGGCCAAGATGGAGACGGGGCTGGTTGTGCAGGTTCCTCCGTTTATTACCGAGGGTGAAAAGATTCGCGTCAACACCTCGGAAGGCACTTACCAGGAACGCGCCTAGCCGAGCGCCTTTGAGAGCGCCTCTTCTTCGCCGGGAAGCACCGTGCGGAGGTCGAGCACCAGGCGGTCTTCGTCGATCCGCGCGATTACCGGGGGATCGCCCTCGCGGAGTTTGCGCTCCGCTTGAACCACGTTGTCGCAGCGCGGCGCAATCAGCCAGGTGTCGAGCGATTCGCCGGGCCTCGCGCCGCCGCCGATGACGGACTTTCCGGGGATGATCTCGGCGTCGATCCCGGGAGAACGCGCCAGTAAAGCTTCCGCCCGCTGGTAGATCTCGGCGGGCGTCTGCCGGATCATCGCCAGGGCTGGAATCCTCTCCCACCGTTCCAACAGCAGATTTCGCAGTGTCGCCTCGATCGACTGGTAAATCAATTTGTCGACGCGCAAGGCGCGAAACAGCGGATTGCGGCGCAGCCGGCCGATGAGTTCTCCTCTTCCGGCGAGGATGCCGGCCTGCGGTCCGCCGAGAAGCTTGTCGCCGCTGAAAGAGACGAGATCGGCGCCGGCCTCGATGCTGGCGGAGACGAGCGGTTCGTCGATGCCGAACGGGCGGAGGTCGGCGATGCAGCCGCTGCCGAGGTCCTCGTACAGCGGGAGGGCGCGTTCGTGAGCCAACGCGGCGAGATTGCGGAGATCCGGCCGGGATGTGAAACCGGTGATGCGAAAATTGCTCGGGTGGACGCGCAGGAGCAGGCGCGTGCGGTCGTTGATGGCGTCGCGGTAGTCTTCGAGGCGGGTGCGGTTGGTGGCGCCGACCTCGCGGAGCACGGCGCCGGACCGTGCCATGATGTCCGGGATGCGGAAGCCGTCGCCGATCTCGATGAGCTCACCGCGGGAGACGATGACTTCGCCGCCGGCCGCGAGTTCGTTGAGCGCGAGGAAGATGGCCGCGGCGTTGTTGTTGACGGCAATCCCGGGCGCGCCGGTCAGGCGCTGCAACAGGCTGGTGAGGTGGACGTCGCGCTTGCCGCGTTTGCCGGTGGCCAGGTCGTATTCGAGGTTGGAATAGCCGGGCAAGGGATCGAGAGCCCCGAGGGGCGCCCGTCCGAGGTTCGTGTGGAGGACGACGCCGGTTGCATTGATGACGCGCCTCAGGGAAGGCTGTGTCCACCGCGCGAGCGCGTTTTCGACACGTGTTTCGAGGGGCGGCCCGGCGGTTCGGCCGGCCGTGATGTCGAGGCGGATGGCGGCCAGCGCGCCGCGGATCTCGGCGATCACGAGTGCGCGGGGATAATGCGCCAAGGCGGGCGAGAGGCGGTCCAGCACTTCGTGCACCGCGGGCAAATCGCTGAACTGGAGCGTGTCCGGCACGATTTCGATGGTACCGCGCTTGTGTCCGGGGGGCGTAACGGATTACACTGGGTACTTCGGGGCGTGGCTCAGCCTGGCTAGAGCGCCTGGTTCGGGACCAGGAGGTCGGTG
>CAZSQK010000119.1:0-23580 GCA_964608645.1 uncultured Solibacteraceae bacterium | reverse complement strand
GGCATACGTGGCTGCGTACCGGGTGGTGGGCTTAGTCGCGTACTGTTCAAATCTCGGATCTTGTGTGTTGGCGGCCGAGTTTCTGACGTTTGGCCGGGCGCAGTTCTTCGAGACCGCGGGATTGCGGTTGGCGAGCCTGACCCTGCTGCTCGAGAAGTTGAAGCATGGGGATCGCCCCGAGCACGCCGTGCACGACTTCTCGGGCGGCATGATGCAGCGGCTCTCGATTGCCCGCGCCATGATGCACGATCCCGAGGTGCTGTTCCTCGACGAGCCTTCGGCAGGCCTCGATCCGCAGACGCGGCTGCTGCTTTGGGAAGTGATCCGCGACTATAACCGGCTGGGCAAGACTATCGTGCTTACGACGCATTACATGGACGAGGCGGATGAGCTCTGCGACCGGCTGGTCATCATCGATCACGGCAAGACCATCGCTCAGGGCGCCCCGAAGGAGTTGAAGTCCTCGATTCCTGGCGGCTACCTGCTCCGGCTTCGTTTCGACGCTGTCCCCGAGGCATTGGCGGCGCAGATCGGGACCCTGCCTGGAGTCAGTGAAGTGCGCGTGAAGGATGGCATTGCGGCGGATGTGTATGCCGATCGGGGCGGACCGCTGATCGCTCCGATCGTGAACGCGGCGCAGGCGGCGGGCGCCGAGCTGCGCGACGTGCACATCGCGGAACCCAGCCTGGAAACGCTGTTTCTCCATCACACCGGAAGGAGCCTACGCGATTGAACTGGAAAACGTTTTATGCCATGTTGCAGCGCGACGGGCACGTCGCCCGCCGCAACCTGCTGCCGATGCTGATGCAGAATCTGCTCCAGCCGCTGCTGCTGACGTTCGTCTTCGGGCGCGTTCTGACCAGCAGCGGGATGATGCAGATGGGATTCAAGAGCGTGCTGCTGCCGGGGATCATCGCGATCAGCATGGTGCTCTCGGGCGTGCAGGCGGTTGCCATGCCCCTGATTGCGGAGTTCCAGTTTACGCGCGAGATCGAAGATCGCCTGCTCGCGCCCATGGACAGCAAGTGGCTGGCGGTGGAGAAGGTCATCGCGGGGATGATTCAGTCGATGGTGTCCGGGATGGTGGTGATTCCAGCGGCCTGGTTGGCGATGGGCTCCGGCTTGAACGTCAGTTTCGGACGTCCCTTGGAATTCCTGGCGGTGGCCTTGTTGGTCGCCTTGATGGCGGGAACGGGCGGCCTGTTGTTGGGTTGCAGTATCGGACAGACCCAGATCGGGCTGATGTTCAGCATGGTGATCGCGCCGATGATGATGTTCGGCTGCGCCTACTATCCGTGGAGCGCGCTCAAGGCATTTCCGGGATTGCAGTATGCGGTGCTGATCAACCCCCTGGTGTACGCGAGCGAAGGGTTGCGCGGGACGCTCGCGCCGCAGATCCCGCATATCCCGCTGCCGGCCGTGCTGGCGGCCCTGGCCGTGCTCGACGGATTGTTCCTCGTCTTGGGACTGAAGAAGTTCCACCGCAAAGCGGTAAGCTGAAGAGCACAGCCCAAGCTGTAAAATCGTTTGATGAGTTCGGCCCGTTACATTCGCTGGCGGGATGGGGACATGTGGCTCGGCCATTTTGAAATTTCCCCGATTATCGGACGCAAGCCGAATCGGTGAGTGACTTGGAGGCGAACCTTCGCGAATAGCAAATGCGCACCTATTTCCACGTCGACATGGATGCCTTCTTCGTGTCGGTGGAAGAGCTGTTCGATCCATCCCTGAAGGGCAAGCCGGTAGTGGTCGGCGGCCGGCCGAACGAGCGCGGCGTGGTCTCGGCGGCCTCGTACGCGGCGCGGAAATTCGGCGTGCACTCCGCCATGCCGCTGCGGACGGCGTACAAGCTCTGCCCCCAGGCCATTTTCGTCGACGGACATCCGGAACGATATCGCGAGTGCTCCCACCAGGTTTACGAGGTGCTGCGCTCATTCTCGCCTCTGGTGGAGATGGCATCCATCGACGAGGCATATCTCGATATGACCGGCACGGAGCGTCTGCACGGGCCGCCGTTGCGCGCGGCGCACCGACTGCATGAGCGCATGAAGGCGGAGACCCGGCTGAATTGCTCGGTGGGGATTGCGGCTTCGCGACTCGTGGCCAAGATCACGTCGGACCAGGCGAAACCGAACGGTGTTTTGTGGGTCATCCCCGGTCGCGAGGCGGCATTCCTGGCCCCGCTCGACGTGCGCAAGGTGCCGGGGGTCGGGAAGGTGACCGAGAAGAACCTGCACGCATACGGCATCCGCAAAGTGGGCGACCTGGCCAAGCTCGACGAGAAGTTCCTGGAGGAGCGCTTCGGCAAGTGGGGAATGGCGCTGGCGGGAAAGTCGCGCGGGCTCGACGCCGGCGGCTGGTTCGACACCGAGATCGGGGAGGACGCCGGACCGAAGTCGATCAGTCACGAACACACGTACGGCGAGGACACGGCGGATGCGGCGCAACTCGAAGCCACCCTGGCGCGGTTGTGCGAGATGGTGGGCCGGCGGCTGCGGGAGCACGGCCTGTATGCGGGGACGATCCAGCTGAAATTGCGGGATTCCGATTTCTCGACTATCACGCGGGCGCACACCGTCGCGCGCGGGACCCAGCTGGACACCGAGTTGTACGAGGAGATTCGTGTCCTATTCCGGCGCAATTGGACGGGCGGCAAGGTGAGGCTGCTGGGGGTGCAGGCATCGGGGTGGGCGGAGGGCGCCGAACAGATGGATCTGCTGGGCGAAGAGAAGCATGAGCGGTGGCGGGGGGCGCTGGCCGCGGCGGACCGCATGCGGGATAAATTCGGGGAGTCGGCCGTCTCGCTGGCGTCCAGCCTGCGCGGCGCGTTCCGGGAACGGACCCACGAGAACCCCGCTGGGTTGCCGGGGAAAAAGAAGGAATAGACAGGGGCCCACAGGCGAAGAAACAGGAAAGACCGTAACATCTTGGGATGCCGGGAACGTCTTCACCTTAATAGCTCCAATGGACTGAGGTCGTGTCCTGGACGTAGAATAAAGCAACATTTATGAAGAAACCGTGGGACCGAGGGGAAGCGGTCATGGCCCGACGGCGGAAATTGGCGATTGCACTCTGCTCGTGCGCTGTGATTGCCTTGACTGTCGGCCAGACCATCAGGGGCGCCGATCAGGCTGCCGTCAATCCATCACCGATGTTCAAACAGTACTGTTTCCAGTGTCACGGCAAGACCTCGCCGATGGCCGGAATCAGTATCGAGCAACTGACCGGTGACGCGTCCATCGGGACCGGGTACCAGCAATGGGAGAAAGTCGCGGCGGCGCTCGAAACGAATCACATGCCGCCCAAAGGCATGCCGCAGCCGAGCGACGCGGAGCGGCAACACGCGGTGGCATGGATTCGCGCGGAGTTGAGCGCTTTCGCAAAGAAGAATGCGGGCGACCCGGGGCGCGTCACGGTCCGCCGGTTGACCAGCGGCGAATACGGCTACGCCATTGAGGATCTGACGGGGCTCGAACTGGAGACGGGCATCGATTCGTCGAGCGACTCGGTCGGCGGCGAGGGCTTCACCAATTTCGGCGACGTGCAGTTCATGCAGGACGCGAACCTGGAGCGGTATCTGGAGGCTTCCAAGAAGATCGCCGAGCACGCCGTGGTCGGCGCGGGTCCGCTCACGTTTTATAGCGATCCCGGCAAAACGGGCTTCGAGATGTCCGCGATCTCGCGGATCAAGGATATTTATGCGAAGCAGGGCTTTCGGACCGTCTCGGGGGAGGGCGGCGCGGCATATGGGTTGGAGAAGTACGGTAAGGCGTTCTATGTCTCGTGGCGGTATCAACATCGCGCGGCCTTGGGCGAGCCGAACGTCACGGTAAAGGACCTCGCGGCTCGCGAGGGGATCACGGCGCGATTTGCCGAGCACATCTGGTCGGTGATGAACCGGCCGGCGCTGGCGTACCCATCGTCCGAAGCGGTGGCGCGATTCCACAAGCTGCCGGCGCCCGACGCCGGCGAGAAGGCGGCGCGCGAGGCTTGCGCCGAACTCCAGAAATTCGTGACCACCTGGCCGAGCTGGCTGTTCGCGCGCGGCGATGTCGCGGTCGGCGGAGCCGGCGACGAGAGTCCGCTGATCTTCAATGACACCGCGTTGAAGGTGGACGCGAAGCACCATTTCGGCTATGTGCGGGGAGGCCGCGGCGGAGGCGGCCGTGGAGCGCCACAGGCCGGTCCGGCGAAGATATTCCTGAATGTGGCGGCAGTGAACCCGGCGTCGTCGGGCAAACCGGTGATTATCTGGCGGAACCCGACCATCGGATTCCGGGCGGGATTCGGACGCGGACCGCAGGGGGCGCAGCCGCCCGCGGCGCAACCGGATGGAGAGCAGCCTGCGCAACCCGCAGCCGTGCAGCCGCAGGCTGCTGGAGCCGGCGCCGCGGCCGTAGCCAATGGAGCGCCGCGGCGTGGATTGCCGCCGGTGCCCCGCGTGCCGTTGCGCGACGTGGTGAGCGATGAGACGGCGGCCAAGCTCGGCTTTGGCAAGAGCATCGATGGGAGCGAGCTCGCTACGGGCGATTTCGCGGCGGAGGGCTCGGTGTCTTTCGAGGTGAAGATGCCGCAGGGCATCACGACGTTCGACTTGCAGGTGGACGCCGAGGTGGGCGCGGATCGCGACCAGGTGTTCCGCATCGTGATCACCGACCGGGAAGACGGCGGGTCGCGCGGGATTCCGACGCGCGCCTTGTTGGGGGATCCGAAGAGTAAGGGCTATCAGACATTCAAGGCGGGCGTAATGGAATTCGTGGGCATCCTCCCGCCGAATTCACAAAACGAGCCGACGCCGGCGGACAAGGACCCCGTGCCGCTACCGTTCGACAGCACATACAACGTCCCCGAGCACGACGAGTTCGACACGACCGTCAAGTACCTGCGCGACGACCGTTTCGTGTACGACCACATGCTCGACGATGCGACACGCAAACGGCTCGATCAGGCGTGGACCGACCTCTACGCGTCGTTTGAGTATCACGACCATTATGTTCAGTTGCTCGCCAAGCACTACAACCTCGACCTCCACGGCAAGCATATTTCGCAGTTGGACAAAGCGACGCTGGACACGTTCCCGGCCGAAGCCCGGGCGTACATGGCGCCGCACATCGCGGAGTACAAAGCGGTAATGGCGGCGCAGGCGGCGGCGCGGCCGCAGCGCGTGCAGGACTGCCTCGATTTTGCCAGCCGCGCATGGCGGCGTCCGCTGACGCCGCAGGAGAAGCAGGGCCTGCGGTCGTTCTACGACAAGGCGATGACGGCCGAGGCGGACCACACCAAAGCCATTCGCGCCCTGCTGGCGCGCATCCTGGTGGCGCCGGCATTCCTGTACCGCGTGGAGCAGCCGGCCGAAGCCCTCGCCGTGAAGCCGCTCAATGACTGGGAGATGGCGAGCCGGCTGAGCTTCTTTCTTTGGGCGTCGATTCCGGACGACGAGTTGCGGCGGGCAGCGGCGGCCGGCGAGCTGAGCAGTCCGCAAGGGATTCAGAGGCAGGTGAAGCGCATGACGGCGGACGCCAAGGCGCGCCGCCTGGCGACGGAGTTCTTCGGACAGTGGCTCGGCTTCTACCACTTCGACCAGCACCGCGGCGTCGACACCAGCCGCTTTCCCGAATTCACCTCCGAAGTGAAGGATTCGATGTACAACGAGGCGATCGCGTTCTTCGACTACATCGTGCGAAAAGACCGTCCGGTGCGCGAGATCCTCACAGCCGATTACACGTTCCTCAACCAGCCGCTGGCGAAGTTCTACGGCGTGAAGAAAGAGATTCAGTCGAAGAACGATCCGGAGTTGGTCGAAGGCGCGACGGCGTTCAACCGCGGCGGGTTGCTACGGCTGGGCGCGGTATTGACGGCGACCTCGGCGCCGCTGCGCACCAGCCCGGTGAAGCGCGGCGATTGGGTGCTGCGCCGGATCCTGGGAACGGCGACGCCTCCCCCTCCGGCGGACGCGGGATCGATTCCGGCGGACGACAAGATGTTCGGCGGCCTGTCGTTGAAGCAGAAGCTGGAGCAGCACAAGCGCAACGCGACCTGCGCCAATTGCCACCTGCGCATCGATCCGCTGGGCTTCTCGCTGGAACATTACGATTCGACGGGCCGGTGGCGTGAGAAGTACTCCGACGGCAAGCCGATCGAAGATTCCGCGGCGCTGGCCGATAAGACGGAAATCGCCGGAATCGACGGGCTGCTGAAGTACCTGAACAGCCGCGAGGACCAGGTGCTGAAGACGCTCTCGCACAAGCTGTTGGGGTATGCCTTCGGACGCACGGTGCTGATTTCCGACCAGCTGCTGATCGACCAGATGGTCGCGGGCGGCGGCAATGCCACATTTTCGCAGCTCGCCGCGGAGATCGCGACGAGCCGCCAGTTCCGAAACCGATTGGGCCGCGAGCCCGCTACGGCGGTCGCGGCGGTAAAACCTTCTGACAAGGCAGGCGCTCGATGAACAACCGTCAAACTTCACGCCGTCACTTTCTGCGGGGCACGGGAGTGGCTCTGGCATTGCCGTGGATGGAGTCCTTGCAG
This sequence comes from uncultured Solibacteraceae bacterium, assembly GCA_964608645.1. GTDB lineage: Bacteria > Acidobacteriota > Terriglobia > Bryobacterales > Bryobacteraceae > CAZSQK01. The sequence continues at coordinate 17,049 of CAZSQK010000119.1, read as the reverse complement.
CTTCTCAAAGCGCAGGACGGCGTCAAAGCGGCTGTGGCTGCCAAGCCCCCGCTGCGCTTCGGCGTGATCTACTTTTCGAACGGGGTCGACCCAAAGAACTGGTCGGCCAAGGGGCGCGGCGCGGCCATGGAATTCGGACCGGCCGCGGCGCCGCTCGCGCCGATACGCGAAGACATCGTCTTCATCAAGGGCCTGTACAACCACCAGGCATTCACCAATCCGAGTCCGCATATGGGACGGATGGCGAATATGCTCTCTGGCTCGCGCGTCAGCGCGGACCCCGCCGATATTCGCGTCGGCACGACGATGGATCAGGTGCTCGCCAAACAGCTCGGCAGCGCTACGCCCGTCCCGAGCATCGCGCTGGGGATCGAGCCCAACGAACTGCGCCTGGAAGACGGGCTGTCGATGATTTACGGGTCGAACATCTCGTGGGTGTCGCCGACCAAGCCGGCCACCAAGGAAATCTACCCGGCGCGCACGTTCGATCAGTTGGTCGGGGACGGCAAGGGGCGCAAGCTCGATAAGAGCATCCTCGACGCGGTGCTCGAGGACACGCACTCGCTGCAGCCGAAAATCAGCGGCACAGACCGCAAGAAACTGGACGAGTACCTCGAGTCGGTGCGCGACATCGAGAAGCGCATCGACCGCGCGTCCAGGGAAGAACGCCTGGAAGGCTGGCGTCCGACGCTCGCCAAGCCGAACATGCCGCGTCCGGCGGACGAAATCCCGCAGAACGTGCCGGACCACATGAAACTCATGATGGATCTGACGGTGCTCGCGTTCCAGATGGACAAGACGCGCATCGCCACGCTGATGCTGAATAACGACCTCTCGCAGATGAACTTCAAGTTCATCGAGGGCGTGCGCGGGGCGCTGCATCTCGACCTGACACACAACGGCAAGTCGCCGGAGCTGCAGGCGATGTACCTGAAGACCAATCAGTTCCACATGCAGCAGTTCACGTACATCGTGCAGAAGATGAAGGCCATCGACGAAGGCGGCGAGTCGCTGCTCGACCACTCGATGCTGATGCTGGCTTCGAACCTCTACGATGGCGACGCGCACGGCGCGGACCAAATGCCGATTGTGCTCGCCGGCAAGGCGGGCGGCGCCCTGCAGACCGGCCGCGTCCTGGATTATCTGGAAGCCGGCAACGACAATCGCCGGGCCTGCAGCCTCTACCTGTCGATGATGGACCGGATGGGTGTGAAGCTGGACCGGTTCGGCGACACGGATAAGCGGCTGCCGAAGCTCTGGTCGGACGACGCGACCGCCTAGGCCTGCACGAAAGCGCTCCCGCGAAGAGCGGATCAGCTTCACCTCACGCTCTTCAGCACGCCAGCAACCGCCGCATCGACCCGCGCCGATTCCGGCCACGGGCCATCGTCATTCGCGAATGGGACGACGATTCGCCCCACCGCCGCGAACCGCTCGACGGGCGCCTTCCCTCCGAGCGCCAACACCGTAGCCTGCCTGCCGACCGCCACCGCCTGCACCGGGTAAGCCCGCGATAGCGCCTCGCGGCCCTGCAGGACGTGCGGCACGTCGATCATCCGGAAGGCGGCGCGTATCGTGCCGTGGACCGGCGCCCCTTCCCGGCAGCCATCGATCCGGACCGGATGAAGCGAGGCCACGCAGACGCCGCCCGGTCCCCGCAGCGAGATCACATCGGAGATGGCCAGCGTCGCGGCCTGAAGACGCCCAAGCGCCTGCTCGATTGTGCCGAGGATCTCGGCCGGATCCGCGGCGCCCGCGGCGCCGCCACTGATCACGATTGCGGCCCGATCCATTTCGTAACGCTTCACCAGTTGCGCCGCCACGAAATCCGACGCGGCCCGGGTGATGGCCGAGTCCGCCTCGGCGAAGACCGCGCGATAGCCACGCCGGTCCTCCACGACGACTGCGCGGACATGCTGCGACCCGGCCGAGCCCGCTCGATATTCGGGCGGGGCGGCGGCCATCAGGCACTCAATAGCGATACAGCCAGCGAGCCTTCTCCAGAACCTTATCGACATTGGGCAGGAAGGCGTCCTCCAACGGGGCGCTGAAGGGCACCGGACAGTCGGGCGCGGTCACCCGCACGATGGGACCGTCGAGATACTCGAAGATGCTCTCCGTGATGCTGATCGCCAGTTCGCCGGCGAGGCCGGCGGTCCGCGTGTCCTCATGCACCAGCAAGACTTTCGATGTCTTCTTCACGCTCGCGCACACCGTTTCGCGGTCGAGGGGCAGGAGCGTGCGCAGGTCCACCACTTCGGCTGACGCGCCTTCCTCCGCCAGCTTATCGGCTGCCTCCAGCGCGGTCCATACCATCGAACCGTACGCGACAATGGTGAGGTCCTTGCCTTCGCGGACGACTTTCGCTTTGCCGATAGGCACGGTGTAGTCGCCCGCCGGCAGGTCCTCTTTGATCTTACGGTACAGGCCTTTGTGCTCGAAGAAGATCACCGGGTCGTTGTCGCGGATCGACGCCTTGATCAGGCCCTTGGCGTCATACGCGGTGGAAGGCGCCACGACCTTCAGCCCCGGCGTCTTCACAAACCACATCTCCGGATTTTGCGAATGGAACGGACCGCCGTGGATGCCGCCGCCCGATGGAGCGCGAATCACGATCGGCACGGGCGCGTCCCAGCGGTACCGGCACTTGGCGGCGAAGTTCACGATCTGGTCGAAGCCGCAGGAGATAAAGTCTGCAAACTGCATCTCGGCGACCGGCCGGAGGCCCATGAAAGACGCCCCGATAGCCGCCCCGACGATGCCCGCTTCCGAAATCGGCGTGTCCACTACCCGGCGCTCGCCGAACTTCTCGACGAATCCCTCGGTGACTTTGAACGCGCCGCCGTAGACGCCGATGTCTTCGCCGATCAGGAACACGTTCGGGTCGCGCTCCATCTCCTCCCACAGTCCTTCACGGATGGCTTCCAGGTAGGTGGTCGGCATTGGCTACTGGCTTTCGTACACGCCATCGAGGAGGGTGGCGGGGTCGGGATACGGCGATTGTTCGGCCCAGGCGACAGCGTCGTCGATTTCCTCGAGGATGCCGCCGCGAATGGCATCGAGTTCGCTCCGGGTGGCCCAGCCGTTCTCGAGCATCTTCCGTTCGAGGCGGACGATCGGATCCTGCTTCGCCCACTCCTCGAACAGCTCTTTGGGGACGTAGTGGGCGCCGTCATGGGCCGAGTGCCCGGTCATGCGGAACGTCTTGCATTCCAGCAGGTATGGCCCCAGGCCGGCGCGGCAGTGCGACACGGCGCGCTCCGTGGCTTCATACACGGCGAATACGTCGTTGCCGTCGATCGTCTCGGCCGGCATGCCGTACGCGGGGCCCTTATCGGCGATATTCGCGCAGGCCATCTGCAGGTTCAGCGGGGTCGAATAGGCGTACTGATTGTTGTTGCAGACGTAAATGACCGGCAGCTTTTGGACGGTGGCGAAGTTGACGCCTTCGTGCCAGTCTCCGCGGCTGGTAGCGCCGTCGCCAAAGTAGGCGAAGCAGATTCCCGGCTTTCCGAGGTAGCGCAGACCCAGGGCGCAGCCTGCGGCAACCGGGACGGTGGCGGCCAGCGCACTGATGATCGAGATGATGTTGAGCTTGAGATCGCCCATGTGCATGTTGCCGTCGCGGCCCCGGGTGAGGCCACCCATGCGGCCCATATACTGGGCGAAGACCTGGCGGGGGCTGATTCCACGGATCAGAAGAGCTGCCATATCGCGATGGCACGGCAACAGGATGTCTTCGGGAACCGAGAGCAGCGCCGACCCCACCGGGATCGCCTCCTGCCCGCGCCCCACGTAAACCCCGCCGATGATCTTGCCCTGGCGGTACAGCTTACGCTCGATGCGGTCCTCGATCTCCCGCATCAGGGTCATATAATACAGGCACTTGCGAGCCAAATCGGCCCGCACGGAGGCGTTTTCGATCTCCTGCGTAGTCGTAGCCTGGGCCGTGCTCATGGGATTCCCCTCACCGAACTGTCGGCAATTTCGTAGTATATCTCCCTTTTCGGAGGGTCGCGAGCGGTCCGGCCACGGAGCCGCAACCTCAGCTACACTAGTAGCTTACCCATCCGACTTTTTATGGAATTATTGCGTCTTCCCACCAGGAGCCAGAGAAATTGATCTTTCGGGCGGTCGAGGATGCCGACCTGATTCGTCAGGCTGCCCGGGGGAGCGTGGAGGCGTATAATCTCCTCGTATCCCGGTGGGAGAAGCGTGTCTACAACTACCTCCTCCGTCTCACCCGCAACCGCGAAGACGCTCTGGACTTGGCGCAGGATGTCTTTTTGAAAGCCTATCAGAATCTCCGCAAGCTCGAAGACCCGGAACGCTTCGCTCCGTGGCTCTACCGCATCGCGCACAATGAGGCCTACTCGATGTTCCGCAAAAAAAGGCCCGAGACCGATGTGGAAGAGATCGAGCCGGAGCGGACCGAAACCGAAATCACGGTCGGGGGAAGTCCCGTTTTCCCCATGGAATTGAGCCTGTCGGTAGCCTCGGCGCTCGATCGTCTCTCGCCCGAACAGCGGGAAGCGGTGGTGCTCAAGATCTACCAGGGGTTCAAATTCGACGAGATGGCCGAGGTGCTGCAATGCCCGGTCTCCACGGTCAAGTCCCGTCTGTACACCGCGCTCGAACTGCTCAAGGCCGAACTGGCTCCTGTCAGGCCAAGAGGTGTGTCATGAGTTGCTCGCCATTCGATTTGAGGGATTACTTCCTGAAGGAGCTGGCTGATCCGCAGCGCCGGCAGGTGGAAGTCCACGTCAGAAGCTGTGAGTCGTGCCGCGAAGAGCTCGACCGGTTGCAACTGACGGAATCCGCGCTGTTCTCCCTTCGCGAGGAGGAGATCCCGCAGCGCATCGCCTTCGTTTCCGATCCCATTTTCGAGCCGTCGCCCTGGCGCCGCTTTCTCTCCGATTTCTGGGGATCCGCGGCGCGCCTCGGGTTCGCGTCGGCTGCGATGCTGTCCACCGCCCTGGTGGTGTTCGCGTTCTATCGGCCGGCTCCCGCACCGGTTGTGCAGATCGCGCCCGCTGGAGTGAAAACCGTCGCGATGGTGTCGGAATCCGATATCCAACCGCTCATCGACGCGGCGGTCGCCAGGAAGATGTCTGAGGTGGAGCAGCGGCAGACCGTCAAGACGAAGCAACTGGTCGCCGAGCTGGAACGGGCGCGCTATCGGCTGCAATCGGCGGCCGAGGAGTACGACCTGTCGCAGCGCCGCAACGGCGCCGGCAAAGTCATGGCAGGCCTGTACAGCCCGCCCTCCGACACCGGAGACCCCCGATGAGATACGCAGCCCTGTTTGCCCTCGCCATTCCGGCGCTCGCGCAGGTTACCCCCGCGGCCGCCTCGATGCCGCCGAGCTCGGGTGGCGGCATTGTCAATCAGGCGAAACCAGGGCGGATTCCGCTCGGCATGTTCGTCACCCTGGAACGCGGGTTTGACGCCAAACTCGCGGCGCTGGCGGATGCCAATGGTCCGGTCGACCTGCTTGGGGCGACCCGCGGCATTTTTCTGGAGAATTATGGCGTGGTTTTCACCACGGAGATGGGGCTCATTGTCACCCCGACCGTGAATCCGTTCAATACCAGGGTCACCGACACGCAGAAGAACATGGTGCATTCGGCCAAGGTCACGCGCCTCCCCAACCTGAGGAAGGCCGTCGTCGAGATGGTGCGGAACCTGGCCACGTCTCTCCCGCAGGTCGCCGACACGCAACAGATCGTGGTGGCGGTGCGGCTCGATTATTTGAACTGGGAAAACACCGCCGGGCTGCCGGGCCTGGTTGTGGCGAAGGCGGACCGCCGCTCCGCATTAGCCGGCAACATCCAGATCGAAGAGCAATAACCGTGGCTGCGACCCTCCCTCCGACCCCTGAATCCGAAAGTTCCCCGCCCTCGCGGGGATACATGCGCCTGGGCGAGATCCTGATCGAGCGCGGCAAGATCGATTCCGAAGACCTCGAGCGCGCCCTGGAGATCCAGCAGGAGCGCGGCGACAAGCTCGGCAAGATCCTGACCGACATGGGGCTGATTGCCCAGCGCGACGTGCTGGCCGCGCTCTCGGACCAGCTAGGCGTGCCGCTGATCTCGATCGACGGGCCGCCGCCCGCCGCTCCGGAGATCGACGGGCTCTCGCACCGCTTTCTGCGCCAGTGCCGGGCGTTTCCCATTTCGGTGGCGGAATCCACGCTCACGGTCGCGATGGCCGACCCCATGGACTTCGAGACCATCGCCGCGATGCGCGCCTTTTCCGGGCTGGAAGTGCGCACCGTGCTGGCCCCGGAGCAGGAGATTCTCGACGCCATCGATCGCCATTACGGGGAGGCCGAGCGCGCCACCATCGAGGGCTTCGACGAAGAGGCGAGCGCCGACCTCGAACACCTGCGCGACATGGCCAGCGAGGCGCCGGTCATCCGCCTTGTCAATGCGGTGATCACCGACGCCATCGAGAAACGCGCCAGCGATATCCATATCGAACCGTTCGAGAAGGAATTCCGCATTCGCTTCCGCATCGACGGCGTGCTTTCCAATCAGGAGACGCCGCCGCGCGAGCTCAAGGCCGCGATCATCTCGCGCCTGAAGCTGATGGCGAAGCTCAACATCGCCGAGCGCCGCCTGCCGCAAGACGGCCGCATCAAGTTGAAGCTCTTGGGCCGCGAAGTCGATCTGCGTGTCTCGACGCTGCCGACGCTCTACGGCGAAAGCGTCGTGATGCGCCTGCTCGACCGCTCCGCCGGCGATTTCTTCGATCTGCTGCGCCTCGGCTTCGACGGCCGGATGCTGTCGCGGATGGAGCATTTCGCCAGCCTGCCGCACGGGATGTTCCTGGTGACCGGTCCCACCGGCAGCGGAAAATCCACCACGCTCTACTCCGCCCTCAAGCGCATCAACCTACCCGACAAGAAGATCATCACCATCGAAGATCCCGTCGAGTATCAGATGGACGGCATCAACCAGTTGCACGTGAATCCGCAGATCGGGCTGACGTTCGCGTCGGGGTTGCGGCATATCGTGCGCCAGGATCCGGATGTCATCATGGTCGGCGAAATCCGCGACCGCGAAACCGCCGATATCGCGATCCGCGCCGCGCTGACCGGCCACCTCGTCTTCTCCACGCTGCACACCAACGACGCGCCGAGCGCCGTCACGCGACTGACGGACATGGGCGTCGAGAATTACCTGATCACGTCGTCGCTCGTCGCCGTGCTGGCGCAGCGGCTGGTGCGCGTCATCTGTCCGCACTGCAAAGTCCCGCACGGCACGGCGCTTGCTCCGGATGGCGAAATCGTGCAGACCTTCCGCGGCGAGGGCTGCGTCGAATGCAACGGCCGCGGGTATGCGTCGCGGGTGGGCATCTTCGAGCTGATGCAGGTGGATGACGAGATCCGCAAGCTGATCATGAAGAACGCCGATGCCGGTGTCCTGACCGACATGGCGCGCCGCAACGGCATGCGCAATCTCCGCGAAGACGGCTGGATGAAGATCCGGGAAGGCGTGACGACGGTCGCCGAAGTCATGCGGGTCACGCAGGAGCTATGAGCCGTAGCGCAAGCCTGCAGCTTGCCATGCCGGCATTCCTGCCGGCATTCGCCGCGTGTTCCGCGGAGGCCTTCTGATGGCTTCCACTTTCTTTTTCAGGGCCGTCGCGTCCGACGGCAAGATTCGCACCGGAAGCCTCACCGGCGACGACGAGAAGCTGATCGCCCGCGAGTTGCGCAAGCAGGGGCTCACGCCGATCTACGTGGGCGCTGCGCCGAAAAGCACGTCGTTCACGCTCAAGCTGCCGGTTTTGGGCCGGGGCGGGAAGCGGCGCGACGTCCTGTTCTTCACGCAGGAGTTGTCGACGCTGCTCAATTCGGGGGTGCCGCTCGATCGGGCGCTGTCCATTACCGCCGAGCTTACGGAGCGAGCTTCGTTCCGCCTGATCGTGCTCGACGTTCTCCGTGTCCTCAAAAGCGGTAAATCGTTCGCCGACAGCCTAGGCACGCATCCCGACTATTACTCGGACCTGTACACCAACATGGTGCGCGCGGGCGAAGCGTCGGGATCGCTGGGCGCCATTTTCGAGCGCCTCGCCGAGTTTGAACGCACCAGCGACGACCTCCGCAGCTACATCATCTCTTCAATGATCTATCCCGGCCTGCTGGCTTGCGTCGGTCTGGGGTCGATCATCCTGCTGCTGACGTTCGTGGTTCCCAAGTTCGCCTCCATCTTCACCGAATCGACGATGAAGATGCCGGCGCCGACCCGCATCATGCTCGACGCCAGCGAAATTTTACGCGGCTATTGGTGGATCGGCGCCGGCGCAATCGTGCTGACATTCTCGGCATGGCGGGCCTATACGGCGACTGTGGCGGGACGGCTCTGGTGGGACGGTTTCCGTCTCAAGACGCCGCTGCTCGGCGACGCGCTTTTGAAGGCCGAGACCGCCCGCTTCGCCCGCGCCATGGCGACCCTGGTCGCCAACACCGTGCCGCTGGTGCAATCCATCGGGATTGCCGGGGCCACCCTGAACAACCGGACCATCTCGGCGGCGCTCGTGGGCGTCGCGCAAGGCGTCAAGCGCGGCGAAGGCATCGCCGGTCCGATGCGCAAGGCCGCGGTTTTTCCTCCGCTGGCAGGCCACCTTTTGGCCGTGGGAGAGGAAACCGGCCACCTCGACCACATGTTTGCCCGTATGGCCGATATTTACGAGACCGATACGCGAGCCTCGATCAAGCGGTTCACGGCCATCTTCGAGCCGCTGGTGATTCTCATTATGGGAATCGTGGTAGGCTCGCTCATTCTCAGCATGCTGCTGGCAATCACCAGCATCAACGACGTGGCGATATGACTATGCTCAACAGCTCCAGCAGACGAAACCGCAAGCGCAACCGGGCCGGCGTCACCCTCATCGAAATGCTCGTGGTGGTCACCATCATCGGCCTCTTCGTGGCGCTGGTGGCGCCGGGAATGTTCAAGAAGGCCGACCAGGCGCGCATTACGGCGACCCGGGCCCAGATTCAGAACTTCATGACCGCGCTCGGCTCCTACAAGCTCGACACCGGCGTCTTTCCCACCACCGAACAGGGATTGATCGCCCTGCGCATCAGGCCGAATGACTTGAACCAGTGGAACGGCCCCTACATGCCGCAAGACATTCCCAAGGATCCCTGGGGCCACGACTACTTCTACCGTTTTCCCGGCGATCATGGCGAAGAGCCGGAGATCGTCAGTTTCGGCGCCGACGGCCAACCCGGCGGCGATGGTATGAATGCCGACATCGTCAGTTGGAAAGCGCATTAAGAGCGCCCGCGGCGTCACGCTGGTCGAAATGGTCGTGGTGGTCACGATCATCGGCCTGATTACCGCCGTGATGGCGCCCTCGATGGCGGCGGGGCTGGACAGCGTCCGCATGGCTTCCGCCACCGACAACGTCGCCGCCTTCCTCAACGGCGCCGTCAATCGTGTCGAACGCCGCCAGGTGGTCCTGGAAGTGATCATTTCCATCAAAGAAAACCGGCTCGTCATGGTTTCCAACGAGCGCGGCTTCACGCGCGAGCTCCGTCTGCCCGAAGGCATCGTGATCGAGGCGGTGTTGCCGCGTAACGACAGCGAAAACGGCGAGTATCGCCGTCTCATCCTCATGCCGGGCGCCGCCGTGCCGGGCGTGGGCATCCAATTGATCAACCGCCACAACAACCGCCGCATCATCCGGCTGGATCCGATGACCGGGTACCCGCGCGTCGAGTACGTCAAGGCCGACCAGTGAGAACGGACCGCGGAGTGACGCTGCTGGAGATGATCGTGGCCACCACGATCCTGGCCATCGCCGTGGTCGGGCTGATGGCCGGACTCTCCGGCGCGACCCGCAACGCCGCGCGTCTGCAGGACTACGATCGCGCCGTGCAGCTCGGCCGCACCCGCATGAACGAACTGATGCTCGATCCGCTGCTGCCCCGCAACTCCGTGTTGAGCGGTCCGTTCGACCCGAGTCAATCGGGCGGGCTCGAATCCGGGTGGAAGGCGCGGCTGACGTCGTTCGAGATGCCGCCCCACATCGTGGTCGGGGAGGCCGCCCTGGACCGCCTCGAATTGGAAGTCTGGTGGCGCAGCGGCAGCAAAATCCGCACCTACACGCTCGACGCCTACCGCCCTCGCGCGATCGTTGCCGACGACATCGTGCCGGAGGAGCCCAGATGAGGTCCATGCGGCGGACAGCCGGTATCACGCTCATCGAAGTTCTCATCGCGGTCACGCTCCTGGCGCTGCTTTCGGTCGGCATGATGCTCTCGATGCGCATCGGCATCGCCGCTCTGACACGGACGGACCGCAAGCTCATGGAGAATCGCCGGATTGCCGGCGCGCAGCGCATCCTCGAGCAGCAGTTGGAGGGGCTATTTCCGATTACCGTTCCCTGCGGCGCTTTGGGGGAGTCCAGAGAGCGATTTGTCTTCTTTTCCGGGCAGCCGAACACCCTGACGATGGCGTCCAGCTTCTCGCTGCAGGAAGCCTCCCGCGGACGGCCCCAGGTGCTGCAATTCTTCACGATTCCGGACGAGGATGGCAGCGGCGTCCGCCTGGTGGTCAACGAATTCCCGTTCACGGGCATGGTGGGGATCGCGCCGATGTGCGTCGGGGTCGACCCGAACGGAGAAGATGGCGCCCGGCTGGCGCGTTTCATCCCCCCTTCCGCCGGGCCGAAATCCTTCGTGCTGGCGGATCATCTGAAATGGGTCCGTTTCGTCTATCTGGCAGCCCCCAAGAAACCCGCTGAGCCCGGAAGGTGGCTCCCCACCTGGAACGTCTTCGGATGGCCCTATGGCATTCAGATCCAGATGCAGCCGTTGGAGCCGTCGCCCGCGCGGCTGCAGCCTGTCACCGTGACCGCTCCGATGTACATGAACCGCAACCCGGGGGTGCAGTATGAGGACCGGTAACCACCTTCGCCGGCGCGGCGGAGCCTTGCTGATGGTTCTGTGGGTCTCCGCGGCGCTCGCCGCCGTCGGATTCTCCCTCGCCAACACCGTGCGAGGGGAAGTCGAGCGGACCGCCACCGGGGTCGATGGATTGCGGAGCTATTACCTCGCGGTGGGCGGGGTCCAGCGGGCCATGGTGGAGCTTCTCTGGTCCGCTCTGTACCCTGGCGAGCGCCGCATCCCCAAGGGCTCCACCGTAGTGAACTACGAGTTTCCCGCCGGGGTGGTGCGGGTCGAGATCGTCCCCGAGGCCGCCAAACTCGATGTCAACAAGACGCCGCCGGTCGAATTGTACCGGCTCCTGCTGGCGCTGGGAGCACGCGAAGACGTCGCCAGGGACATCTCCGCCGGCATCGATGACTGGCGGCGGCCCACCGGGGCCGGGGGCCTGTTCGATTCGTTTTATATGGCGCAAACTCCGTCTTTTCGCACCCCCCACGCGTCATTCCAGGAGATTGAGGAACTGCTTCTGGTAAAAGGTGTTACTCCCGATCTGTTTTACGGCTCCTACGCCCCTGCCGACACCGTCGACGGCGCCGATCCGTCGGGCCCGCGGCTGCTTCCGCGCGGCGGCCTGATGGACTGCCTGTCCGTGTACGGATCGGTCGATCGCATCGACGCCAATACCGCCGCGCCCGCCGTTTTGGCCGCGATCGGCCTCAGCCCCTACGCCATCAATGCGCTGATCGCCCGCCGCGCCCTGGCCCCCCTGTCGGAAAAGGAATTGGGTGAATTCATGCAGGACGTCGGCGCTCCCGGCAACCGCCTTCGGGTGGAAGGTAATACCATTGTCACCATGCGCTCCACCGCGCGTCTCCGCCTGCAAAACGGCGCCTTGTCCGACCTGAAACGCACCGTCGCGGCCCAGATCAAGTACCTGCAGCCGCGGGCGACCACCGCGGTCAACGTGTTGCGGTGGTACGACACGGCTTGGAGCAACTGAAACCCGCCATGCCCCTCGCCCTCGCCATCCCCAAGGACTTCCGGAAAATGCTGGCTTTCGGCGCCGGCGTCGGCATCGAAATCGGCGCCACCGGGCTCGAAGTGGTCGCGGCGCGCGTCCGGCCCTCCCGGATCGACGTCCTCGGCCGTCTCCTGATCGAGAACTACGCCAGCCGTCCGGCGGCGGAATGGGGCGCGGAGTATTCGCGCTTCCTCAAGTCCGTCGGCATGGGACACCTGAGCGCCACCGTGCTGCTGCCTCGCCGCGAAGTGATCGTTCGGCAAATAACCCTTCCTGGAGTCGCCGCCAAGGACATGGAAAGCGCCATCGGCTTCCAGATGGACAACCTCCACCCGTACGGCGATGAGGATGTGGTCTGGGGCTCCTCGCGGCTGGCGTTCGGAGCGGTGCTGGTCGGCATCGTGCGGCGCTCGGTGGTGGACCGCTACCGCGAGCTGTTCGGTGAAGCCGGCATCCTCGTCAACAGTTTTACCTTCTCGGCCGCCGCGGTCCACGCCGCCATCCGTTTGAATGGAGCCGGCCACGGAGAAGGCTTCGTCGCGATCGGGCGCACCGCCGCCGGTGGGGTCGAGGTGTATGGCGAAAGCCCCTCGCGGCCGGTCTTCTCCGCCGAATTCAACCTGCCGCCGCAACGCGCCGCGGGGTTGGCCCTGGCGGAACTGCGCCTGCCTCCCGGCACTCCGGCGCTGACCATGGAAGAGCTTCTTCCGAAGCCGAGCGCCAATCCGATCGAAAACGATCTCTCCCGCAACGCGCTGCCGTATGCAACGGCGCTGGCCGGGGCCTGTCCCCGCCTGGCGCCGTCCGCCAACGTCCTGCCGGTGGAGCATCGCCGCTCGAGCTCCCGCGCGATCCTCATTCCCACGCTGGCTCTCGGCGTTCTGTTGCTCGGTTTGGCGGTGGCCATGATCGTCTACTCCAATTACGCCGACCGGAAATATCTGGCCGGCATCAACGCCGAGATTGCGCGCTACGAGCCGATCGCCGCTCGCGCCAACGCGCTCGACCGCCAGATCGGCAAGGCTCGGGCGGAGACGCAACTGCTCGACCGGTTTCGCGCGCAGACCCGCCTCGATCTGGACGCCTTGAACGAGCTGACGCGGCTCATCGAGCCGCCGGCCTGGACCAGTTCCATCGATCTCAGCCGGGAGATGGCCCGCATCACCGGCGAGGCTCCCGACGCCGCTCCGCTGGTCAGGCTGCTCGACGCCTCCCCGTTCTTCGAAAACTCCGCGCCCGACTTCATCACGAGGGTCGGCAATGGGGGCGCCGGGGAGACGTTCCAGATTCACACCTCGCGGGAGAACCGGAAATGACCGAGAAAGTCGATCGGCGGCTGCTGCTGATTCTTGCCGCGCTCGCCGCGGCGGTGGCGCTGAAGTATCTCGTCTTCTCCGGCGACAGCGGCCCCAAAGTCGTGGCCGCTACGACCTCCATTCCGCTCGCTGAAAAGCGTTTGCAGAAACTACGCGAGCAGGCCGGCACGCTCCCCGCCAAAGAGGCGCTGCTGAAACAGGTGACCGCCGAGCTCGAGACGCGCCAGAAAGGCATCATCCAGGCCGAGACCGGTCCTCAGGCGCAGGCCCATCTGCTCGACACGATCCATCGCGTCGCGGCGCAGAACGGCTTCGACGCGCGCGGCGCGGATCAGTTCACCGAAGCGAAACCGCTGGGAGATTCCTACGGCGTGGTCTCAGTGAGCGAGAGCTTCACCTGCCAGATCGAGCAACTCGTCAACTTCCTCGCCCAGTTGGACGGCCAGCCCGAAATCATCTCGACCAACGACATCCACGTCAGCGGCGGCAACGGCATGGATAAGGAGAAGAAGATTCAGGTGCGGCTGAGCCTCTCCGGCGTGGTCCCCCGCAAGCTCGTGCCGGTGAAGAAAGGACCCTCGCTGTGAGCCGCAAGCTGCTTTTCCTCGATTTCCTGCTGGCAGCGGTGATGGTCTTCGCCGGTCTGGAGTTCCGCAAGGAATGGAGGGCCTCCAAAGAGCGCGCGGAAGCGGCGCGGCATCCGCACGTGACGGTCCCGCCCGTGCCGCCGCTGCCTCCTATCGTCCAGGATCCGCCGGTCACCGCCTCGCATTATGCCGACGTCGCCCAGAAGAACCTGTTTCACAAGGAGCGGAATCCGAATATCCGGGTGGATCCGCCACCGCCGCCACCGCCGCCGCCTCCTCCTCCCCCGCCGCCGCCGCTACCGGTCTTTCACGGCGTAATGGTGCTGGGCAGCGGGCCGATCGCGATCCTGAGCGTCAATAGCAGCGCTCCGCACCAGGCCATTCACCCGGGAGAGAACATCGGGCTGTACAAACTTCTGGGGGTGACGTCGGAGGGGGTCAAACTGGAATGGAATGGCCAGATTTTCGATAAGAAGGCGGAAGAACTAAGCGATCGCGCGGCCCGGGCGCCCGAGGCTACCGCCGGGGTCGCCGCCAACGTCCGGACGCAAAACACCGCACCGCAACCGGCGGCTCCCGCTCCCACCATGCCGCCGGGGCCCGGCGAGCAGACGGCGTACGGAATCCGCCAATGCAGCATGACGGACGGCGTCGCCGAAGGCACGGTCATGGACGGTTATCGCAAGGTCATTTACACTTCCCCGTTCGGCAGGACGTGCGGCTGGGAACGGGTCCGGTAGGGCGCCGCCGATGGGCGGCGCCACGAAACAGAATCGATGAAAGTTGGATAGGAACATATATGCGCCTGATTTGTCATCTTCTCCTTGTCCTCACTGCGTGCGCGTCCGCCACGATGCTCTTCGCGCAGGCGCCGCCCGTCATGGTCGGGGCGCCGCAGGTCCCTGTCTCTCCGACGGCGAATCAACCCCCGGCGCCGCGGCCGGCCGCGGCCCCAGCCCCGGCGCAAGGCGCGCCGCCAGCGCCGGCGACACAGCCGGCGCAACCATCGGGCCAGATCAATCGGCTATCCGGATCGCAGCCCTTTCTTCTGGGAGCCGTCTCCCTCACCGAAATGATCGACGTGCTTGCCAAGGAGATGAAGATCAACTACATTCTCGATCCGCGCGTGGTCGGCAAGGTCACTATTTATACGTATGGCGAGGTGAAGCCCGTGGAACTCATGCCGCTGCTCGAGACGCTGTTGCGCGTCAACGGCGCCACCATTGTGAAAGTGGGCGAGTTCTACCGCATCGTGCCCATCAGCTCCATCTCCAATCTGCCGCTGCCGCCGATGATGAACGCCGACCCGAAGACGCTGCCGGACGACGAGCGGATGGTTATGAACCTCATCTTCTTGAAATACACGACGGCCGCCGAAATGAACAAGCTGTTGACTCCGTTCTACGGGGAGGGCGCCACCAGCACGGTGTACGAGCCCGCGAATCTCCTGATTCTCCAGGACAACGCGCGCAGCATGAAGCGCACCATGGAACTGTTGGCTACGTTCGATTCCGACACCTTCGCCGGCCAGCGGGTGAGGTTGTTCGACATCGCGCACAGCCGTCCCAGCGATCTCGTCAAGGAGCTGGAATCGGTATTCAAGGCTTACTCCCTGACGGACAAGGGCGGCTCCGTGAAGTTCCTGGCGGTCGACCGCATCAACACCGTGATCGCCGTGTCTCCCAACCCGCGGATCTTCGAAGACGTGCAGAAGTGGATCGAGAAACTCGACCTTCCGGTGAAGGTCACGGCCGGATCCGTGAGCAACTACGTCTACCGCCTGAAGTACGGCCGCGCCGAGACCGTGGCCATGGCGATCATGGCGCTCTATAGCGGCAATCCGATGGCGCTCATGGGCCTCGCGCAGATGGGCGGAATGGGCATGGGCGGGATGGGTTTCGGTGGCATGGGAATGGGCGGTATGGGCATGGGTGGGATGGGCATGGGCGGGATGGGTATGGGCGGGATGGGTTACGGCGGCATGGGCATGGGCGGCATGGGCATGGGTGGATACCCCGGCTACAGTGGCTATCCCGGCGTGAGCCCATATGCCGCGGCCAATATGCCGTTCAACTACACCCTTGGCGGCGGCGGGAACCCGCTGACGGCGGGTAATCCGATCAACGTTCCTTCCGGAGCCAACGCCACCCCGATGCCGGTCGGCGCCGCCAACGACCTGACCGGAAGCTATATGGGTCTGGCCGCGACGATGGGCGCCGCGCCGGGCACGCGCATCCCGCACGTGATCCCGAATCCCTTCGACAACACATTGCTGGTGCAGGCCAGTCCCCAGGAATGGGAGCAGATCAGCAGCCTGCTGCGGCAACTCGATATTGCGCCGCGCCAGGTGTTGATCGATGCCAAGATTTACGAGCTCGACCTGAAGGGCGCGTTCGCCTCCGGCGTGCAGGCGTATCTCGAAAAGCAGGGCGTCGGCAACCGAGTCCTGAACGCCGCCAGCAACGGCGGCGCAACGTTGTCCGTGGGCGCGCTGGTGTTGCGTAGCCACGAGCTGATGCTCGCGGTCTCCGCCGCCGAGAGCCAGGAAAAATCGCGCATCATCTCGTCGCCGAGCATCATTGCGACCGACAGCATTCCGGCCGTCATGAACGTCGGCCAGGACGTGCCCGTGTTGACATCGAGCGGCGTCGCCGTGACCGGCAGTTCCTTCAACTCCGTCAGCAATCGCTCGACCGGCACCACCCTCTCGGTAATGGCCCGCGTCAATTCGAGCGGCGTGATCACGATGATGATCGACCAGGATGTCAGCCAGCCGATTTCGACCTCGAGCGGCAGCATCGGATCGCCGTCGTTCTCACGGCGGAGTTTCAGCACGCAGGTCACCGTGCAGGATGGCGACACGATCGCCATCGGCGGATTCATCCAGGAAAGCACCGGGACGTTCTCGCAGGGTGTTCCGGTCCTGCACCGGATACCGATCCTCGGCGCCGCCTTCGGATCTAAGACGGCCAGCAAGTCGCGCACGGAGCTGGTGGTCTTCCTGACGCCGCGCGTGATCTACGACACCGCCCAGATCCAGGACGCAACCGATGAGATCAAGAGCAACTTCAAGAAGCTCCAGAAATCGATTCGAGACCAATAGTGCCGGCCTCCGGCTTGCCATTCTCACTGTCAAAACCGTTTCAAAAACGGTTTTTGACATGTAAGTCCTTTAGTTCCGTTAAAAAACCGTTGCGCCGCACACTAGTGTCCGGTTGA
>CAZSQK010000118.1:0-23834 GCA_964608645.1 uncultured Solibacteraceae bacterium | reverse complement strand
ATTGCCAGGCGCTGGCGGAACTCGGCTTTATCGTGGTCGAGATCGACGGCATGGGAACGCCGTGGCGTTCCAAGAAGTTCCACGAGGCCTACTTCGGCGATATGGGCGATAACACGTTGCCCGACCAGGTGACCGGGATGAAGCAGCTCGCGCAGCGGCACGCCTGGATCGATATCGATCGCGCGGGCATTTACGGCCACTCGGGCGGCGGCTACGCGACGGCGGGCGCGATGTTCCGCTATCCCGATTTCTTCAAGGTCGGCATCTCCGAAGCCGGAAACCACGACAATCGCGAATACGAAGACGATTGGGCGGAGAAGTGGCAGGGACTGCTCAAGAAGACCCCCGACGGCACCAATTACGATAGCCAGGCCAATCAGAACTTCGCCATGAACCTGAAAGGCAAGCTTCTGCTGGCCCACGGCACCATGGACAACAACGTCCCGCCGTACAACACGCTGCTGGTGGTGAACGAGTTGATCAAGGCGAACAAGGATTTCGACCTGATCATGCTGCCAAACCGCGGCCATGGCTTCGGCAACGAGCCCTATATGGTCCGCCGGCGATGGGACTACTTCGTGCGCAATCTGATCGGCGCGGAGCCGCCGCAAGGCTACGAATTGCGGCAGCCCGCGCCTACCTTGCAATAGCGGCGGCTAGCAGCTAGCCCGCCCGCGCCTCGGTCTTGACCGCCTTAGTGGTGACCTTGGGCTCGGGACGCGCAATATCGATGCTGCCCTTGAAGTACGCGCCGTCGTCGATGCTGATGCCGGCCGTTTTGATGTCTCCGACCAGACTCCCCTGATCGCGGATGGCCAGCTTCTCGAGGGCTTCGATGTTGCCCTTGACGGAGCCGAAGATCACCACTTCCCGGGCCCGGATATTGGCGCGGACCTTCCCGTTGCGGCCGATTGTCAGCAGGCTGCCCGACTCCACGACGCCTTCGACCTCTCCATCCACCACCAGCTCTTCATCGCTGCGGATCTCGCCCTTAATGTGCATGGAGGCGCCAATGATCGCTTTCTGGCGCTGCACGGGGGGTGTAACGGTCGGGTGATGAGTGATCGGTTGCGCGATGGGTTCCGGTGGCGTCTGGGTCCTCGGGGCATTGCCCTCGTCACGATTCTTATTCCACAAATGCGTGTCTCCTTGGTCGTATGAAGGTGATGAAAACGCTCCATTGTTGCACGCCAAGGGCCGCTGCTTTTGTGGTAATTTTTACATCGCGTCGCCGGCTTCCAGGAAGCTGTCGAGGTCGCCCGGGTTCACTTCCGGCAGCCCCGGCGCGACGTTATACAGCTTGCCGTCGCGCATCCATCGTTCCAGCCGGTCCACCAGTTCGAAGAGGTGGTCGAACGAATCGACGATGAAGAGCAGCGGCTGGTAGTGGTCGATTTCCGCGCCCTGGTTAATCAGCCATTCCAACTGCACGGGATACCGCTGCACTTCGTCCGATTCGATGGCATGCTCCAGTTCGCCATGGGAGCTGAGCAATCCGCTCCCATACGCGACGACTTTGCCCCGCGGCCCGCGCATGAGGCCGAATTCCACCGTGAACCAGAAGAACCGCGAGAGCGCCCGCACAATGCTGGTGAGACGGCGGACCCGCTCGGCACGATCGCGGATCCCGGCGGTCATCTCGACGGCGGTGTGCGCGGCGTCGCCGAATCGCACCAGAGTGTCGGCGAACGCCTTTTCGGTGTGCATCGGGACGTGGCCGGCGATGTCGTGGAAGATATCGGGCTCGGGAAGGTAGTCCATTTTGTCAGCGGGGCGGATGGTAATGGTGGTGGGAAATTCGCGGCCGCGCAGGCAATCGAAAAAGAGGAAGCCCGGAACATAACCACTGACTGGCTTGGCCTGAAATCCCGTCAATGGCTGCAGGCGGCGATTGATCTCACTGAGCTTGGGGACGCGATCCGAGGGAAGGTCGAGGGCTTCGATACCGCGCAGGAAGTGGTCGTTCGCATAGAGTTCCCAGCGTGGCCGGATGCGCGTATAGAGCCGTCGCCAGGCTTCATGATTTTCTTGCGAATATAGGTCGTAAGCCTGTGTGATGTAAAGCTCTCCACGATTACGCGCCTCTTCGATAAACGGGGCATTTCCTGTGGTGAGCCCGGGGACGGTGAGAGTCTGGGGCACGGGGATCCCTCCTACCTGCCCTCATCATATCAAAAACAACCTCGTGGAGGTGGTGCTATATAGTATGGCAGAGAAGACACTCGGAGTGAGCGGCCGCTGTGCGGTAACGAGCGGGCGCGGGCTGACCGCGGGCGATGAAGTAGAGGGCCCCGGCCAAAATCAAGGTAACGACCGCCGCGATCGGAAAAGCGAAATGGGGCGCTTGCGGCCGCGGCGGGGCAGAGCAAATCCGTCCCCAAAGTTCGTCGGGCGCCTTGGCCGGCGCAAGGTGATGCGAGAGCTGCAAATCCAGCCATTCAGACATGGCCGCCTCCATTCTCTTTCATGAGGTGTGACAACGAGCGCTCCAGTTTCTTGTGAGCGCGATTGAGGCGCGACGCGATCGTGCCTGTCGAGCAGCCGAGCACGTCCGCGATTTCCTCGTACGACAGTCCCTCCGTGTAGCGCAGCACGATGACGATGCGCAGGTCGGGCGAGAGCCGATCGACGGCGGAGCGCACGCGGCCTCCCTTCTCGGAGCGCAGCAGGTCGCTGAGGGAATCGCCCGGCATCTGGAGGGTGCCGGCGAAACCGTCCGCCAGAGGCAGCAGCCGCCAGGCGCGGCGCCGGTAGTCGAGGCAACTGTTGACGACCATGCGGTAGATCCAGGTGTCGAAGCTCGAATCGCCGCGAAAGTCGCGAATGCAGGAGAAGAGTTTGACGAAGGTGTCTTGCGCGATATCCATGGCGGTCGCTTCGTCGCCAGAGAACCGGAGCGCGATGGAGTACACCTTGTCTTTGTGCGTCTCGAAGAGCGCACGAAAGGCGTCGCGGTCTCCGCGTTGGCAAGCCTGAACGAGTTCGCGATCGGACACAGCCGGCGCCATTCCCATGAGCTACACCACTTGGACGATTCTAGCCGGAATTTCTTCCCGGAAGTTCTTGTGTAACGCCGCGCTGCTTGCCGGCACTATTGGGTATCCAGCTTGTTACGGACGTGGCGGCCGCGGAGGGCCGCCGCACCCCGTACACCCACGGCGGACCGGCGGATCGTGCCCCGGCGGTCCGCCCGGAGCCTTCGGCGATTCCCGGGATCGGTGGGGAGGCTCGCTCTCTTAGCTGGCGGCGCGCGATCTGGTGGAACCCTTCTTGACCGCCTGCTTCAGTTGCGTCCGCGCGCGGAAGAGCAGGACCCGCAAATAATTCCGGTCAATGCCAAGTTCGCTGCACACCTCGTCCGGAGAACGCTCGTCGAGAAAAACCGCAGTCAGCAGCTTTTGGTTTTTCGACGACATCTGCGCGAGCAGGGTGCGGACCTGCGTGCGGCGTTCGCGGTCGATCAACTCTCGTTCGGAATCGGCGGCTTGGTCGGCCCGCTCCGGAGTTTCGTCCGTGAAGGTGAGGCGCGATCCGGCGCGGCCGAATTCCATGACAACGTTGTTACAAACCGAATTGACAAACGCGCCGATGCGTTCCGGCTGGCGGATGCCGTCGCGGCGGAGAGCCTGGAAGACGCGGAGAAAGGTCTCCTGGCGGATATCGTCGATGACGCTTGAAGAATAGCGCCGCGCGCGCAACTTAATCAGGATCAGCTCGCCGAAGTAACGATTGAAATGCTCTTCGGCGGCCGCATCACCGGCCGCCAGGCGTTCCAGATATCCCGCGTCAAAGCTGATGAAATCCACACTGTCCCGATGCAGTTCAGTATAGCGTTCCGGAGGCGGGTCGCGCCTGCTGGCGGCGAGATTTTAGTGGTCGCGCTCCGTCACCAGTTCGGTGACGGCAATCAGCGCCCTCTGATACCGGGAATCGGGAAACTCCGACATGATACTGCGCGCTTTGTCCGTGAACGATTGGGCTCGTTCCTTGACACGCTCGATGCCGCGGTGCTTCTCGAGAAGGGCGAGAATCCGCGAGAAGGGAACGTCGTCGTAACTGCGCTGTGCGAGGATCGTCTCGACGAGCGCGCGCTCGGCGGGCGTGGCGCATTCGAGCGCGTAGACCAGGGGGAGGGTCACCTTGCCTTCGCGCAGATCGCCGCCAACGGGCTTTCCCAGGACTTTTTCGCGCGAGGTGAAGTCGAGAACGTCATCTACGAGCTGGAACGCCATCCCGAGGTTCCACGCGTACTCGCCGAGCTTCTCCTGCACCTGCAGATCGGACGTGCCGCAAATGGCGCCGAGCCGCGCGCATACCGAGAACAGGCAGGCGGTCTTGCGGTCTACCAGCTCCATACAATCCGCCTCGGTAATCTGGATCTGGCCGATACGCTCGAGCTGGAGCAGTTCGCCTTCGACCATCATCTGGGTCAGCGAAATGAGCAAGTCGAGAATCTGAAAGCTGCGCTCCCGCAGGGCGAGTTGAAAGGCCTGCATGTAGAGCCAATCGCCCGCCAGCACGCAGGTATGATTGCCCCACTTCACATTGGTCGAGGGACGGCCGCGGCGCGTCTGCGCGGCGTCGATCACATCGTCGTGCACCAGGGTGGCGGCGTGGATCATTTCGACTACGGCGCCGAGATGAATCGCCATGGGACCGGCTTCGCCCGCAAGCTTCGCGGAAATCAACAGCAGCGCAGGCCGCAACCGTTTCCCGCCGCTCGACTGGAGGTATTGCCCGATGGCGGTAACGGCGTCCACCGATGCCACCGATTCGGCGGTAATGTGCTTTTCGACCTCGACCAGCTCATCCTGGATGAGGTCGAAAATCTCTCTGGCGGTGAGGGCCTGCCCGAGCTTCCCTAAATTCATGTAAGGTAACCAGTTTACCGCAAACACAGTCGCTCGAAGTTGCGCGTCGTCAGTTCCGCGATGGCTTCCGGCGTGCTTCCCCGCGCTTCGGCGAGGCGGCGGGCGGTCTCGACGACGAATGCCGGCTCGTTCCGTTTGCCCCGGTGCGGCACGGGCGCGAGATACGGGCAGTCGGTCTCGACGAGAATCCGATCGCCGGGCGCGATGCGGGCCGCTTCGCGGAGCGCGTCGGCCTTGGGGAAGGTGAGCACCCCGCCGAAGCTGAGATGAAAGCCGAGGTCGAGGGCCTGTCGCGCCTGGGCGGAGTCGCCGGTGAAGCAGTGCATGATGCCGCCATGGGGGAGGTCGCGGATCTGCCCCAGCGTGTCGTCCCAGGCTTCGCGGGTATGAATCACGATGGGCTTACGCGCCTCCGCCGCGATGGCGAGCTGACGCTCGAAGACCACGCGCTGGACGTCGCGAGGCGAGAAGTCGTAATGATAGTCGAGACCGATTTCGCCGATGGCCAGGACCTTGGGATGCTGCGCGAGTTCCCGAAGCCGGGCGAATGTCTCATCGCCCGCCTTCGACGCGTCATGCGGGTGGACGCCGATGGTCGCGTAGATGAACGGGAACCGGGCAGCGAGACGCAGGGCAGCCTCGAGGTCGGGCGGCCCGTTGCCGGTTCCAATGGCGAGCAGGCGCGTCACCCCGGCGGCAAGCGCGCGTTCGATCGCCTGCTCGCGGTCCGCGTCGAATTTGGTGTCGTCCAGGTGGCAGTGCGAGTCGACCAGCGTCACTTCAAGCGCGCTCCGACGGGGATGTCCTCATGGAAGCCGGCGAGGACGGGCTTTCCATCGCCAACCGAGGCGGCCACGATCATGCCGTTCGATTCGATGCCCTTCAGCTTGCGCGGCTGGAGGTTGGCGACGATCGCGACCTTCCGATTGATAAGGTCCGCCGGAGTGTAGGCCTCGGCGATCCCGGCGACGATGGTGCGCGGCTGCGGCTCCCCGATATCGACCGTCATGTGCATGAGCTTGGTGGAGCCTTTGACGGGTTGCGCGGTGAGGACCTGGCCGACGCGGAGATCGACCTTGAGGAAGTCGTCGATGGCGATGCGGTTGTCGGGCTCGGCTGCCGCCTGAGGCTCGGGCTTCCTGCCGAAGAGAGCGGCCTGTTCGGCTACGACCTGCTCCTCCAGGGCGCGCATTTTGGCGATGGCGTCCTTGGCTTCGATCCGAGGGAAAACGCCGGCGACTTCGCCGATCTTCTGCCCGCCTTGCAAACCGCCCCATCGCAGCGTGTCGAGGCGGACGGATTCGAGCGCTTCCGTCATGCCTAGCTGCGACCAGATTTTGGGGGTCGATTGGGGCATGACCGGGCACAGGAGCGCGGTCGCGATGCGGAGCGCTTCGGCGGCCGTGTAGAGCGTTTCGCCGAGTTGCTGTTGCGAGGTTTCGTCCTGGTTGCGCGCGAGTTTCCAGGGGGCGCGCTGCACGATGAACTTGTCGACGGCCGAGATCAGCGACCAGATGGTTTCGAGACCCTTCGAAAACTCGAAGCGGTCGAAGGCCGCCTCCGCGTTCTTGACGGTGTCGTTAGCGATTTCCGCGATCGCGGCATCACCCGCGCTTTCGGGGATCGCTCCCTGCCGGTACTGATGAATCATCGTCAGGGTCCGGCTGGCGAGGTTGCCGAGACCGTTGGCGAGGTCGGAGTTGTAGCGCCCGATGAGGGCGTCATAGCTGAAGCTGCCGTCCTGTCCGAAGACAATCTCTCGCAGGAGGAAATAGCGCAGGGCGTCGGCGCCCATGACCTGCCGTATGGGCTCAGAGCGGACGACGTTGCCGCGCGACTTGCTCATCTTGTCGTTCTCGAACAGCAGCCAGCCGTGGGCGAAGATGCGCTTGGGCAGCTCGAGGCCGGCGGCCATCAGGAAGGCGGGCCAGAAGACGGCATGGAAGCGGACGATCTCCTTCCCGATCAGGTGCAAGTCGGCGGGCCACAGGCCTTTGCCCTCGACGGCGCTCATGTACGTGGTGAGGGCGTCAAACCAGACGTAGAACACATGCGGGGCCTCACCGACCACCGGAATGCCCCACTTAATGTTGGTCCGCGTGATGGAAAGATCGGTCAGTCCGGCCTTGACGAACGAGATCACTTCGTTGCGGCGCGATTCGGGCTGGATGAAATTGGGATTGCGCTCATAGAGATCGAGCAGCTTTTCCTGAAAGGCCGAGAGCTTGAAGAAGAAGTTCTCCTCGGTGATGGTTTCGGTGGGACGGCCGCAGTCGGGGCAAGGGTCGCCGGGCTTGGCGTCGTTGACGTACAGGTTGTCGAAGATGCAGTACTGGCCGCTGTACGACCCTTTGTAAATGTAGCCGTTGGCGCGGCAGCGATCGAAGAGATCCTGCACAACCTTGGCATGCTGCGGGCTGGTGGTGCGCTGGAAGAAATCGATGCCGAGATCGAGGAGCTGCCACTGGCGGACAAACTCGGCCGCGAGCACATCGCAGAAGTCTTTGGGCGTCTTGCCCATGCGCTCGGCGGCGCGTTCGACGTTGACGCCGTGCTCGTCGGAGCCCGTGGTCAGCTTCGCGTCGAAACCTTGCATGCGCTTCAAGCGCTTCACGAGATCGGCGACGATCGTGGTGTAAGCGTGCCCGATGTGGGGCGCGCCGTTCACGTAGTAGATCGGAGTGGTGATGTAGTATTTCATCGTGTTCGGTTCAGATAGGCGTAGCTGGCTTCGGCGATGATCTGTTTCAAGGGCGCGCCGGATTCAAGGGCGAGCTTGCGGCAGTCCTCGTACTCGGGGGCGAAGTCGCCCTCGCTGGAGACTTTGACGCGCACCTTGCCGTAGGGTGTGTCGACTTCGGTGAAGGTGCGGGCGCGGACGCGGCGCTCGGCGGAGTAGATGCGGACGCCGAGGGTCGAAGTCTCGGCGAAGATCTGCTGGGCGAGCATCTCGCGGTCGGCGGGATTGGCGACCACCCGCAGCAGCGTGCCGGGGCGGCCCTTCTTCATGATGATGGGTTCGATGGTGACGTCGAGAGCGCCCGATTCGAGGAGCCGCTCGGCCGACCAGGCGAGGACCTGCGGGTTGAGGTCGTCGATATTGGCTTCGATGACGGTGACGTGGAGCGCTTCGTCCGCCCGCGTGGTTTGGCCGAGAATGACGCGTAAAACGTTGGGCTGCCCCGGGAAGTCCCGCGTGCCGGCGCCGTGGCCGGTGTGCGCGATTGTCATGGGCGGCAGGGGGCCGAAGCGCTCGGCAAGCGTGACGGCGACAGCCGCGCCGGTCGGGGTCGTGAGCTCCATCGCCGGGCCCTGCGCATAGATGGGGGCGCCGGTGAGGAGCAGTGCCGTGGCGGGAGCGGGCACGGGAAGGACGCCATGCTCCGTCTGGACGGTTCCACTCCCGACATTGACGGGGGAACAGAAGACGGCGGTGACGTCGAGCTGATCGAAAGCGACGCAGGCGCCCACGATATCGGCGATCGAGTCGACGGCGCCGACCTCGTGGAAGTGGACCTTCTCGATGGGGACCTGGTGGGTTTCGGCCTCGGCCTCGCCGAGTCTGCGAAAGATAGCGTGCGCGTTGCTGCGGGCGCGGGCGGAAAGCTCGCCGCGGTCGATGATCTTGTCGATGCCGGAGAGGTGCCGGTGGGCCTTCTGCTCCTCCGAGTGGACGTGATACTTAGTGGCTGAGATGCCGGCGCGCTTCACCTTTTCGAAAGAGACGGTTGCGCCGACCTGGAGCGAGGCGATGGCGTTGACGACAGCGGCCTGATCGGCGCCGGCGTCGGCGAGAGCGCCGACCAACATGTCGCCCGCGAGGCCGGAAAAAGCGTCTAGATAACAGGTAAGGGGCACTGAATTCTATAGTGGCACATCGATGACGGCGGACGAAGCTCAGAGCGACTGGACTTCCTGCCATAACGAGTCGTCCACCGGGACGCCATTCGTCATATTGTCGGCGCGGGATCGCAGGATTCGTTCGCCGGGATAGCGCACCGGTCCGAGGCTGGCCACGATCTCGCCGGCTATGGCCGCGGTGTCGCCGAACGCATGCGGGTCGAATGCCAGAAACACCTGGGAGACGCCGGCCTCGCGTTCGGCATCGGCCGGAATCCGATGGGTCGCGGCGCCGCCGGATAGCATGGCGGCGATCATGTCGAGGACGAGCGCGAGGCCCGAGCCTTTCCAGTAACCGATCGGCAGGGGCCGCTGGGAGAGCTCGATCGCTTCTGGATCGCGCGTCAGATTCCCGTTCGAGTCGAAGCCGCCGTCGACCGGCAGCAGTTCTCCACGCTGGCGATATGCGGCCAGGGCGCCGAAGGAGAACTGTGACATCGCCATATCCAGCACAATGGGACCGGTAGGGCGGGGAATGGCAATTACCAGGGGATTGTTGCCGAGCCGGGGGGCCGAATCTCCCCAAGCGGGCAGGTTGGGCATCGTATTGGTCCAGCAGACGCCGATCAGCCCAGCCTCCACCGCCTGCCAGCCATACGTGCCGCCGCGCATCCAGTGGTTGGTGTTGGCCAGCGCGACGCAGCCGATGCCGTTGGCGCGGCCGATCTCGATCGCTCGCGCCATGCAGAAGTGCGCATTCAGATTCCCGGGACCGCGGTGTCCATCCCACCGTTCCAGCGCGGTGGCGCTCGCCACGAGTTGCGGCCGGCCGTCAACGTCGATGCTGCCGTTGACGATCATGCGGACGAAGCGCGGAAAGCGGGCGACGCCGTGAGAGTAAATGCCGTCGCGCGTGGTCTCCGCAAAGAGCCGCGCGCAGAGGAGAGCGCGCTCGGGCGCGAAGCCACGGGACACGAGTTTGCCGTTGAGGACAGCGACGAGGTCCGGAAAGGGAATCCGCATGTCCGGTATTCTCGCCGATTGAAAGCGGGCGTGGGTATGATCGGATGTGATTCGATTGGTTTACCATTGTCTGCTGGTCCTGGCGGCGGCGCGGTCGCTGGCTGCCCAGCAATGGTCGCTCGAGAGGCGCGCGATCGAGGCCGCGCACCGGATTCCAGTGTCCAAGCTGGAAGCCGGGCTCCGGGACCAGACCCTTTCTCGGTGGCTTTCCAGGGCAGTTGGCGTTGTCAAATGGGAGGTCAACGATTGCGGCGAGCAAACGGGGGATCCGGCGGTTGACCGCCGGCGCGACATTCCGCTATGCGTCGGCGCCATTGCCACGCTGTCAGGGGGGCGCATTGCCATTGTCACAATCGCGATGGGGTCGTTTCACAAAGGCGTCAGCAAGGTTCCCACGCTCCGGTCTGTGAGCATCGGCAGGGAGGACCATCTCGATTCCGTTCCTAAGCTGAGCGAGTTGCCAGCGAGGGTCCGGGCGGTCAATTGACGTCTTGCGACTGGGCGCCGCCGGTGCGAATGCGGCGGCCTGCCCCACATCGGTGAGCGGAGTTGCTATTCTGTGGCCAACCGTGTTTCAGATACTGTTATCTCAAATAGTAGCGCTGCTGATGGCTGGCTGCCTCTCCTTGGCCGCCGCGGATCGCGACTATTGGCTCAAATCCGAGCGCAATGGAACACCTTTCGCCTGGGAGCATATCGGGGTGACGAACCTGCCCGACGGCAATATCCGCTACGACTATTCGAATGAGGTCCGGACTGCCGGCATGAGCGTGCAGGAAGAGAAGAGCTCTTACCTTGTGGATCGCCAACTGCGTCCGATCTCATTCACGAGTTGCACGAAAGAAGGCAACACGGAAACCTGCACGCGCGGGGAGCGCGCCGGCAACATCATGACGGTCACGGCGCCCGAGAACGACGCGCCCGGGAGGCGGCGCAGCTTCGATATCCGCGGTTTTTACTTCAGCAGCGTCTTGGAAGACCTGATCGTCAAAAACGCCGGTCGGCGGCGTTTCAGTCTCCGTCTTCTTGACATCGAGAAACTGCAGGCGGTGCCGGCGCGGATCGAGATTCGGCGCGCCGCCGGCGACGCCCTCGAAGCGTCGGTCCAGGCCGAGTGGACGGCTCTCTACCGTCTTGGCCGCGACGGGCAGGTGCAGGAGATCCGCATTGAGGAAGTAGGCATCCGGACCTATCCCGCGAGCGCTGGCGACGCGCGGAATATCACTACACCGAAGGACTCGCTTTTCCCGCCAGTCAAGAGCCGGAATCCCTTTCCAAATCCTTATAACGTGACGTCGGCGCGCGTGCAGGTGAAGTGGAAGCAGCTACCGGTTTCCGGCTTGCGGCTGCACGACAACCGCCAGACCCTCGTCCGGACAGTCCAATCGGGCGACGGGTACGAGGCGGTAGTGGATCTGGGCACGCAGGGCCAGGGCGCGCCCGCAGCGCGAACGCGCCGTCCCGCGGGCGTGTACCTGGGCGAGGACGATTACGTCAAGCCGCGCGATCCCGGCATACGCCGTCAAGCCGCCGAGATCATCGGGGGAACGAAGGATCCCGCCGCAATGGTCCGCGCGCTCCTTACCTGGGTCAACGGGCATATCCGATACCAACTGCGATCCGAGATTCTGACGGGCCCGCAGGTCCTGGCGAAGCGGACCGGCAGATGCGCGGAGTATGCCGTCCTATTGGCATCGCTCGCCCGCGCCGCGGGGATTCCCACCAGAATCGTGATTGGCGTCGCTTACCGTGACGGCATCTGGGGCGGTCACATGTGGGATGAAGTGTGGCTGGGAGAGTGGATCGCGGTGGATGCGTCGCTCGGCGGTCCGGTCGTCGCGCCGATCTACTTGAAGTTGAGCGACTCGGCAACCGTAGATGGGGCAATGCTTGTGCCCAAGCGGATCTTCGGCAGTCTACAGGTCGAGATCCTGGACTTCCACGAAGCAGGCGTGAATCCGGCCCTGCAGACTGGTATTCGCGGTGCGACGTACGTCAATGCGAACTTCCACTGCCGCATCGCCGCGCCGGACTTGTCCTGGGAATTGAAGGAGCAGACGGACGAAGACGGCGGGCGCGTGCTGTCAATGAGACCGAAGGAAGGCGCCGCCGTGTTCGCGCTGAAAATGGCCGGCGTGACATGGGGGGCGTCCGTCCAGGGGGCTCTGGAGATGCTCTTACAGACAGTCGCGGAAGACGCCCGGCACTACGAACTGCGGCAGAAGGGCGAAATCGAGGTTGCGCAGCGCAAGGCTCCGAGCGGCACGGTCGCTAAAAGCGACGCGAACGGCAACGCCGCGTTCAGCCAATATGTGATGCTGATCGAGGGCAATTGCGCGTACCTCTTCATCTGGACTGCGCCAAGGGAGGAATTCGACCGGTCCACCGAAGTGCTCCGCAAAATCCTCGATTCTTTCGAGCTCATCCGATAGCTACGGCACGAGCATAACGGGGGCCTGCCAGTAGCTGGCCTTCTGGCTGGTGGGGTCGATGACCGTCACCTGACAGTTGTACCGGCCGGGCTGGAGTTTCGCCAGACTGATGCTGAACTTCAAGGGAACTGTCTTGAGACGCGTCTCGAGGCCTTCGGTAACCGGCAGTGGAGGGGTCTCGAAGGCTTTCGCCTGGCCGCGGTAGAAGGTCACAAAGGCGACCAGCGGTTGCACCGTGGCGGCTCCGGGCTCATAGGCCTGCAGGTAAACGAACATGTCGCGCTGTTTGCTGAAAACGCGGGTCACGCTCGGGATCAGCTTCTGGCCCCCCTGCACGAGCGGATTGGCGGCCTGCTCTTTGTCCTTGCCCGCGGTGAAGAGGGCATCGCGCAGGTCGACTCGCTGACTGCTCAGGACGACCGAACTGATCGGAACGCGCTTATCCTCTTTGTTGAGGTTCGGCACCACGAACTTCGACATGTACGTGCCAATGCGGCCCGTTTCATCGTCGCGGGCGAGCACTTTGATGGTGTAGGAGCCGGGAAGCAGGGTGTAGCCGGTGTCGTACTCGATCGGTTTCTTGACGAGTTGCGCGGCGGTCTCACCGGTGAGCTTGATATCGACCTTGTCGCGGATATTCTGCACCGTGGTGCCGAATTCGTCCTTGATCTCTCCGATGAAATCAATGAGGGTCCGTTCGGCCCCGCCGCGCCGGGCCAGAGCAAGCTCGCTGCCGGGAACCTTCATCACGACCGGGACGTAGTATTCGGCCTTGTTCAACTGGAAGTAATTGACCTCCATCTGAATGGTGAGGTCGGTAATCGGATCGCCCAGCATGAGGGCGTCTTCCAACTGCCGCTCCTTGTCGGCGGTGGTGAATTTGTTGAACGTCTTGCCGGCGTAGTAGCCCGATCGGAAATCGAGCTTGGCCGAGAGATCCTTGACCGTAATGCCGATCTTACGGAACTTGCCGTCGAGCGCAGCATTGGTGGTGTAGTAGCCGAGAATGTAATAGCTCGAAATCGCTTTCTGCGCGTTGACCATGCCGACCGTCAGATCGTTCACGTCGAGCAGGGCCTTGCCGCCCGTGTCGGCGGCGAGAGCGTAGAGCGTGTCCTGCGAGCGCTGAAAGTTGTTGGTGAACGCCATGGCGCCGGCGCCGGAGTACATCCCCTGTCCGCCCGGCGATCCACGGGTCGCGTCGCCCATCGGTGGTTGCGCGACGAGGCCGCGGGCGTCGATGGTGAACAGCGCGACGTTGGCGCGGATGGCGGAATTCACGGTGGAGCGCATCTGCGCCTGGTTATCGACGCCGTTCAGCCGGAGACCGCTGGCGAAGTAGACAAGCGCTTTTTTCTCGTTGAGCTGGCCCAGCATCTTGACGGCGGTTTGCAGAGCGGCAAGCTGGCGGTCAGTGTTGAAGATGTTGAACTCGGCGTCGTCCTGGCCGAAGGCCGCCCCGGTGTCGGCGGCGCTCTCGTCGGCGGTGGTCTCGTCGAAGCCCTGGCCCTCGGCGGCCACCATTTTGTCGATGACGGCGAACAGGGTGTCACGGTCGTCGGTGAAGTCCTGCATGACGCGGACCGCGCCGCCTTCGAATTTCATGATGGCCAGCAGGTCGGCCTTCGTCATCTGTTTCTGGATGAAACTGCGGGCGGCAGTGAGGGCGCGCAACTGGTCGGGCACCGGCATGGCGCTCATGTCGAAATAGATGGCGAGCAGGCGCCGGTCGCGGAACTTGATGTCGCCGGGGGCTTCGGAAGCGATCTGGGTGTTGGTGACGGGCGCCGCCTTCGGGGTTGCCGGCGCGGCGGGCGCTGCCGTGGGCGTCGCGGCGGCTGGTTCCGCCTTTTCCTCGAGCTTCTGGAACTCACAGAAGCTGAGGGTCTGTGGCACGCCATTCTCAGTGACGGTGAAGTCCTTCGCGGTCAGGCCTTCGATGATATTGCCGTTCTTATCCTTCACGCTGACTATTTCCACGACGAGCTGGGTGCTCGACGTGAACTTCGGCATGGTGGCGGCCTGTGCGGGCGCGGCGGGCTGCTGCTGCGCCGGCAGAATCGCGGCCTGCCACAGATAGAAGGCGAGGAAGAGTGGGCGGAGAAGAATTTGTCGTCCTTGCATGTTAGAACCTCACCCGCAGATTGACCCGGATACTGCGCATCTGGTTGGCGGAGACGGGAAGGCCGAATTGGGTGCTCGTAATCGACGTATTCCAGGAGGTGTAGGTCACGTGGTTCAAGGCGTTCTGGGCGTCGAAACGAAGATCGGTGTTGACCCGCTCGCTGATGCGGAAACTGCGCGCGAGCGAGGCGCCGAGATTGAACTGCCCCGGTCCGGTGATGGTGTCGCGGCCCGCATTGCCCCACTGACCCGGAGGCGGCGCTGCGTACGCGGCGGGATTCAGGAACAGGCCGGGAGGTGCAGCGTACAGCGAAGCGCCGGTGTACATCGGCCGGACACTGTTGGTGAAGCCCTTGATGGGAGTCGGGAACAGCGGGGTCAGGGGCTGTCCGCTTCCGATGTTGAGATTCGTGGTGACGGTCCACTCTTTGAAGAGCGAGCCGCGCCAGCCGCTCATCAGGGCGCCGCCGCCCAGACCCACGCCGCTGCTGTACTGCGCCTGCACGCCGAGTTGATGCCGCTGGTCGAAGTTTGAGAGGCCGCGCTCGGCGCTGAGATCGAGCCAGTTCTGCGCCACCAGGGAGCCGCCTTGACCGCGTCCGCCGAGCATGGCGTCGTCGATGGCCTTGGCAAAGGTGTATTGCAGGCTGGCAGTGATTCCGTTATGCAGACGGCGGCGGAGTTGCGCCGTCCCGGCGTGCTTGGTCGAATTCCCGTTCGAGGTGAGGTACGCGTACCCGGCGGGGCAGGTGGGGCACGGATTGAACGCGCCAGTGGGGTACGTGTTCGGGAGGAACTCCTGCCGGGCGCGTGTACCCTTGATACCGAGATAGGTGCCGGTGACGATCAGCGCGCCGGGAAGGTCCCGCTGCACCGAAAGCTGGAAGTTCTGCGCGTAGCCGACGCGGAAATTCGGATCCACCGCGAAGGTGTTCGGCGTGGTCCCGGGTGACGCGTTGAAGCCGTTGGCGAGGGTCAGCGGGTTGGCGGCGCTGTTCTGGACACTCAGGCTCTTCGAGAGCGGCGACTGCTGCAGCATGCGGAAGGCGATGCTGGTGTACACCGATGTGTCGTAGTAGATTCCATACCCGCCGCGGATGGTCAGCGAGGAGGCGAGGATGGGATGCCAGGCGAAGCCGATGCGCGGCTCGAAGCCGGTGCGGTCGGGACGGATCAGGGATCCGGGATAACGCTGGCCGCTCAAGGGGCCAGTGGGGTCGGCCGCGATCACCGGCGCCTCGGCGGCAAAGCCGTTGGTGATGTCGAGATTGACCATCCGTCCGTAGCGTTCGGAGATCGGCGAGCTGTACTCCCAGCGGAAGCCGGCGTTGAGCGTGAAGCCCGAGCTCATGCGCCAGTCGTCGGCGAAGTAGCCGTCCCAGATGTTGGCGCGGAGGTATTTGTCGGCGTTGCCGAACGCGATGGAACTGGTGGTGGGCACGCCCAGGAGGAAGTCCGCGAAGTCGGAGCCGCTGGCCGTACCCGTGAAGGCGAACGTTCCGCGGGGATCCTGCTGCGAGAGCACGTTGAACTGTTGGCGCTTGAAATCGCCGCCGACGCGGATGTTGTGCGCGCCGTGGCTCCAGAAATGGTCGTACCCGATGGCGCTGGTCTGGTTGCGGGTGAAGGACTGCTGACCGTCATAGAGGCCGGCGATGCCAGTCGAGAACGAGAGTCGCGGCGGACCCCAATTCTGCGGCTCCTGGTTGTTGCCGGTGATGCCCGCCTCACCGGCTATGTTCCGCACGTTGGCGAAGTAGGGCGTGAGCCGGTTGGAGCCGCGGCTGTACTGATACTTGGTGGTGCCGAACATCCGGTTGGTGAAGCGGTGCACCCAGCTGATCGAGGTGTCGATGCCTTGCTGGCCGTTGCGGTCGACGAAGCCGAAAAGGTTGGGGCCGTCGTTATTGGAGCGCTGGAAGGCGAAGGAGCCGGAAAGCTGGTTCTTGTTGGTTACGGTCTTGTTGAGTCGGGTCTGCAGGCTGTCCTGGTCGGTGATGCTGCGGATCGGAACCTGGTAGTTGTAGCGCGAGCTGGTGAAGTTCGGCTGCGGATAGAGGTTCAGCAGTGACTGCGCCTGCTGGCTGATGCGATTCTGCGGAATGATGTTGCCCGGAAACGGCGTCCCGGTGGTGGGGTCGATCAGGGAGCGTCCGGCGAACGACTGGGAGAAGTCGCCCGAGCGGTCGGCAGGGGTCGGCATCAGGGCCGATTGGGTGGTGGCGTTCCGGTCGCGGGCCCATTGATAGTTGATGACAAAGTTGGGTCGGCGCAGCGGGTTGCCGTGTGGCAGCTTGATCGGACCGCCAAACGACGCCATGCCCATCAGGTGGTTGTACGCGGGTTTGGGAGTGTCCTGGCCGGTAAGGGAGAAGGATCGTGCGTCGAGCGCCGAATTGCCGAGCAGGAAGCCGACGTTGCCGTTGTACAGAGACCGCGCACCGCGCCGGTTGTTGCCGAACGCAGCGCTCTGGGCGAACGGCGAGGCGGCGCCATTGTTCACGCTGCCGTTGATGAGGAGGCCATCGGAAGGGGCCTGGCTGGCGTCGGGGGCGCTGGCGGCGCCGTTTGTGTCGGGGGGCGCTTTCGCGCCGTCGCCGGCTTCCTTCGCTTCGGTGCGCTGGAAGCCGCCCTGTTGCGGGGTTGGCGATTGGGCCAGCAGTTTCGTCTTGCCTTTAACCGGAGCGTCCGGCTTGCGGGCCGGGGCGGAGGACGCCAACGGCGCGGCGGCAGCCGTCGTCACCGGCGCCGGTGGTGGCGGCGGAGGCGCCGAGGCCTTGATCTCGTCGAAGGGGAGCAGTTTCAGCTCCCACTGTGGGCTGGGGGCGTTCGGCGCAATCGCGACCTCCTGCTTGATGGGCGAGAAACACTGCATCTCGACCTGGAAGTTCCAGACTCCGTCGGCAAGCTCCGGAAACGTATACGCGCCCTGCTGATCGGTGACGGCCACCATTTTCTGGTCGCCCTTGGTTGCGCTGACGGTGACTCCAGGCACAGGGAGGCCGCCGAACCTGACCTGTCCCTGGTGCTCCGCCGCCGTAAGCCCAAGGGCCATGACGGCGGCAATTGCACCGATTTTGAGGTATTTTGCCATGCTGGGTGTATATACGTTCATCTGCGGCCTTTAGTTCTCTGTTGGGACTTTTTCCGCGTGGTCAACCACTACGGTCTCCACGGGACCCTTTTTGCCTTCCAGTTTCAGTCCGAGCTGGTCCTGGACGGCAGTGAAAATGGACGGAGCTTCCACGGCATCGGGCGCCGGGCCCCGCGCCTCACCGCCACCATCGCCGTGAGGCATCGCTGGCATGCCTTTCATCCCTCCCATGCCCTCTTCGGGCTTGAATTCGAGGTCGACGTCGTAGTTCCCGGTAATTCCCGTATTGTCGAAGACCGGCCGGCCCACCTGGCGGGCGAGCAGGTCGCTGATGCCGGCGAGGGTCATGCCGTTGCCCGTGAGGTGGAATTTGCCACCGTCCATGCGCATCATGATCATGCCCGGGCCACCTGGTCCGCGCCCTCCGGGTCCAATCGGGCCGCTCTTGGAAAAAGACCCCCCGGAACTGCCACCGGCGGCGGGGCCGCCCGAGGGAGGCGGAGGCGCAGGCGCAGTAATTGCCGCGGGACCGTTGGGCGGGGCGGGCTTATCCTCGGCCTTCTTGAGCTTGGGCCCGTTCTTGCCGACAACCAGGGAGTAAATAGGGAGTTCTTTGCTTTCTTTGTGGACTTTCATGCCGAAACGATCGGCCAGCAGGTTCTGCAGCATGACGTTGCGGATTTCGCGCGGCGTATCCGGCGGATACTTCGCCTGTACGTCGAAGCGGACACTGCTCATCCAGTCGGGAGCATTCACCTGGTAGTCTTTGACGTCGTACGCCTGCCGGACCATATCGCGAAGG
Organism: uncultured Solibacteraceae bacterium; assembly: GCA_964608645.1. GTDB lineage: Bacteria > Acidobacteriota > Terriglobia > Bryobacterales > Bryobacteraceae > CAZSQK01. The sequence continues at coordinate 5,648 of CAZSQK010000118.1, read as the reverse complement.
CTGACATTCTTGAAATCGATGCGTCCCGGGTCTCCCCCCATCTGGACCATCATCCGCCCCATCTCTTGGGGCGCGGCCGGCTTGATCGACGCGACTTCGAACGTCTGGCCCCACGCGGCGCTCCCGCCGAGCAGGATTAGTGTGGTAACGATGCTGCGCATGCTGTAGTGCTTCTCCTCCCTAGTATGACGTCTTAGACGAGCGAAATATGACAATGTGCCGTCCGGAGAGCCCCTGTACGGGGCATTAGTTTTCCACAGGCGTTCTCTCCGCCGAGTCGATGATGACCAGATCGACCGGCATCTTGCGATTTTCCATCTTCAGCCCCAATTCCTGCTGAATTCCGGTGAGAACCGTCGAGATAATATCGACCGGAGTTGCCTTATCCGGGATGTATTTGTCGATGCTGATGGTGATGTCGTACTTCCCGGTGAGTCCAGTCTGGTCGAGGATCGGTGCCCGGAGGATCTTTCCCAGCATATTCACCAGTTCCGAAATCGGTGTGCGCCTCACGACGATTTCCATCTTCGCGAGATTCGGGTCGATGCTGCCTTCGCCTTCGGCCTGCGACTCCTTGAACTTTGGGCCGCCCTTGCCCACTGTGAGGATCCGCGCCCCCATTTCCTTGGTCTGACGATGCGAAACCAGCTTGAACCGATCGGCGAGCAGGGACCCCAGCATGAGCCGAAGTTGCTCCTCGGAAGCGGGTCCAGTCGCTTTGGTCACAATGTCATAGCGCTGCTGGTCGATCCAGTCGGGGCCATTCACCTGGTATTCCTTGACATTATTTGCCCAAGCCACACAAACGCGGAGGGTTACGCGGCGCAGGGTGAGGCCGGCGGGGCCAACCTGGATGAGTTCACGGCCGCCTTCGAATCCCCGTCCTCCGCCGCCCTGGGCCAGGCGGATCGATGCAACCTCAAAGGAAGGGGCAGCTTCGGGACCCTGGGCAAGGGCGCCGGCGGCAATTAATACGGTTGCCGCGGCGGCGCGCAGAAATAGCATGTCCTCTCCTGTGAATCCTTAGACACCGGTGTCCGTTGAAAAGATGACGAAATCGGACGTCCGGAATTAACTTTCCGGGATCAATTCTCCGTCGGCTCTTCGATCCGGTCGATCGCGATTATCTTGACGGGACCCCTGCCGGATTCCAGTTTTAGACCAAGCTGGTGCTGGATGGCGGTGAAGATCGAGATTCCTTCCGGGTCGACCACGGTCGGACCGTCGTCGCTGAAACGGCGGACGAACTCGTCGGGCGAGAATTCCAGCTTGAAGTCGAAGCCACCGCGGAGAGACGTGTGGTCGATGACGGAATGTTCGAGGCGGAAAGAGAGCGCATCGGCAAACTCGTCCATGGAAGCGTTGCGGCCGATCAACTGTGTCCCTCCATTACGGTAGTCGACGCCATGCGGGCCGGTGACGATCTTGGGCGGATCGAGCTTTGCGCCGCCCTTGCCGACGACCAGGGAGTACGTGGGCAAGTCGCGGGTGTCGTGGTGAATGACCAGGTGGAAGCGCTCGGCGAGGAGGGATTGGAGCATGCGCAGAATCTCGGCGTGCTTCGTCCGCGGGTCGGTGGCCTTGGCGTCGATGTCATATCGGGCGGTGTCGATCCACTTGGGAGCCCCCGTCAACTGGTAAGGATGCACCTGGTACGCCTCGGCGAGTATCACCTTGAGGGTGGCATTGCGGATGCGCTCCTGTCCCCCGGCCGGCGAGACGATAGAGTATCCGCGTTGGCCGGGACGCGCCCGTTTCACCGAGGCGACCTCGAAACTGACCGCTGGACCGCCGGCGGCCGATTGGGCGCGCGCCGGAGCGCTTGCCAGCCCGGTCAGCAGGGGAGCGGCGAAAGCGATGGCAGCCGCGCCTGCCAGCAGGGCTCGCCTGGCACGATTCAGCGGCGCCGCAGGACGGGCGGACATGATTTCCGCGATGCGCGCATGGAGGTCGGATCCAGTAACTCCCGAGACGCAAGCCACGGGAGACTCTAAATAGAACCGGCAAGCGGCGAGAATTCCCTCCGCGTAGGCCTGGGGGTTGCCGCATTCGGCGAGAACGGCTTCGTCGCACGCCCGCTCGCGTTCGTCCAACAGCCTCGCTCCTATCCACCACACCAGGGGGTGAAACCAGAGAGTCGCTTCGACCATCATGTGGATGGCGGCCCAGAGGTTGTCGCGGCGGCGGATGTGGCAGAACTCGTGCGCGAGGATGGCCTGGAGCTGCGCCGGTGTCAGCCGTTCTGCGATGCCCGCGGGCAAGTAGACGATAGGGCGGAAGATGCCGATAGCGGCGGGCTCGAGGGGCGCGGATGAGCGCGTCCGCTGCCATTGACGGAGCCAGTGGATCGTGACGGCCATGATGCCGCATACCCATACGAAGGTGAGGACGAATGGAAGCGGACTCGCGGCGTGAGGGGCCAATGGGGCGACATTTGCCGGGAACGGATGGGCGAACTCCTGTATCGCACCGCTGAAGGGCGCAGTGTGGATCACGGGCGCCGATTGCCAGGGGATCCGCGCGCCAATTGCGGCCAGCAGCGCAAAGGGAACGAGAAACTTCAGTGAGGCGGCCAGCCAGATGCCATAGCGGATGGCGGCGCGATTGTTCCGCAGGGCAAGGGTCAGGGTCCATGCGACGGCCGCAAAGGCGGTCGATTGCCAGAGGTGATTGACCACACTCGGGATCACTACGACTTCTCCTTTCGGGCGAGCTCGTGGAGGAGTTTTTCGGCTTCCTTGACGTCGTCCAGCGTGAGCTTGCCGGCTTCGATCAGGCGAGCCATGACGGGCTGGCTGCGGCCGCCGAACAGGCCCAGAAGGTCGTCGATCAGACGCCGTTGCGCGTTCTCGCGGGTCACCACCGCTTCGAAGATATGAGCATTGCTGATTTTCTTGACGCGGCGCAGGGCCTTCTTGCCTTCGAGGCGATAGACGGTGGTCTGGACCGTCGTATAGGCGGGGCGGTCGTTTTCCGGGAACGCTTCCTGGATTTCGCGGATTGCCGAAGGGCCGCGGTCCCATAGAGCCTGCATGATTTGCAGCTCGAGCTTGCTCAGTTTCGGTTGGGGCATGAAGATTTACTATGTCTGATTGCGATCCTACTATACACGTTTGTTATTGGTCAAGAGCTTTTTGGCGCGCCGCGCGGTATGCTGCTCGCATGATTCATCGCCGGGAATTTCTGGCCGCAGCCGCCACGGCAGCGGCGAGCCGCGCGGCAACGCCCGCGGATCAACTGGCAGTGAACGGCGGCGCGCCGGTGCGCACGCAGCCGCTCGGCGGACGCAATTGGGGACCGCAATACTACGACGATCAGGAACGCCAACAGCTGGCCGATGTCCTGGAGGGGCGGAATCCGTTCCGCTGGAACAACCCGCCCGCGAAATCGAAAGTCGCGACCTTCGAACGGGAACTCGCGGCCCGCATGCAGACGCAGCACGCTCTGGCGGTGACGTCGGGCACGGCGGCGCTGCATGTGGCGCTGGCCGCGCTCGAAGTGGGACCCGGCGACGAGGTGATCCTGCCCGCCTGGACCTGGTACTCGTGTTACAACGCGATCGTTCAACTCGGCGCGCTGCCGGTGTTCGCGGAGATCGACGAGTCGTTCAATCTCGATCCGGACGATATCGAGCATCGCATCACGCCGCAGACCAAAGTCATCATGGCGGTGCACCTGCAGGGAAATCCGGCCGATATGGACCGCATTCTGCCGATCGCGCGGAAGCATCGGATCAAGGTGCTCGAAGATGGCAGCCAGAGCGTGGGCGCGAGCTACAAAGGGCGCGCATTGGGTTCGATGGGCGATATCGGGATTTACAGCCTGCAACAAAGCAAGACGATCACCGCCGGCGAGGGCGGGGCGGTGGTGACGAACGACGCGTTGCTCTTCGAGCGCGCCTGCCGGTTCCACGATGTCGGGGGAATGCGGCGCGACATCCCGGCGAAGCTCGGCTTCCTGCCGGGGCTGAATTACCGCATGAACGAGTTCACGGGTGGCGTGCTGCTGGCGCAAGTGCGCAAGTTGGATACCATCATCGAGGCGGTTCGCGTAAATGCGGGACGCGTCTATGCGGGAGTTCGCGATCTTCCCGGAATTCACTTCCGGCGCCTGCCGGATCCGGCGGGTGAGATCGGCACGGGAGTGTTTGTGAGGTTCCGGAGCAGGGAAGATCGCGAGCGGTATGCGGCGGCCATGAAGGCGGAGAACGTGCCCGTGTCCGGGCCCAACGGGTCGGTGGTGTTGCCAGTAGTTCCCGAGATCGAACAGAAGGTGACCGTGACACCGAACTGGCCGTCGTTCACTTCGGCGCGAGGGAAGTCGATCCGGTATGGGAAGGAATGCTGCCCGAAGACGATTGACATTCTGGGCCGATTCGCCGGAGTGATGATGGGGCCGAAGTACACCCCGGCCGATTGTGCCGACGCGATTGCGGCAATTCGCAAAGTCTACCCGGCGATTGTGGGATAGGTCCCCTGCGGATCGGGAATCCGCGGTCCCGCGACAAGCGGCGACAGGCTCAACGACGCGACTTCAAATGTCATCGATTGCTGACACAGAAGTGTGTGAATGAGCCAAAACCGAGATGGCCGCTGTCGTAATAGGCGTCTTTTTCGGGCCTCTTGTGCCGAGTGTTCGTGCGCTTACAGATATTCCCTGATATTCTGTACGGCGGCGCACGAATCTCTGGGCGCGATTTGCCCTCTGTCGCCCATAATCGTTAGAAGCACGAATTGGGGGGAAACGCCCGAATTGTGCGCCACGAGGGATCCTGATGAGTTCACGAAGCCAAGTCACTTCCGACGCGCTTGACAAACGCGAGCTTCTAAAAGTCTTGAATGCATTCCGACGGGGAGATTTCTCTGTCCGGATGGCCGTAGAGGCCACCGGGGCGGACGGGAAAATCGCCGAAACGCTCAACGAAATCATTGAGCTGAACGAGAAGATGACGCGCGAATTCGCGCGCATCAGTAACTCGGTCGGTAAGGAAGGCCGCATCAACCAGCGCGCCAGCCTGGGGAATCACGGCGGAGGCTGGGCGGCTTGCGTGGATTCACTGAATACGCTGATCGGCGACGTTGTGCAACCTTCGACTGAGGTTGCGCGCGTCATCGGCGCGGTGGCAAAAGGGGACCTGTCGCAGACGATGGCCTTGGACGTCGATGGCCGTCCTCTGAAGGGCGAGTTCCTGCGCACCGCGCGCGTCGTCAATACCATGGTGGGCCGGCTGAACGCGTTCGCGAGCGAAGTAACCCGCGTGGCTCGCGAAGTCGGATCGGAAGGGAAGCTCGGCGGTCAGGCGGTGGTGGCCGGCGTCGCCGGCACCTGGAAAGATCTGACCGAGTCGGTGAACTCGATGGCCTCGAACCTGACCAACCAGGTTCGAAACATCGCGGGCGTGACCACCGCCGTGGCGCGCGGCGACCTTTCGACGCGCATCACGGTGGACGCGCGAGGCGAGATTCTCGAGCTCAAGAACACGATCAACACCATGGTGGACCAGCTCAGCTCGTTCGCCTCGGAAGTGACGCGCGTGGCGCGCGAAGTCGGTACGGAAGGCGAACTCGGCGGCCAAGCGGAAGTGAAAGGCGTTGCCGGCACGTGGAAGGATTTGACCGAGTCGGTGAACTCGATGGCGTCGAACCTGA
>CAZSQK010000117.1:0-24510 GCA_964608645.1 uncultured Solibacteraceae bacterium | reverse complement strand
GCGAGACCTCCCATGGACTTTAGGCCCTCCCTCAGATTCCAGCTGAACCGCAACATCTCAACAGGGCTGTCAACAAAGGCGGAGACGTCAACGGAGAAAACGGAGAGTTCGCGCGGTTGAGAGAGGCCAACGGTCTGAACCAGCATGGTTGAGAGCGCACCCCGGTCCGAACCATTCGAACCGGAGAAACCACCCGAAGCGCAAATACTGCGGAATGTTTGAGATAGAAAGAGGGCGGGATCGGGCGATGCCGTCAACGAAATGAGCGCGCGGGAGTTAACTCTTGGGACGGTGGCTCCCCGGCATGGACGAAGTTCGAACTCTGGTGCTTGCACTGCCCATTTTCGAACTTGGAGCGTAGTTTGGTAACAGGCAGAGGCACAAGGGAATTGCTCGACGATTTCGAGCAGCGAGCGATGATCTGGGCTGCCATCGTGGACGCGTGTCGAACTTCTTCCCCGCACTCGTGTCGGTGATCGGGAACCTCGATAGGAATGAGACCCAAAAAACATTTCCTCGACGCTATGCGCAGTCACGGTGGCTGGGAAGGCGGACTGCAGCTTCGCTGCGCCTGGCGGTCCTCCACCTGATCACGGCAGCAGATGCGGCAGCTATCCACCGGAATCCGGGCCGAGTGACGCCCAAGCAGGGGTAAGCAGGGATAACGTGCCACGTCACTCGGGTTCACCAGCCAGCCGGCACTGGATGTTAAGCGAGCCCATTATTGCTACCCACGCAGCCTCCGAAGAACCGTCAATAACGCTGTGACCTGATTGGGTAATGACTACACACACGGCATAGAAAGCCTTGCAATTCTCCAATATGAGATATACAGTTTCTAATATACTCATTTATTCAGGGAGGACCCTATGTTTCCTCTCGCGCACCAACCCGCGCCCGCCTGGCAGCATCGCCCGGCCTACGTCGATCTGGTCCTGACCGACGATTGCAACTGCCGCTGCGATTATTGCTTCGCCGGCACTCCCGGCCGCCGGTCCCACCTCGACTATCTCGCCGCCAAGCGCGTCATCGATCTCCTCCTCGATAGCTGGGAAGGTGGCGACGAACCCGGTATTCTCCTGTTCGGCGGCGAGCCGCTCCTCGAATTCGAACTCATCCGCTACCTGGTTGAGTACGCCGGACGCCGACACGCCGCCGGCGCGCCGCGGATGAGCTGGTCCATGACCACCAACGGCACCCTCATGACCGAGCCCATGATGGGGTTCTTCGCCGAGCACGGAATCAAGTATCTTCTCTCCATCGACGGTAGCCGCGAGGTGCACAACATCCACCGCAAGCTCAAAGGCGGCAAGGGCTCGTTCGACCAGCTCGCCAAGCGCCTGCGTCTGATGAAGTCGTACCAGCCCTGGATGGGCGCCCGGATGACGCCCACGCCCGAAACCGTGAAATACCTGAGCCAAAGCGCCGACGAACTCTGCGATCTCGGCATCAACCAGTTCATCATCGGCATGGCCTCGGAAGTTCCCTGGACCGACCAGGACGGGGATGCCTTCATCGAGCAGATGATGCAGCTTCATGAGGTCTACCTCCGCCGCACCGCCGCCGGCCAGTATATGCGGTTCACCTTGTTCGAGAAGGCCGGCCTAGATGACGAAGAGCGCGACCTCACCGACGTCTGGGGCTGCGGCGCCGGCCGCGGCCGTTATTGCGTCAACCCCCGCGGCGAGTTGTTCGGCTGCGCGCGTTTTGCCGCCATCGGCAGCGGCCGGGGAGGCATGTGCCTCGGCGACGTCTGGCGCGGGCCGTATCGCGAATCCCATCGCTGCGACATGTGCAACACCTCGGCCTGGCGCCGGCCCGCTTGCGTCGAGTGCGAATACCGCAATCAGTGCACCGGCGGCTGCCCCGCCGTGAACTTCGCCGACACCGGCAGCATCTTCGACCCATCCCCCAACGAGTGCCTGAGCACCCGCGTCTACGCGGAATTGAAACAGCGCCTGGCGTCGCATCCATCGCGCAGCAAGGAGACCACTCAATGAAAGAGAAAGAGCTTGAAGCGGTAGTGGACGCCGTCTGGCGCCGTATCGAGGAGCGCCTGGGGCCGCGCCAGGGCGAATCCCGCATGGCCGATCCCGTGCCCGACGCCGAAACCCGCTTCGCCATCTGGAAGCAGGCGACACGCCCCCTGCGGCTCGCCAAGAACGTCGATCTGCGGGACTTTGCGCTGCGCTACCCTGTCACGGAACACGAAATTGTGGCCGCCGCAAAGGCGATCCATCGTCCGGGCGCGGCCCGTGCCGCCAGACAGGCCGAGTGCTCCGCGCTCCAGTTGAAGGAGTCGCTGATCCGCGTGCTCGGATACAGCGTTCTTGCCTTGCGTGACGTGCCCCGCGAAGACGATCCGCCCATCGAATGCCCGGAAGAGAAGACCTATGACAAGCCCGGTTCCTGGTGCCACGAAAAGGAGGAGGGTAAGGGCGATTTTATCTGCCGCGGAGATGAAAAGAAAAAGAAGGATTTCGTTTGCACGCCCAAGGAGTACGGGTTCTTCTGCCAGAAACCGAAAGGGCAGGAGAAGTTTATTTGCGACGCCAATGGGAGCGATGACTCCTTCGAGTGCAAGGAAAACCGTTTCCTTTGCGACGCGAACGCCCCGGGGCCTTTCTACTGCCAGCCCAAGGAGAAAGGCAGCTTCACCTGCAAACCGACCGAGCCCGGCCATTACGTCTGCGACGTAAAAGGCGGCGGCTGGTACGGGTGTTCCCCGAAAGACAAGGGCGCCGGCTTCAATGACAAATGCTACAAATACGAATGCTTCCCGAAGCCGCGCGGGACCTTCGAGTGCCCGCCGCCGAAAGGCAAGTACGAATGCGAGAAAAAGGGCAAGGGAGCCGGCTTTGACGAGTGCCCGGCATTCAAATGTTCGGCCAAAGAGAAATTCGAGTGTCCCGAAAAGGAGAAGTACGACTGTCCCAGCGACGAGAAGGGCGCGGGCTTCGACGTGTGTTTCGCGGAAAAGAAGTTCGAATGCATCCTGCACCCGAAGGGCAAATTCCATTGCGAAAGTAAAGAGAAAGGCGCCGGCTTCGACGTTCACGAATAGGCCTTACAACCCCTGCACCGCCTCCAGAAAGCGACCCAGGACGGAGTTCTGGGCCAGCAACTTCCAGGACCGACGGCGGGAGTATTACGTGTTCCCGTCTGAGCGGTACGGGGCTGCTGGAGACGACTTCATGGCGTGCGCCTACAGACGGACCCGCCAAAGCCGATAGGACAGTGGAAGCGATTCAGAAACCCGCTTCCCCTCAGCATACAGACTCTCCGCCATCGCTTGCAGGAACAGGGTCTACTGTCAGCATCGACGCGGGTCGGCAGGCTGGTGGTCTCCTAAGTTTTAGTATTGTTGCAAGTACTTGAAAACAGGCGTTCCTGCCAGAATCGTGTTTACCACCTTGGGCGCAGGGGATGTTCGGGACCAGTGGGTCGGGCCGCACCGCCCCATTCCAGCAACGGAGGCTTCTGACTTGGCTACACACGGTCATCGGAGGAGTATCCTGCCCGCTGCGGCGATCCTCATCGGTATCGGATGGGCAATTGACCTTCGTGGCCAGGCGCGAACAGCCGAGATCTCCGTTACTGCGCCGGCGCGGCTGAAACCGGGGGCCGGGAGGGCGGCGTCTTTGGGTAGTCGTTGAAGTGCAGGATCGAGTTGGCGAGCATGTTGAACTCGCCGAGGTTCTGCCAGCGGTAGGCGGGATTCGTCGCGAAGAGCACCACGTGGCCGCCGCCGACGGGCATGTCGATCACGGCGGGACGGCTGCGGGTTTCGGCGACTCCGCGCATCAGACCACTGAGCACCGAATGGTCCGTGCCCGGAAATTGCATCAGGACAGTCCGCCGGTCATCGGTCCCGACGCGAAGCAGCGGGCCGTTCGCCCAACGCACCGGGAGGGTGGTCTGCGTGTAGCCGTAGAAGATCGGGTGCTCGGGCCGCAGGATCTGCGCCTCGACGATGGGACCGGGGGCGTAGAACTGCGCGGAGGTGCGGGCGGCGTCGACCGTGCGGGTGATCCCCATCTCGGCGGGGAGGAAGCTCGAACCGCCGAGGGTGATCAAGATGCCGCCCTGATTGACGAACTTGTCGAGCTCGGCGACACCGGCCAGGCCCATGCCGCCGCTGATGTCGTCCGATTCGCCATACATCCCGAGACTGGGATAATCCGACGACTTCTTGTAGGGGATGGCTTTCCCGCCGCGCGATTCGACATCGAAGATCAGGCCCTTCGCGCCGCCGCGGCCCTGGCTGGGGATGACGATGACATCATAGTCGGCTCGCAGGTTGCCCTTCTTGATCCGCTCCTTATACATGAGGTCATAGGCGAGTTCGAACCGGTCGAACGCGTAGCGGACCCAACCGACATCCTGAGTGCTGCCCCACGTGCTGAACATGGCGAGCCGCGGGATTTCGACGGCATGCTTCGCCACGTCAGGCGGCTTGGCGAGGGCGACCGCCTGCAAGCCGAGATTGGCGACGGCGGTGCGGACGGCCGGGCTGTTCTCGATGAGGAACGACCCCGCGGGAAGCTCGGTGTCACCGGTTTTGAACGACTTCTCGATGGCCTCGAACTTCATGTCCTTGAGTCGATAGCGCAGGGTGACGAGGTTATTCGAGCCATTCTGCAGGACCGCGAGGATGGGACCGTCGCCCTTCACCGTGCCGGTGATTTCGAGTTTGTCGACGGGCTGCGTCTTGACGTCGAGGATCGCCTTGTCGGAGATTTCCTTGATGTCGGTATGGTTCATGAGGCCCATGGTCCAGCCGGTGTCGTCGTACGTGGTGAGACTGCCTTCGGGGAAATTCTGCTTCTCGAGGAGGATCTTGGCGAGGCGGCCATAGGGTTGGTTGCGCTTCACGATGAGAGAGCCGGCGGGGAAGGTTCCGTCCTTCAGCTTCACCTCGGCGGACGCGCGGCCGACCTCGATGCCCTGCAGCCGCAGGATGTTGACGACGAAGGCGACGCGCGTCATGTCAGGCTGTCCGGCTGGTAAGACATAGCCGAAGGGCCCTTCGGTTTCGCCGGCTTTGACGGAATTGCGGCTCTTCAAATAGAAGTTCTCGAGGACGGTTTTGGAGAAGTTGGCGGTCAGCTCGAGCGCGGAGAGAACGCCGGTCTCCATGTAATTGGTGTTGTTGCGCATCGACCAGACGAGCTCGCGCGGGGGCGGCAAGGGACGATACCATTCGCGCGCGGTCATGCCGCCGCCGCGTCCTCCGCGGCCGCCGGCGGGGTCGGGCGTTTCGGCGGGAGGGGCTCCGGGCGCTCCGGCGCCGATGGTGCGGCGCAGCGTGTTGGCGCCGCCGTTGCCGAACGTCTCGTACATTCGCAGCATGCCGTTGTGGTTCGACGCCATGAAGCCGAGATAGCCGGGCGACCACATATCGACGAAGGCATGGGTCCACACGCCGGGCATGCCGTAGGAGATCATCTTGGTCATCTCGAAATTCGAGAACCACGGCAGCTCGGCATAGAGGATGGGATCGAGGGTGGGATTCTGCGGCGCCTGGCCGCTGAAGGTGTAGAGCAGCGGCTGGGACTCGTGCAGGTCGTGCATGATCGGCGGATGCCACTCGAGGTAGAAGCTCAGCCAGTTGCGCATGGTGACCTGAGAGTAGTTGATGTCGCGATTGTTGTCGTGGAAGATGTACTTGCCCCAGTAGGGAGGACCGGGCAGGCGGTCCTGTTCGGTCTCCTGGCTGGTGAGGTGGCGGTAATACCAATCGACGTAGCGGTCGCGGCCGTCGGGGTCGGAGGCGTTATTGACCATCACGATGACGTTCTTGCGAATGTTGTCAAAGAGGGGCGACTCATCGGCGGCGAGGCGATAGGCGAGTTCCATCATCATCTCGGGCGGGCCGGTTTCGGCGCTGTGGAGGCCGCCAGTGAACATGTAGACCGGCTTGGCCTGTTCGAGGATGCGTTTGGCGTCGGCGTCGGAGAGGCCGCGCGGGTCGGCGAGGCGGGCGAGGTGGGCTTTATAGGTGTCGAGATTGCGGATATTCTCCTCGTCGGAGATGACGGCGACGAGACACTCGCGGCCTTCGTCGGTGGCGCCCGCGGAGATGATTTTGACCCGTTTGGAGGCGGCGGCGAGAGCGCGGTAGTACTTGCCGATATCGGCGACGTGGGTGAGGCGTTTCGGCGCCCCGATGTAATAGCCGAGGATGTCCTTTGGGGTGGGAATGCCGGCCGCCTTGGGGAGGTGGTCAACGAGAGGGCTCATGAAGTCGGGGCGGGTGGTCCACTCCTTGACGAGCCTGGCGTATTCCTCATCCTGCGCCTGCGGCTTGGGCTGCGCAAAGGCGGCGGCGGCGAGCAGGCAGATTGCTGCGATACGTGCGAATTTCATAAGCCTCGGCTGAGGCTATCAAGTATACAACCTGCGGGCTCATGCGGCGCCGGGCCGCGGCGGCGGTCTACTTCTTCGTCGACAGCGGGGCGCTGAGGGTAATGCTGCTGCCGGCCTGGATTTGCACAGTGCGAGTCCAGGTGGCGGAACCCTTTCTGACGATGACGGCATGTGGGCCGGGCGCGAGTTGCAGAGTGGTCGGCGTGCTGCCGACGAAAGCGCCATCAAGTTCGATCTCGGCGCCGTCGAGATCGGATTTGATGGTGACGGAAGCCATCTTGGGAGGCTCGGGCGCGGGCGGCGGGGTCACGACCGGCTGAGCGGCCTGGACGGTGGTGGCTCCGGCCGGCGCGATGGTGGTGGCTTTCGGCGACAGGGTGAAGCGCTGGTCGGTGAACACGTCGAACGCCAAGCCCTTGTTGACGGTGACGTCCTTCCCCTTCATGAGGAGGAACACCGGGGCAGCGGGCCAAAAGATGATGGCGCCGGCGGCGGTGAGAATCCCGGCCTTCGTGGCGTTGCTGCCGCCTTCGCGCTTGGTCGGACTGTAACGGAGGGGGATGTTGGAGCCATCCACCGCCACGACGCGCTCGATGGAAAAGTCGATTTTGCCGGTCCGGCCCATTCTGCGTTTCGGCACGGCCTGGGTGACGGTCCCGGTAGAGGTGGAACCCTGCGAGATCACGATGGTGTCGCCAATCTTGACGTCATCGGCGACGCTGAGGTTGACGGCCTGACCTTCTTCGGATGTGGCGGAAGACAGCGCCTGTTCGAGACGGACCCGGATCCGGGTTCCCTCGGGGAGAATGACCTGTGCGGAAGCGATGGACGCCGCACACAGGAAAAGTGACAGGAAAAGCCTCTTTTGGGGCATCAAAACCGCCTTTTTAGCGAAGAATTCGGTCAATTTGTACACTATTTCACGTCAGTTTACAACATTTCGGAGCCCGCCGACCGATAATTTTCGGGTGGTTCGGCCGGTCTGCGCCGGGGATTGAGCCGGTATTCTTTTGGCGGCCAGGCGCCTGGCTCGGATAAGATGATGGGGATTCCATGGCACTCGCCACCGGCGTCCAACTCGGTCCGTACCAGATCATCGAACCGATCGGCGCCGGAGGCATGGGCGAAGTGTATCGGGCCCGCGATTCGCGGCTCGGGCGGGAGGTCGCGATCAAGGTCTGCCACGGTGATTTCTCCGCGCGTTTCGAGCGGGAGGCGCAGGCGATCGCGCAGCTCAACCATCCGCACATCTGCACGCTCCACGACGTGGGATCCAACTATCTCGTCATGGAGCTGGTGGAGGGCGAGACCCTGGCGGCGCGGCTGAAGAGGGGCGCGATGCCGCTCGATCAGGTGATTCGCTATGGAGCACAAATCGCCGATGCGATCGCATCGGCGCACGCCAAGGGGATCGTGCACCGCGATCTCAAACCGGGGAATGTGATGAGCACGAAGTCCGGTGTGAAAGTGTTGGACTTCGGTCTGGCCAAGACAGCGTGCGACGATACGCGAACCCTGAGCACGGTGGCGGTGGGCACGCCCGCGTACATGGCGCCGGAGCAGCGCGGAGGGGGTGAAGCGGACGCGCGGACGGACATTTATGCGATCGGGCTGCTGCTGGCGGAGATGGCCACGGGCAAGCGGGGGGCGCCGGTCCTGCTGCCGCCGGCATTTCGCCACGTGGTGGAGCGCTGCCTGGAGGAGGATCCGGAACTACGGTGGCAATCGGCGCGCGATCTGAAGGCGGAGCTCGAATGGGCGGGCGAATCGGAGCGAAGCGCGAAGGCAGCGGCGCCGCACTGGAGAGCACGCTGGGCGCCGGCTATGGCGGCGCTGGGGCTGATCGGAATCGGCGCCATCGGCCTGGTTTCCCTGCACCGACAACCGGCCGCCGCGCCGCTGGCTTCGCAGTTCGATCTCGAGCTGGCTCTGTCGCAGGACGATGTCGGCGTCGGGATCAACACGATGCCTATGCCGTCGCCGGATGGCCGTTCCGTTTTGATTCTGGGCAGCAACGGGCACGGCGGGCGCATGCTCTGGCTCCGGGCGATTGACTCGTCGGCGGTCCGGCCGTTGCCGGGCACGGAGGGCGCGGCAGGCGCCATCTTCTGGTCGCCGGATGGGCGGTGGATTGGCTTTTACACCGGCGGAAAACTAAAGAAGATCAGCCCGGACGGTGGCGCTCCGCAGACCATTGCGACCCTGCCCGCGGCGCAGGAGGCGACGTGGGGCGCCAAGGGCGACATTGTGTTTCGACCTTCGAATCGAGACGCGCTTTACCGGATTGCCGAATCGGGCGGTCCCGTGACGCAGGTCACCCGGCTGGACGCCTCCCGCACCGAGAACTCGCACCGTCATCCGCGGTTCCTGCCGGACGGCCGCCGCTTTCTGTTCACCGCGCGATGCGGGCAGCGGGAAAACAACAGTCTCTTCGCCGGCTCGCTCGACACCGGCAAGGTGAAATGGCTGATGCCGGTCGATTCGCAAGCGCGCTATGTTCCCGCGAAAGGGGGCGGCGGGACCGGGCGGCTGATCTATTATCTGGAAGGCGCGCTGGTTTCGCGGCCTTTTGACCTGGACCGCGAAGCAGTCTCGGGCGAGCCGGCGCCGCTGTTTCAGGGCGTGGCCTATTCCGCGGCCAGCGTAACGGCCTATTTTTCGATCTCCGACGACGGCAGAGTGGCGGTGATCCGATCGGGCGCCGGGAGCCAGGAACAATTGCAGTGGTTCGATCGCAAAGGGGAGGCGGCAGGCACGCTCGGACCACGCTGGGACGTGCTGCAGCCGCGCATCTCGCCGGATGGATCGCGCGTGGCGGTGACCGCTCCCGATCCACAGACGGGAAATCGGGATTTATTCGTGATCGAGGTGGCCCGCGGGAATGTCTCACGCCTGACCACGCACGTGGCGAACGACTGGTACCCGGTGTGGTCGCCCGATGGGAAACAGATTCTCTTTGGGTCAGACCGGGAAGGAGGCACGGACAACAGCAGTTTCCTCAAGGAATCGCTGGAACCGAGCGCCGTGGAAACGCGCTTTCCCGGACAAGCGCCCACGGACTGGTCGCGCGACGGACGGTGGATCGTGTTCGGCACGAGCGACCTGGCGATCGCGCCGGCCGCGCCGGGTGGCAAGCCGATCACCTATCTCGCGACACCTTTTCAGGAAGGCACCGGGCGGTTCTCGCCAAATGGCCGATGGCTGGCCTACACATCGAATGAAAGCGGTGAGCTCAACGTCTACGTGCGCCCGTTCAGCGGAGGGCCGGCGCCGGCAGAGGGCAAGATCCAGATTTCGACGGGCGGCGGCGACTTTCCGGTTTGGCGCCGGGATGGGAAGGAGCTCTATTATATGGACGGCGGCGGCGCGATTTTCGCCGTGGACACGCAGGCGTTGGAGCAGAATCGAACGGCGCCGCACGCCACGCGGCTGTTCCGCGCCTGTCCGGGAAGCTCGGTGCGCCCGTTGCCCGTTCAGGAGGCGTCGTATGGCCAGCCTTACGACACTTTCGATGGCAGCCGGTTTCTGATCACTTGCGGCGCGGAGGCTCCGGGTCGTTACACCGTGCTGCTGAACTGGCCGCTCGGCAAATCCTGAGGCGCGCAGACAGGGGTTCACGCCACCGCGTTTTTTGCGCCGGAGCGGACGAGTTGTTTCTCGATGGCTGCGCCGAGGGTTTCGAGCTGTGCGAGGTCTTTGCCGATGATCTGCACGACCGCGCCTGCGAGGCGCTGGCGGTCGGCGGCGGTCAGATCCTTGGCGGTGCACACGATCACGGGGATGCCGGCCCAATCCGGGCGGATGCGCATCCGTTCGATCACTTCGAAGCCGTCCATCACGGGCATCATGAGATCGAGGACGAGCAGCGCGGGTTTCTCGCGCTCCAGATAGTCGAGGGCGGCCTGACCGTTTTCGGCTTCGACGGTTCGGGAACCGGCGGCCTGCAGGAAGTGCTGGATCAGTTCGCGCGTGGGGGCGTCGTCTTCGACAATCAGGATGGGGCCGGCGCCGGCATGGCGCGCGACGGACTGGAGGAGCAGATCCTTCTGGACCGGCTTGACGAGGAAATCGGCGGCGCCGAGCGCATAGCCCATATTGCGCTCGTCCACCATAGACAGAAAGATCACGGGGATGGCGGCCAAGCCGGGGTCGGCCTTCAAGGCCGTCAGAACCGCCCAGCCGTCCATGCTCGGGAGCAGGATGTCCAGGGTGATGGCGATGGGGCGGACACTAGCGGCGAGGGCCAGGCCTTCTTCACCGGTGGCCGCGACGGCAACTTCGTAGCCGTCACGGGTGAGATGCCAACGGACCATTTCGCGCACCTGCGCGTCGTCATCGATGACGAGCACGAGGCCCTTGGCGGACGGGCCGTTGGGTGAGGACGCGGCGGCGGTACGGGGCTGTTCCTCGGGCTCCGCCACGGTGGCGGGGACGAGGATCGTGAACGTCGAGCCCTTGCCGTATTCGCTGGCGACCGTGATATCGCCGCCCATCATGCGGCAGAAGCGGCGGCTGATGGCGAGTCCGAGGCCGGTGCCGCCGAACTTGCGGGTGGTGGAGGCGTCGGCTTGGGAGAAGGCTTCGAAGAGCTTGGCCATCTGCTGGGGGGTCATGCCGATGCCGCTGTCGGAGACGGCGATGCGCATCCAGTCTCCGGTGGCTTCGGATTCGCGCTTCACTGACAGCCGGACCTCTCCCTCTTTCGTGAACTTGCTGGCGTTGCTCAGGAGATTGAGCAGGCTCTGGCGCAACTTGGTGACATCGACGCGCATTTCGCCGAGGTCCGGACCCTCTTCGAGGATGAGGGTGTTGCTGTTCTTTTCGACCAGCGGGCGGATCATGGCGACGACGCCGTTCACGAAGGGCGCGACGGCGGTGTTCTCCAGGTACAGTTCCATCTTGCCGGCCTCGATTTTGGAGAGGTCGAGCACGGCATTGATCAATTCGAGGAGGTGCTTGCCGGCGGCGCGGACCTTCATGAGGTCGGGCAGATAGTATTCGTGCCCTTCCTCTTCGGCCATCTCGTGCAGCATTTCGCTATAGCCGATGATGGCGTTGAGCGGGGTGCGGAGTTCGTGGCTCATGTTGGCGAGGAAGGTGGATTTGGCCTGGTTGGCCTCGTCGGCCTGCTGCTGCGCCTGCTGCATGCGCACATTGCTCTCCTGCAGCTCCTGGGTGCGCAGGCGGATCTTCTCCTCCATGTGTTCGTACATTTCGCGGAGGTCGGCGGTCATGCCTTTGATGGCGGAGAGCAACTGGCGGGTTTCGTCCTTGCCGGAGACCTCGAACTGCGCGTTGAGATCGCCGGCGGCGACCTGCAGAGCGACGCGGGCGGCGAGGCGGATGGGCTGCGAGATGGAACGCGCCACGACAAAGGCGACGATCATCACGGGAATGACAATGGCGAGGAGCACGAGGGCGGTGGCGGAGCGATGCTGGTGAATCAGGGCGAGGGCCTCGCTCTCGTCCTGCTTGACGGTGAGTCCCCAGCGGAAGGACGGCACGTACATCCAGACCGCATAGACGGGGACGCCGCGGTAATCGACGCCCGTGCCGTAGCCGCGTTCGCCCTGCACGCCTTTCTGCAGGAAGGGACCGTCGGAGCCGCCGATGCGGACGCGGCGATGGAAGGCGGCCGCCGGATCGTGGCGGAGCGGATTGACGATCACCGCGTCATTGCCGACGCGGCTGGAGACGACCGTCTCGCCGGTTTCGCCCAGTCCGGTGTAGTCGCTGAAGAGGTGGAAGACGTCGCGGTTGTCGAGTTGGAAGAGGGCGACGCCGATCAGGGCGCCCTGTTCGATGACCGGGCCGGCGATGTAAGCGGCCGGGGTGCTGGAGCCGGCATACAACTGGAAGTCGGAGACTTCGGCCTGCATGAGGGTGCGGGCGCGGTCGAAGACGTTGAACAGTTCGGTGCTGCGAAACGGCTCCCAGCCGAGATTGGAGCCGGTGGGCAGCTTTTGCTGGAGGCTGAACATGACGGCGCCATCGGGGGCGACGAGCAGAAAGTCGGGATAGCCGTAGGCCTCGGTCACGTACGTCAGAATCGGGCGGTGGGTCTTCTCAACGCGCTGGTAAGCGGCGGAGTTGAAACCGTTTGTCCGCGAGACCAGCAAATCCGCGCAGGCGCTGACAATCGTGCGGGTGCGGGAGAGGGCGGAGATGCTGCGAATCCGTTCGACGGCGTAGGTTTCGATCTGCTGTTCCTTATTCTGCGCGGCCATCTGCAGGATATGGTGGATGCCGCCTTCGAGCGAGCTTTCGGAGAGACGATACGTCACGACGGCGAGGATGGCGCAGGGGGCAAGGGAGATCAGGAGGAACCAGGCCACCAGACGCCGGGTGATGCTCTCGCGCAGGAAGTTCTGGATCCGCTCGATCATAGCTTCCTCCGCTGCGGCGGCACCGGATTGGCCCAGGTGTGGTTCCAACGGTTGTAGAGGTTCTGGAGGAACGCGTCCCATTCGGAGCGGGACCGCGACAGGGGATAGGGAACGGGACGGATGGCCTTTTGCGAGGTCCAGACGACTTCAATCTGGCGGTCGGGCTTGATTTTGCCGATGGAGAAGGAGCGCCACGTGTGCTGCGTTTCGGGGTCGACCGAGACGACGCCTTCGGGCGCGTTGAGGGTTTGGCCAAGGAGCGCCTTGCGCATATCGGCGACGCCGACCTTGCCGGACTCGCGCGCCGCCTGGGCCCAGAGGAGGACGCTGAAGTAGGCGGTTTCGATCACGTCGCTGGTGACGCGGCCGGACCCGTACTTCGCCTTGAAGCGGGTGACGAAGTCGACGTTTTCCTTGCGATCGAGGCTCTGAAAGTAGCTCCAGGCGGAGTAGTGGCCGATCATATCGTCGATGGGCAGGACGCGCAGCTCGTCTTCGGCAATGCTGACGGAGACCACGGGCGTTTTTTTGGCCGTAATGCCGGCGTTCTTCAACGCCTTATAGAAAGCGATGTTCGAATCGCCGACGACCGCGCTGAAGATGACGTCGGGTTTGGCGGAGCGGATCTTATCGACGACATCGGCCACCTCGGAACTGCCGAAGAAGATGTACTCCTCGCCCACTTTTTCCGCTCCCATGGCGCGGAGTTGGTCGGAGACGATGGCGTTGACGCTGTGGGGCCAGACATAGTCGGATCCGACGAGGAAGAAGCGGCGGCCGAGATTGTCGATGCTCCACTTCACGGCGGGAGTGATCTGCTGGTTGGGAGCGGCGCCGGTGTAGATGATATTCGGAGACTGCTCCAGGCCCTCATACGCCATGGGGTAGATGAGCAGGTGATCGTACTTCTCCATGACGGGCTTGACGGTTTTGCGGCTGGCGGAGGTCCAGCAGCCGACAATGGCGTCGACATGCTCGTCGCGAATGAGGCGCTCGGCTTCGACGGCGTACGTGGGCCAGTCGGAGCGGCCGTCGGCGACGATGGGCTGGACGCGGCGGCCGATGAGACCGCCCTTGGCGTTCACTTCATCGACGGCCAGAAGCTCGGCGTCGATCATGGACTTTTCGCTGATGGCCATGGCGCCGGTGCGGGAGTGGAGGATACCGAGCCGGATCGGCTCGGTGGAACGGCCGGCGCGGGTCGCATAGATTGCCGCCGCCCCTGCCAAGGTCAGAATGCCGACGATGATCAGCCGATTCCTGTTCATAAGCCCGAAAAAAGAGCCCTGATTATACCATCGGCGAAACATAGCCCGTCGATTGCGTAGCCGATCCGACGGGCAGTAGAATATCTACGGCATGGGGAAACAGGAGCGGCATCAGAACCGCATCGAGCTGCTGCAGGGGACGCTGGATATGCTGATTCTCCAGACGCTGCAATGGGGCGCGCAGCACGGATATGGGATCAGCCAGGCGATTCGCAGCGGGTCGGGCGATGTGCTGCAGGTGGAAACCGGGTCGCTCTACCCTGCCCTGCACCGGCTGGAAAAGCAGGGGTGGGTGAATGCGGAGTGGCGGCTCACCGAGCACAACCAGCGGGCCAAGTACTACCATCTGACGACGGCGGGCAGGAAGCAACTGGAGACCGAGCGCGGACGCTGGAACCAGTTGAGCACGGCGATCGCGGGGCTGATGAATCCGGCGGAGAGTTCATGAATCGGCGAGCGTTTCTGGGCGCCTCCGGCTGGATGCTCGGGGGGTGCGCCGCACGGCGGGTTTCCGTTGCGCCACCGGCGGCGCGGCTGCCGCGCGTGCGGGTGGCGGCGAACCGCGTTATCCGGACGATCGTCGGGCTGCGGCCTTTCCGCCCGGCCGGGTTCGTGGTGCGGGCGGAGAAGCTCGACGACAAACTGGTCGTTCACAACTATGGCCACGGGGGAGCGGGAATCACGCTCTCGTGGGGGACGGCGCAGTTCGCGGTGGAAGAAGGGGCGAAGAGCGAAGCCCGGGAGTGCGCGGTGCTCGGGTGCGGGGTGGTTGGACTCTCGACGGCGCGGCTGTTGCAACAGCGAGGCTATCAACCGACGATCTATGCGCGCGAGATGCCGCCTTCGACAACCTCGAACGTGGCGGGCGGGTTGTGGGATCCGGTGACGCTGTACGACCGTGACCGGGTCACGCCGGAGTTTCAGCGGCAGTTGGGCGAGGCGTCGCGATTCGCCTTCCGGCGGTACCAGTCGCTGGCGGGGGATTTGTACGGTGTGCGGTGGCTGCCGTTGTACTCGCTGTCGCGCAGCGGCCCGCGCCAGGCGGCATTACCCGGCAGCCCGTACAGCGAGGTCGAGCCGCTGTATCCGGAGGCGAAGCAACTCGAACCGGCGGAAAACCCCTTCGGCACACCTTTCGCGTTTCGGCGGCAGAGCATGCTGATCGAGCCGGCGATCTACCTGAATGCGCTGCTGCGGGACTTTCAGATCGCTGGGGGACGGGTCTCGATCCGGGGGTTCGCGTCGCAGCGAGAGGTGGCGGCGCTGCCGGAAAAGGTCGTATACAACTGCACGGGCTTGGGGGCGCGGGAGCTTTTCGGGGACCAGGAATTGACTCCAATCCGGGGGCAACTCACGTTCCTACTGCCACAGCCGGAGATCGAATACATGACGGTCGGGCCGGACGACATTTACATGTTTCCGCGGCGCGACGGGATCCTGCTGGGAGGCACTCACGAGCGCGGGAATGCGAGCCTCGACGTCGATCCGGCGACGACGGAGCGGGTCCTGCGGGAGAACGGGGAGTTGTTCGCGGGGATGCGGTAGGCTGGGCACCATCCTGGGGCAACGGGCGAGGGGTGCGGTAAGCTGAGGACAGTGGACGTTGAAAAGACCATCGAGTTCATCCTGGGTCAACAGGCAAGAACCGAGGCTGCGCTCGGGCGGCTGGCGGAACGGCAGGACAAGACAGACGCACTATTGAGTCGCGCGATCCGGGCAGCGATCCACGAGGCGCGCGCGGAACGCGGCCGGCGGCAGGAGATGGCCGAGGATTGGAACTCGAAGATGGCCGAGTGGAAATTGCAGATGTCCGAACTGAAGGAGGCGCAGCGGCAGACCGAAGCCACTCTCAAGGCGTTCATCGAATCGATGCGGCGAGGCGGCAACGGAACCCCGCAACACTGATCGAAGACCCGCCCCCCACCTACAACTTCGGGCCTTTACCTCTCGATCTCCAGATCACCGGCTACGCGTTCCAACGTTCTCACGAGGCGGTCTACATGGGCTTCGGTGTGGGCGGCGGTGCAGGAGATACGGAGCAGATTCTGTGCGGCGGCGGGCCGTAGGACGGGGTTGGTGTAGATCCCTTCCTCGAGCAGGGCTTTGCAGAGCCGGCAGAGGTCCAATTCGTTCTGGATGACCACCGGAACGATCGCGGTTTCGCCGGGCAGGACGTTGAAACCGCGGGAACGCAATTCATCGCGTAGCATCTGTGCGATGCGCAGAAGGCGATGGCGGCGCTCCGGCTCCTTCTTCATGATCTGCAGGGCGGCGTCGACGGCGGCGACGGAGGCCGGCGCGAGGCTCGCCGAGAAGACAAAGGGCCGCGCGGTGTGCTTCAGGTAATCGACGACGGCGCGCT
This sequence comes from uncultured Solibacteraceae bacterium, assembly GCA_964608645.1. Lineage (GTDB taxonomy): Bacteria > Acidobacteriota > Terriglobia > Bryobacterales > Bryobacteraceae > CAZSQK01. The sequence goes on along the minus strand of CAZSQK010000117.1, from coordinate 8,125 downwards.
CGCCGGCGATGAAGCCGCCGACAGACGCCAGCGACTTGCTGAACGTGCCCATGACGATGTCGATTTCGTCGAGGACGCCGAGGTGCTCGGCCGCCCCGGCGCCGGTGGCGCCAAGGACGCCGATGCCGTGCGCCTCGTCCACATACGTGCGCGCGCCGTAGGGCTTGGCCAGCTTCATGATGCCGCGAAGATCGGCGATGTCGCCTTCCATGCTGAAGACGCCTTCGGAGACGACCAGGATCTTGTCGTCGGGCGGGCAGTTCTCCAGGCACCGCTCGAAGTGATCCATGTCGTTATGGCGGAAGCGCATGGTGCGCGCCGGAGAGCGCAGGGCGCCTTCCACCAGGCTGGCGTGGAGATTGTGATCGCAGATCATGACGTCGCCCTTCTCGGTGAGAGCCGAGAGGGTGGCGTAATTGGCCTGGAAGCCGGTGCCAAAGATGATGGCGGCCTCCTTGTGCACAAAGGAGGCCAGTTCGGACTCAACCTTGACGTGCAGATCGAGGGTGCCGTTCAAGAGGCGTGAGCCGCTGCAGCCGCTGCCGTATTTCTTGATGGCTTGCGCCGCGCTTTCCTTGACCTTCGGGTGCGTGATCAAGTCCAGGTAGTCGTTGGACCCGAACATCAGCACCTTGCGTTTCCCCATGCGGATTTCGCCCGGCCCGCAGCCTTCACGGTCGCCGAACACTTCGAAATACATGTACAATCCGGCGGCTTGCAAATCACTCGGACGAGTGAAATTGCGGCACTTTTCGAAAATATCATTCGAAACGGCGCCCTTTTTCTTGCCGGTGATATCGCTAGTCGATACTCGCATGGTCCTCAATTCCAATCGTAAATTCGGTAGGTCTTGTACCGCCTCGCGCCCATCACCTCGAGCGCGCGATTCATCAGGGTGTTGTCTTCCAATATCCAGGACATCTCACAATCCCCGTAGCCGAGCTTGCGCGCATTGCGCACCAAAGTCGCATAAAAAGCCGCTCCCACCCCCGACGCGCGATACCGTTCTTCGACGCCGAGTGCGAGAACGCGCACACTTTTGATCAAACGTTGATAATACAGGATTTTGAGGAGGCCCGTGGGGAGCAGGCTTCCGCCAGCGGGTTTCAGGGCGAAATTGACGTCGGGAAGGGCCAGGGCAAAGCCGACCACGCGGTCGCCGACTTCGCCGATGAGCACGAGGTCGGGCTTGAGAATCTGCTTCATCTCCTTGCCCATGAGCATGAATTCCTCTTTGGACATCGGGACAAAGCCCCAGTTGCGGCTCCAGGCATTCCCGTACACGTCCCAGACGCGCTCGACGTCGCCCTGAAAATCCTTCATGTTGATGGGACGAACGCGCACGCCGTTGGTCGCGAGAACGCGATCGGCGACGCGGTCGATTTTCTTCATGTCGATGGTGTTGGCGTTGCTCAGGTATGCCAACAGATCCTTGGCTTTCCACAAACCGATCTTGTCCATCAGCTCCGGATAGTAGCGGGGATTGTACGACGTCATCACCATGGGACTGCGATCGAAGCCGTCGATTAACATCCCGCATTCGTAATTCGTCGAAGGATTGACGGGGCCCCGGAGAAACGTGGCGCCGCGGTCGCGGACCCACTGCCGCGCGCGGGTGAGCAGGGCTTCCGCCGCCTCCACGTCGTTGACGCATTCGAAGAAGCCGAAGAACCCGGCATTCTCGCCGTGAAAGCGGTTATGGGCGCGATCGATAATGGCGGCGATGCGTCCCACCACCTGGCTGCCACGCCGGGCCAGGTAAAATTCGGCGTCGGCGTTGGCGTAAAACGGGTGCTTTTGGCGGTCGAGGAGCTCCTTGACGGCGATGCGGAGCGGCGGAACCCAATAGGGGTCGTCGCGATACAGCGCGTACGGGAATTCGACGAACTCCTTGAGTCCGCTTTTGTCCCCGACTGCGACAACCTTAACGCCTTCCAATCGCCAATCCTCCCTTGGACAATTTCTGATAAAACGCCGGGGCGGATAGAATTAGACCGGCTGCCAGGACGGCCCCCGCCAACACGTCGACCGTATAGTGGTATCGAAGATAAACTGTAGCAAAAATGATGAGCGGAGTGTAGGCGAAATAGACCTTGAATAACCGTTTTGAAGCCATTCGGCTGCCCCACCACGCGAGGATGGTGAGTTCGGTATGGCCGCTCGGAAAACAGTCATAATGCGCGGATTCCAGGCGGTCGAGCGTCGCCTGCATTCCCTGGAACAGCCAGAGGCCTTGTAACGGTATGTGCTGTAAATGTTTTAGGAGAAAACGGGGTCCTCGGGCGGGGACGATCAGGTAACCGATGTAAGAAACGAGGAAGCCAAGGGCGATTAAAAAAGAGTAATATTGGAACTCGGCAAAGCGCCGTTTCCGCCACAGCACAAAGGCCACGAACAGTACGGACGGCACAAAGAGCGTGTACACGGCCTGCAGAAATTCGGTAAGCACGGGAGAAGAAACGCGTTCGAGCCAGACGGTCGGATTGGCGTTCCAGATGCGGTAATCGAGGTCCGCGAGCCACTGGTCGGCGTCGGCGCGCTGCAGCGCGGGGATGAAGAGCGCCATTTCGCGGTAGCAGGTTCCGACATAGAAGACCGGGTACCAACTGCGAAAGATCCAACTCGTCGGATTGGGAAGCTTCACCTCCAGAACGAGGAGGGCGATGCCGACGATATGCCACGTGAAATAGAACCACGCGTCGGGCAATCGGTTCCATGAAGCCACCACCAGAATGAAGCTGGCCGCGAGGTAGAACAGGATGATTTTGTCGACCGCCCAAAAATTCTCGTCGGCGGGTCGCGCGGCTAGTAGCTTAGCCAACCAGCCTCCTTGTACCAGGCGAGGGTCTTCGCGAGGCCGGCGGCAAGGGGTGTGGCGGCGTGAAATCCCAGCTCGGCGGCGGCGCGGCGATGGTCGCAGATCCACGCGGCGCAGCGCGCATCGATGATTTTGTCCCGGGACACGATACCCGGAATACGTGTGAGACGGGACCAGAGTTCGGCGCAATATCCGGCGCCATGGGCCAGGGGCAGCGGGATGCGAATCACCCGGGGACGGCGCTGCATGACCGCGGCCGCCACGGCGGCCAGTTCGCTCCACGACGAGGCTTTCGGATGGGTGAGAAAGTATGTGCGTCCGGCGGCGTGCGGGGCACAGGCGGCCGCCAGGATGCCTTCCACGAGGTCCTCCACGTAAATCGCGCTGAACCAGCGTTCCCCGCCGGCAATTTCGAGAACCAGCCCCTTCGAGATCGATCTCAGGAGCTGAAAGACGTCGGTGTCGCGGGGGCCGTAGACCACCGGAGGGCGCAGGATGACGGCCGCGGGGACGAGCGCACGGACGAGGCGTTCCGCTTCCGCCTTGGACTTGCCGTAGTGGGTGAGGGGGCGGGGCTCGGCGTCCTCGGCCACCGGGGTGTTGCCCTGACTCGGCCCCATCGCCGCCAGGGAGCTAACGTGCACCAGACGGATTGGACGCCCCGTGATGGCGCGCGCCAGGTTCTCGGTGGCCCTCACGTTACCGGCATAGTAATCCGCAGGACGAAGGGCCTTGGTGACGCCCGCCAAGTGAATCACCCGATCCACGCCGCTTAAGGCGTTGTCGAGCCCGCGGCCGGTGGCGAGGTCGCCTTCGACCGGCTCGACGCCCGCGGGAAAGGGAGAGCGGCCCCGTTTCGGGCGCGTGAGGCAGCGCGCCGGCTCACCGAGCAGCGAGAGTCTTTCGAGGAGATGGCTTCCGATAAAGCCCGTGCCGCCGGTGACCAGGATCATTACTGCAGCGCATTGTGGAAGGCAACCTCGCCGAAGTAACTCTCGGCGACACTGCCCGTGTGCTGCGAATTGATCTGCAGGCGGACACCTTTCACGTGGGGGACGGCTCTGCCGAAGGCCCTCTCGTAATCGGCCGCAACGTTATGCTTTTCATCGATCCAACGATTCGCATCGGCGGCGCCGGACTGGCAAACGACGGCGAAGATGTGGACCAGGGGAATAGAACTCGAATTTTGAGCCAGCCCTTTGGGGGCGGAGCTATCCCAGATGTAGGTCAGGACACGGCGATCGGTAAACGCCACGAGGACCTGGGCCGCCTGGTCGTCGGTCGAGGAGCGTCGGAAGTCGCCACGATCGGGAAGCTGCGCGACCTTCCAGCGCCAGGAGAGAATCGGCGTCTGGACCGGATCCACGTCCAGCCCGCGCTCGAGCGAGAAGGAGGACTTTACGCTCTTGAGGTGGACGCAGGGGCCTTCGGAGTTGCCGCACACCGACACGTCGGGCCTTCCGCTATTGACTTTGATGGTCCAATCGGACGGCAGCCGGCCGCCTCCCAGATTTGCGGCGCTCAACAAAATGATCGCCAATTGGGAAGTGCGAGCCTGAAACGCCAAGACAAGGATGGGGATGATTAACAGAAGCTTCTTCAATGATCCTCTCACGGGGCATGACGCCGTGTTCTTTAATACTATCACACGTTTGAGACCCATTTCGCACTGCCCGCCGGCCTGAGCAGCAGCGTCAGGCCGGCCAGTCGAGGCGCACTATTTCGCCGTCTTCTCCCGGACCTTCTCCGCGCCATTCTCGGTGGCGGCAGCGGTCTTGTTGACGGCGCGCTTGGTGGCATGTTTGACCTTGCGGCCGGTGTGCTTGGCGGTAGTGGCCGTTGCGTGGCCCGCTTCCTTGGCGGCGTCGCCGGTCGCCTGGCCCGCAGTCTTCATGTCCTGACCCGCCCGCTTCATGTCCTGGCCCGCGGTTTGTGCGAACAGCGCGGGGCCGCCGATTAGTAGAATTCCCAATGTGATTTTGCTGAGGAAAGGTTTCATGCCATGGAGAGAAGCAGGCCCGAGGCCATAGTGAGTTCCTTTACCTCGCCTGCGGGCGGGAGCGGATCGCCTCCGCGGTAAGCGAAGCCTGCCGGACCACCGTATCGGGAATTCCCGGGACGGGATGGGTGTACCGTTCGACATCTTCGAGGTCCGCCGGCTGGCCGACGAGGTAGAGCGCGCGCAAGGCTTCCCAAACGTGATTCTTGTCCGCGCCGAGATCGGCGAGCGGGTCGCCGGCGTTGACCGCCGAACCTTCTCGCCGCTGGAGGTCGCGGACTTCGCCCGGGACGGCGGTTCGAACCTCGTCCGCGCCGATATGCGCGACGAGCGTGCCGGGGTTGACGTAGTCTCCTAACTTCAGACGATATTTCACGGCGCCGGAAGAAGGGGCGCGGATGGTATAGGGGCGCAGCATGGCGACCAGTTCCGGGCGGGCAGCGGGGTCGTCGAAGGCGGCGAGAGCCAGGGCGGCGTTGCGGCGGACCATCGGCTCGGGGTCGTGAATGAGGCGGAGCAAGGCCTCGTGGAAGGGCGCGTAGCGACGGTCCTGGCCCATCAGCCAGGCGGCCGTCTGGCGCAATTCGAGGCTGGGACTGCCGGCCTGGCGGACGATATCGGGATACCAGCGCGAGACGTCGCGGTGTTGCGAGAGGCGCTCGCCGATCTGCACCAGGGCGTGCTGTGCGCGGCGTGGCTTGGCGGCGTCGGCGAAGTACCGATCGATTTCCGAGTCGGAGAGTTTGCGGCCGAACCACGTGCTGTACCAGAAGAGGAAGGGAAACAAGACCAGCAAGAGGGCAAAAACAGAGATGAGGAGATAGGCTTTCCTGCCGGGACGATTCTGGCTCATGCTTCGAAAAGGTCCGCCAGAGGGACGAAGATCGCCGGATTTTCGGTGCGGAGCTCGGTGACGCGCTCCTGCATGGCGGAAAGACGGTCCCCAGGCGCGATCGCCGACTGCAGATTGGCATGGGCGAACTCGCCCACATTTCTCTCCATGATCGTCCCGCCGATGTGCTCGCAGTCCGGGACACTCGCCAATGCGCCGGTGGCCATATCCACTGCCAACTATACCTCAGCTCCGGCTTCGAAAAGGTCCGATCGAGGGACGAGGATCGCCGGATTCGCGGCCGGGGTCGTAACCGGTCGACAGGTATTCGTTCACGCTCATCCCTCACTGTTGCAGGAGTTGTTGATAGGCGCGGCGGGCGTCGGGATCGGCGGCGATGGGGTGTTCGAAATAGAGCGCGAGGGCGCGGCGGGCGCGCACGCGATCGCCGGAACGCAGGAAGAGGTCGCCCAGGGTGCGGGCACAGAGCGGAAAGGCGGGGTCGCGTTCGACGTGCAGGCGGCACTCCGCTTCGAGGTGGTCGACAATGCGAACCTTATCGAGCACGGGGACCGTGGGCGGCGGTTCGCGAAAGAAAACGAGCGATTGCGGGTCCTCGAAGACGAGCTTCCAGCCGGCTTCGGCGGGCTGCGCGAGCGCCGGAACGAGGGCGTAAAGGGCGCCGGCGTTGTACTCGAACGAGTTGACGACGATCGCATTGACGCCGTATCGCGAGAACGCTTCCTGGCGCAGCGGATCGCCGGCCGGCGTGCCGAGGATCTTCCGGTAATCGTCGAAGACGGCCTCGCGCAGGGCGCGCCCGTCGATGAAGACCGGCACGCCGCGCCAGATCAGGTAGCCGCCATACTCGTAGGTGTTGAAGACGCGCGCGGCAGGGAGTTTCTCGCGGAGGAACGCCGCGGCGCCGGCCGGATAGCGCCATTCGGCGGCGCGGAGTTGAAAGAAGGCTCCGCTGACCGTTCCCCAGACGAGGGCGGCGGCGAGACAGGCGAGCGCGCCGTAAGAAAGCGCGCGGAGAGGGAGTTGGACGCGAGTGACGGGGAAGTAGGACGCGATGAGGACGGGCGCGAGCAGGCCCATCAACAATTCGTTGCGGAAGGCGAGGATCGATGCCGCCGCGAAGGCGGCAAAGAGCATCCAATCGGCCGGGCGGACCCGCCTCCACGACAACGCCAGGCAGGCGGCCGCTCCGTAGAGGAGGGCGTCGAAGGCATAAGGGGGGCCCCAGAGGTCGGCGCGCGACCACTCGATGAGCGTCGCCTGCAATGGGCTCTGGCGGTAACGCAGGACCGTGGCGATGGCGGCGAAGCCGTTGGGGTTGATTCCGGAGAGCAGGACGGCAAGCGCGGCGGTCGAAACCACCTTCCAGCGATCGGGCGCGCGCCGCAGGACGGCCTCGGCGGCATACGCGCCGCAGACCACCCATCCGAGGAAGAAGCCGCCGTGGCAGTTCGCCCAGACGAGCGCTAACGGGGGGACGATCCAGAGGCGGCGCCGGTCTTCGAAAATGGCGATGAAGAGCGCGGTGAAGAGGTAGGTCAGGATGGACGGCCGGTCGTGCGCGAACTCGATGGCGAGGGAGGCGGTGGCAAGGGCCGCGGCGACACCCCAGAGCGGCACGGCGGTGCGGCGCCACGCGAGCCATCCCGTCAGTCCGCAGAGCGCCGTCAGCAGGATCGCCTTCCAAAGGACGACCGCGCCGAAACCGCCTACGGCCTGGATCCCATACCAGACCGCCTGGGCGAGCCACTCGTGGGTGAGATTGAAGCGCGCGGTGGTAGCCTCGGCGGTATTGGCGGGAGGGACGGCGGCGGTGGTGTAGGCGAAGGGATCGGGCAGGGGGAGGCGGCGATGGGAGACGATGTAGCGCCCGGTCGCGAGATGCCACCAGGCGTCGGGGTCGGCCAGCTCCGTGGAGAAGAGGCCGAGCAGGAAGAGGGCGGTGAGGGCGAGAAGAAGCCGGCCGCGAACCATCACGTAGGCAGCGCGGAAGCAAGCTGGCTGAAAGCGACGCGGGGCATGGATCGCAGCTCAGCAGGCTTGCCGCTGGAGATCCTGCCCTGCCGGTATAACTCAAGGACGATCAACTCCCGCCCGACTTCGCCCACCGGCTTGTCGAATATCGGCAAGCCGGCGGGTTCCGGATCGAGCGGGACGTTGATCGTCATCACGAGCTAAGACTACTCTGCGAGCGATTCCTCGCCGGTGTCTTCCGGGAGGCCGCCGGCGTACGTGAGACGGGTTTCGTCCTCGTAGCCGGGGATGACATCGAGCGCGGGCTCGGCCACGGGCTCCTCCACCACATCCTCGCCTGCGATCTTGACCTGGCGGTAATACTCCATGCCAGTGCCGGCGGGGACGAGGCGTCCCATGATCACGTTTTCCTTCAGGCCGCGCAGATAGTCCACCTTGCCGTTGATGGCGGCTTCGGTGAGCACGCGCGTGGTCTCCTGGA
>CAZSQK010000116.1:0-26125 GCA_964608645.1 uncultured Solibacteraceae bacterium | reverse complement strand
TGCCCACAGAACAATTCTACACTAATTTGTTCTTTTCTAACACAGTAGTAATAGGACATTATCATTTTGCGGCGACAGGGCGCGGCGCGGTCAGCGCAACCGCACCCCAAAACTGGTATGATTGCGCGCCGGGAGGCTCTGAGTGTTTAAAACCACGTGGAAGACCGAATATAAAGGACATGTCATCGAGTTGGAGAATCGGGTAGGGCTGGAGCGGCTGATCGTCGATGGAAAGGAAGTCGCTAAGGAGCCAGGCGCCACTTGGGAAGCGCGCAGCTTTCAGGCGACCATTCCCGACGGGAACGGGTCTATGAAGTTGGACGCCAACACTCGTTTTTCAAAAAGTCCGCGGGGACTCCGATTCACCGTGTCGGTGGATGGCAAGGAGATTTATAGCGAGGTGAAATGGCCGCCCCGGTGGTATCTCCCGTTCGTGGGTGCGGGCCTGCTTCTGACGACCTTGGTCCTTCGGCTGTTAGGTCAATGAGTCGATCCCACTCCTGGGCCGCCTGCGTCTGATCGCGAACATCGTCAGCGGCTGGTCTCGATCGATGTCAAATCCGGCGTCGAGAAGCAACTCGCCACGTTGGATCCGCCGCCGCACTCCATCCTGGCCGGGCGCGTCAGCCTTCAGCCGGACGGCAACCGGCTCGCCGTCTCGTTTGTCCGCCAGCACGGCAAGATCTACATGCTGGAAGGCTTCGACGAATCCACATCCTGGTTCGACCGATTGCTGCGGCCAGATCGCTTCTGGCGAACGGTTTGCTGCGAGTTGGCGGGCCCCAATGATAAGATCCGTAAGAAGTGTGAATGACCTTCTGACGTTGGAGAACCGCCGTAACGGAGAAATCCTGCGGATGCGCCGCAGGCGTGACGCGGAAGGACGACTCGTCCTATACCTCGATGGCACGCTACCTCCCCAAGCGGGCGGCCCGCCTATGCACGTGCACGTTTGTGAACGGGAGGAGGGCATTGTAAAAGCGGGAACTCTCGGCGCTCGAGTCGGAGGGGAAAAGATCGTCGTGCCGGCTGGGGGCACTGTCGTCTTGCCCGCAGGCGTTCGTCATCACTGGTGGAACGCGGGCGATGATCTGTTGGAATTTAGCGGCCACGTTGTTCCAGCGGTAGACCTGGATCGCTTCCTCCAGGCGCTGTTTGCCGTTCTCAACGCCAGCCCCAACGGCCGGCCATCGCTCTTCTATCTCGCGCACGTGCTTTGGCGCCATCGGGACACACAGGTGCTTGCGGTCCCGCCTCCAGCCGTTCAGCGGATCCTTTTCCCCGTCGTTCTTTTTATAGGGCGCATCTTAGGTAAATACCGTGGCTCGAATTGGCCCGGTTCGCCCGAGTCGTGCCCTGGTGCGCCGCTTGTGGACACGAACGCCTCGGGCTGCACTGCTCCCAGCGCTACTCTTCAATAAAAATCGTTCTGAGGTCTGACAAAAAATAGTCGGCCACTGCTCGTAACAAAGAGGCGTCTCCGGGATATTTGTTGTCGACAATCCCCGGCCTGCTCGGCTGAAGACCGGTGAGAAAGGAGAATGACAATGATGAGCCGGGTTCTGAAAGCGACTCTTGCTTCGGTGGCATTGCTGGCGTCGGTTTCTCGCACCGGTCGCTGTCAACCGTCAACCCTGGCTTTCGAGGTGGCGGATATCAAGCCCTCCGCCCCCTTGAACAGTTTGAAACGAAAGCCTCAGCTACTGCCGGGAGGCCGGCTTGATATTCCCGATGCGAGCCTGAAGAATCTCATGGGAATGGCGTACGGTGTGCCGGATGCCATGATTATCGGTGGCCCGGAATGGGCCGATCACCAACGCTTCGACGTTTTAGCCAAGGCTCCTTCGGATGCCGCGATGCCGGCGCTTCGCGAGATGATGCAGGCGCTGTTGGCGGAACGATTCAAACTGGTTATCCATCGCGATGGTCGAGCCATGAGAGCGTACGTAATGACTGTCGGCAAGCGCGAACCCCGATACCGCGAAGGCTCGGGGGGCCGCCAGACATGTGACTGGAAAGCCGGCGATGCCGGTTTGCGTCGGCGGGAATGCCGGAACATGACCATGTTGGAACTGGCTAACCAATTGCCAGGATGGGCCGGGATCGGCATCGACCTCCCGGTTGTGGATCAGACCGGGTTGAAAGGTTCGTTTGATTTCGAATTCGAGGTGGGCATGACAACCGCTTTGGACTCGGGCCCGACGATCTTCCAGGCGCTGGATCAGATCGGGCTGAAACTCGAAAGCCGCAAAACGGACCTGCCGGTTATCGTCATTGACCATGCCGAATCTCCCACTGCGAAATAATGCGCCATTGGGGCCAATGACGTCAGGTCGGCTCCCGGATCTTCTGATGAATAGATCTGCGAAGCGTTTTTGGGATACTCCTCTCGGCGATGACGATCGGTGAAATCTACGAAGAACACGCATCGGCAGTCTTCCGGTGCCTTCTCGTGTGGTCGCGGAACGCCGCCGTCGCCGAGGACCTGACTGCCGAGACCTTCTATCGCGCCATCGTTTCCCGTCAACCGATCGGCGCCGTCACGGCTAGGGGATACCTGATTGCCATAGCTCGCAATGTTTGGCGCAAGCACATCCTGAGGCATGGGCGACAGCGAGCACTCCCGCCGGATGTCGTGGCGCCGGTTTCTTTGACGGAGGAAGCGCGTATCGACCTGCAGCGAACCTTGATGGCGTTGGCGGCCCTGCCAGAGGATCTTCGAGAACCGCTCGTACTCTATGCACAGGGCGGACTTAGCTATGAGGAGGTTGGGGCGCAATTGGGTATCTCACTGGCGGCGGTGAAAATCCGGATATTTCGAGCGCGTCAAAAACTGGAGATCTATCGATGACCCTTCATCCCGATGTTCTTACGGATCTTGTAATTCTGTACCACGCTGGCGAAGCATCGCAAGCGTCCCGCGAGCTGCTTGAGAACGAGGCCAGGAGCAATCCCACGATTGCGGCAGCTCTTGCCGCCCCACCGCGCGTGATGCAACCCATTGACGCGGCGCCGATGACCCGGGAACAAGAAGCGCTGAAACGGGTTCGACAGCACTACCTTTATCGAGCCCTCATCGCGTTCGGTTTGGCTCTCGCCTTCGTCGCCATCCTCTCATTTGTCCGTGCCTGCAAGCCTGCTCTGGGACGATCGCACGTCTCCGGTGACGTTCCAACAAAGTCAATGGGTCCGGAACCGAGGTAACCTTCGATGCCGCTCTGCAGGTGCGCCCTTACGCTTCGCAGCGAGATCCGAGACCGTTGGCGTCGTGCGGCACAGCGGGCCCCCCTTTTCTGGACCGGTTACTTCGCACTTGCTGTATCACGCCCATTGCTGACGTGTGCTGCGCACTGCGGCATAGATCTCCCGTGACGGTATGCGTTTATCGGCTAGGCAGGAGTGGTCTCCTCGAACGCCATTTCGAGCCAGTCCCAGCGCGTCATCCGAGCACAACCACACGGATCGCGTTTCACTCGGCGACCAGCCCAAGGTTGAGCCCCGTTGATCTTTTTATTGGACCCGTTTCTTGGGCTCGCTTGATCGGTCAACATAGCGAAGGAATTCGAGAATCAGGCGGGTCACCTCTGTCGGAGCTTCCTGCTCAATCGAATGACCCACGCCCGGAAGCAGCACTTTTTTCCAGAGGTTCGGAACACTTTTTTCCAGGTTATCGACGCCCGCCCGGCCAACCTGGTCGATCCAAGGGTCGTCCGCGCCGCCTATGAATAACGCCGGCTGCAATATCTGGCGGCCAACCAGAAACGGTGTTGCCGCCCAAAACGTGTCCTGTGCCCGATACCAATTCAAAGCCCCTCGGAAGCCGGTACGGGAAAACTCGTTAGCGAAGTAGTCCAGATCCTCCGGTTTTAGCCAGGCGGGCAGTGTCTGCGGCTCCGAGCGGCCGTCCAAGGCCGTTTCGTTGATTCCGAACGTGTAGCGCGCCCTCTGCTGCGGAGGGACACCGCCAGAGGACGAGTACAGCCACATCCGCAACGTGCGTTTCGGATCAGCATCCATCACTTTTTCGGCCACTCCTGGCGCCTGGTAATAAGTGATGTAAAACTGCTCGCCTGGCTTCACACGGCGCCGGTTGGCCTCGCTGGGAAGCGGCGCGTCCTTGACGCGAGCCGTATAGGGCACGCTCAACTGCACGACCGCACGGAACATATCGGGACGCAGAATCGCGCAGTCGGCGGCCGTGGATGCTCCGGTATCGTGGCCGATAATCACCGCTTGCTCGTAGCCCAAAGCATGGACCACGCCGACGATGTCGCCCACGGCTTGCGTCTGGGAATACGCGGCGATGTCAACCGGCGCATCTGTTTGGCCATACCCTCGCATATCCGGCGCAACGGCGTGGTAACCGGCAGCGGCCAAGGCTGGCATCACATGTCGCCAGTTGTACCAAAGTTCCGGAAATCCATGGGCCAGAATGACCAGCGGACCCTGACCCTGTTCGGCGAAGTGAATTCTGATGCCGTTGACCTGAACGAACCTGTGATCGACCGCGCCGGTTTGGGCGAGACTTGGCAAAGTCGCAACAAGCGTCAATAACACCAACATCGGTCTCATCTGGCTCATTGAGTGTATCGCGCTCGTCCCGAATAGCAATAGATCTGACGTTTTACGTCTTCACAATAGCGGTATGTAGACTGACGCAAGCCAACTGCCGGTATGGCCGTAAGCCACGTCGGTGCCCCGTGTTCCCACCCTTTCCGATCGCAAGATCGGACCTGTGTGGAATCTGCACTACAATGAACAGGCGACCCCGCCAGGTCTACGGCGGAGGCGCAGAAAGGGTGGTTTCATGGCGATAGGGATCTACTTCTCTCCGGCCGCAATGTCGGCGGAGCAATACGACGAGTGCATCAAGCGATTGAAGAAGGCCGGGGCTGGCAATCCGGCCGGGCGTTCGTACCATGCGGCGTTTGGCCCAAAAGACAAACTGATGGTGTTTGATGTGTGGACATCGCAGGCCGCCTTCGACAGGTTCGGGAAGACGTTGATGCCCATCCTGGAACAACTGGGGCTCGATCCGGGAAAGCCGTCCGTGATGCCGGTGCACAAGGTCATCGTGCCGCCGTCGAAAGTCACGGCGCCCCAAAAAAAGGCGAAATCCTCTGCCCGGCGGCAGAAGCGCTAACACCATAATGGCCCCAAGGGTGTACAGGGGCGCCTCGATGGCTGATCGATTCGAGCCCGGTCCGGGACTCCATTCCTTCTGATCGCGCTGACCGCGGCGACAACAAAATACGACGACAGCGCCGGGCAATATCCAAAACTATCCGGCGGCGAAAAAATCGATCGCGCGAGGAAGGTCGGCGTAATGATAAAGAAGATAGTCCGGCTCGGTTTCAGGAGATCCGCCAGAGTTGCCTTGCGGGCAGAACAAGATCGTCTTCATCCCGACTCGTCGCGCTCCCAGAACGTCCCGGAAGCGATCGTTTCCAACGAAAATCGCCTCTTCGGGGCGGACCTGCAATTCGGTCAGGGCCGTTTGAAACAGACGTGCGTCGGGCTTGCGATAGCCGTAGTCGCCGGAGATGACGATGGGCGCGAAATACTCGGCAAGGCCGGCGGCGCGAAGTTCGGGCACACCATAGGCGCTCTGCGCATCGGAAACTACTGCCAGCCGATAGCGCGTTTTCAACTGGGCTAGAATCTCATGCGTTTGCGGAAAAGCCGCCAGCCGTTTGCGTGAGATCCCGCGCTGCACTTCCGCCAGGAATAGAGGCATCTGCTGGAGTTTGTCCGGGTCGAGAGATCGGGTGTGCTCAGTGGCCTGCCGAAACAACACCTCGCGCCAAACCGCAACCACGTCGAATTCGGGATATTTCTCGGTGCTCGCCGCGAACTGCTCCTTCATGATTTGAAAGTACAAGTCGCGTACTTCGCCACGGCGCAACCCGATGCCCTGATAGGTGAGATAGTGCGCGATGGCGCGATAGCACTCCTCCATCCACTCGTCGGTTTCGATGTCGATCAGGGTTCCATTGACATCGAAGAGCAGGGCGCGAATCTCCATCAAGGCGTCCGCAGAGTGATTTTGGCCTCTTCCACCAGCCGCCGGCGGTGGGAAACGCTCACCCAGGAGTTTCGGGCGATGCGGAGGAACGTCAGAGCCAGTTGGAAGGGCAGCCGGCCGGTGATGGAGCGGAACGCGCGGTCACGGTCGGGGAAGTGGCAGGCGTATTCCCAGAGAAAATGCCCGACGAAGGGCTCGGCGTCATGCTTGTTGCCGCGGGCCTGGAGGAAATAGTGCTGCAACTCTCCGGCAATCCGGCCGAGATCGAAAGCGCGGTCGGCGCGCTTCATCCGTTCCAGGTCGATCGCGATCACGCTGAGGCCCCGGCCAAACAACAGATTGCTGGGAGTGGCGTCGCCATGTACGAGCACCTGGTTATCCTCCCACATGCCAGGCTTCTCACGCCAACGGTCGCGCAACCAATACAGTTCGTCCGCGTCCCAGGCGCCTGCCACCTGCTGAGTCTGCAGCTTCTGGACCAACCGATCCAGGTAGGCGCAGTCCTGATCGAAATCCACGCGCTGCCCGTTGGCGGTGCGGTTGTGCAAGGTCGCCAGGAAGTACGCCAGGGCGGTTAACTTGTCGAAAAGTGCCTGGGATTGCCCTTGGTGGATCGCTTCATTGACGAAAGCGCTTAAGGGAATGCCCTTGGCATATTCCTCTACCAAAATACTATTGAGCTCGGCATTTGTGCCCAGCGGGCGGACGACGTGATGCGGGTAACCTGCCAGCCCGTAGCCGCGGAGCAATTGCAGATTGTCGAACTCCTGACGCATGCGCTGGGTGGCATCGGCCGTATGATGGCCGTGGCTCAGGAAGAATTTGCCGACTACTTGGGCGCAAGTGTGTCGCTCTTCGTAGAGATAAACTTTACGATCCTTCATGCTGAAGACGCGGAAGTCGGCCGCACTGTTGCGGACGCCCATTTGCGGCAGGACGTCGTTCACCAGATAGGGATGCAGAGGATCATGTGAGGAGAGATGCCCAATGTAATGTTTTGGCATAGTCATCCTCTGAAACGAGGTAGCCCGTCCTGCAGTATCGGATGCGGGAAAACCCGCCCACGCACCTTTAGATTTCGTTACGTGCGCTCATCGGATTGTAACACTATCGAAATGCCGGACTTCTTCAAGCCGCCGTCGCCACCAATGAATGGCAGTATCCGATTGCGATGGACACTGTGGAAGAACGGGGCTCCGATTGGACCTGGCCAGGGCGCCCCTCCATGGCCTGCCACAGGTCCGCTATTTCGAAAGCAGATCCAGAGACTTCTGGCTGACCGCGGCCGGATTGGCGGCGCCGCTGGAGAGCGCGATTACGGCAATGCCGGCCTTGCGATTCATCAGGAGGTCCGCGGTGTACCCGGCGACGCTGCCGCCGTGCCCGAACGCGATGTAGGAGTCGGCGCGGTGCGTCTCGAACCCAATACCGTACCCGCGGGTGAGGTTCAGATCGGCGGGGACGATGGTATTGAGTTGGAACTGCTCCAGGCTGCCGAGCTTCAGGACAGTCTCCGGACCCTGCCCCATCAGAAAGGAGGCGAAGCGCGCGAGGTCGCCAACGGTCGTATAGATGGCCCCATTCGGGACTTTGTAGCCTCGCCCGGTCTCGTGCTCGCGCCGGGCAGTTTCGGAATCCACGGAGTTCGGGCCAGTGGGCTGGTACCCTTTAGCGAGGTGCGCTGCGATGGCGGGGGTGATCTCCAGCGCCGAGTGGGTCATGCCGAGCGGCTGGAAGATGTGCTTGGGCAGATATTCGACATACGACTCCCCGGCAGCCCGCGCCAGAGCGGCGCCCAAAATCGCGTATCCGATGTTGGAGTACGAATATCGTGTGCCGGGCTCCAGAGCATAGCGAGTGTGCGTCAACGCCGCGCCGAGGGTCTTCTCCCACATAGCGACCGAGCCAGTCACATAGGTCTCGGTGTCGTCAGGCTCGCGGTCGAGACCTGAGGTGTGAGTTGCCAGTTGGATCAGCGTGATGGGCGGCGCGTCGGGCATGCGGTCGCGCACGAGCTTGATCTCGGGGAAATACTTCTCCACCGGATCGGAGAGCCGCACCTTCGTTGCTTCCACGAGTTGCTCCAGCATCAGCGCGGTGAACATCTTCGTGATGGAGCCGATGCGGTAGACCGTGTCGGCGCCCGCCGCCGTCTTCTTCTCCATGTCGGCGTCGCCGTAGCTCTTCGTCCACGCGAGTTCCTTGCCGGAGACCACGCCGACCGTAAGGCTGCCGACATTCCGGCGGCCGAACTCGGCGGCGGCGAGCGTATCGATTTCGGCGAAGTGCGGCGCGAGTTTGGCGGCTGGTGTGGCGATGGCGCCCTCTTCGGGACGTGCATTCGCATTCAGGACCTTGCCGTCCACGCCGAGCCAGATGCGGTACTCGAGAGCTCCCTTCTCGAACCGGACGGAGTAAATGTCGGGGCCGGCCGGGCCCACCGCCTTGAAGATGACCGACTGGAGCGCGCCGAGTTTGCCGTAAGCCGCCTGCATGGCGGGTAGCTGGTTACGCGTGGCTTCGGCGAGCCCGGAGCTCATGCTGTCATAGTCGGCCTTGCCCGCGAGAATGCCCTCCACCATCTTGCGTAGCGCGACATCCGTGCCGGGAGCTGCCTTCTGGTCCTTGAGTCGCTGCGGAAATGCCGCGGCGGCGGCGATCGCGAGCTTGCCGAGATCGTCGGCGAGGCGTTTGGCGGTCTGGTCCCGCCCGCCCTGGTGGAGGATGAGCTCGGTCGGGCGGCCCTGCGGGTCGTCTTTACCGAATTCCAACTCGGCGTTAACGCCTTTGGGAGTAAAGACAGTCGCGGATTTCGGCGTGATGGCCACCGTCTGCTGCGCGCCCAAGCGGGAGAGAAGCTCGCCGTTCTCCAGGGTGATGACCATGTAGGCGTTGGGGAACTCGTAAGCGCCGACGTAGCGGTTCAGCTTGGGCTGCTGCGCAAGGCAGAGAACCGGAAGCACGGCAAGCACGGTGAGGCGATTCATCGTTCCTTCGACGCTGGCGAGGGCGAATTAGTTCCGCCCGAAAATCATTTCGCCGGCCCTACCCAGCCACGGTATGCGGTCTGCGCGTCCGTCCAGGAACGGAGTTCTGGGAGACGACGCCTGCCCCCTGAGTGGGTTGGCCGGCAAACAAGTGATACGATGCAAAATCGCTTCCGATGAGCTTACAACAATCGATTGCGCACGATAAGCTCCTCTCCAAGCTCGGGGAAGGGGGTATGGGCGCTGTCTATCGCGCCACCGATACCAAGCTCAATCGCGATGTCGCGATCAAAGTGCTGCCGCCCACGTTCGCCGACGACGCCGCCCGCATGACGCGCTTCGAGCACGAGGCGCAGGTTCTCGCCAGCCTCAACCATCCCAACATCGCCGCGATCTATGGAGTCGAGCAGGGCGCGATCGTCATGGAACTCATCGAGGGCGAGGAACTCAAAGGTCCGCTGCCCATTGACACCGTGATCGACTACCCGCGCCAGATCGCGGTTGGCCTCGAAGCCGCCCACGAGAAAGGCATCGTCCACCGCGATCTCAAGCCCGCCAACATCAAAGTGACCAACGACGGCCAGATCAAGCTCCTCGATTTCGGCCTCGCCAAAGCGCGCGAGCAAAACTCGTCAAGCTCCAGTGCAAGCCCCACCATGTCGCCGACGCTCTCGCTCGGCATGACCCAGGCCGGTGTCATCCTCGGCACCGCCGCGTATATGAGCCCCGAACAGGCGCGCGGCAAGCCTGTCGATCGTCGTGCCGACATCTGGGCCTACGGCGTCATCCTCTACGAGCTGCTAACGGGTCAGAATCTACGGGGGCGAAACCGTGACGGATACGCTCGCAGCCGTCGTCCTGAAAGACCCTGACCTGTCAGCGTTGCCCAACTCTACGCCGCCGCGCTTGCGCCGCGTCATCGAGCGTTGCCTGCGCAAAGATCCGAAGCTTCGCATGCGCGACATCGGCGAAGCGCGCATCGCGCTCGACGAGCCGGAGCTGCCCGGCCCTGATGCCGCGGCGCACGCTGCCGCCACTCGCCGTTCGCCGTCGCCGGCGTGGATGGCCGTATCGGCCGTCTTCGGCCTGGCGCTGATCGCCTTGGCGGCCGTCCATTTTCTCGAAAGGCCGCCGGTGAGCGAGACGGTTCGCTTTGCCATATCGCCGCCGGACGGCGGTTACTTCGGAAACACGAACAACCTTTCTTTATCTCCCGACGGGCGGAAACTCGTATTCAGCGCGCTCGCCGGCGGACGTCTCATGCTTTGGATGCGCTCTCTGGACTCCTTCGAATCCACCCCCCTGCCAGGGACCGAATCCGCGCTCTACCCGTTCTGGTCGCCGGATAGTCGCTTTCTGGGTTTCTCGTCGGAGGGCAAGCTGAAGAAGATCGATCTCAGCGGCGGCCCACCTCAAATCCTGTGTGCGGTGGGCGCGAACGCATCCACAGTCGGCGGCTGGACACGCGATGGCTACATCTATTTTGGCAACGGCCGGGAGGGCCTCTTCCGCGTTCCGCAAGCCGGAGGCGAGCCGGTGCGGATCACGACAACAAACGCGTCGGCCGGCGAAACGTTCCACGGCTACCCCACCCCCCTTCCGGACGGAAAACAGATGCTGATGCTGGTCGTGTCTGCCGCGCCGGAAAAGAGTCTCATCTACCTCATGTCGCTCGATGGCAAACAGAAGAAGCCGCTCTTCCAAACTCAGCGCGGCTTCAGCTACGTTCCACCGCGCGGCCACCAGACTGTGGGACACATTCTCCTCATTCGTCAGACTGCGTTGATCGCGCAGCCGGTAGACCCAAAAACCTTCGACCCCGCCGGGGACGCATTCCCCGTGGCCGACCCGATCGGCAATCAGCTTTCGCAGGCATTTTTCACCGCCTCTCCCACCGGCGCCTTAGCCTATCGAGGCCCGGGGAACATGGGAGCCAGTCAGTTGACCTGGATGGACCGCTCTGGCAAGGTGCTGTCCAATCTCGGGTCCCCCTCGGATTATGGAGCCGTGGCTCTCTCGCATGATGGAACGCGGGCAGCGGTCGGGATGCAGACTTCCCAGAATCTCGATATCTGGATCTTCGATGTCGCGCGTGGAATCCCCACGCGTTTCACCTTTGACCCCGACCCGGATACGGATCCCGTCTGGTCGCCCGACGGCGCGAAGTTGGCATTCAGCGCCCAGCGCGGCGGAGTCCCCTATGCGCCCTACGTCAAAGAATCGAGCGGCGCGGCCGTGGAGCAGCCCCTGCACAGACCGGAGAACACAGCGGAGCGCCTTACGGACTGGTCGCCGGACGGCAAATTCCTGATGTTTTTCCGGGCGGGAAAGCGTGGCCTCGCGCTATGGACGCTCTCGGATCCCCTCGATCCGGCGCGGCGCAAAGCCGCTCCATACCTCGACGAGGATCATCCCACGGCGCAGGGACAGTTTTCGCCCGGGCCCGCTGGCGAGCCGCGCTGGGTCGCCTACACTTCCGATGAATCCGGGCGAGCCGAGATTTTCGTGCAGTCTTTTCGGGTCAGGGCCGGCAAGTTTCAGGTCTCGAAAAGCGGCGGCTCTCAACCGCGCTGGCGGCGGGACGGCAAGGAAATTTTCTACATCGCGCCAGACGGCAAGATGATGGCGGTCGATGTGAAGACCTCGCCTCGGTTCGAAAGCGGCATCCCCCACGAACTCTTCGATTCACGCATTCTGGTTCCGAACTCGCCTTCGGTTACTCGCTACGACGTCACGCCCGATGGCAAGCGTTTTCTGATCAATACCGCGACACAGACCGGCGCCGCTCCCGAACCCATCCACGTGGTGCTGAACTGGCTGGCCGGAGCCAAGAACTAGGTCCGGATACGTCCGTGACCCGGCTCCGGACAACAGGACGTGATAGACTTCGACGGAGAATGCCTTGCGACATGCCCGCCGCCGCTGCGGCCCGTCGTCTTTCGACCATACCGGTATCGCAGGGCCTCTGGCTGATGCTGTTCTTCGCCTCGCCTTGCGGCTTGCTGGCTGGGGATCACGAAGCCCTCAAAGCGGATGCCGACCAGTTCTTTCGTGACCGCGTCACCCCCTTCGTCAAGACGTATTGCATTCCCTGCCACCAGAACGCGCGCCCCACGCGGGCAGGCGTGAATTTCTCCCCTGCTCTCAAGGATCCCGGACATGCGGCATTCACCGAACAGTGGAAGAAAGCCGACGCCCGAGTGATGGCGCATGATATGCCGCCCAAAGGCGCGCGCCAGCCGAGCGAGGACGACCGCCGGATGTTCGCCGATTGGCTGCCCAAGCTCAAACACCTCAGCGACAAGGATCCGGGGACATTCGTCATCCGGCGCCTCACCAAAACCGAGTACGCCAACACCCTCCATGATCTGTTCGGGGTCGACCCGTCTGTCGCCGATGGGCTGCCGGACGAGGTCAGCGGACAGGGGTACCTCAATTCGCTCTCGCCGATCCAACTCGAGCAGTATCTCGCCATTGCCGAAAAGGTGTTGCGCCACATTGTGGCGCCTCCAGGCGGCCGACGGACCGAAATCGAGAAGCGGCTCTTCGGGCCGGCTGCCAGGCCGGCGGGCGATCCCCGGCGCGCCGCGCGCGAGGTCGCCCGGTCTTTGGCCCGAAAAGCTTACCGCCGGCCGCCCGCTGAGGCGGAACTCGATGTCCTGGTGGCGGCGTTCGACCTGGGCATCCGGAACAAATTGGCTTACCCGCAGGCGCTTCACCTGATGCTCAAGGCGGTCCTCGTTTCGCCGCAGTTCCTTTTCATTACGCCCGCGGCGCGGGAACCCGAATCGGGCGCCGGGATTGTTCCGCTCGACGACTACCAACTCGCCTCACGGCTGTCCTATCTGCTCTGGGCTACGCTGCCCGACGAAGAACTGATGGCTCTGGCCGGCCGCGGAAGACTGCACGATCCGGCCGTTCTGAAGGCGCAGACAACCCGTTTGCTTGACGATCCTCGTTCCCGGGCTTTGTTTGACGGCTTCGGCGCCCAGTGGCTGAACGTCGGCGGCCTGAAGCGTCAGGTCTTCGATCCGGTGCTGTTTCCGCAGATGACCCCCGCCCTGCGCCAGGCGATGTATGACGAAGTTCGGCTGTTCTTCGAAGGCATCGTTCGCGACAACGAGAAGGTCATTCGTTTTGTGGACAGCGATTACACCTACCTGAATGCCGCCCTGGCGTCGATTTATGGCCTCGAGAAAACCGTCGCCGGACCCGAGATGCGGAAGGTCCAGCTGAATGACGGCAATCGAGGCGGAGTCCTGGGCATGCCAGGTATTCTCGCCGGCACCTCGTTTCCCACTCGCACCAGCCCGGTGAAGCGTGGCGTGTGGGTGTTGGAACAAGTGCTCGGTCAACAGACGCCGGCCGCCCCACCGGATGTGCCGGCGCTCGACAAGCAGGATCAGGCCGCGGTGGCGCATCTCACGGTCCGGCAGCGGACCGAACTCCATCGCACCAATCCCGTCTGCGCCAACTGTCATCAGATCCTCGACCCGATCGGGTTCGGTTTGGAGAGGTTCGATGCGATCGGGCAATGGCGCGACCGGGATACCAACGGCGAGCCTATCGATGCCGCCGGTGAGCTTCCCGGCGGCCAACGTTTTTCCGGCCCGGCGGATCTGAAAACGATCCTCGCCGGCCGAAGCGCCGACATCGCCCGCAACGTGGTCGAGAGACTTCTGGCCTACACGTTGGGGCGAAAGCTGGAAGGCTACGACGAAATCGTGGTGGATGATTTGATGCGTGAGGTCGCCGCCGATGGGTACCGCATGCGGGCGATCATCCATGGGGTCGTCACCAGTTATCCCTTTACACACCGGCGCATCCAAATACGGGAAATACAGGAAACGAAGGAGGTTCAATGAGCAGAATAAATCGGCGGGCTTGCCTGAAGGGATTGGGCGCTACTCTCGCCTTGCCTCTTCTGGATTCGATGGGATGGGCGGAGACCCCCGCGAGCAAGGCTTACAAGCCCCCCGTGCGCCTGGGATTCATGTATATGCCGCACGGCGTGATCATGGATCAGTTCTGGCCGGGTAGTCCCGAGAGTTTTCTATCATCGCCTCCCCCGGCCCTGGAATCCTTGCGCCCGGTGCTTCATCAGTGCGTCGTGATGAAGGGGATTTCCGGCGTCCCCATCGCGCCCTTCAATGGGGCGCCGCACGCGCTCGAGCTGTCTACGTGGCTCACGGCGACGTTGCCGTCGCCCGAAAAGCGGAACGAGATTCATATCGCCATTTCCGCCGATCAGATCGCCGCCAACCACGTGGGCGCCTTCACCCCTCTGCCCTCGTTGGAGTTGGCCACCATGCCGCAAACCTGGAAGGAAAACCAGGAGGGATTGAACGAGGGGTACTACTCGCACTGCAGCTTCAGTTCTCCCACCCAGGCGGTCCCCGCCGAGGTCGATCCGCGCAACGTGCTCTCCCGATTGTTTAATCAGCCGGAGCGGGGCGGCGGCGCCGCGCATGGGTCGTCGCCGTCGAATGCTCTCGACCGCAGCTTGTTGGACATCGTCCTGGGAGGGGCGCGAGACCTCCGGCGAACATTGCCCGTTTCAGACCAGCGCAAGCTGGATGAATACCTCGACAGCGTGCGCTCGGTGGAGCGCCGTATCGCGGCCATCGAGGCTCGCCACAAAGAGGCCGCCATGGAGAAGACCGGCGTCCGCGCCAGCAAGCGTCACGCATCCGATTCGCCGCCCATCGAAATCCGGATTCCGGAGGGTGAGAAACGTAGCGAGTACATGCAGGTGATGTGCGACCTGAACATACTCGCGTTTCAGACCGACACCACTCGTGTCAGCACCTACATAGGATCGACGCCAAACGGGGCCTCCTATCCGGAGCTGGGCTTCAGAGACCAGCATCATTCCAACACCCATCACAACAATGATCCCGAGAAGGTTCGTAAGATCGCCAAAATCACCGAATTCAACATTGCACAGTTTGCGTACATGGTGAAGAAGATGGCGAATTTGCGGGAGGGAGACGGCTCCCTGCTGGACAACTGCATCATGATGTGGGGATCGGGGCTCGAGGATGGCAACAAGCACACTCGCGAAAACCTCCCCTTCGTAATAGCGGGGAAGGGCGGCGGCTCCATCAAAACGGGACGCTTCTACGCCGATGTGAAGGGGAATCAGGGTGATTTGCTGACCACTCTGCTCGCCTGCGCCGGTATTCCCGTCGACCGGCCGGTCGGCATCGCGATGAAGCAAATCGAGGAACTCAAGGCGTAGGAGTCCAATCACCACCGCCGCCAATCCGGTATATCCAAGGGCACGCCGAGGCTTCACGCGGTCCGCGCCGTCCAGAGTTAGCCCGCGCTGTGCACAGCAGGCTAAGCCGGGAACGGCGCGGGGTAGTGAGTTAGTTCAAGCAGCTCAGGCGTTCACATGCTTCGTCCCGGATATATCCTCCGTCCGATTTTGGTGAGGACGGCAAAAGGGTCCACACAGATAGCCCGAATTTCGTTCCAGTTGTCGGAGATCACGAAGAACCAGGTGCTCTGACCTTTAGCGCCACTCAGCGTGAAGGTGCCGGTGCAATCAGGATTCACGGTGAATGTGCCCGTATTGTTTGCTTGCGCTACCGTGCCGTTGGAGTTTGTCATTCCAACGTTCGTAGTAGCGCCCGCCCAGCCGAAGGTTTGCATGCTGACCTGGGCAAACGCCGGCCCAACCAGGTCGGGCGCCGCGACAGAGTATCCGGTGGTTGTGACGGCAAACGTGCCAATGATGGACGCGTTAGCGCACTTTGTCGTCGGCCTTCGCGGTGGGCGCTAGGCTCAGCGCGAGTGCCGTGACTGCGGCGATTGTGAGACTCTTTGCGATGGTGCTGCGTGTCATGATCATCTCCTTTGCGTTTCATGAGGGTCCGGTCTTCGATCAGGCGCCCGGAACCGAATCCGTCTCGCCTACCACGAATAAGGAATCGCGGCGCTGAAGGTTACAGCGTCTGCGCGAAAGGGACAAAAGCCTCTGGGACGAAAGGCGTACAATAGGCCCACGCCTCTGGTTCAAATGCCAAACTGCCCTCAGTGCGGTGAGCAACTGGGTTCCGGTGATCCCGCCGGACTTTGCCCCCGGTGTCTGATCCTGGGCGCGTTCGAGAGTTCGGTTGGAGCTGACGAATCCGGCACCCGCACCATCGATACAACGGAAGTCGCTGCTGGTGATGACGACTTCGGCCGATATCGTGTCCTTCGACCTCTAGGCGAAGGGGGCATGGGGACCGTTTATCTCGCCGAGCAGAGCGAACCCCTGCGCCGGCGCGTGGCTCTTAAGGTTGTGAAGGTCGGCATGGATACCGCCCAGGTGCTGGCTCGCTTCCACAACGAGCGGCAGGCGCTGGCGATGATGGACCACCCGAACATCGCCCAAATCTTCGATGCCGGCGCGACCGCCAAAGGGCGCCCGTACTTCGTAATGGAGTACATCGAAGGCGCACCGATTACGCGGTATTGCGATCGCGAGCGAATGACCACGAGGCAGCGGCTCGCGCTATTCCTCGCCGTCTGCCGCGCGGTGCAACATGCCCATCAAAAGGGTGTGATCCACCGTGATCTGAAGCCTTCGAATGTGCTTGTGACGGAGCAGGACGGCGCACCGGTGCCCAAGGTAATCGACTTCGGCATCGCCAAAGCCACCGACAAATGGGTGGTAGAGAATACGTTGCTCACGCAGTTTGGCCAGATCGTCGGAACACCGGAGTACGCCAGCCCCGAGCAGGCCGACACGATGACTGGCGACATCAACGAGGCCACCGATGTCTATTCTCTCGGCGTGCTCTTGTACGAGTTGCTGATCGGAGCCGTGCCGTTCGAGACGGCCACGCTGCGCAACGCCGGTTTAGCGGAAATGCTCCGAATGATTCGCGAGGATGAAGCGCCGTCGCTGCCGCGAAAGCTGACCTCCATGGGCGCGGCAGCCAGCGACATTGCCGCGCGCCGCCAGACCGACCCCGCTTCGCTGCGCCGCCTGGTGGACGGCGAATTGAACTCGATCACCATGAAGGCCCTGGAGAAGACGCGGGAGCGGCGCTATGCGTCGGTGGCAGACCTGGCCGCCGATATCCAGAGGCACATGGAAGACCGGCCCGTGATGGCCTCGCCGCCGAGCCGGCTCTACCGGGGGCGCAAGTTTCTCCGTCGGCGCCGGTTCGCCGCCCTAGCCACAGCCGCGGGAGTCCTGATTCTCGCTTTGAGTGGAGTGACGGCCTGGGCGATTTCGCATTCCGCGTCGCGACCCAAGCTGACCGAGAAGGACACGATCGTTCTCGCGGATTTCGAGAACAAGACGGGTGAAGCGGTCTTTGACGACACGCTGCGCCAGGGGCTATCGGTAGAACTCCAGCAGTCCCCGTTCCTCAGTCTGATTGGGGACGAGCAGGTCCAGAAAACGCTGGCTCTGATGGGGCAGCCGAAGGACGCGCGCCTGACTCCTGATGTCGCGCGGGAAATCTGTGAGCGAACCGGGAGCTCCGCGATTCTCGCGGGTTCGATCAGAAGCCTTGGAAGCCAGTATGTTCTGGGTTTGCAGGCGAAGACCTGCAATACCGGTAATATCCTCGACGAGGAGCAGGCACAGGCGTCCAGGCGAGAGGATGTCCTGAATACGTTGAGCCAGACTGCCCGCAAGTTCAGAACCCGGGTGGGCGAGTCGCTCGCCACCGTCGAACAGCATTCAACGCCTCTGTGGGCGGCCACGACGTCGTCATTAGAAGCGCTCAAGGTCTACACTACCGGACACATGGCGCCCCTTTCCGGCGGGTCAGCGCTCGCCACGGGTTCTTACTTACGCCGTGCTGTCGAAATCGATCCACAATTCGCGATGGCCTGGGCGAATTTGGGGCTCGAGTACAGCTCTAAGGGGGAGTCGGCGTTGGCGGCCGAGCCCACCATAAAAGCCTGGCACCTGCGGGATCGAGTGAGCGATTGGGAGCGGTTTTTTATCGAGGTTCTTTACCACCGCCAGGTAACGGGTGATCTGGAAAAGGCCTACCAAACCCTCGAGTTGTGGAACCAGGCCTATCCTCGCGGCGGGGACCGCGAACCGCCCAATCCCCAGGAGTTGTTAGCAGGCCTCTCTACTCGTGGGACGGGCCGGTTTGAAAGAGCGATCGAGATGGCGCAAAAAACCATCGCGGCCCATCCGGACCGTCCCATGGGGTATGGCAGTCTTGCGTACAGCTATGTCTTCCTGGACCGCTTCCACGAAGCCGAGGGCATTCTTCAACGAGCTTCCGAACACAAGTTTGCAGACGGCCCGAATCGTCTGCTGTTAAGTTACAAGATCGCGGTGTTTAAAGAGGATCAGGGCCAGATGGATCGGGCAGTCGCTCTGGCCCGGGGCAAACGCGCGGCCGAACACTGGATGGCCCATGAGGAGGCTCTTGCTCTCGCTCGTTTCGGCCGCCTGCATGACGCCCGTAAGTCATCGAATCGCGCCATAGATCTTGCCCTGCAAGAGGAAGCGCCCGAGGAGGCGGCGACTTATGAAGCCGCACGAGCCATGTGGGAAGCCGCTTTCGGAGTTCGCGCCGAAGGAAAAAAGAGCGCTATGGCGGCGCTCCAACTCTCCAACGCCCGTGAGGTCGAATACGTCGCCGGCGTTGCCCTGGCTTTTTCGGGCGACACTTTCCGGTCAGAAGCGCTCGCGGCCAATTTAGAAAAACGCTTTCCGGAAGACACTTTCGTTAAATTCACATATGTGCCGATTCTCCGTGCGTCCGCCGCACTGCAGCGGAGCAAGCCCGCAGAAAGCTTGGAGCGGTTGCAAATCGCTCTTCGGTATGAACTGGCGGCGAATGGCCTGAACTTCGCTCATCATTATCTCGGCGGTTTGCACTCGGCATATGTGCGCGGCGAGGCGTTTATGGCCGCGCATCGGTACCCGGAAGCGGTGGCCGAGTTTCAGAAAATCCTCGATCATCGTGGCATCGTGGGGCTGGACCCCATCGGCGCGCTAGCGCACCTGCAACTCGGCAGAGTGTTCGTTTCGTCGGGCGATAAGGCCAAAGCGAAGGCTGCCTATGAAGCTTTTTTCGCACTTTGGAAAGACGCGGACCCCGACGTCCCGATCCTGAAGAGTGCCAAAACAGAGTACGCACGGCTGTAAGCCGCAAAGCAAGCTGGATCGCTGTGTAACCTATAGCTCCCGATTCCTTATACCTGGTGTGGAGCGCCGTAAGGAGTTGAGATCATGACGCACGAGCCGGAAAACACCGCAGGCCGAAACACCATCCATACGCTGGCGGGAGCATCTGATTTCCCGACCACGCGGTGGACGCTGGTTGTCGCCGCCGCCGACCCCCAACGGAAAGAGGCTCGCTCGGCATTAGCGTCTCTCTGCGAAAGCTACTGGTATCCCTTATACGCGTATGTTCGTCGTCGGGGTCATCTTCCCGACCAGGCGCAGGACCTCACACAGGAGTTTTTCATACGCGTGCTGGAAGGCCGATACCTGGATCGTGCAGATCCGGAGAGGGGACGGTTCCGGGCTTTTATTCTGACATCTTTGAAGTTCTTTCTGGCCGACGAAGGCGATCGGGAACGCGCGCAGAAACGCGGCGGCGGGGCAATCCTGTCGCTGGAGTTCTCATCCGGCGAAGAGCGCTACCGGCGTGAGCCCGCGCACGATGAAACGCCCGAGCGGATCTTCGAACGGCGCTGGGCCCTCTCGGTGCTGGATCGAGTCGTCGAGAGACTGCAGAGCGAATTCGTGCAGCACGGCCGCCCGGAGCATTTCGACCGGTTGAAGGTCTTCCTTCTTGGGCAGTCCGATGCGCCGTATACCGTGCTGGCTCGCGAGATGAACACATCGGAGGGAGCACTTAAGGTAGCGATTCACAGGCTACGCAAGCGCTATCGCGACCTCTTTCGCCAGGAGATCGCGGATACCGTGGCCGATCCGGCGGAAATCGAGTCCGAAATCCGGCGCCTGGCGGCCGTGCTCACAAGCAAGTAGTTGACGGGTATAGGCGTGGCCCAGGCCATGCCTTTCTGCGCGCCTTGCCCTTGTACAGAAATTGCGAGATCGCCAGCGTGGGCAGCGCTTCGGTCCTGCTCAGTGCTCCGCTATTTCTTCAGCCCCGCCATCCAGTTCGTGACCAGTGTCAGCGACATTCGTGTCGACGGCGCTTCGTGGCTCTCGACGAGGAGACGCTTGCCGTCGGGCGTCACGTCGTAGGCGAACTCGGCCGGGGCCTGATGTGTTTCGAAAAGCGCCGTTGGCGTTCCGATGTCGAGACCGTCGCCCCGCGCCTGGATCGGCACGGACATCATCTTG
Organism: uncultured Solibacteraceae bacterium; assembly: GCA_964608645.1. Taxonomy (GTDB): domain Bacteria; phylum Acidobacteriota; class Terriglobia; order Bryobacterales; family Bryobacteraceae; genus CAZSQK01. The sequence goes on along the minus strand of CAZSQK010000116.1, from coordinate 5,823 downwards.
CCATCGAGCGTCAAATAAAGCAGTTCCTTCCCTGACCCTTTCCAGCGGGGATAAACTCCACCCGCGGTCGAGATTCGGTAGCGGCGGCCGCGGCCCGAAACATCGATAATGAAGATCTCTTCCGCGGCGGCTTCGCGCAGAGTATGGGCAAACCATTTGCCGTCGGGTGAGAACGCTCCGCTGTATTCCTCAGCCGCTCCGTGCGTGAGGCGGACCGGCGTGCCGGCCTTCGGCGGACTCGCACCGTCCAGGGGCAGAATCCAGTAGCCGGCGTTTGGGTTGGGCGGCACGACCCAGTAGACGAGCTTGCGCCCGTCCGCCGAACAGGCTATCGGGTACTTGTCCTCATCCGAGTGATAGAGCACTTGCGGGCTTGCTCCGGTGGATAGGGGCATCCAGGCCAGGTCATTCTTACCGCCACGGACGGAACCGAAAAGCACGCCACCCGGAAACCAAAAACCACCCGAGTTGGCGAAGGCATCCGGCGTGATATTGGTCGCGGTGCCACGGGACAAATCCACGATGGATAAGGCCTCGGTAGTTCTGCCGTTCACTTCCACGGTCAGGACGCGGCGCAGGTCTGGCGCTAACTCGACCCATGGGACGCCCGTGGAGAATCCCGGGACCGGCTCCAGCACACGGCCGGAGCGGTCGTGCCAGGTCAAGGAGAAGGGGCGCACCTGCCCCGTCAGATACACGAGTCTGCCATTCGCAGATGCGGAAAAGGCGCCACGCACGACTTGAGATAACGCGAACGGAGACTTGGCTATCGTGACGGGATCTCCAGTGAACTCGAGTTTGTCCGGATCAAACGGCCGCGCGACGAGACCTCCTCCCTGCAGGAACAGGAGGTGGCCGGCAACGAACGTCGCCTGCGATTCGGCAGGCATCAGCACCTTGGGGGGCTGGCCGTCCAGGCTGCCGACGCAGATGGCGGCGCCGCGCCCGGCCGCGCCCGAAATGCTGCGTCCGCGCGCCACAAAGAGGAAGTGCCGGCCGTCTGGCAGGAACTCCGGCTCGCGATGGCTGTTCTCTCCCTGCGCGGCGTCGATCCGGGTCACCGGTGCGACGGGCCCGCCATTCGCCGATACGCGGAAGATTGGCTGGATGCCGTCCGGCGTGAAGAGGATGATGCCGTCGCGGCTCCAGGTTCCGCCCTTGCCATCGGGCATGTCCGCGATGGCAATAGGCAGCCCGCCCGCGACCTCGATCTTGGAGAGTTTTCCCTGGTTGGTAAAGTATCCCAGCCAGCGGCTGTCGGGGGACCAGAAAGGATATTGCGCCCCCTCGGTTCCCGCGAGCGGCCGCGTCTCCAATTGGTCCAGGTCCCGAACGTAGAGCATCCATTGTCCGTTCCGGTTGAGCGTGATGGCCATCTTGCTGCCATCGGGAGAGAGGGCGGGCGTTCCGGGACTGCTTCCCAGGAGATGAAAGTCGGTCTGCTCGGGGAGCAGGATGGAGGCTTGGATCGCCGCGGTGGGAGTGGAACCTGGCCTCAGAAGTGTAATCAACAACGCGACGGCCAGCAGGGCCGCAATTCCCCACGGCGCCCAGGAGCGCGTCGTAGGTGGCGCCGCTTCGGCTGGGTGGGCAAGATGTTCTTCGATCGCGAGGCGGGCATCGCCGATGGCTTGCAGTCTGCGTTTGCGGTCTTTGGCGAGACACTGCCGCAGCAGGGTACGGATCGCGAGGGGCGTTCCGGCGGGCAGAGCCTGCCAGTCAACCTCGGATTTCAGCACCGCCGCCAACGTGTCGGATACCGATTGACCCGAGAACGCGTTTCTGCCCGTCAACATCTCAAACAGCACCACGCCGAACGCCCAGATATCCGCGCGGCGGTCGGCCGGTTTGCCGTGGGCCTGCTCGGGGCTCATGTAGGCCGCCGTGCCCAGGATGACTCCGGCCCGTGTGGCCGCAAGGGTCAGCGTGGGAGAGTTCTCCGGCTCCGCGGTAGCGGCGGCTTCTCCCTCCATCGCTTTGGCCAGGCCGAAATCGAGCAGCTTGACGCGGCCCTCTGATGTGACCTTGATGTTGGCAGGCTTAAGGTCGCGGTGGATGATGCCCTTTTCGTGGGCCGATTCGAGAGCGCCGGCGATCTGCAGCGCGTAGTCGAGCGCCGTGGCGAGTGGCAGAGGGCCGCTCAGTTCCTCGCCTTCCACCAACTCCATCACCAGGGCCCGCTCTTCGACGCCGTAGATGGCCGCGATGTTGGGGTGGTTCAGCGACGCCAGCACCTGCGCTTCGCGGCCGAAGCGGGCCATTCGGTCAACGTCGTGCGCGAACGCTTCGGGCAGGATCTTAATGGCCACGTCCCGTCCGAGCTTGGTATCGCCCGCGCGATAGACGGTCCCCATCCCGCCCTCTCCGAGCTTTGCGGTGACCCGGTAATGCCCGATCGAGAACAGTGGGCTCATGACAGCCATGGAATCATATCACTGCCTGCGTGCCATTTTAAGAACCTGATCATACTCTATGAAGCTCAACTTTTAACCCGTTTAGCCGCAGCCAAAAACGGCGGGTAAGAGAGCATTCGGGCGCTCCGCAGGATCGACACTCGCAAACGCCGCGCCTGCAAGCCGCGCTGTGCCGGCGAGTGCTACGATTCGAAGACTGGAATGTCGCGCCAGACGATTGCGCACTATCGCATCACGGCCAAGATCGGCGAAGGCGGTATGGGAGAGGTGTACCGCGCCACCGATACCAGGCTCGATCGCGAGGTCGCGATTAAGGTGCTGCCGGCGAGCTTCGCGACGGACGCGGATCGCATGGCGCGATTCGAGCGCGAGGCGAAAATACTGGCATCGCTCAATCATCCCAACATCGCCGCGATTTACGGTGTGGAGGATCGGGCGCTGGTCATGGAACTGGTGGAAGGGCCAACGCTGGCGGACCGCCTCGGACAAGGCGCCGTTGGGCTGGAGGAGGCAATTGAGATCGCGAAGCAGATCGCCGTCGCGCTCGAAGCCGCCCACGACAAGGGGATCGTTCATCGAGACCTAAAGCCCGCGAACGTAAAGGTTCGGCCCGACGGCATGGTCAAAGTCCTGGATTTCGGCCTGGCCAAAGCGTCCGCCGAAACGCCGTCGGCGCCTGAGAATTCTCCGACGTTGACCCTGCGCGAAACGCAGGCCGGGGTGATTCTCGGCACGGCGGCGTATATGTCGCCCGAACAGGCGCGAGGGAAGGCGGTCGATAAGCGCGCGGATATTTGGGCGTTCGGCGTCATCCTTTACGAAATGCTCACAGGCAAACGGCTGTTCGGTGGCGACACCATCTCCGATAGCCTGGCCGCGGTCCTGAAGTCGGAACCGGACTGGGACCGCATCCCGGCGCCGGCGCGCCATGTCGTAAGGCGATGCCTGCAAAAGGATCCGAAGCAGCGTATGCACGATATCGCGGACGCTCGCCTCGAGTTGCTGGAAGGGGCGAACGAAAGAGAGGCAGCGCCCCGCCGCGAACGAAGGCGGCCGGCCGCGATACCCATTCTGCTGGCGGCGGCTATCGGGCTGACAGCAGGCATCTGGTGGCGCGGGTCGCGCCCGGCGCCCGAGTTGCGCTGGTCGGGCACGCGTCTCGGCGGGTCGACCGTTGCGATGGGTCCCCGAATTTCTCCGGACGGACAGCTACTGGCGTTTCAGGCGATGGTGGATAACGTGACGCAGGTTGCGGTGATGAAGCCCGAGTCGGGGAATTGGACAGTGCTGACCCACGATACGTCGCGAGGATCTGTCTCCGAGATTGCGTGGTCGCACGATGGAACAAAGTTGTACTACAGCAGGGTCAAGGAACTGCCGCGCGGCATCTTCTCGGTTCCCGTCCTGGGAGGCGATGAGCGGCTGGTGATTGAGGACGCGAATGGTCCAAAACTGTTGCCTGACGGTAGTCTTCTCGTCGATCGGCTGAACCCGGATCGCAGGATTCAGGTCTACCATTTCTGGCCCGAAAGCGGACGGCTTGCGCCACTCAAGGCATTGCTCCGAGTTGGTCCAACAGCGATGAGCCGCGTCACCCGGGCTGGCGATCGAGTAATCTATCTCGGGACTCCACTCGATCGCCCGAGTGAGCCGGATCATCTTTATACGCTGGATCTCGCTTCAGAGAAGAGCGTGAGACTCGCGCCGGAAGTCTTCATTCCGATTCCCGCCGGATTTGCTCTGGCCGAATCGGGGGATGGAGAATCGGCTTTGTTTACTCTCCTGTCTGGCGAGGTGCGCGAGATTGTGAGCGTGCCTCTCGACGGTTCCAAAGGCGTGCGGACAATGCTTCCACTTCCCACGATCACCAGCTTCCTCGACGTAGGCAAGGATGGATCCGTGTACCTGGATCAGTGGGAGCGTCCGAATGAAGTCGTGCGATATTCGCCGGCGGATGGGAAGCTGGAGCATATCGGGGAGGCGGCTTATTCGCAGGCGTTCGCCCTGCCCGACGGACGCATCGTGTATCCAGCACAGACCGGGGGCCGGTCGCGATTGGTCGTGTCTTCGCCGGGCAAAGAGCCCGCCCCGCTCGTGGAGACTCAGGAGGAGACGTGGGCGCCGGCGACTCCGGCAGGTCCGAATCAGGTGGCATTCCTTGTCGGCGAACGCTCGAATAGGGGCATCGCTGTGGCCTCGGATGTCGACGGACGCATCTTGCGGCGGTTCAACGGCGCCAAGGGTGGCGAGATTACGAGCATGGCGGCTTTCGCCGACGGCAAAACGATTTATTACACACTGTCGGGCTCGGTTTGGGCTATCTCTGCGGCCGATGGACAGCCGCAGAAGATCGGGCCCGGGGATTCCGTTACGGTGGATCCGCTGCGGCGCGAATTGATTGTCCGGCTCGATGAAAGGGAGCAGATTCGATTGGTGCGGCGGCCGGTGGATGGCGGACCGGACATGCCGATTCGCGTAACCGGAGACATCCAGCTCGTAGCAGGCGACGTGCCGCTCGGACCGCGCGCTGCGGGCCGTGACGGAAGAATTCTGGTGCAGTGCATTGCAGGTTCTTCCTGGTTTTGGCCGACGGGCGTGCTCGATCCGGCGAATGGGCGAGTACAGATTCTGAATATCGGCTATCCAGTGGACATGCCGAGTTCGAGTTGGACGCAGGATGGCAAAGTGGTCGGTGTGGCGATGCCCCTGCGGTCGAGGCTGTGGAAGTTCAAGCAAGCGGCGGCCAAATGAGCGTGAGCAGGGCGCCGGACAACAGAAGACGGCGGTTCTCGAAGGCTCCTCCACAATGACGGAAGTCGCTTGGCGGGTAGTATGAAGCGTTCGGGCCGTCACTATGTTCTTTCCACCCCCGCCGGCTGTGTGAGCGCGACGAAACAGCGGTTTCTCCTTCCTCGAAACCAGTTGCAGTTTCAGCGCGCCGCCCTCGATGATAGCTCCGCCGTGTTCCTCTACCGGACGCACGGACCGGAGCTGGCGGTGATGGCATTGATGCCAGCGGCTCTCCGCTCAGTACAAAGTATCGCCCCAACTCTACCAGCGACTTTATTCGGAGGCCGTCCTTTTATACGAAGTAGGTACACAATTGCCGTGAGGCCCATCGGCTGAAAATAGCGGTTCGCAGCCGTTCGAAGGGACCTCCCATCCAAGATCGTTTTGGGAACTCCTTACGGCGCTGTTGCGGAGGCAAAGATCAATTGATTCACACGACGCCGAGTTTTGCTGGCATTCCCTTGCCAGCGCCCTCGAAAATCGAATCGAAGCGGAATGCGATTTGATAGAGTGATCTAAATTGCATGATTTGCTCAGCGATAAACGCTTGCATCCGCCGACTGACATTCTCCGAGTAAATAGTCAGCTACATCGGAAGTTGAGCAGATGCGGCGTTCTG
>CAZSQK010000115.1:0-26302 GCA_964608645.1 uncultured Solibacteraceae bacterium | reverse complement strand
AGTTATTGAAATCGGTTTTTGCACAGCCGCTTGGGTATCCGCTCTGGCCGCAGATGAAGAGCTGCGGTGTGTAGAAGCCGGTTTTGCCGGAATCGAAGATCGCTTGCGGCGACGGAACCGTGCTGTAGTCGATGCTCGACATCTGCTGCCGAATGTCGTGAATCGGCGGCGCCAGTTCATACCGAATTCCGAAATTGAGGGTCAATTTCGGCACGATGCGGAAGTCGTCCTGGATATATGCTGAGAACACCCATTGCCGGCCGTCGATGCGGCTTGGCCCTACCGAGCGGTTCGAGATGGCTGGCAGTGCCAGCAGCAGACTGGCGAGCGCGTCGCCGGTTCCGTCATTGTTTGCGGTCCGGGTAGTGAATCCGTTCGTGAAATTAAAATTCGCCAGGGCATTCGGGGATTCGTAGCGATTGTACTGGACCTGCAACGCCTCGCCACCGAACTTGATGGAGTGGCGCCCATGAAGAAAGAACACGTTATCGTAGACCTGGAACGTGTTGTCCCGGGCCAGAGCGATACCGCCGCCGGTGGTGCCCACAAAGCTGCCAGCCCCGCCCATGGTCGGGTATCCGGACACAATGAACTGCGGCAAGTGGCGCGTCTGACCATTCACGTTGAAGTCTAATTCCGGCAGACCGCTGATCTGGCGGTAACGGTTGAAAGCAATGCGCGTTTCGTTCACGACCGTCGTGTGGAAGGTCTTCGTCAGCCCTATAACGCCATTTTGCGGACGAACGTTGTTGATGTTGTCGCGGCCGGTCACTGTCTGCGGAACGATGGCGTCTTCATCGGCGATCGAATACCGGCCGAAGAGAGTCAAGCCGGGCGTCACGAGGTAATCGATGCGGCTCGAGTAGTTATCGTTCCTCTGCTGGAGAATGCCGTTCGAGTTCACGAACAGCGAGGTCGTGCCGACATTGGGCAAGGGCAGCGCATTGACTGCCGCCAATGCCAGCAGGTCGATGCGATTCTTTGGGATGATATTGTTCGGGAACGGCTGACGCGCGCCGTTTTGCAGCGTATCCGGATCGAAGATGCCACCCTTGGTCGCGCCGAAATCGCCCTCGCGCTGCCGCGCAGTCGGCACGGTTACCGTGGTCAGTCCGGCTGCCGCCTGATGGAGGCGCAGTCCTTCATAAGAAAAGAACCAGAATAGCTTCGACTTCACGACAGGGCCTCCGGCGGAGGCGCCGAATTGATTACGCCGAAATTCGGGCAGCACCGGTGTCGGCAGATTGAAAGGCCGGGCATCCAGCCCGTTATTGCGGATGAAGTCGTAGACGGAGCCGTGAAGAGCATTGCCTCCGCCTTTCGTGACCACGTTCACCTCGCCGCCCGAGGCCCGCCCGTATTCCGCCGGGAAGATGCCGGTCTGGACCTGAAACTCCCCAATTGAATCGAGAGATGGCTGGTAACTCAGTGCGTTGTAGTCAGGGTCGATGTTGATGGCGCCGTCCAGCATAAAAGCCATGTTATTGGTGCGGCCGCCCGAGACACTGAGACCGCCCAACATTCCCTGGCGATTCTGGTTCTGTTGCACAGCGCGGCCGCCGGGGTTAGCTCCGGGGACAAGCAGCGCGAGTTGCAGAAGCTGGCGCCCGTTCAATGGGAGGGACTTGATCTTCTCCTGATCGATCACGGTGCCTTGCGATGCCGTTTCGGCATTGAGCAGCAGAGCCGGAACGGCCACTTCGACTACTTCCTTGTTACTACCGACTTCCAATGCGACATCGAGGCGGCCGGTCTGTGCAACATTGAGCGTGAGGGTTGCGTTGTGGTACTGCTTCATCCCCGCGGCATCGACGCTAATCTCGTAGGTCCCCGGAACGAGCAGGCTGAAGCGATACAAGCCTTGAATGTCAGTTACAGCAGTACGCTGGCTCCGTGTTGCCACGTTGCGCAAGACGACCTGTGCGTTCGGAATCGCAGCCGCCCCGGGATCGGTTACTGCTCCAGATAAAGACGCGGTGTCGGACTGGCCATAGGCGGCGGCAACCAGTGAGAGCGAAAGAAGTAGTCTCTTCATAACCAATGTCCTTGATACGAGTATTCTCTCCTGTCGAGGCCCTTTTGCCGGTGTTGCGTGAGCATCGTGGCGAGTTGGCGCTATCGCAAACGGCCTTGGCCAGAGTGAACTGAAAAGGCCGTCGGCGTCGCGTACTCCGATCCCGACATTCCGACGGTACTGGAAAGTACGGTACTTGCCAAGACTCTCTTTAGGTAGTATGCGATAACTCCTAGGGTTTCTCCCGAGTTACGCTTTGATTTGCTAATGTTAGCTCTCGGACACCATTCAATCCACCGATACCTCAATTCAGCGCTCGCCCGGCGTGCGGTTCGCGAGACGCTTTTGAGTGATCGGCTTCTCGCCGAGGCAGACCACCGGTTGCTTAGGATCGTGCGGCCGTTCATGCGCCTCCAACACGTCCTCTTCGAAATGTCCCCCGCGAAACAGCGCCGGCCGTTTTCGGGTCACGCTGTACCGTTGCTATCCCGCGAGGGTCGCTACGAAGGCTTATCGCTTGGTTCCAGAGCCTGACTGAACTCCGCAGCCGCCAACCACGGCGAGAATCTGGTTTGCCGCCGCGATCAGTTGGTTAGCTTGCGCCACAGTGAGGCCCTGGCCGCTTTGGTCCGTCACTTGGCCGATAAAAGCTCCGAGCTGGCCGCATACCGCAGTCATTTGCCCGCTGCCGAGGCTGCTTTGTATGTTCTGCAACTTCGCAGTGAGGCTGCTTCCGAGAGTACTTAGATCGAAGCTCGATACGAGAGTGATCAGGTCGTTGACCTGGGCCGCCGCTCCCTTTACCGTCACAACGAAGCTGCCGCTGGACGTGTTCCCGGCTCGATCCGTAGCCGTGCAGGCTACAGTCGTGTTTCCTATGGCGAATATACTGCCTGAGGACGGGCTGCAAATAACCACCGGAGATGGGTCCAGCGCATCCGATGCCGTAACAATATAAGAGACTGCAGCTCCCGACGGGCTTGTGGCATTCGCTACAAGGCTCGCCGGCACGATAAGCGTGGGCGCAACACGGTTTATATTAATTCGGTGCTGCGTATTGGAGCTCTGGTGGCCTGCCATGTCCTGACAGGCGCCGGTCGCAGACTGATTCGCACCATCGGTAGGCAAGGTCACGCTCACGGTAGAAGAAATTACTCCCGAAAGAGCGTCGGTACAGCTCCAATTCAGCGTAACGGCAGTGTTGTTCCAACCATTTGCGTTCAGCGGCGTTCGACCCGCAAATGTGATCACCGGCGCGGTAGAGTCGATATTGATTCCGTTCTGCGTATCCGAGTTCTGATTGCCTGCCTTGTCCTGGCACGCGCCGGTCGCAGACTGATTCATACCATCGGCAGTCAAGGTCACGCTCACCGTAGAGGAAACTACTCCCGATAGAGCATCGGTACAGCTCCAATTCAGCGTAACGGCAGTGTTGTTCCAACCGTTTGCGTTCGCCGGTGTTCGACCCGCAAATGTGATCACCGGCGCGGCGAGGTCGATATTGATTCCGGCTTTCGAGACTGGCTCGCTCGTATTTCCAGCGTTATCGGTGCAGGCGCCGGAGAGTGAAGACTGGCCCGCTCCCTCACTGTTTACAACCACGGGAGTACTGCATGTGGCAATGCCGGAGAGGCTGTCCGTCCCGGTAAACGTGACGGTTACACTGCCGTTGTTCCAGCCGTTTGCATTTGGGTGGGGCAGCGCGCTTGCAACTGCCGAGGGCGGCGTCATGTCGATCTTAATCGTGACCGAGACGGCACCGGGCAGGCCGGCAGCATTCGTAGCCGAACACGTCAGAACAGTTCCGGACGTTTCCGTCGTCAGGCTAGTGGTTGTGCATCCAGAGGAAGATGAGACACCGGATTCCGGATCGGTTACACTCCAGCTGATAGATACAGGAGACTTATTCCAACCGTTGACGTTTGGCGAGGGAGTAATCGTAGCGACGATTACCGGAGGAGTCGTGTCCAATCTGGTGATGACTTCAGGAAGGCTGGCGATACCTTCGATCCGCACAGCGTCCAACGCAGCCGGGTTCAAGCCCAGCGTGGAAAGTACTGTGGGTGCGATCTGCCTAGTGGCAACGTTTAAGGGTCCACCCACTGAGACCGGCGCCCAAGTGGGGTACGACACTAACAGTGGCACGTGGGTTTCATTTTCACCGAAACCCCCATGTTCGGCAGATGTGGGCGTCGTCGGCAATGGTTGGGGCTCGAAATTAACTCCATCCTTCATGACTACGACGATATCCGGGGCGGCTGGATCGACGGTCGGATCCGGGAAGGGCAAGCCGGATCCGAACGACAAAATGCTGGTCCAGAACGGCTGGAACCGTGGATCCAGCGAGTTCGTGAGTGTGCCAACCGCGAGAGCCGTCTCGGCCTGCACCGCAGAGGCCGTCAGTGGAGCACCGCTAGAGTCCTGCCGCGGAAGCCAAATCAGCTCGCTGGTCTTTTGCGTTGTTTTGCCCGCCTTCGGTGAAGTCGGCGAAGCGGTCACCGGAACGCCCCCAGCCGACACAATGGCGCCTATCGCCGTCTGATCCACAATTCTCCGTGTGCTGGTGAGTGGCGATTCACCGTGCTTTGCCGTGACAATCAGAGCGGTGCTGTTTGCGAGCCCCTGGAAGCGGATGGCGGAGAGAATACTACCGATGGCTCCGTCTACAAAAGCCAACTCATGCTGTAAATAGGCATCGAAGTTGCCCAACGCATCGTAGCCGCTGGTAGGCGAAGCTTTCTTGGCTGAGTTGACCGCCTGGAAATTCATGCCGAACAGGTTGGGCGTGGGAGCGGGCGTGACCCCATCGGACTTGAGGCCCCTGATCTCGCTGAGAATTGAGGTAACGCGCAGATTGTCGAAAGTCTCAATCTGGCTCGGTATCAGGAGGTTGACGCCATTAATCTCCGGGAGATAAAGGTCCTGAACTCCAGCGCCTGAGGGGCCGTTGAGGAAATCGTATGAGGGGCGCTTCTCGGAGTAGGCGGTGTACAGACCGGCGCCATGGATGACTTCGAAGATCGTGTTGACGCGCATCATGTTATGCGGATAGACGGGAGCACAGCCCTTGAATGGATCGCGGGGCAGGTTGGCGGGATTGATGCCCCCTGAATTTACCGAATTAGGCGAGACATCGATGCCTTGCTTCAGATCGATCAAGGTACCGTTCGCAACTCCGGCTACACAGGCTCCCTTCGCCGGCGGCGGCGCCCAAACCCGATGCCATGCGTCGTCATAGTACATCCCACCGAGGGAAGGGCTGGCGCCCGTGAATATGCCGACTGTGGAGGGAATGGAATCGGAAGGCTGGGTTGTAAATGCGTTGGTGTAGTTCACCCCGGTCGCAGCCAGACCGGCGAGGGTCGAAGTCGGATTGTTAGCAATCCAGGTCTGCATGTCGTGGGAATGCATCCCGTCGATGCTAATCACCAGAACGTGGGTAATCCTGGATCCATTTTGAGCGCGCGATAACGGCGCAACCGCGAAAGGCATCAACAGCGAGGTGGAGATCAGCAGTTTTCTCAGTAGGTTGTTCATCTTATTGCCCCCTTAACTTGGTAGCTTTCCCGGAGCACAAGCGCCTGCGCGCCGGCGAGGCGCCGGTGTAGATTCCGACGGTTGACGGAATCGAATCAGAGGGCTCGGTAGAGCTGGCGTTGGTGAAGTCCATTCCTTGGGAGGTCAAATTGGCGAGCGTCGAGCTCGGGTTGCTTTTCACCCACGGGGCCATATCGAGCGAGTGCATGTCGTCGAAGCTAATCACAAGGACATGACGGATCTTGGTATCTTCCGCCCGCACGCTTGCGGGGTTGAGTATTGCGAGCCCCAATGCGGCAGCGGTGAGATTCGGCGTGATCCGCCTCATTGGTCTCCTTTGTGAGTGCTCTCCAGCTTTCTTACTATACGTACCGTAACTCTCATATTGGAATATTGAAATTGGGTAACAAAACCGCCGTCTTGATAAGTTGACGTATACACTAACGTTTGCTAAAGCAATCAGGCCAATACCGTAGACAAACGGTGCGACATCGAGGCCGCGCTACGTTAGGCGATGGTCGATGCCCTTTCAGGACGTCAGGAGGTCGGACGCTGATTGAAAATCCCCTGTATCGGCGGTGCGCACGTCGGCCGGCGCGGTGCTGAAGGCGCCGTACGTTCCGGAGACATCGAACCCGGGTAACATCGCCACCAGTTTTGGTGGTGTCGCGCGGATTGTCCGAAGGCTGCGGCCGAGTCAAAGCCGACTAGGTCTCTGACCGCTTGAAAAGCTTGTAAAAACCAGTTTTATGTAGAATTGTTTTGGCGAATACTCGGGGTATGGGCCGTCCACCTCTGAGGATCGATGTCACGTCAAAGGATCAGAAGGAACTCGATAAACTGCTGAGCGGCGGCGTGCAGCAGGTTCGGGTCGTCCTACGAGCACTGGCTCTACTGCAACTCGCCAAAGGTGCCAGCGCACCGCGGATCTCGCAGATCGTCCCGCTCACTTCTCAGGCCATCCGAACGATCGCTCGGCGGTATGAGAAGGGCGGTCTAGAATCTGCGCTGTTCGAGAAACAGCGTCCCGGAGCAGTCACCGTGCTCGACGATGCCCAGAAGCAGCGGATCATCGCCATGGTGTGCAGCAATCCTCCCGAAGGCCGCGCCCGCTGGACCGTGCGTCTGGTGGCGCAGGAAGCCGTTAAACGGCGACTGGTTCCGCGAGTGGGAAGGGAAACCGTTCGGATTCTGCTCCTCGACCACGACCTTAAGCCGTGGCGGGAAAAAAATGTGGTGCGTGGCCGAACTCAATGAAGAGTACATCTGCAAGATGGAAGATGTGCTGGAGACCTACGAAAAGCCTTACGATCCAGCCGAACCGGTGGTCTGTTTGGACGAAAAACCGGTTACTCTGCACGCCGACGTTCGCCCTACGGCTCCAGCCAAACCGGGGCGGGAAGCACGGCGGGATAACGAGTACGAGCGTCGCGGCACGGCCAATGTCTTCTGCGCCGTGGAACCGAAGGCCGGCCGCCATTTCACCTTCGCGACACCGGATCGCTCCGCCTTCGAGTTCGCCCGCGTCGCCTGTGAACTGGCGCTGCAATACCGGGACGCGGAGACCGTACATTTGGTCCTGGATAACCTCAACATTCACTGCCTCAAATCACTCACCGACACTTTCGGAACGGAGATGGGCAACGAGGTTTTCCGAACCCAACCCGCGCGTCTAGTCCGAGGCAGCTCCCGACGGATCATGACCATGCGGTTCCGACCCGCGAATATCAGAGTGATCAATCGTCGCGTATGCACCTGGGCTGTCATCGGCCCTGCTGTCCCAAGGACCAAAGGGGAACGAAACCTACGGTTTCTTTCCCCTTTGGAATCCCCATTCTTCCCTCAACGCAGCTCCGAGCCCACCAGCGGGAACACTCGACGGCCCGCGTCAAAAGAAAAGGCCGGCGTTCCTCCCGTTGGTCGGAACGCCGGCCGAAATCAAAACACCGTCAAACCCGGAGGGGCTTGACAGGTCGCTCCATATCAGAACTGCAGCCGGATCATCAGTTGCATGATGCGCGGATCACGGGCGCCGTTGACGGTGCCGAATCCGTTGATGTTATTGACGGTCCCATCCGCCTTCAGGTACAGGTTGCTCGGAACCAGGTTCGAGTACGTGCCGTTGGCGATGGTGGCCGTGTAGTTGACGGTCGAGTTGATGCCGCTGAACTGCGTGTGGTTGAACGCGTTGAATGCGTCCGCGCGGAACTGCAGGCGGGCATGCTCGGTGATCGAGAATTCCTTCTGGAGCGAGATGTCCCAGTTGTTGATTCCCGGTCCCGTCAGGTAGTTGACACCGGACTCGAGGCCGATCGAACCCGGTGACGGCGGGATCACTACTGCGGCGTTGAGCCGGTTGTAGGGATCGCTGCTGCCCGTGTTCGGATCGCCGCGGAAGCCGACGCGCGCGCCCTCGGTAGTCGACCCGGTGATCTGCTGCTGCGAGATGCCGCTGATCGAGTAGCCGATCCCGTACGGGCTGCCGCTCAGGAAGCGCGTGATCCCCGAGATCTGCCATCCGCTGAACGCCGCGTGGGCGAAGCCCTTGCTGTGCTCGAAGAACGGCAGATTGTAGACGTAATTGAGCGCGAAGTTATGGCGGCGGTCATTGCCCGACGGACCATAGTACGCCTGACGCGTATACTGATCGGGCCGGACGAAGTTGGTGTCGCCGCTCGCCGTCGTCAAGTCCTTGCTCCACGTGTAAGCGAGACCGAGGAACAGGTGCCCGACGCGGCGGTTCACCGAGACCTGCAGCGAGTTGTAGTTGCCGGTGGCAGCCGACTCGTAGAGGTTGATGTTGCCGATGCCGCGCAGCGGACGCATGAAGTTGGTCGGCAGCGACGCGCCGCCCAGGACGCTCGAGCTGATCGTCGGATCCTGGTTCTGCGCCTGGAAGGCCGCGCCGTACGGAACGTAGTTCAGATTCCGGTTGTCCTGCAGGTGCCGGAACTGCGCGCCGACGTAAGCGACGTCCAAGACCATCTGCGACGGCAGCTTGGCCTGTACGCTGAACTGGTAGTTGTACACCGTCGGGATCTTCCCGACCGGGTCGGCGGCGTAGAAGTCCGGCGGCGAGAGGAGCGCGCTGGACGGGTTGATCTGGCTGACATAGCCGTAGTTCAGAACCGGCTGGATGCCGAGCGGCGGGTTGCGGACGAAGTCGAAGACGCGATTGCCCTGGAACCGGTCGTAATAGATCCCGGCGCCGGTGCGGATGACGATCTTCTGTTCGCCGGTCGGATCCCACGCGATACCGAGGCGCGGTCCCCACTGCGGCGGCGGGTTCTTCTGGAGGTACTTGGTGAACCCGTTGACGCCGCCCTGCGCGATGCCATTGGCCACATCGCCCGTTCCGGGAACGAGGAAGCCGATGAACGCGGCGGGGAGCACCTGGTTGGTAGCGGGATCGACGGCCGAGCGGACGCCGTTCACGGTCTGCGGCAGGTACAGCCGCGAGGCCTTCGACGCGCTCCACAGGCTCGGCACGAAGGTCGAGGCCTGCTGCGAGGCGTCATACTGCGGCTGATACCACGCCGCGCGAAGGCCGTAGTCGAGCGTCAGGCGCGGGGTGACCTTCCAGGTGTCCTGCGCGTAAAATTCGACGTTCCAGTAGCGGTACTGGCCGTTGATGAAGTTGGCCGCCTGCGTGAAGCTGTTGTAGACGCCGAGCGCGGCGTTGGAGAAGCCGAAGCCGGTGTCGTAGGGGTTCGAGGCGTTGTCGCCGAAGTTATACTGCCCGTCGAAGGCGCCAAACGAGGTCTGGTTCTTGCGGCTCCGCTGCAGGTACGTGCCGGCCTTGAACGCGTGCCGGCCCCAGATCTTCGAAACGCTGTCCGTGATGTCGATCGTGGTGTTGTAGTTGATGAACGGCGCGTCACTCGAGCCGAAGCTCGGGCTGCCGGCGAGGCGGCTGCCGTTAAAACCGATCTGCGGCAGGTAGTCGCGCTGCACCGCGTTCGGATAAAGCAGCGGCAGATTGACGCCGGTGGCGGCGCGCGTGTAACCGGTCCCCACCTCGTCGATCAGGATGCTGTTGTTGCTGATGCCCATGTTGAATTCGTTGGTGAACGTCGGGCTGATGATGTACGTCGCGCCGGCCGACCAGAGGTAGCCGGGGTTGGCGTACTGGATGGGGCTGAGCGGCGTGTTCGAGCCGAGCACGAACGAGCCGTAATACGACTGGTATGTGTTGCTGTTGTTGAGCAGGCTGCCGGTGAGGCGCAGCTTGGAGGTCAAGTTGTAGTCGATCTTGACGGTGTCTTCGCGGCGCGGGTAGTTGTCCGAGATCTGCGACTGGAAATCGTAGCCCTTGATGCAGCCCGCGACGCCGGGGTTGAGGGCGCACGAGTTCGCCACGTTCGGCTTCGGAAAGACCTTCAACAGCGCGATGCCGGGAGCGTAGAGCCGGTTGGCCGGAATCACGTTATTGGGGAACTGCGCGCCGGTGGTGGGATCGATGATCTTGAGCGGGTTGCCGTTATTGTCGACGCTCTTCGAGAAGTCGCCGGCGCGCTCGAGGTCGGTCGGAACCGTGATGTTCTTGGCGCCTTGCGGACGGAGCTGGCGCTGATACTCCTGGCTCCAGAAGAAGAACAGCTTCTGGCGGCTGGGCAGCAGCTTTGGAATGTAGACCGGGCCGCCGACCGTGTAGCCGAGGTCGTTGAACCGGAACAGATTCCGCGGCAAGCCGTTGCGGTTGTTGAGCCAGTTGTTGGCGTTCAGATCGTCGTGGCGGTGGAACCAGTAGGCGCTGCCGTGCAGGTCGGAGGTGCCGCTCTTGGTCACGACCGAGATCTGCGCGCCCATCGACCGGCCATACTCGGCCTGGTAGACGCCGGTCAGGATCTTGAACTCCTGGACGGAGTCGAGACTGACGGTGGCGTTCGGGCCGCCGTTGTTGCCGGTGTCGACGTCGCTGATGCCGTTGATCGTCATCTGGTTCGAATTGGTGCGCGTGCCGTTGGCGGCGATGTTGGCGACGCCGCCCGGACCGGCCGTTGAGAGATTGCCCGTCCAGACCACTCCCGGCACCAATTTCACCAGGTCGAGAAAGCTGCGGCTGTTGACCGCGATGTTCTCCATCTGTTTGGAGACCAGCGCGGTGGAGCGCTCGGCGCTCTCGGTTTGGAGCAGGACGGAGCTGGCGGTGACTTCGATCGACTCGGTCACGGCGCCGACTTCCATCTGCAGTTCGCCCAGCGCGAGCTTATCGTTCGCGTTGAGCGTAATTCCCGTGCGCTCCGACTTCTTGAAGCCCTGAGCTTCCACGGTGATGTCGTACGTGCCCGGAGGAACCGGAGTGAACACGAACCGGCCGGATTCGTCCGTCCTCGTGTTGACCACGAATTTTTGTTGTTGTTCGCGGGCGGTGACCGCCGCATTCGGCAGCGCGGCGTGCTGCGCGTCCACCACGGTGCCGGCAATGGAGCCGCTCGTGGATTGCGCGTATCCCAAGCCGGTTACGAGTAGAGATACCGTGAGAAAAAACGTCGTCTTGGACCTGACCCCATACAGCATCTAAAAAACTCCCTTTTTTGTACATGGAATCGAGCACGGAGGGTTGAGACATGGCCCCCCGTTCGTGAAGAAATTATGCCAGTAGAAGAGACACGTTGTCAACTGTAAGTTTTACATCCTAAAGGAGTTGATTGATCCATGGAGCACAGGGTAACGGTAAAGTATTGAGCTTTAACGCCAAGTATGTTTGAGTTCACAACTATTTCACGTACGCAGCTTAACAAGCTCCCTGAAAGCGGTTGCAAATTCGGCACGGTCCGTGAATTTCAAACCACACTTTGTGGCGTACATCTCGCCCTGCTTCTCTGGGCCGCGCGGCGGCAGGTTCTCCGGAATTTCCCCAGTTCGAAGCCAAGGCAAGACCATTAGCCGGACGAATGTAAACTCCAGTTTCCGGTCTACCGAATTGCTAAGCCTATTCCAGGTTGGCTGAAGGCATTCCCGACGCGCAAGACGACGGGCTGGAAGTCAGCAGCTTCCACGCGATCCGGAACGCGGACCTGCACCTCGATTACGCCCGCCCGCGTTGCGGATGCGTGGATGGCGCCGATCGCCGCCGGTTGGCCGCCGATATGCGCTTCGACGGGCAAGTCGTTCCCCCGGAATCCCGTCGTGTACAGCGTCACCACCGATCCTCGCGCCGCCGGGTGCTCTGGACTATTCACGGCCCCGTCCTCATTCTGAGCCTGCGCATTGCCGCGCCCATACTGGTTCGTGCCGAAGATCGTCGGATTCCGCGAGACCACGTCCACCGTGATGGGCTTGGAGCGGCGTCCACGATGCTCCACTTCCACGTTGACGGTAGAGACACCCGGGAGTTCATTCGGCGCCAGGACCTGGATCTCGTTGTCCTTGGCCGCGACCACCTGGGCCGGTATCCCATTCACTCGAACCGTTCCCCCGAGGCGATGCCCGTAGATCGATAGCAGTTGCCCCGGCACAACAACGCCGTGCGATGCCGACACAATCGTTGGCCCACCGTCATTCGCTGCCGCATCTGCCGTGGCGGCGCGCAACGCGGCACTGCTGGTCAATTGTGCTCCACTTGCCGGGAAAATGTAGCACGCGACCCCTTCACCCAAGTACCCCGGCGGAAGATGCCCCCCGTTCGTTCCGATGTACTCGTTCGGATCCGCTGTCCAGAAATGGAGGTTGGCCCCCTGGTAAGCCGCCCGATAGAACGGAATCGTATTGGCCACTGGTTGCGACACTTGGCCTTGAGCGTTGATATAGGGCATGACGAACGCCGCCACCCCCTCACCCACGTATGCCTGCTGCGCATTGATCAGCGTCAGAAACTCATTGCGATCCGACGTCCAGAAGTGGCTGCTCGTCGAGTTGACAGACACCCGGTACCAGGCAATATTGGAGACTCCCGCCACCGTCGTCGGGGCTGTCATCACCAGTCCCGACGTGCCCTGCTGCAGGAATCCTCGCGCTCTCAGCGTGCTGTACTCGTTCGGATCGGACGAATACAAATACGTCTTTGAGAACGGATCGTAGATCCGGTACCATGGTGTCGCCAGAACGGTTGTAGTGCCGGGAAACCACACGCCATACACTAGCCAGTTTGTGGTGACGTTGTTGGTATCCACGGCCTGCATCCAGATATGCTTCTGGCCTGTAAACGTGGACGAAAACGTGAGCGCCGCCACCACCGTTACCGTGGCGCCGGCATTGGTCACCGAGGATTGCGCAACATTCAGCGTGCACTGGCTGTTGGAGATGTTGGTCAACGATCCTCCGGCGCTTGTCCCTGCCACGCTGCTTCCGTCATCGGCGATCAAGGTGAACGTGCCCGGCGCAGGACTGACCTTCAGGTAGCACGACCCTCCGCGGGCACTCGGCTCCCACCGCGGATTGAGAATGAACTCCGCGCTCCCGATCGCGGCCCAACCGTTCGGGTGCGAATAGACCAGCGTTAGTGTGGCGTTCGTGCCGGAACCCTGGAACGGTGACAGTGAGACCAACGACGGAACCTGCAGCGGCGTGCCGCCGCTCTGCGCTACCGTGAACTGCTGGACGGTTGTGTTGCTCATGGTGTCGGTCACGATCAGTTGCCCCGTCCGGAATGGACCGTTGTTCGCCGCGGCGGTGTAAGGCAGCGAGGTGCCCCCGGTGCCGCAACAGCCCTGCGGCAGCGTCAGCCACGAGGAGTCGGAACGTACCGACCAAGTGCAGCCCGCGGAGGTCTGCAAATTCACCGAGCCGTTGTACAGGGTTGCCGGAATAGCCTGCGTCGCTGCGTTAAAAGAGAACGAACAGAAGTCTGCGGTGACACTCATACCCTGCGTGACCGTAAATGACGCCGGGCTCGGACTGTTTACGAAGGTGCTTCCATTGATGCCAAAGGATGCAAATCTGTATCCCGGTGCGGCCGACGCGGTCGCTGTAACGGACGTTGCCGATTCGTAGAACCCGTCGCCGGCCGGCGAGGGTGGGCTGAGCGAAACAGTTCCCCCGCCTGTCGGTACCACGCGCGTGGTCACCTGGTATTGCACGTGGCTCAGGTTCGCCGTATAGGTGATGGTGTTTGCCCCCGCGGTGAATATCCGCGGATTGCTGGTATTGCCGTCCCCCCATGAGGCGAACGCATATTGCCCGGGCGTTGGGGCCTGAAAACCGGCAGTCGATACCGCAACCGTGCACGTCGCCCCCGCCGTCCAGGAAAGCGCTGCCGGCGCCTGATAGACTCCTGGGGCGCAACCGGTCCCACTTACCGTGAATTTGGCCGCAGCGATCGCGTTTGGCGCCGGAGCCGTGGTGAAGGCGGTTAAAGGCTTAGCTGGGTTGAAAACCATCTTGCCCAGAAATCCCGTTCCATTTGGCTGCGATCCGCCGACTAGGGCGTTTCCGGAGTTGTCCAGCGCAATGAGCTTGGCGCCATCGAAGTAGGTCGAATAGAGGAGCTGACTGCCCTGCGGGTTCAGCATAACCAGGACATTCTTAGCCCGCAAAGCTAGGCCAGGGGGAGCGGCAAGCTGCGAATCGTAAGCGTCTGCGGTGAGAGGAAAGTTCTGGCTGAGACTGTCTCCCGTCAGATACGCGATGCCGTTCCCATCCACTGCGACCCCGGTGAGATGGTCGGCGCCTGATCCCCCAATGTAGGTGGAATAAACCGCCGCCGAGCCATTGGCATTCAACTTCACGAGGAACCCGTCATAGCCCCCCGACGCGGTGGTCGCATAGGCCCCTGGCGTCACTGGAAAATCCGCGGAGCTGGTGCTGCCGGCTATGTAGGCGTTTCCGCTGGTGTCCACGGCGATGGCCTCAGCCAAGTCGATGCCGCTCCCGCCAAGCAGCGTCGCGTAGACCAGCGCGCTGCCTGCCGGATTGAACTTGGCCCCGAACGAAGCGCCGCTGGCTCGCGCCACCTGTTGCATAGACCCCGGCGTAACCGGGAACGCCGTCGCGGATGAAACGACCCCGGTGAGATAAGCTGCCCCCGAGGAATCAACCGCAATTGCGTCGCAAAAATCCGCCGCAAAATATGTGGAGTAAACCAGTGCGTTCCCGGTCGCATTTAACTTGCTGACGAAGCTTGCGGCTGAGGTCGCCTGGAAAGCCCCCGGCGTTGTCGGAAAACCGGGATCCGATCGTCCCGTGACGTAAGCGGCGCCGCTCGCATCGACGGCAATCGCCTTGGCCCCGGAGCCACCGGCGCCACCCAGGAACGTGGAATAGCTCAACACCCCTGCGCCGCTCAGTTTCGTGACAAAGCCATTCCCTGCTGAGTTCCCGGTGGGCGTTGGAAGGACCGTTTTCAACGCGCCGGCCGTTGTCGGAAAGGCAGGATCGCTCGTTTCACCGCAAATGTATGCATTCCCCGCGGTATCAACAGCGATTCCGTAAGCGAATGTGGGATTCACGCCTAGCGCAGTGCTATACAGAAGCGTCCCGGCCGGGTCGAGCTTGATGACGCTCGTCCTAACATTCGGATAGTAAACCGCAGAGTATTGAACAACGGCATAGAGATTCCCGGCGCCGTCAGTGCCGATGCCATTGACGCCAGTTGCGGATCCAGTTGCGGATGGATAGTTCTGGAACAAAACAACTGGATCGATGACAAAGGGTCGGCTCCGATCGTATGCTGCCAACTCGAATCGAATCACATTCCCGACTATCCGATAACCGCCGGCAATCTCGACACGCCCTTCTCCGAGTTCCTGGTAAATCCGAGGACGCAGCTGCCGGATCGGGCCGGCGCTTGTCTCCAGCACCAGGTCGCCATCCGAGAGCCGCGCCGCCGCACCCTCGCACGCCATTTCGATCACCGATGCGTCGGCGCCAGGGGCCAAAACGAAATCGAATTCCAATGAATCTGTCAACCCATGATATACAAGGTCGATTCCTGGATATATTCCCTCCAGTTTGAGCTGAGCATAATTCGGAATCCCCGTAAGCCACCGGTTCGGATCTTGGCCGGAGTAATAGTTGCTCAGTGCCTTCAGCCTTTCCGCTGGAACGAATCGCGGACGCCGCGCTCCGCGCCATTCCAGCCGGACTGGCGCGCCGCCCGCAATGGCCATTTCCGCGGCCGTATCCGTCAGGAACACGCTCAGCCTGGAGGCTTGGCCGCCATACCGCACAGCGGCGGGGAACTGCCCTCGATTTTCTTGAAATGCCACAGGCACGTTATGAATGGCCGTCGAAACCGGGGCCGCTTGAGATGCTGCCCCTGAACATAGGAGCACCCAAACCGTACGACTGATGCGCCTCACTGGTGACACTGCTGAATCTCCTAACTACCGAATGGCTAAGCCTATGCCCGGCTGGCTGAATGAGTTTCCTACGTGTAGCACCACAGGCTGGAAGTCCGCAGGCTCGCTCTCCCATGGCGCCCTTACCCGCATCTCGACTACTCCCGGGCGCGTGCCCGAGATGCCCACCGACAGCAGGTCCGCCGGTCGGCCGCCGATGTGCACCTCCAGCAGCTCGTTGCCAACGTTCGCCGCGAATCCGGTTGCATAGAGAGTAACCACAGAGCCGCGCGCGGCCGCATGGCCGGCGCCGTTCGTGGTTCCGTCTGCATTCTGAGCCTCGGCGATTCCCCGCCCGAACTGGTTCGTCCCGAACAGCCTGGGATTGGACGCGACGACTGGCAGCTTGACCGGGTCGAATCGTCGCCCGCCACGCTCCAACTCCAGGTTGACCTCGGTCCCAACGGACAATCCGCCCGGCAGCACCACCTGGATCTCACTCTCCTTTACCGGGACAATCTCCGCAGCTACACCATTCACCAACACTCTTCCTCCGGAATGAGGTCCGAAAATCGAAATTACCTGTCCCGGGGCGGCCACAGTGTCAGACACCGCGAGTGCATCGTCGTTCGCCGGCCTCTCTGTGAGGGGTACAGCCTGCGCTCCCGCGCCGCCGAGGTTCGCGCCGCTCGCGGGGAAGATGTAGCAGGCGACTCCCTCGCCCAAGTACCCGGCCGGCAGGCCCTTCCCGTTCTTTCCGAAGTACTCGTCCGTATCGGCAGTCCAAAAATGGAGGTTCGCTCCCTGGTACGCTGCGCGATAGAACGGAATCGTGTTAGTGACCTGGGACGATACGTTCCCCTGGGCATCGATGTACGGCATGACGAAGGCTGCGACACCCTCCCCTACATATGCCTGCTGCTGATTGATGAGCGTCAGAAACTCGTTGCGGTCCGACGTCCAGAGGTGGCTATTCGTCGAATTCACAAATACTCGGTACCAGGCGATATTGGAGACACCCGCCACAGTAGTGGGGCTGTCCATCACCAGGCCGGAGATTCCCTGCGGAGTAAAGCCGCGCGAGCCGAGCGTGTTGTACTCATTCTGATCGAAGCTGTAAAGGTATGACTTGGAGAACGGGTCATAGATCCGATACCAGGGGCCCGTGCGAACAGTTGCCGCTGTAGGGAGCCAAACACCGTACACGAGCCAGTTAGTGCTCAGATTATTGGCATCCACAGCCTGCATCCAGATGTGCCGCTGGCCCGTGAAGGACGCCGGGAACGTCAGCGACACGACGAGAGTCAGAGTGTTTGCGCTGCCCGTTGCCGACGAGGCTGCCGCGTTGAGTGTGCACTGGCTGTTCGAAATGTTCGCCCCTGTTAGGGGCGCCGTCGTTCCCGCCACGCTGCTTCCGTCATCGCCGATCAGCGTAAAAAGGCCGGTGCCTGGAGCGTACTTCACATAGCACGCGCCGCCACGGGCATTCGGCTCCCAGCGCGGATTCACGATGAATTCTGCAGACTGAATCGCGGCATACCCGCTTGGATGCGAGTAGACGAGTGTGAGAGGGGCATTCGGCCCCGTCCCCTGGAACGGACTCAGAGACACCAGCGAGGGAATTTGTAGAGGATTGTTAGCCCCTTGTGTGACCGTGATCGTCTGACCGCTGATGGTGAGGGTGCCAGTTCGCTGCACGCCAGTCGTGTTTGCGGCCACGCTCACGCCCAGGGTAGCACTTGTCCCACTCGACGCCGGCGGCGTGAGCCAGGAAGCATTGGATGTTGCGCTCCATCCACACGTGGCGTTCCCGAGGTTAAGTGTAACGGCGCCTGCCGTCCCCGCCGTAGCGATCGATGCGGGAGACACCGTCGGCGTGCAGTTGCCGAACTGTGTGATTGGATAGGAGGCGTCACCAATGGTTACGTTAGTGCTCCGCAGGAACATCGTGCTGTTCGGAGCTAGCGTAAACGAGGCTGTTCCAGGTCCCGGTCCCAAACCTGACGTTACATTGACCCAGCTGCTATCGGTGGAAGCGTTCCAATCGCACGAGGCGTCCGTATTAACGCTGATTGCGCCATTGCCGCCGCTGGCCGGGAAGGAAGCGCCTGGGTTGTTGAAAGCATAACTGCACGGAGCCCCATAATACACATTGTTAACGATCGATCCATTCGGGGTTGCCACGTTGAAGGTGTACCCGGCCGGCAAATCGAACGCCGGTTGATTGGGGATGAATCCGAGCGTATGACTAAAATCCGCATCCGCCCAGCTCAGCGTGTCGTCAGGCGTTACAATTGCCGACGCTTTGGTCTTCAGTGTGAACGAGAAATAGACCGTCGATACATTCGGAGTCACCTTGGCCTGCAAATTGAACAGCATGTCGCCGGTTGGGGTGTACGTAAACGGGCACCCGGTTTGCGTGAGGGTCCCGTTGACTCGCTCCACGGTGCAGTCGATTGACGCCAAGGTGTTGTCTACGACGCTGCCGAGGTTAATAATGATCTCCACCCGGGCGTCACTCTGCGCAGCTCCGGTCAACGACTGCGTTGTGGCGAGACCTCCGGCGAATCGCAGCTTTATCCCGATCGTGACCGGATTCGTGCCGGGGCCGCTAATGGTTCCGCCCGAGTTACCGAAGTATCCAGACCCTTCACTGGTCGCGCTCTGATATCCGCTCGCCTTTCGCCAGGCATAGGAGTGGCTATGCACAGTGCCAAAATACGTGGATATGGCTGTATAGGCGGTGAGGTCGGCGCTCGTTGAGCACGATACCAGCACCCTGCCCGGATTGGTTCGGTTGATGATTGGTTTAGAACAATCGAGGCTGTCCTTGAAGCTCTCCGCCGAAAGTTGATACGTAACACCGGCGTGAAGCGGTACAGCCGACACGATCAAGCCGAACACCGTTGCCAGGCTGGCGGTGTGGCGGTTGCAGGTGAAAAGAGCCGGAAGCATCCGTCTTCACCTCCAATCAGTAATTATTCACAACCGGCAAAAACAGTCAACAAGTATGTAGATAAACAGCTCTAGTACTCCGAATCGATCGTTGATATTTTCGACAACAGATCCGAATCTGCAACACCCACCGACACCTGCGAATTGATGATCTTTGCGCCACGATCGCAACCGCTGTTTCCAGGAGCGTTGACGGCTTCATCGGTCCTTGCCAGTTAATCCTGCCACTCGGCGAGGGTGGCATGGGGGTAGTATTCCGCGCAGCAGACAACCCGGCCGATCCATCGCGATCTGGCGTTGAAGGTCATGGATATTAAGCAGGTTATTGCGCGTGTTCCCGAAGGGATGGCTCAATTTCCCCTACAGTGGCGACCAACGTACCTTGGAGTGGTCGGCCCAAAACGCCTAAATCCCTTCAAACTTGGTGCGGAGAGGGGGACTTGAACCCCCACGACATGGCGGTGCCGCTAGCACCTGAAGCGAAACGAGCGGGTATCGCCTGGTATCGTTTGCATCTAAACTGCTGATTTTTCATGCGCGGCGGTATCGTCGTGTATCATCATTCATTGTTCCACGGTTACAGCCGCGGTGACAGTTCCGTTCACCTGCTGTACGTCAGTCCTCTTGACCGAAATCTGACCGTCTCCAGATCCGCCGCGGATTTCGTCGAGCCTATACTATGGGGATGCTGGGCTGGAAGCAATGGCTCGGAGCCGGTCCTCGTATCCTCGCCTTATTCCTGGCCGTTGCTCTGCTTCTCGGCGGGACGCTGATATGGCTTGGCTGGCGGATGGTTCGGCAGGATAGCGAACTTGCCGAACAGCGGCTCCAGCAAGGGCGAGAGCTGGCGGCGGATCTTGTGTTGGCGCATTTCCAGAAGTCGTTGGCGCGGGCCGAGGAGCAGCTTGCATCGCTCAGAGCAGCCACTTTCGTGGAGTTTCCCAAGCGCGCTGCCGCCATCCCATTACCCGAGGATTGCGTCGTGATGGCCGACGACGGTTCGAGGGTCGTGGCGTTTCCCGAGCACCGGCTCGCATTCTATCCAGTAGCGCCACCTGGCTCTGAAGCGCCACCGTTGTTGTTCGCCGAAGCCTACAAGCTGGAGCTGCAAGATAAAGACTACGCGCGTGCGCTCTCAGCTCTGCGGCCTCACATTGCATCAAAGGACTTCGCTATACGCGCGGCCGCGTTGATGCGGGCAGCCCGGATCTATCGGAAACAGAACCTGCGCGCGGAAGCCCTGAGCGCCTATCGGGAGATGCTCAACATCGGCGGGGCCTTGATCGAAGGTGTGCCCGCGGAGTTGATCGCCCGACAGCAGAGCATCAGCCTGGAAAACGAACCCAGCGGCGCCCATAACGATGCCGCCGAGTTGCTTCGGGCGATGGACACGCATCGATATGCGATTGGGCGCGGCGTTTACGAGTTCTACCGCCAGGAAGCGCAGGCAGTATTGGGCGCCAGTACCGCGAATGGGGATGAAGCGTTGGGCGCGGCGGCGGAAGCACTCCACGCCCGGCCGGCCGATTCGGAGAATCGTTCCGGCAGATTCCTGGCCGGCGCGACGCTGGTCTTGTGGCAGGCTGGCACCGATCGCGTCACCGCCATGCTCCTGGGTCCCCAATGGCTTCGACAGCAATGGCCGCCGGATCTCGATCCTACGCTTCGTGCATATGGAGTTGCGACTCGTCTTACCGATACGACCGGCCAAACGATCTTTGGACCGCCCGGCTCCGAGCCTCGGCGTGAGGCGCTTCGCCTCGCGGCCGTTACGCACCTTCCCTGGGATTTGCACGCTTTGACCGTCGACCCGGACGCGGCGCTCGCGCCAGCCAAACGACGCCAGGACCTGATGTTCGCCAGTATGGCGGCGATCGCGGTGTTGATTCTCACGGGCAGCTACCTGATCGGCCGCACCATCGCGCGCGAGTTGGCCCTGAGCCGTTTACAATCGGACTTCGTCTCCGCGATCTCGCACGAATTCCGCACACCGCTCACGTCGCTGTGCCTTCTCAGCGAACAACTCGCTTCCGGTCGAGTGGCGGGCGAAGCAGACCGGCAGGAATATTTCGGCGTGCTGGCGCGCGAGAGCCAAAAACTGCGCCGGCTGGTCGAGGGCCTGCTCAACTTCGGCCGCATGGAGGCGGGCACGGCCCAGTACCGCTTTGAGACGATCGATCCAACCGAGCTCGTACAGTCCGTGAGCCGTGAGTTCGAGCAGGATGCCGAGGCGCGCGGCCATCGCATCGAAATCCAGGCCCGCCAGGACGCGCCGTTGGTGCGCGCCGACCGCGCCGCGCTGGCCTGCGCCGTGTGGAATCTGGTCGACAACGCGGTGAAATATTCCCCGGAATGTCCCACCGTCTGGGCCGACGTGGAACGCGCCGGCGAATTCGCCGCCATTCGCATCCGCGATCGCGGCATCGGCATCCCGGCGGCGGAGCAGGCGCGCATCTTCGAGAAATTCGTCCGCGGCAGCGGGGCAAAGGAGGCGGGAATCCGCGGCACAGGCATCGGGTTGGCGACCGTGCAGTACATCGCACAGGCGCACCGTGGCGAGTTGCGATTGGAGAGCAAGGCCGGTGAAGGCAGCGCTTTCACTCTGCTGTTGCCGGCGGTGAACTGATATGGCGCGGATCCTGGTAGCCGAAGACGAGCCCGGCATCGCCCTCGGGCTGAAGAACGAGCTCACAATCGAGGGATACGAAGTGGAGCTGGCGCGCGACGGACAGACGGCCTGGGAGCGGGCGCGCGACGGAGGATTCGACCTGATCCTTCTTGATGTGATGATGCCGCGCAAGGATGGATACACGGTTTGCCGGGAATTGCGGCAGGCCGGCAACCGAACCCCAATCCTCATGTTGACGGCCAAGGCTCTGGAAGCCGAGAAGGTGCTCGGGCTGGAGCTGGGCGCCGACGATTACGTGACCAAGCCGTTCAGCTCCCTGGAACTCCGTGCCCGGGTTCGGGCGCTGCTCCGCCGCGCGGTTGGCGAGACGCCCGAGATCGCCCGTTTTGGCGACGTTGAAGTGGACTTCACGCGCGGCGAAGTACGGCGGGCCGGCAGAGCGGTTGAAACGACGGCGTTCGAATTCAAGCTCCTGGCGGCGTTCGTGCGCCGGCGGGGCAGGATTCTCACGCGCGAGCAGTTGCTCGATGAAGTCTGGCGGCCTGACAGTTCCCCCACCGACCGTGTGATCGACAACCACATCATGAACCTGCGGCGGAAGATCGAGCCCGATCCGCAGCAGCCGCGGTATCTGGTGAGCCTCCGCGGGCTGGGATACCGATTTGATGGTTGACCATGAAATCTGACCGAGATCTGACCAAGCACCGAAATGGCTCAGACGCCGCGCCGCTAGTCTGGATCACGAGGTGAGGGAAATGCGACGAACTTACATGGCGACCCTGGCGGCAGGAGCGGCGATCGTGCTGGCGGCGGCGCCGCAGAAGGAGTCGGGCGCCGCGGCGCAGATGCAGGCGGCGATCAACAAGCAGACGGTCGAGGGCGATCTGAACGGCGCGATCAAACAGTACGCGGCCATCGTGTCCAAATATGCCAAGACGGACCGCGCCACAACCGCGAAGGCATTAGTCC
Source organism: uncultured Solibacteraceae bacterium (assembly GCA_964608645.1). Taxonomy (GTDB): domain Bacteria; phylum Acidobacteriota; class Terriglobia; order Bryobacterales; family Bryobacteraceae; genus CAZSQK01. Next base: position 3,978 of record CAZSQK010000115.1, on the reverse strand, counting down.
GAATGGCAGAGTGCTACCAGGCCCTGGGCGATAAAGAGTCGCGGAAGATTTACGAGCAGGTTGTACGCGAGTACGCGGATCAGACAGAAGCGGTGACGACGGCACGGGCTCGGCTGTCAATAGAACGGACGGCTCCGGCCGGCGTTTCTGTGCGCCAGATATGGACCGCGAGCGATGCCCAGCGGGTTTCGCCGGACGGAAGCCACCTCAGCTTCCGGGCTGACGGCGGAGATGTAGCCGTGCGCGACCTGGCGACCGGCGAGAATCGAATCCTTGTCCACAGCGTTCAGCCGGGCAAGGGTGCTAGCTATATCGTTTGGTCACGGGACGGGAAGAGCCTGGCGTACGCCTGGTCATCCAAGGAAATCCGGATCGTCAACGCCGACGGCACCGGCGCGCGCACCGTCTTGCGAAGCACCGGTGAAGAGGAGGTCGCGCCCGCCGACTGGGCGCCGGACAGCAAGCGCATCCTGATCACACGGCAGAAGCACCAACAGCCATCCATGGGGCTCGAGTGGCTGGATGTGGGCCAAGGCACAACCACGCCGATCAAGACCATACTCCACTCGGAGTCTTACGACGACTCACCGTGGGTTTCTCCGGACGGCCGCTACGTTGCATTTGGGACCGCCGAGGCGCCGGCCTCGCCCCAACAGGTCCATTTGATGGCCGGCGACGGAAGCGGCGAAACAACCCTGGCCGCCCATCCCGGCGGCGAATATCCTGTGGGTTGGTCGCCCGATTCCGGACAGGTGGTTTTCGTCAGCAGGCGCGGCAATTCGTCCAGCCTGTGGACGATTCCCGTGGCCAACGGCAAAGCACGAGGGCCCGCACGTGTAGCGAGGCCGGTGCTTGCGGACGGCAGCCACGTAGATTCGCTGGGCATCACGCGCCAGGGAGCATTCTATTATTTCTCCCAATCCTTTGCCAGTGAAATCTATACCGCCTCGCTGGATCCGGCGACCGGCAAGGTGACCTCGCCGCCGGCCCTGTTGCCCCTGTCTCGCACCGGCCACAACTTTCGCCCGATTTGGTCGCCGGATGGGCTCCGCCTCCTGTCTGCGTGGGTCGAGAATCTCGCCGGAGCCACCAAGACGTTTCGCGAGATGTCGATCTTTTCGCTCGATACCGGAATGGAACAGAGCCTTCCGGAATTTGAATCGGGTGTTGGACGTTGTTGGAGCCCTGACGGGACGTCGATTCTGGCGGCGCCACCACTGACCCGCATCAACCTCGTCAGCGGCGAAAAGAAGGCAATCGTGGGAGGCCCGGATGGAGAGATCTGTTCCGCGGACGGGAAGCTCATCGCCTTTTTAGGTCACGATCGGAAATCCATCCACGTATGGGATCTCGACGCAGGTTCCGAAAAAGAAGTGTACCGCGCGGCGGGCAATGTACGTTACCTGTTGGGGCCCGCAATTTCTCCCGACGGCAGCCAGGTGGCGTTCGTCGGGCTGGAGAGGTCCGATCCGACACGCCCCAACGAAGTGTTTCTGCGCGTTGTCCCTGCCTCGGGGGGCCCGGCCCGGGAAGTGGCGCGCGTCACAACACCGGTCCTGATCATGGGCCCCATTGCTTGGTCGCCGGATGGCCGGTACATTTATTTCACGAAGTCGTCTCAAGGCGCCTTTGAGCTGGAGCGCGTGCCGGCGACCGGAGGCAGCGTAGAAGGCGCCGGCCTGAAAATGCCCGATATCGGCTACCTGAGTATCTCACCTGATGGAGCTCATATCGCCTTTTCCACTGCCAATACCTTGAATTGGCAGGTGTCAGCCATCGAGAACTTCCTTACGCCGGCGAAATAACCTTTGCACCGCGAGGAGGCTGCAAATGCTGGCGGGTTACGAAGTCCTCGAAAAGCTCGGCGAGGGGGGCATGGGCGTCGTCTACAAGGCGCGCGACACGCGGCTGGATCGTCCGGTGGCGCTGAAGTATCTGGCGGCCGGACGGGCCGAACTGGCTCAGGCCCGCGAGCGCGCGGTGCGGGAAGCTCGCGCAATCGCGGCGCTCAACCATCCGAACATCGCCACCATCTACGAGATCGGCGACGCCGATGGCTCGCCGGTGCTCGTGCTGGAATACATGCCCGGCGAGACGCTGCGCGGGCGCATCGAAGCGGGGCCAGTGCCGCTTGCGGAGATTGTCCAATGCGCGCTTCAAATCGCCGAGGGACTGGCCTACGCGCACAGTCACGGGCTGGTCCACGGCGACGTCAAACTGGAGAATGTGATGTTCGCGGAAGACGGGCGGCTGAAGATCATGGACTTCGGACTGGCGCGCGTCCATGACGACCGCACCGTGACCGTGGACGGCAAGATCTCGGGCACGCTGCGGTACCTCGCGCCCGAATGCCTGCAGGGCTGGCCGGCCGACTGCCAAACGGACATCTTCGCGCTCGGCGTCGTGCTCGAAGAAATGGCGGGCGACCGCGACATGCCGGAGCCGTTTCGAACGGTCGTCGCGCGGGCCACGGCGCGCGACCGCTCGCAGCGCTTTCGGGATATGGGGGAACTGGCCGCGGCGCTGCGAGGAGTGCATGAGGAGCCGGTGCACCAGACACCTACGATCCTCATCACTGAAGATGACGACGCTCTACGGATGGCCCTGGAAAGAGGGCTCGCCGGCGAGGGATACACCGTGGTGAAGGCGGCGAACGGACGCGAGGCAATTCGGATTGCCTTGGAGACGAGGCCGCAGCTCGTTCTGCTCGACGTGATGATGCCGGGGATGAATGGCTTCGACGTTTGCCGCGAGCTGCGGCGCACGGGATTCGAGGAGCCCATCATCATGGTGACGGGCAGGGCGGAAGAGGTGGACAAGGTGGTCGGGCTGGAGATCGGCGCCGACGATTATCTGACCAAGCCGTTCAGCCAGCGCGAGCTGGTCGCGCGGATCGGGGCACACCTGCGGCGTGCGAAGAATAGCTGCCCAAGATAAATAGTCGATCTAGCTGTTTAGGCTGGCTAGTTCACGCCTTGTCGCCCCAAGGCCGCCAAACAGACACACTCGTGTTTGCATGGCGCCTCCTTTTCGCATACACTGCCAGAACACGTTAGGATGGAAGAGAAGGGCATGAACGTCACACTCGAAATCCCAGATGACATCGCCCCGCGGCTTGCTGCCGGCGGGCGCGACCTGACGCGTACAGCCCTGGAGATGATTGCGGCCGAAGCTTTTCGCGAAGACAGAATTACGAAGCCGGAATTGCAACGTCTTCTCGGTATCGAGACCAGCTATCAGCTCGATGGTTTCCTGAAGGCGCACTGCATTTGGATCGACTACACGATCGAGGATGCCGCCCGCGAACAACGCAGTCTCGATCGCTTGGGTCTTTAATGCGCCTGGTTGTGGCTGACACCAGCCCGCTCGTCTACTTGATCCTAATCGACCAAATTGAGATCCTGCCGCAACTATTCGGCAGCGTCGTTCTTCCTGGTGCCGTACACACAGAACTCTGCCATTGTCTCGCTCCCGCAGTTGTTCGTACGTGGGCCGAGGCCCTCCCCTCGTGGGCGGAAGTAAAACCCGCGCCGGAAATCGCCGACGATGTTATGCGTTCGCTTGGGATAGGCGAGCGAGCAGCGATTGCACTCGCCATTTCCATTCACGCCGACCTTGTGCTGATTGACGAACGTAAGGGAACTCTGGTCGCAATCGAGAATGGACTAGAGGTTTCGGGCACACTCGGCGTCCTGCAACGCGCCGCCCAAAAGGGTCTCCTGAACCTTGCTGAAGCCTTTGGCCGCCTGAAGACGACAAATTTCCGCTACCGCCAGGAAATCATGGATCGGCTTCTCAACGAAATCAGCCGCCATTAAGAGGGCACTGACATCCGACAGGATTTGGTAATCCAAAAACAGACAGTGCTGCCGTCGGGTTTCGAGTGCATCGCTTGCGGACTAAAGATCTTGGGGCTGTCAAAGCTTGGGAATGCCCGGTAGATCGTAGAACTTCCTGAGAAACGTAGCGACTCTCGTT
>CAZSQK010000114.1:1449-26347 GCA_964608645.1 uncultured Solibacteraceae bacterium | reverse complement strand
CTCCAGAACGCCGCGTCGGGTGGCGTCCGAGAGCGCGCCGAACGAGGCATCGAAGGGGGCCTGGCAATACTGAGCCATGAGGTTCAGTATACAACGGATTGAGGGCATGCCGCGGCCCGATCCGATGTCCGCACGCCGATGTTGCGGCTGTGCTACGATGTCGCTCAAAACCGGAAAACGGACCCAAATTAACGGGGGTTCCCGCCTTTCCAGAAGTAGCGCCATATTTATGAACACCGAGCGCCATCGAGCATTTCTGCTCGCCACTGCGTACTGTATTGCGGTCTCCGCGTATGGGGGCTTGCTGTTCGATTCGCTGCCGCCGCGATTCATGGATTTATACCTCATCGGCATTGCGGGCTTCGCTGTGCGCTATTCATCCTCGGTCGCGCTCTGGATATGGATGCTGTCGATCCCCATGACGGCGTTCCTGATGCCTCCGCGCGGCTCACTCGCCATCTCGGAGGGCTTTGAAACATACCGGCTGGTGTCCTACTCTTTGACCGGCCTCTTCTTCCTTGCCGCCATCGAGGCAGCCAAAAAGCGGCCATGAGACGATCGTCGCCGATGCCATTTCCACTGGATGTCCTCGCCGGCGAGGCGCTGGAGATCGCTTCGCGGCTTGAGGAATCGATCGCGTCGGGCCATGCCACGGACGTCAATTCCCTCGCCCGGCGGCTTGTGGCCTTGGCGCGGCACAACATGATCGAGGAGGAGCGCGACGTGTTTCCGTTAGCCCGCCGGCTTCTGTAGGAGCTTGCCCAGCTCGCGATAGGTGACCGGGCGCACGCCAGTTTCCGCCCGCAGGGCGCGGGCGTCGCTGCCGGTCCAGAACTGGAAGTCGGCCCAACGCTGCTGCCAGGCGTTGCTCACGGCGCGGATCTCCGGGTCGTCTTTCGATAAGTGCACGATCAGCTTGGTCACGCCGGGCTTCAGCTTGCGCAAAAGCTGGCGGTAGCTCTCCCTTCGCTCCTCCAATGTGCCGCCCGGAACTCCCGTGACGAGCCGGTCGAGCAACACGAAGCCCTCGCGCTCCTTGCGTTCGAGCAACTCCGCGGGGATCGGATACTGGCTCAACTCGGCGGCGGCCTCCGGGGTGGGGCGGGGGATCATGCAGGGCACGCCCGCCTCCCGCGCGACTCTCGTGTACACCTCGAAATAGTCGGGACGGGCGTAGACCGTGCCCATGTGGGTGTCGACATGGGTGAACTGGATGCCGAAGTGGCGGGCGCGGTCGATCTGCGCGCGCAGCTCCGTTTCGATCTCCGCCGGCGACGCATGGGCGGCGACGGAGCGGATATCGCGCCACAGGTACCCATCGGGATCGAGCAGTCCTTTGACCTTGTCCGGCGGCGCGACGGAGCGCCAACGGTAATGTTTCCACTCGCTGGTGAAGGTCAGGTGCAGGCCGAAATCGAACTCCGGGTGCTGGCGCGCCACTTCGGCGATCTCGGACACCCACGGGCAGGGCATCATGATGCTGGCCGATTGCACACTGCCCGAGAGAGCGGCCTCGGTGGTGGCCATATTCACGGAGTGGCACATGCCGGCGTCATCGGCATGGACCATAAGGAGTTTCGCGCCGGGAGGGTGGCCGAGGCGCTCGGCGGTGGTCTTGGCGGGACCGCTTTGGGCGAATGCCGCGGCCGCCACGCCGGCCAGAAACGCGCGTCTGTCCATGAGAGGATTATACGGCGGCGCGGATAGTACCGAAAAGGCTACAGTTAGCAATCCGGCGCTATCCTTTAGCAGATGCGCGGATACGGGTCTATCCCCAGAATAAGAGGACATGGAACTGCTGCTTGTGTTTCTCTCGACCGCAGTGGGGACGGTTGTGGGCGTTGGCGCCGCCATTCTCCTCATGAACCGCAGGAACCGCACGCCTTCTGTCGGCGACGCCGCGCTGCGAACGCAGCTTCAGAACACGGAATGGGCGCTGGCGTCCGCCGGGCGCGACGTCGAGGAGCTGCGGAAACAATTGGCCGAGCGCGACGGGGTGCACGATGAGCTGGACCGGACCCAGAAGCAACTTGTCGCGATCGTAGCCGACAAAGACAGACAGTCAGCCGCGCGATCGGCGGCGGAACAGCGGGTCACCGAGCTCGAAACCGAAACCGCGGAACTGCGGCAACGGATGGAGTCGGCCGACGTTTCGAGCCAACGGATCGCCGAGCTCGAAGCCGCGCTTTCGGAATCGGATGAACGCACGGCTGCCGCCAGCGGGGAGATCTCGGGACTGCGGCAGGCGGCCGGCGAAGCCGCTGAATCGGCCCAGCGGGTGAAGGAGCTGGAAACCGCATTGGCCGCCGCCGAGGAACGGGCGCGGAAGGCCGCCGGCGAGGCCGGCGACCTGCGCGACAAAATCGATCTGCTTACGGCGCAGGCCAACGCGGTCGGATCCGGAGCACAAGAACTGGCGCGGCGGGCCAGCCTGCTGGAATCCGAGGTGGAGGAGCTCCGGGCGCAGGCCAAGGCCGAACGCGAGCGATACGAGCGGGCCACCGCGGAAGTGGCGGAGCTCGACACGCTGCTGCGAAAAGAGCGGCAATCGGCGGTGGAAGTCATGGAGCTGCTCTCGCAGGCGCAGGACAAATTCTCGATGGCCTTCGCGGCGGCGCATTAGCGGCGGATCGCTTTTAGAAGGCGCCGCGCCGAATACGTCACAATGCCGAAGAACACGGCGAAGCTGATGGCGATCACGGTGAGTTGGCGTGTGGGCGAGAGCTGCGTGACCTGCGGGCCGCGATGCGCGAAATCCAGCCAGATCCGGATGTGCACGGACGCAGGGGCGCGGGCCTGGTTGTCGATCACGAGAACATAGTCGCCGGGTTCGCGCACCGGGTAGTCGAGACTGCCCTGTCCTCCTTCGGCGGTCACGTCCATCACGCTGTGGGGCGCCCCGGCCCGCAACTTCTCCAGGTCGCCTCGCTGCATCAGGGCGAGGCGGAGCCTGGGGGCTCCGCTGGTGACGTCGTATTGGGCCGTCACCGTCGCCGGCCGTTGCTTCAGACCTAGCTCGACGTACCGCCATTCGCCTCCGGGAATCTGATACACCTCGTCGGCGAGTTGCACGCGCGACGCGGCCAGCAACAGGAAGAGGGCGAGCGGAGGCATGAGGGCGAGGCCGTGCAGCCCCTTCGCGCAGGGCTACAATAGGGCCATGAACGACAGTATGGCACAGCCGCGAGTGGCGCTCGCCGGCCTGCCTGTGGAGGGTTGGAAGTCCGCTGTCAATTGGGTATGCGCCGTGGCGCTGGGCGTGTTGTTCCTGAGCTCCGGCATCTGGAAGATCACCGACGTGCCCGGCTGGGCGGCGAAACTGACACAGGCGAAGATTCCGGAATCCCTGAGCGTCGCCGGGGCCCTGGTGGTGGGGATCGCCGAGACGCTGGCGGGCGTGCTCCTGCTGGTTCCCCAACTGCGACGCTGGGGCGCGATGCTCAGCGGCGCCCTGTTGATCCTGTTTCTCGCCTACTTCACGGCGAATTACGGAGCACTGCGCGGCCAGGATTGCAGTTGCTTTCCGTGGCTCAAGCGGGTGGTGGGTCCGGGTTTCTTTATCGGGGACGGGGCCATGCTGGCGCTGGCGGGCGCCGCCTGGGTATGGGCGAGGCGAGCCAGCGGATTGCGGACCGTCGCGCTGATCCTGGGCGCGGTGAGCGTGTGCGCGACGGTGTCGTACGCGGTCGACGTGACGCGGCAAAGCGGGGCCAAGGGACCGGCCACGGTGACGGTGGACGGGAAGCCGTATGCGATCGGGACGGGCAAAGTGTTCGTATTCTTCTTCAATCCGGCATGCACTCACTGCGCGGGCGCGGCAAACCGCATGGCGCGGCTGGATTGGGGCGACACGAAGGTGGTGGCTGCGCCGGTCGAGTTGGCGCAGTTCGCGGGGCAGTTCCTGGGAGAGACCGGCCTGCGAGCGGCGGTGACGAGCGATTTCGAAACACTGAAGACGGCGTTCGGCTACACCGCCTATCCGTTTGGGGCGGCGGTGGTGGATGGCCGGCTGAAGGCGGCGCTGACGAAATTCGACGGCGACGAGCCGGCTCTGACGTTGCGGCGCCTCGGACTGGTGCATTGATCACAAACGCGGGGACGCGGCGGCGCCGCCTGTGATAAGATTCCGTCGAAAACGCACTGGGGGGACGGATGCGCACGCTGGTAATTCTGATCGCCTTTGCCTTGGCCGCCTTCGGACAGCGGCACAAGCTCGACGAAGTGGACGCCGAAAAGCCGGAGGGGAAGCTGCTGCAGCAATCCATGCAGGAGAGCGATCCCGCGAAAAAAGCGGCTCTCTTCGAGCAGTTCGTTACGACATATCCCAAGCTGGAGCAAACGGCGTGGGTGTTGGAACAATTGCAGAGCTACTATGTGAAGGGAAATCAGCCCGACCAGATCATCGCAGCGGGCGACAAGCTGCTGGCGGTGGATCCGGACGATCCCGAGGCCGCGCTGCAATCGCTCAAAGCCGCGGAGGCCAAGAAGGACCTCGCGTTGATCCGTAAGTACTCCGACACGACTTCGGCAAACGCGCGAAAAATGGCGGCCGCTCCGCAACCGAAAGAGGCCGACCAGGTGGATTCGTGGAAGCAGGAGGTGTCGTACGCGAAGCAGGTGGCGCAGTATGCCGATTACGCCCTGTTCCGTGCGGCGGTGGAATCGCGCGATCCCAAGGTGACGATCGAGATGACCGAGGCGCTGGCGCAGCGCAGCCCCGACAGCGAGTACAATGCCAAGCTGCGCGACCCGCTCTTCCTGGCTTACCGGCAGTCCGGCGCGAACGACAAGGCGATCGCGCTCGCCGAGAAGACTCTCGCCACCGAACAGACCAACGAGGACATGCTGCTGGTGGTGGCCGATAGCTACATGCAGCAGAAGAAGGAACCGGAGAAGGTGCACGCGTACTCGGCGAAGATCGTGGAGCTGATGAATTCCAAGCCCAAACCCGAGGGAGCGAGCGACGCCGACTGGACGGCGCGCAAGAACCTGATCACTGGGCTGGCGCACTATATGAACGGGAAGCTGTACTCCATGGAGAACAAGCACGCGCAAGCCGACCAGGAGCTGCGCAAGGCCCTGCCGCTGGTGGAAACGAACCCGGCACTGAAGCCCGAAACGCTGTTCCTGCTGGGGCTTTCCGATTACAAGCTGGCCAGCGGCGGCAATGCCGAGAAAGCGCAGGAATCGGCCAACTACTTTCGCGCCTGCGCGGCTATCAAGAGCCCCTACCAGGCGACAGCCGCCGCCAACCTGAAGCGCATCACGACGGAATACCACGGAATCAAGTGAATCTTCTCATCCCGAATCTGGGCTCCACGTCACTGAAGTACCAGATCCTCGAAATGCCGTCCGAGACGGTTCTCGGCAAGGGACGGCTGGAACGCGTCGCCAACTATCGGGACGCCATTCAGACCATTGGAACCGGCGGAACGCCGATCGACGCCGTGGCGCTCAAGGCGGTGCATGCCGGTCCGCGCTATCGCGGAACCTTCGTGGTGGACGAGGGCGTGGTGGATGCCTTGCGGCAGTTTCTGCCCGCAGCGCCCGCGCACAACGCGATATACCTCACGGCGATCGAAGCGTTCCGGGAGGCGATGCCGGGGACGCCGATCGTGGCGGCGTTCGAACCGGAATTCCACGCCACGATGCCGGAGCACGCGCGGCTGTACGGCGTCCCCGGGCAATGGCTGGAGGAGGGCGTGGCGAAGTACGGCTTCCACGGGGCGTCGCACCAATACGTGAGCGAGCGCGTTGCGGCGATGCTCGGACGCGCCGTGAAGCTGGTGAGCTGCCACCTGGGCGGGAGCTCGTCGATGTGCGCGATCGACGGCGGCCGGTCGGTGGACACGACGATGGGCTTTTCGCCGCAATCCGGGCTGGAAAATGCGACCCGGCACGGCGATCTGGATGTGTTCGCGGTGCTGTACATGATGGAGCGTCACGGCTGGAGCACCTCCGAAGTGCGGGAGCAGCTGGCGAAGGGCGGGGGACTGGCGGGGCTGTCCGCGGTCGCGGGCGGCGACCTGCGAGATATCGAGGCGGCGGGCACGCGCCGGGCGGAATTGGCTCTGGAGGTGTTCGCCTACCAGGTGAAGAAGACGATCGGGGCGTATGCCGCGGCGATGGGCGGCCTGGATGCGGTGGCGTTCACGGGCGGAATCGGCGAGAACTCAGCGCGGCTGCGCGCGGCGTGTTGCGCCAGGCTGGAGTTTTTGGGGGTCACGCTGGATGCGGATGCGAACGAAAAGGGCAGCGGGGACCGCGTGGTGTCGGCCGGGCGTGTGGATGTGATTGCGTTGGCGACCAATGAGGAACTGGTGGTGGCGCGCCGCGCGTATCGCCGGCTGGTCGAGACATAAAAAGGGGCAGGTCCGAGACCTGCCCCTTTTGCGGTGAAACTGCGGATTACTGATCGCGGCGTTTGAGGGTCGGCCGTTCGTCCGAATCCGTCTTCGGCTTCTTGCCGTCTTCATCGGCGTCCACGGGACCGGTGGTGCTGCCGGGGGCGCGGCGCAGGCGCGGACGGCTGGGATCTTCGTTGTCCACCTTCCGCTTATTGTGCATCATGGCAAGACGGGCTTTGACGTCGTTGAATTCGGACGTGTTGACGACGTATTCGGGCTTGGGCGCCAGAATCTTCTGAATCTCGTCCTGGGCCGCTTTGATCCGATCGTCGCTCATCGGGTGGGTCGAGAAGACCTTGGAGACGGAGCCGGGCTTCTTCTTTTCGAGCGACTGGATCTTTTCGAAGAAGTCGACAAAGGCCGTCGGATCGTAGCCGGACTTGTAAAGGTACTGGAGGCCGAGGTAATCGGCTTCGCGCTCGAAGGAGCGGGAGAAGGTGAGGAATCCCATCGGGATGGCGAGTCCGGCGCCCTGCCGGATGGCGTAACCGGCCCAGCCGCCCATGAAGATCAACGGGATCGACATGATATTGGCGAGCTCGCCGCGGGTCGCCTGCTTGGTGCCGTGACGCGCGGCGACGTGGGCGATCTCATGCGCCATGACACCAGCCAGCTCGGATTCGGATTCGGCTTTGAGAATCAGGCCGGAGTTGACGAAGAAGAAGCCGCCCGGGAGAGCGAACGCGTTCACTTCCTCAGTGTCCAGCACCTTGATCGTGAAGGGCACCTTGGCATCGGAGTTGCGCACGAGATTCTGGCCGACGCGGCTGACGTACTCGGCGATCACAGGGTCGTCGATGACTTTGGCCTGTCGCTCCACTTCCTGAGCCAATTGTTTGCCGAGGCCGATTTCCTTCTCGAGCGAGTAGAAGTTGATGCCCTTGTCGATGTCGCGATTGCCGATCTGGTCGGGATCCTTCTTTTTGTCGCCGGGTTTTTTCTCGGCAACCTTCTTCTCGGAAGTCTTCTTGGTCTTGCCGTTGGTTTTCTCCGCGGGGGCGGAGGGGTCGGATTCCTTGTCCTTGGGGTCTTTCTGATCCTGGCCGCCGGCGAACGCGCCTATCGAGAAGAGGCTGAGTGCGGCCAGAACGGCCACCGGCGCTTGGAATCGACGTGTCATGCGGAAACTCCTGTTAGCTACAACTATACGCCCAATCCGCGGGCCCCGCGTAGCTCTATCTATTAAACGCCTGACAGCGCCGGAAGGTTTCTGTTTGTTAATCCCGGGGTTCAGTAGAGGCCGAGGCTGATCACATTGCCGTGCTCGTCGACGAGCACGTCGAGGCGCCGGTCGACGTAGGAATGGAAGGTTCGCCCCTTATTCGCCTCAGTGGAAGTGAACCGGCCGCTCCAGATCTTGCGGCATTCCTGCCACGACATCTTCCAGGGATAGACGAAAACGGTGCGGAGGAGGCCGGCGTCCTTGGAGAAATCGAGTTCAATCTCGCGATACCGGCCGGTGGGATCGGAAAAGGCGTAGATGCGCCCACTTTCGGCTTCGCCCTCATCGAGGACGATGCGTTCGCGGAGGGGCTCGCCGTACAGGTTATAGGCGTCGGGTTCGGACCAGAGGCCGATCATCTTCTGGGTGAAGCCGGCGCTATCGCGCTCGAATTCGGCGGGCAGAATCGGTTTCGGGGCGCGGCGCAGGAGCGGGCGGTGGTCGTCGGCGTCCGCGGGTTCGATGGCTGGTGGAGGTTGGATGGGGAGCGGTGGATTGACGGCAGCCGTGCGGGCGCCCGGCAAAGTGACGATGACGCTATCGGACGGTTCCGCACTGCGGAGAACGCGCGGACGGGGCGGTCCGCCCTCAGCCATCAGCCGGTCAACGCCGGTATTTTGCTGTCCTGCCAGTTGGGTAGCCAGGACCGTGTAGAGAAACGGATACCACCTCATCGCTGCCCTCGTGTAACGACTGTACCCGAGCGGCAGCGAAGTTCCGATGCTGAATTTGGGCAGCGTCGGAACGCTGCCGGAGGTTAGAATCCGCGATCCCCAGCCGTGAGGGTGCGTTCGCCTGACGATTGTGGCCAATGCTGGTGGCCCGTCTGCGCCTGCAGGTGCTCGCGGAGGGCTTCGGAATAGACCTGGATGCCTTTGCGCGAATACCGGAGCAGGCCTTTTTGGCGGAGGTGGTTCATCTGGAAGGTGACAATTTCGCGCGAAGTGCCGACGTATTCCGAGATCACCTGATGGGTCAATGGCGGGATCTTGATCGACCCGTCTTCGGTGCGCGTGCCCAGGCGGTCGGAGAAGCGCAGGAGGGAGCGAACGACGCGTTCGGGCGTCTTATCGAGGGCAAAGCTTTGCAGGCGCTCCTCATAATCGAGGCCGCGCTTGACGAGCATTTGGAGGAGGGCAATGCCCAGGCGGGGCTGTCGTTCGACCTGTTCTTCGATCTCGCTGTTGCTCCAGGACATCAGCGTGACGTTGTCGAGCGCGAGGGCGCGCTCGGAATATTGGTTGGCGCCGAGCAGTGAGCTCTCGCCGAAGAAGTCGTCGGTGGTGAAGATATCGACGACTGTTTGCGTCCCGTCGTCGAGCGGGATGGTGACTTTGACCCTGCCTTGCACGACGAGATGGAGGCCTTTGGAGGGTTGGTGTTCGTCGAAGATGATCTGTCCTTTGCGGTAGTCGGTGACGCCCTTGCGAGGAAGGTACATCAGAGCGTCTTCCATTTCGCGCGAAGAACTCAATTTAGCGCCATTCGGCATGTCGATCTCCCTGAGTGGTCGTCGTTTACGCGGCCAAAAGGCCAAAACGACGGTTGCTGCGGCGCGAAAGGGTTTGGAATGACCGGGATCCAGGACCGGTCATTCCCGACAGGAGCGAAGGATGTGCAGTCGGGATCAGAGCGAATCAACGTCTATTAACCATAGAGTACAGCGGCGGCGGGAGAAACGCACGGTTCCGAAATGGCGTTTGGTTCAAAAGTGAACAAATGTTAAGGGTGGCGGAAGCCAGTGGGAGTCGAACCCACCTACGACACAAGTGCCGCACAACGGGTTTGAAGCCCGCACCCGGCGCCGGCCAAGAATGGCTTCCGGGACGATTGTAGCAGAGTCGTTGCGGTGAGCCGGGGGAGACGGTAAACTGGTCGGAAGTCAGCAATCCCCGGTCGTCTAATGGTAGGACAGCGGCCTTTGGAGCCGTGAATCGTGGTTCGAATCCATGCCGGGGAGCCACTTGTTTGACAGCTTTGTCAAACTGGAGACGCGTCCCCCCGATAACCTCGCTAGCCCGAAAAAGGGCCGAACACTTCTGATACGCTGAACTCCGTGTCAGAAATCATCCGGGCGAGATCGAAAGACCGCGGTGATACCTATCAGAGCATACCTGTCTACTCGTTGGTGGCGGCCGGCGGGCCATTTCGAGCCAATCCCGACGCATGTTTGCTTGGCCGAATCCATCCGCCAGAAAACTTGAGGTCGTTAACCACGATTATCTGGTTGTGATTATCGAGGGACACTCGATGAAGCCCGCCATCCCTTCCGGAAGCTACTGCTTGTTGCGGTTCTTCGTGCTTGGCAGCAGATCCGGCAGGACGGTATTGGTCGAAGAGCGCAAGATAGCAGAGTGCGCCTACCACGTTAAAACGGTACGTGCGGCGTCCTCCGCCGAACGACAAACAGGACGGACGAGGTCGAGTTCTTCTCGAATCGTTCAATCGAGACCAGCCCGACATCGAACTCGATAAGGACGCCGAAAGCCAGGACCAACATTTCGCGGTCATCGCCGAGTACGTGCAGATTTTGAAGCCGCCCCTGGACTGGGTGAAGCCTGCCTTCCACGCGCCCGACGAGTAGCAGAATTCTACGTGGGCCAGAAGATGGTCGCTTTCATCGCGCCAGCGGGTTGCGCCAGCGGAGCCGGGGAAATCTCCCAAAATCGTTGTCCGCTGAGCAGAGCTCCGCCCCGTGCTCAATCGCCAAAGCCGCGAGATGAGCGTCCGAGGTCAGGTTTCCGCCGGTACCCAACGGTGCAATGAGATCACGCATCGTCTGAAGGTGTCGGGCGGTAGGTTCAGGCACAGTCACCGAGCCCTGCAGCAGCCAGGCATCGACTAAGTCGAACGCCGCTTCGACGCTCAGCGGCTTCTGAAAAACCCCTGGTCTCGTGGTCAAACGGAGAAATGCCACTAGAACGATCCAGGGCAGCCCTACGGTTTCCGTCCCGGATACAGCAGCTTCGAGCCATGTTTTGGCCTTGTGATGGTCCGGAGAATCCTGGTTGACCGCATAGATCAATAGATTAACGTCAACGACGATCATTTGCGCAGAGAGAGCTTCCGGCTCGACTCTTCATCTTCTAGCGCAGTTGCCGCTTCCAGTGCCTTGTCCCACCTGAAATTCTGATCCGTGCCGAGTGAAAAGGATCTCTGCACGAAGTCGCGCCGCTTGGGTTTCCCCTGAGTCAGACCGCATCGCACCGCCGAATTGAGCGCTTCCTTAAAAGAGATCCCTCGCTCCTTCATGGCCGTCCGGATGAGAGCCTGGACATCCGGCTCCAACGTGATTGTCGTCCTCATGTCTACATCATAGCACCAGCCGACCTGCTGTCATGATGCTGGCGGAGAATCAGTTCGAAGCGCATTCTCCTGGCGAGCCAACCTTATAGCATCAATAAGATACATACAGTGCTTGACATTTTGTAAAAGTACTTTTACAGAGTCTCGCGCTCCGCTTTAGCTTTCCGCTCCGCTTTAGCTGGAGCGTCCGGCGTGTTCGGCCGGCTTCGGGTACAGGTCGATAGGCGCTTCCCGCGGGGTATCTCGTCACGGATAAACAGTCCGCCGAGGTGCTTAAGAGCCTGCTTGATCTTTTACAAGATCTTCATTCCGCTATCTCTGAAACAGCAGAGTTGCCAACAAGGCGATGGCGTACGCCGGCCCGAAGCCAATTTCCCAGGCCGAAAATGCCGGCATAAGGAAATTCCACAGGACCTTAACGGGGAGCGCGAACAAAGCGCCAAACAGCAACGACCACGATAAAACGCGACCGACTGGCGTACAGATATCGGCCGCTTCGAATGCGGGCAATGGTTTCACGGCCGCCTCTACGAACCGCGGTGCGATATCTCGCCTGGCGGAAGGCTTCTTGTGTATTTCGCGAGCAAGATCAATGCGAAGACACTGACGGATTGCGAGTACACGTACGCTTGGTCAGCCATCAGTCGACCACCGTACCTGACCGCATTGGCATTGTGGCCGAAAGGCGATTGCTGGCACGGCGGCGGTCTCTTTCGGTCTGACCGAGAACTATGGCTAAACCATCGGACAACTACACCACATCCCAACCATCGCCCCCAAAACCTGAAGGTGATGCCGAATGCGAACGCCGCAGGTCATCTCGCGACCTAAAGTCAATGACTTACTTCGCGTGCAGCCGTGCAGCGTGGGTCTGCAGAGACGCCGGCGCTTGATGCGGTCCGAGAATACTCATCTGCTGATTATGGCGAAGGGGGCAACGATATCAATCCTGCGTAGGGGAGCCAGTCAAACCAATCGCTTCTCTAATTGCCGGCCGGAGTTCTTCAATCCGGCACTGCCGCGCCCACGCGTTCCGACGCGCCCTTACTGACGACGCCGCAAGGCTCGATGGAGAATATAGGACGTCTCGGTCGGCACCCCGCCTTTGTATTTCACTTTCAGCAGCACTTGAAAGTACTGCGGAATATGTCCGGAAGGGCCCCGCAGTTTGTGGACCAGCATCGCGGCGAAGCCGGGATCTGTGAACGCGTTGATGACGCCGACTCGGGCGAAGGTGCTGTTGCTGGCGAACGTCTCGACGTCGGTATTGCCCTCCGGCCCGGCAGTATGGGTGACCAGCACGCACGCTTCGCCATCTTCCGTGATGAAACCGGGCGGATCGCGGTACGGGAACACGGACGGTTCTCCCGGTTGCGGATGCACGTTCAGGAAGCCGTTCGCCGCCTCGGTGATCTCGAGAGAGACCGGCAGGTTGCCCAGTTTATCCACAAAGAAGCGCGGCGGCCCCAGCAGCAGCACGTTTTGCGCGGCCAACTGCTGCCACTGCAGTTGGCTGCTACGAATCACCGACATGTTCTTCTGGTGCGGCCCCAGGCGCTGACCGAGCAGGAACGCGCTGCTGACCTCACCGACCGCGGCATAGTAGTGTACCGGCCTGCTCGCGAGGCCTCCGAGCGCTTTGTCCAGCGTCTGAAACCGTGGAGAATTCGCCAGGTCGTCCGCCGTCTCTTTCGAGAGCTCGCGGTACAAGGCGCGGTTCTCAAACTGGAGGAACAGCGGGTCGCCCACCGCGATGGCGAGCGGACGAGTGGTATCGATCAGCGGCTGCCACAACTCCGATAGCTCCGGCGTCCAGGCGCTCGCCGAGGCCTGCGCCGCGCGCAGCCGGACCAAGCCGTAAACGGAACATACTAGCAGGAGGAGACACGACGCGGCGAGCACTAGGGCGGCCGCGCGCCAACGGTGGGACGGCGCCGGCTCGACATCCGCGGCGGGTTCCACGGGAGCCTCCACACTGTCGCGGGGCTCCCACGCGAGGCTGAAACGTCCCTTCGGAAGGTCGAGAATGGCCGCGTCGTTCCGGCCCTCCTCGCGGTAATACTCGGCGAGTTTCTGGCGAAGGCGCCCGATCTGGATGCGGACGGTAGAGTCCTGCCTGGGGTTATAATCGGCGCCCTTGCCGAACGCGTCGATCCCGATCGAATATTCCTTCAACTGGTCGGCGTCGCCCGCCACCGACCGCTCGGCGAGGTATTTCAGCAGGCGGCGCGAAGAGGGGGCATTGCGGAACGTCTCGCTTTGCAGCACACGTTCCACCAACCCAGACAGCTCATCGACCCCGCGCATGCCACCTATGATAACGCCTGTGGCCGCCCCGCGAACTACCCCCGGGGGATGTAGCAGACGTTGTTGGTCAGCATCATCATCACGAACACCAGACAGGTGACCATGGGTCCCAGGTAGACGCTGCCCGTCGCCCGGAAGAAGTAACGGTGGAAAAAGGGCAGCAGGAACATCAATGGGATCACGCCGAAGAGCAGGTTGGCGTAGAGCCATTCGGTGGTCCAGAAAACCGAGCCCGTGCGCGCAAAACAGACGTATTGGATGGCGAGGATCGACAGCAGTCCGACCGAGTTGCCGAGACCCAGTATCAGCATGCCCACCCACTCCCGCTGTCCTTTGAAGCGGCCGGCGCTCACTCGAATCGCGTTCGCCAGATAGAAGACGAAGAACAGCGGCAGGTATTCGAGGGCGACCCAAAACATGTCCACCGGGAAAGAGGCGGCGGCCGAGACGAAGAAGAAGCGGAAGTCGACGTGGAAGACGCTGTACGAGGTGAACACCAGGAGATAAAACATCGCGAAGACACACACCGCCAGAGCGGCGGTTCGCGCCAGTTCGCGGGCGCTCGTCCGCAGGCCGAGCATTTCCCGATCGACCCCCATCTTGCGCCCGTGAAAGCGCCAGACCAGCCACGACACGGCAAGTCCGATGGCGCCGTTAGCGACCGCCCACAAGAGCACCGCGTTGTTGATCCGCTCCGGAAACCACCACGTCTGCTGCGCCGCGCTGGCCGCCGGGAACACGGCGCCCGTCGCGCGCACCATCGGGATGAACAACCAGCAGGCGAGCAGCCCCGAGAGAGCAAAGGTCGACCAGAACAGGACTCTGCCGCGCGACGTCAGCGGCGGAAGCGGAGGCGGCGCCGGACGCGCCACACTCTCGAAAACCGGCAGCCGCAGCAGGAGCCGGGCACACGGGAGGAGAAAGAGCAGGCCGCCCGCCAGCGAGAGGAGCGTGAAGCACTCCTTCCACATCCAGATCTGGCGCGAGGCGGGGAGCGCCGGCTTGAGGTCGAACGCGGCGGCAAAGAAGTCGATCGCGTGGCCGATCGACTCGCGGTCGTAGGGTAGGAACGGGTGCAGGTTGTGCGTATTGTGGACCACCCGCAGGGTGCGGGCAACCGCATCGCCGTACAGTTTCCCGGGCTCGACTTCGGAGACTTTGTGGTCCGCCTCGAGCCCGGAGTTCACGAGGCGGAGGGCCTCCGGGGCCTTGCGCATGTCGGCGTTCCGGTTCGCGTTGCGAAAGGAGCCCTCGTCGTAAAAGGCGTAGTCCATGCCGATGTTCGAGCGGACGGGGTCGATCACGGCGTCCGTCATCGTCAGGACATAGCCCCCGACAAACACTGCGGCGAGTTTGCTGGCCGCGCGCTTGGGGGAAGCGCCTTCGTCGCCCTCGACAGGAGCTTTCATGCGGTTTTTGGCGGAGCCTTTCGCGCGCCGCCCGCCGAAATGGGAAGCAGCCTGCAGGACCGCATTGCCGCCCGCCGAGTAGCCGGCGGCGCCGATTCTGGTCTTGTCGACGTAGTTGAGATTCGGCGTGTCGAAGATGTATTCCACCATCGGGATGACGCCGTATCCTTCAAGGGTCGCGGATCGCCGCTCGCGGCTGGAGCTCGAGGCGCCCTGAGAGTACGGATCGATCGTGACCACGGCCATTCCGCGCCGCGCCAGCTCAATCGAGTAGCTGTCCATGGCTTCCTTGCTCCGCTCAAAGCCGGGGCAAACCACCACCATCGGCACGGGATTCTGCTCGGTGGCAGCTTTGGGACGGAACAGGTCGGCGGTGATCCACTGGCCGTTCTGGGTCGGGATCCTGATGCCGGTGACGTCCACGGACCCGGCGGCGGTCTTCACCAGGTGGGCTCCTATATCGCCGGTGAGGATCATGGCGAGCGAGAGGAGCATCAGGCGCACACTCCTCCCCTGCCCGGCTGATTGCGGTGTCATATGGCTGTCGTTTCCCGATCTAGAAGATCAGTTTCATGGCGAACTGAATCACCCGCGGATTGCCGTTGGTGCTCTTGATGATGCCGACCCCGGAGGAGTTCATGTTGCCGGCGGGCGACGCGAAGTTGACCATGTTGAGTCCGTTAAAGAACTCGGCGCGGAACTCGTGCTGGAGCTTTTCGGTGATCGCGGTGCGCTTGTTCAATGAGAAGTCGACGTTGCGCTGCCGCGGGCCGCGCATCGTGTTGCGGCCGACGTTGCCGAAGAATGTCCCGGCCTTCGCGAACGCGGCGACATTGAAGTACGCGTTGAGGCGATCTTCGATCGGCGTGTCATATCGCGCCGTCTCGGCGGTGGCGCCGGGCGCGTAATTGGCGCGGCTGCCGGACGTGCCATAGAACGTTCCGCCGCCGCTATCCGACACCGTGAACGGCGTCCCCGATTGCCAGATCGTGACGCCGGAGAGCATCCATCCGTCCAGGACGCGCTTTCCCACTGCGTTCTGCCGCAGGCGTCCGCCGAACTTCGGAACCTCATAGCTGAAGTTCAGGACAAAGCGCCGCGTGCGGTCGAAATCCGAAACCCCCTTGCTGGAACCGAGGTCGGCTTCGTTACCGGCGATCTCGCTGAAGATCGTGGTGTTGCCGCCGGAAGTATCATCCATCGACTTCGAATATGTATACGACGCCAGGAAACGCAGCCCGTGGTTGAACCGGCGAGTCACGCTGGCCTGTAGCGAGTTGTATCGCGAATCCGCGTCCGTCTCCTCCGCCAGCAGCCCGCTGGGCGAGAAGCCCTGGTACGGCACACGCAGTGCAGTGTTGGCGGTGGTGTTGGTGGTAATCCCGTTCACGGGGTTTTCCGGGCTAGCGAGGAGCGCCTGGTTGATGGCGCGGCGCACGGGGAGCGAGGTCCCCTTCGTTCCCACGTAGCCGACTTCCACCAGCATGTCGCGCACCGCTTCCCACTGCACGTTCATTCCCCACTGATTCAAGTACGGGACGCGCAGGTGCGGGTCCATCGAGTTCAGCCCGATGGCAGGATGATCGGCTGTGTAGGGGGGCGCGTAGATCACCGGAACCTGCGGGAACTGGCTGCCCACCGGCAGCACGGGAAACGGATTCTGCAGCGAATACGGGACGGTATCGGCGCTGGCGTAAGCGGCGCGCAGATAGTTCGGCGCCGATTGGGACGTGAGTAGTCCGAGCTGGTTGGAGAGGCGATCGTAAAAGATGCCGTACCCGGCGCGGACCGCGATCCGGCTGGTCAGCTTGTATGCGATGCCGACGCGCGGCGCGAAGTTGTGCATCGGAACCTGGTCGACGAGTTCGGGCTTGACCGCCGGCAATCCCGCCAGCGGCTTCTGCGCGGTATCGCTCTGCACGAAGCCGGCGCTGGTGAAGCCACCCGCGGGCGGCGCCTGGTACAGCCGGTAATCGAAATTGCCGCGGCGCCCGTACTTGTCGACCGGGAAGCCGGTGTACTCCCAGCGGAGTCCCAGATTCACCGTCAGGCGCGGCGTTACCTTCCAGGTGTCCTGCACGAAGGGAGCGAAGTCCGTGATGCGATCCGCGCCGTCCGGAATTCCGGCGCCGACCTCTGTGGCGCTCAGGTTCGACGTGCCGCTGCCGTTGCCGCCCAGCGCCAGCGCCGTCCCCGCCCGGCCGATCAGGAAGTCGGCCATGCTCGGCAGCGTGATCGTGCCGCGATACCGGTTGCGGCTGTAATAGTCGTCGATGTAGTGGCGGTATTCCACGCCGAGCCGCAATTCGTGATGGCCCTTGAACCAGGAGACGGTGTCGTTGATGTGCCACGTGGTGGGTTTCACCATCTGGTCGCCGTTGGTGTCGTAGCCGATTGCGAAGCCGCCGCTCTGCGTGATGAGTGGGATATCGGGGTAGTCGGCCGAGTTGAACCGGGTCATGCCGATGTCTTTGAGCAGCACCTTAGTTTGCGGAATCACCGTGCCCAGGACGCGCGAGACGCCGACGCGGGCCTCGTTCACCAGCGCTCCGGAGAAAACGTGGACATCAGTGAGGCTGATGTTCTTGTTGGCGAAGTCCTGTGTGCTCCCGAAGCCGGGGACGTTGGCGCTGCCGGTCGGCTTCCAGGTCGGTTCCTGGCCGATCATGAGCTTCAACGCCAGATGGTTGGCTTCGCTGAAATAGTGGTCGATGTTAGCCATTCCCTGATCGTCGGTATAGCTGGCGGCCACAGACGCGGTGTAGTTGACGCCCGGTCCGGCGGTCTTCGGTGACGGAATGAGGTACGAGCCCTCGGGCAATTTGAGATTCAGGATCGCGAGCGACACCGGATTGATGTTCGACCCATCGGCGGCCACCACGGTGCTGCCCCGGCCTTTCTGTCCGCCGAACGCCTTCGCCAGGGATGCCAGGGAGCGGTCTAGCGGGATCGCGGGCAGCGTGAGGGAGAAGGAGCCGGAGAGGCCGTTGCGCTGGCGCATGCCCTGGTAGCTCAGGAAGAAGAACGTCTTGTTCTTATGGATGGGGCCGCCCAGGGTGCCGCCGAACTGATTTTGCCGGAGCTCGGCGCGCGGCGTGCCGGTCGAATTGAAGAAGAAGTCGTTGGCGTTGAGGTGCTCGTTACGAAAGAACTCGAAGGCGGAACTGTGGAAGTTCGGGGCGCCGGACTTGGTGACCACCGAAACGCTGGCTCCCCCGCTGCGGCCGGATTGCGCGTCGTAGAGCGAAGTCTGCACTTTGAATTCCTGGATGGCGTCCGGCGACGGGGTCATGATGCCATTGGAGCCGACCCCGTTGTCGCCGGCGGCATTCGTGTGAATATTCAGTGCGTCGACGCCGTCGATCAGGATGGAGTTGGAGGTGGTGCGCGCCCCGGAGGCAGAGATGATCTGCGTGCCCCGCCCCAGCGCGGCGGCATTATTCAGCTGCGACGAGGTGCCCGGGGAGAGGGTCAGCAGTTGCGTGAAGTTACGGGTGGAGAGGGGCAGTTCCTTGACCGCCGCGCTATCGACAACCCGTCCAAGAGAGGTGGATTCGGTCTGCAGCATCGCGGCGCTGGCCGAGACCTCGATGCGCTCGCTGACGCCCGCCGGCAGCAGCGTGGCGTCGACCGCGATCCGTTCCGTGACGGCCAGGGTAGCGGTGCGGGTTTGCGTCGTGAAGCCGGCAATCGAGAATTGGAGTTCGTAGTCTCCGGGCGGGAGAAAAGGAAGCGTGTACTCGCCGGCCTGGTTGGTGGTGGTTTCCCGCCGCTCGCCGACGGTCTTGCCGGCCGCCAGCACCTTCACGCCGGCGATCCGAGCGCTACTGGAGTCAGTCACTGTGCCCGTGATGGTGCCGGTGGTCTGGGCCGGCGCCGTTTGAATCGCGAACAGGCCCAGCACAACCAAAACTGGAATCAACCGCATCGTCGACATGGATCCAATGCCTCCCGGATGCATGATGGTAAGCTTGCGCCTTTGCCGAATGCAATAGATGCTCCGTATTGCTGCGGTTAGCAACGCGGTAGCAGTCGAAAACTCCTAAGAATCATTGACTTGCGGGAGTGTTGCTACCCAAGTGGGGCCAGCCTTCAGGCTGCAAGCCACCTTCAGGCGGCGCCGACGCGTTGATCGTAGACCTTCTTACCCGCTCTAAATCGCCCGCCCGATCGGATCCGCCAGCGCCAGCGCGGACCCCGCATCCGAGTCGCGCTTTAGAGGGTGAGTTCGAAGGTCGTCCAGGGTGGGAAGCCACACCGTTCCAAAACGTAGCTTGGCTTCCACCCACCCAATTTCGTTGACGCCATCGCGTCATGATTTCCCGCCCGTATTCCAAAGACTGGCGCGAATTTGCATTTTTGGGCGGTTCTCCAGTTCGAAATAGGTTCGACCGGGCAACGGTCTCAACCATGATGGTTCGGAGCGTTGGCCTCTTTGATCCCTCCGTGAGTATCTATTGACAGAACCAGACAGCGCGACGATGCCGGCTACCGGACCCGGAGGTCTATGTGGAACAGGCGCGATACGAATGGCCGCAAATAAGATCAGAAAAGTACTATAACGGCTTCCAGCCCGATGGTCGATTAGGTATTCAGCGGATGGCTCGCAGCACCGCCGCTGACATAGGTCCGCTAGTGAAGTTGAGAGAACGTGCTGCAAGCACACTCTGTATACAGCACCGAACCGTTCACGGGTTGTGGAGAACAAGCGCATGCAAGATCAAGATCAGGATGTGATTCGTGAATTCCTAGTCGAGAGTCATGAAAACCTCTCGCGCCTGGATGAAGAGCTAGTTGAACTCGAAAAACACCCGAACGAACCGGCGTTGCTGGCCAGCATCTTCCGCACCATCCACACCATCAAGGGCACGTGCGGTTGCCTCGCGTTTTCGACTCTGGAAGCGATCACCCACCAGGCCGAGAGCCTGCTGAGCCAGTTGCGCGACGGGCAACGGGAACTTACCCCATCCTTAGTAACGCTCATCCTGGACACTGTCGATGCGACACGAAAAGTGCTGGCCTCGATCGAGGCCAGCGGGGCGGAAGGTCCCGACCGCTTTGAGGACTTGACCGATCGTCTGCGCGCCGCGGCGCAGACGGCGGCCGACGGCGGGAGCCGGCCCTGTCCCGATAAGAGCCCCGGCCCCGTGGCGGGACACCCCGGCGACAGCGGATCCTCGGAGCACCCCGAGGCCGCGAAGCCCGAAGACGAGACTTCGAAATCCTCCGCCGTGGCGGACGCCAACATCCGGGTTGGCGTGGGACTGCTGGACAAGCTTATGGACCTGGTCGGGGAACTGGTGCTGACCCGCAATCAGATTCTCCAGTTCAATACCGAGCGCGAAGACGCCGCTCTCAACGCGACATCACAGCGGCTGAACCTGATTACCACGGAACTGCAAGAAGGCGTCATGAAGACGCGGATGCAGCCCATCGGCATGGTCTGGAACAAACTGCCGCGCGTGGTGCGCGACATGGCCGTGGCCCTCGGCAAGCAGATCCGGCTGGAGATGGACGGCGCTGAGACGGAACTCGATCGAACCATCATCGAGGCGATCAAGGATCCGCTGGTGCACCTGGTCAGAAACTCGTGCGATCACGGCATCGAGCCGCCGGAAGCGCGCGTGCGCGCCGGCAAGCCGCCGCAGGGAAGACTGACTCTTCGCGCCTATCACGAAGGTGGTCAAGTCAACATCGAAATCGGCGATGACGGGGCGGGCATCGACGTGGCGCGGGTCAAACAGAAAGCCGTCCAGACAGGGCTTCTGCGACTCGAGCAGGCGGAGAAGTTGAGCGATCGGGAAGCGCTCAACCTGATTTTCCAGCCCGGGTTCTCGATGGCGCGAACGGTCACCAATCTTTCGGGACGCGGGGTAGGCATGGATGTGGTGAAGTCCCACATCGAGAAAATCGGCGGCATCGTCGACATTTTCAGCCGGCCCGGCGAAGGCGCCACTGTCAAGCTCAAGATTCCACTTACGCTGGCCATCATCCCCGGCCTCGTAATCACCAGCGGAGGGGAGCGGTTCGTCATTCCCCAGGTCAGCCTGCTCGAATTGATTCGCCTGGAGGGAGATTCCTCGGAAAAGCACATCGAGCACGTGCACGGGACGCCGGTGTACCGCCGGCGCGGAAGTCTTCTGCCCATCGCCTACCTGAATCAGGTGCTGGGGCTGAAATCGGCCGAGCGGGCCGAGGCGGTCAGCATGGTGGTCCTTCAGGCCGAAGACCGTCAGTTCGGGCTGGTGGTGGATGGCATCAACGACACTCAGGAAATCGTGGTGAAGCCCTTGGGCAAGCAAATGAAGGGCCTCAGCGTTTACGCCGGCGCGACCATCATGGGCGACGGCCGCGTGGCCCTCATCCTCGATGTGCTGGGCATCGGCCAGCGCTCCGGGGTTCTGGCCGAAAATCGTGAGCAGGCGCGCGCCGCCACCGAACAGAAGGCCCAAGCGGGGATCGAGCAGCAGCGGCTGCTCCTGTTCCGCGCCGGGTCCTTCGAGCGCCTGGCCGTTCCGCTTTCGCTCGTCGCCAGGCTGGAGGAGTTCCCGCTGTCATCCATCGAGCACGCGGGTGGATGCCAGGTAGTGCAATACCGGAACCGCATCCTCCCCCTGGTTCCTCTGCGGACCGTCCTCGAATCCGGCGCACAGGACCAGGACCAGACAGCCGATCCGGCCCAGGTGATCGTTTTCAACGATGGCGATCGCAGCGTGGGTGTCGTGGTTGACCAGATCCTGGATGTTGCCGAAGAGGCGGTCACGGTGCGCCAGAAGACAGTCCGCAAGGGCCTCCTCGGCTCGGCGGTAGTGGGCAAGCGGGTTGCGGATTTCGTCGATCTCAATCAGGTGATTCGGGCGTCCGCCGAGGACTGGTTCCAAGGCAAGCGCGAGTCCGCGAACCGCAGGAAGATCCTCGTCGCCGAAGCCTCGGCGTTCTCCCGCGGTCTGATCCGGAGCGGCCTGGATATGGCGGGCTACCGGGTCATTGAGGCGGCCAATCTGGACGAGGCGATTCGAGGGTTGGAGCACCAGCCGGTCGACATCGTCGTGGCGGCGCTGGATCTTCCGCCCAACGGCAGTGCCGCTCTGCTGGCCGCGATGCGCCGGCGGACGGAGTGGGAGACCATCCCGATCCTGGCGCTGGCTGATTCGACCGAGCAGGTCCGAGCCCGGCAGGTGGAATTCCAGGATTGCCAGGTGAAGTTCGACCGGGATGCCATGCTTCAATCCGTGGCAAGGCTGGCCTCGGCGCTGGCTGCCGACGAGTCGGCGCTTGTCGGTGTAGGAAAGGAGAAATAACCGATGGCGACCGATACGGCAACCGTGAAATCCGAACTGGCGCAGACCAGCGGGCAGTTCTCCACGTTCTTCGTGGCGGACTTGTTTTTTGGCGTGGATGTTCTCCGCGTGCAGGAGGTGCTGCGCTTCCAGCAGATGACCCGCGTACCTCAAGCGCCGGAAGTCATCGAAGGGCTGATCAACCTGCGCGGCCAGATCGTAACCGCGATCGACATGCGGCGCCGGCTCCGGTTGCCGCCACGCGCGGGTGACCAGTCGCCGATGAATATGGTGGTTCGCACCGAGGGCAGCGCCGTGAGTCTACTGGTCGACGAGATCGGAGACGTGTTGGACGTGGATTCCGCCAGCTACGAACGGCCGCCGGAGAACCTCGATCCAGCGGCGCGCGAGCTCATCCGCGGCGTCTACAAGCTGAAGGATCGGCTATTGCTGGTGCTCGATGCGGAGCGAACGGTGGATCTCGCTGCCGGAACCGCAGCCTGATGCACTGGGCAGAGACGAAGGGAGACGAAATAAAGAATGATCGCGACATCAAACGGGGCGGAGTTCCTCAGCTGGGATGATTCCTGGGCGGTAGGCATCCGTGAGCTCGACGCCCAACACCGCCACCTGATCTCACTGATCAATCAGTTGTGGGAGTCGATGCGCCGCGGCGAGAGCCAGAAAGTTCTGGCCGATACCTTCGACAGCCTGGTTCGCTATACGTCCGCCCACTTTGCCAGCGAGGAGCAGTTGATGGAGCGCAGCTGCTACTCGGAGCTTGCCTACCACAAGCAGGAGCACAAGATGCTGGCTGCGGCAGTTGTCGAGTTTCAGAGCCGCTTCCATGCAGGGGAGATTGCCATGACCGAGGTAGTCTTGACGTTCCTGGGCGGCTGGTTGCGAAACCACATCCTGGGCACGGACCGGAACTACATCCCATGTCTGCGTTCTGAGGGTGTCCAGTGAAGGACGGTTGCACTTCTATACCCGGAACATCGACAGCCGGCCCTCGCACTCCGTATGCGGAAAGGTTTTGAGCGTGGCGTTCACTTTCTTCTTCCGGGATCAACAAGTGCTGGAAAGGGTGGTGGATCACCTCCTCCCCATGCTGGCGGGCCGCAGCCGTCCCCGGATCTGGGATGCCGGCGTGGCGATGGGGCAGGAGCCCTACACCCTGTCCATCCTGTTCGCCGAGCGAATGGGACACTTCGCGTTCGACAATCTCCGCATCGATGCGACCGACGTGGAGAGCACCGGCACATTCGCACGGATCATCGAGGCCGGCCTATACCCGCGGGAGGAGCTGACGCGGCTGCCCGAGGGCATCCTGGACAAGTACTTCGAACCCAACGGCAAGCCTGGATACCTTCGCGTGATCGACAAGATCCGCCGGCGGGTGGCCTATCAGCGTCACGATCTTCTGTCGTTCCAGGAAATCGGTCAAGGGTACTCGCTGGTGTTGTGCAAGAACGTGCTGCTTCACTTCCAGCCGCCGGAACGGATCGAAGTGCTCAGAATGTTTCACCGGGCGCTGGCGCCTGGTGGCTTCTTCGCGGCCGAGCAGACGCAGGAGATGCCCCCTGAACTCGCCCCTCTGTTCCAGCGGGTGGTTCCCGACGGGCAATTGTTCCGCAAAGTGGAGCATGGCGGATGCGTATCGTGACATTGGAGAACAGTGGGCGGATCTATAGCTCGCTGGTTTACCTCGTGCTCGGCGATGCGAGTCGTCTGGAAGACGTAAACACTCTCGTGGACGTGGGCCAGGATCCAGCAATCCTGGCGAGTGTGGAGCGGGCGCCCACCGGGCTTGGCAAATGGCCCGTGGAACAGGTTGTGTTGACGCATTGCCATTCCGATCACAGTGCGCTGCTGCCGATGGTCCGTGAGGCGTTCCACCCCAGGGTGCTCGCTTTCTCTCCGAACACCGATGGCGGCGATGGTGTGCTGCACGATGGGGACAGGCTCAAGATGGGCGACGCGGTTTTCGAGGTCATCCACACCCCCGGTCACAGCAGCGACTCGATCTGCCTCTACAACGAAACGGAGGGCGTGCTTTTCGCCGGCGACTCGCCCTTGCTGATCAACTCGCCCGGCGGGACCTACGAGGCTGGGTTCCTGGCGGCATTGGAGCGGCTATGTGCGCGCGATGTCCGGCGGGTTTACTGCGGACACGATGCTCCGCTGACCGAGCGCTGCAACCAGAGGCTGCGTGAATCGCTGCGGATGGCGGCCGGAAGATTACCGGCCGGCGGAAGACAAGAATGGGTCACGAATTCGTCGCCGGTGACGGCGTGAGTTACGCAAAAGGAAAACAAGGAGAAAGACAATGGCAAGAGGAAACGACGGTGGGCGCATGGGCCCCGGTCGAAACACGTCCGCCGGCGCCGCCGTGTTGGACCGTCCCCGAGTTGACACGCCGGACACGCAAACCAAGGAACAGGAGCAGTTTGCCGATTACGCCGGGCAAGTTGCCGCGATCAGGAAGTCGCAGGCGGTCATCGAGTTCCAGATGGACGGGACAGTCCTTGACGCCAACGACAACTTCCTGAGGGCGCTGGGCTACACCCTGGGAGAGGTCACAGGCAGACACCACAGCATGTTTGTCGACGAAGCCTACCGGCAGAGTGGGGACTACAAGGAGTTCTGGGCCAAGCTGAACCGGGGCGAGTACCAGGCGGCCGAATACAAGCGCCTCGGCAAGGGCGGCAAGGAAGTCTGGATTCAGGCCTCATACAATCCGATTCTGGACCGGAACGGCCGACCGTTCAAGGTCGTGAAGTACGCCGCCGACGTCACGCGAGAGAAGCTGGCGCTGAACGCGATGATGGCCGACACCATGATGCTGGTGAAAGCGGCGCTCGACGGCAAGCTCGCCACCCGCGCCGACGCCGGCAAGCACCAGGGCGAGTACCGCAAGATCGTCGAAGGCGTCAACCAGACTCTGGACGCGGTGATCGGGCCGCT
>CAZSQK010000114.1:0-1349 GCA_964608645.1 uncultured Solibacteraceae bacterium | reverse complement strand
AAGATCGTCGAAGGCGTCAACCAGACTCTGGACGCGGTGATCGGGCCGCTGAACGTGTCCGCCGAATACGTGGACAGGATCAGCAAGGGTGACATCCCGCCGAAGATCACCGACAACTACAACGGCGACTTCAACGAGATCAAGAACAACCTCAACAACTGCATCGACAACATCAAAGCCCTGGTGGCCGAAGCGGCGTTGCTGGTCAAGGCGTCGGGGGAAGGGAAACTAGGCACCCGCGCCGACGCCGGCAAGCACCAGGGCGAGTACCGCAAAATCATCGAAGGCATCAACGAAATGCTGGACGCTATCCTGCTACCGATCGGGGAGGGCAACCGGGTCCTGGCACAGATCAGTGCGGGCAAGGTCGACGAACTGATCGCGCAGACCTACAGTGGCGACCACGAAAAGATGAAGCAGGCGGTCAATAATGTGGCCACAGTGATGCAAGGGTTGCAGAAGGAACTGGGGCGGCTGATCGATGCGTCCAAAGAAGGGCGCTTGTCGGAGCGCGGCAAGCCCGACCAGTTCCAGGGCGCGTACGCCGATGTCGTGAAAGGCGTCAATGAAATGCTGGACGCCATCCTGCTGCCGATCGGGGAAGGCAACCGAATCCTCGGGCTCGTCCGCGGCGGCAACCTGCGAGAGAAGGTCGAGATTGCCTGCAAGGGCGATCACGAAAAAATGAAGAATGCGGTCAACGGGGTGCATGCCTGGCTGACAGATCTGATCGCCTACATAACCAAGATCGCGAACGGCGATACAACTACATCGATGGCCAAGGCGTCCGACCAGGACCAGATTCACGAATGGCTGGTGCTGTTGAAGAGCAACATTAACGCGCTGGTCAACGACGCCGGTACGCTGGCTCAAGCCGCCGCTGAGGGCCGCGTGGGTACCCGCGCCGACGCCTCCAAGCACCAGGGCGACTACCGCAAGATTGTCGAAGGCGTCAACAAAACGCTGGACGCGGTCGTCGGGCCGTTGCAGGTTACCGCGCAGAATGCGACGACGCTGGCTTCCTCCTCCGAAGAACTGACAGCGGTCAGCCAGCAGATGGCGGGCAACGCGGAGGAGACCGCGACCCAGGCCAACGTGGTTTCGGCGGCATCCGAGCAAGTGTCGAAGAATGTCGCCTCGGTCGCTTCGGCTTCCGAGCAAATGCAAGCTTCGATCCGCGAAATCGCCAAAAACGCCAACGAGTCCGCCCGGGTAGCCAAGAATGCTGTCAGCGTGGCGCATTCGACGAATGTAACCGTGACGAAGCTCGGCGAGTCCAGCCAGGAGATCGGCAACGTGATCAAGGTGATTACCTCGATCGCGCAGCAGACCAACCTGCTGGCCCTCAA
>CAZSQK010000113.1:0-26566 GCA_964608645.1 uncultured Solibacteraceae bacterium | reverse complement strand
GCCCACAGAACAATTCTACACTAATTTGTTCTTTTCTAACACAGTAGTACTAGCCCTGCCGATCGCCGCGGCCGCCCAGGCCGCGTATGCCGCCAATCCGGTCCCCGAGCTCGCGGCCTCGGGCTTTACGGTCCAGGGTGGTTCGGTCTTTGCCGGCGCCAACAGCGCGCCGCGCTCGCCCTGGCAGAATGAGCTCATGTGGCTGCCGCGCCTCTCCGCAGCCTGGCAGTTCAACCGCAAGATGATCATCCGCGCCGGGTATGGCGTCTACTTCGACTCCATCAACGTGCAAAACTTCAGCCTCAACCAATCGGGTTTCTCGCGCACGACCTCCACGAATCTGACCAATGACTTCGGTCTGAACTTGCTGGCCGGGAACCCCGGCGCCGGCGTCTCTCCGCTCGCCGACCCCTTCCCGGTCCGCGCCGACGGAACTCGTTTCGACGCCCCTCTCGGGAATTCGCTGGGCGCCATGTATGTGGCCGGGCAAGGCTTCTCGTTCCAGCCCTTCGACCGCCGCCATCCCCGGCAGCAACAGTGGCGTGTCGGGATGCAGCGCCAGCTAAGTCCCAACATGGTAGTGGAGGCTTTCTATTGGGGTGAGTGGGGGGACCACCTCGCGGTCGGCCAGAACCTGCAGGGGCTGCCCGGGCAATACTGGAATACCTCCATGACCCGCAATGCCGCGATTGCCACAAATCTCAATGCGAATGTGGCGAACCCATTCAATATCAATAATTTCGCATCTCTGAAGACGTCCAATCCGGCGCTTTATCAGCAGATGTCCACCATCGGCTTCTTCACCAGCTCCACCATCCAGAAGAACCGGCTTCTCCGCGCCTTTCCGCAAATGAACGGGCTTTCCACCAGCCAATACTACGGCAAGGCGAGGAATAACTCCCTGCAGATCAATTTCCAGCGGCGGCTTTCGCAGGGTTTCAACTTGAGCGCCACCTACACCCTGTCGGACGCGCAGGTATGGAATGTGATCGCCAACGAATTCGATCCGGCGCCGCGGCAGTGGACCCCGACCAATAGCCCGCTTCCCAACCGCTTCAACGCCACCGGCATTTACGAGCTCCCATTGGGCCACGGCCGGGCGTTCTTGAAGACCGGCGCCCTCAGCCACGTAATCGGCAACTGGCAGGTGGCTTTGACTTACGACTTCCAGCAGGGCGCCTTCCTCAAGCAACAACTTCTACTATGGCGACCTGAGCACGGTCGGCGATACGCTGACGCAGGGCGCGAAGTCCTTCGATAGATGGTTCAACACCGGCGCTCCCTTCGAGAGAAATTCGGCCAATGGTCCCGCCGCCTACCAGGCCCGCGTGTTTCCCCTCGACGTCACCAGCGTGCGCGCCGACGGGCTCAACCAGTGGAATGGCAACCTCCGGCGCGACTTCCGCTTGCGCGAGGGAACGACCTTCGAGGTCCGGTTGGACGCCCTGAATCTCCTCAACCGCTCGCAGTTTGCCGCGCCCGACACCAACCCGTTCAACACGACCTTTGGCAAGGTTACCGCCACGACGGCGACCCTGAACCGTTTCTACCAGATTCAAGGCCGGATCCGGTTCTGACGAGGAGCCGCCACGATTTCAGCCCGGGGCCGGACCCGCGGAACCTGGATTGCTACATCAGATGCGTATGGCCTCCGGCGCCAGACTCGCCACTGCGATGCGCGTCGTCCTGTGTGTCGCCGCCGCCACAGGCGAGGCCGCCACCACAGGCGAGGCCGCCACTCCTCCGCTGACCTCCCTCCCAGGTGTTCCCAACTTCCATCAGGTCAATGAATCGCTATTCCGCGGCGGACAGCCGTCCATCGAAGGACTGCGCAGCCTCGCCGGCGCCGGCGTGAAGACCGTCGTCGACCTGCGTCTTTCCAAACGAATCTCTGATTGGGAACAGTCCGCCGTAACCCGCCTCGGTATGCGGTATGTTCACATTCCGCTATACGGCAACGAGACGCCCAGCCCCGGCGACGTGGCTAAAACGCTGGCCGTTCTGAACGATCCCGCGCGATGGCCTGTTTTCGTCCATTGCCGGGAAGGGAAGGACCGCACCGGAATGATCATGGGCTGCTACCGAATCTCCCACGACGGCTGGACCAACCTCCGCGCCATGGCCGAGGCGAAGAGTTACGCCTCCCGCGAACTGACCCGCGCGATGACCGACTACATCCTCCATTTCCAGCCCGGCGATCTCCCGTAACTTCACTTCGCGGACTTGGTCAGCCAGCCGTTCAATTTCATCCACTCCTCGACCCGGTCCAGGTAATGATCCGCCCCGCCGCCCTTCTTTCCAAACCCGTGCTGCCCGGTCTGAAACACGTGCAGCTCGACGGGACGGCCCGCCTTCCGCCATGCGCCGAACAGGTCGATCGATCCCTGATACCCCACCGTCTGGTCATCCGCCGCCACCGCAATGAGTAACGGCGGCGCGCCTTCCGGTGGCGCCGTCGCGCTCGCCCCCGCGGCATAGATCGGAACCGCGAAGTCGGGGCGCCCGTCGGCGGGACCGTAGACCGCCGACAGCAGAACAGCGCCTCCGGCCGAGTATCCGATCATGCCGATTCGATTGGGCGCCACGCCGAATTCGGCGGAGCGCTGCCGCAGCACCCGCACTGCCTGTTGCCCATCCGCGCCCGCCATCTCGCGCACATTCTGTCCGGCCTGCGGACCGTCTGTGGCCGGTCCTCGCCCTCCCGCGCCGGCCGGCGCCTTCGGGTCGACATAAGTCGTCCGGTACTTCAATACGAATGCGTCGACGCCCATCTGGTTCATCCGTCTGGCCACATCGACGCCTTCGTACGACATCATCAGCGTCCGAAAACCCCCGCCCGGCGCGACGATCATCGCCGTCCCCACCGCGTTCGCCTTCTCTGCCGGATAATAGAGCAGCACCGGCCGCACGATGTTCTGCGCCTGCGGCCTCTCTGCCGTGCCCGTGGCCCGCTCCGGATAGTCCCACTTCTCCGAACCCGGCGCCACGCCCGGATACAGAGCGATTTCCTTCGCCGGCGGCGCCGGTTGCGTCCACCCCGCGCACGCCAGTCCCGCCAGTAGACAGATCTTCGAAAACATCTCCCATTCCTTTCTCGTCAGCACGGCGCGAAGGTGAACACCACCACGCCGATCACGAACCACAGCAACGCAAAAACCATCCCGTAGCCGAAGAAACAACGGAAATCCACGCGCGCGATGCCCGCCACCACCACATACCAGAACGGCGTCAGAAAGTTGCCCATGTGATCGCCGACGCCGAGCGCCAGCATCCCTCGCTGCACCGTCACCCCCACCGACATCGCGGTCTTCACGGTCACGAAACCCTGCACGGTCCACTGCCCGCCGCTCGATGGGATGAAGCAGGCGAACACCGTTCCGGCCACCGCCGTGATGAACGGAAACGTGGACGCCGTGGAAATCGTGGTTGCCATCCCCGCGGCTTTCTCGCCGACGTTCGTGAACTGAATCAGCCCCGCGACCCCGGCATAGAGGTGGTACAGCACGATCACCGCCCAACTCGCGCCGACGCCTTGCCGGACCGCCAGCACGAATCGCTGCACGTTCCGGTGCAGCAGGAAAGTCAGAAACAGGAGCGTCGCATTCAGTGAATTGATGTCCAGGCTCAGACGCTTCACCACGAAGTGATACCAGAGCCAGCAGCCGAGCATGGCGCAAAGCGCCAACCCCACCACGGGGCTTCTCTCCAGG
The DNA here is from genome assembly GCA_964608645.1 of uncultured Solibacteraceae bacterium. Taxonomy (GTDB): domain Bacteria; phylum Acidobacteriota; class Terriglobia; order Bryobacterales; family Bryobacteraceae; genus CAZSQK01. The sequence continues at coordinate 22,856 of CAZSQK010000113.1, read as the reverse complement.
CGCTGCGACAAGCCGCCGCAGCCGTCATCCACGGCGGCCACGGCTACCGGCGCCTTGGCCAGGGCCGCGGCTTCGCGAAACTCCGAGATCGGCCGGCAGGACCGCGGCATCAGACGGCACGCGGCGAAAATGGCAACGGCGGCATACGTGACTTCGTGGATGAGGGCCGCCGGAGACCAGATTGTCGTCGAGAGCGGGACGATGCCGATGAGGCTCTGGAGAAAATGGCCGCTGGTGGCCACCAGCAGCGGCCCGCTCGACGAGAGTCCGAACTGCCACAGCGCCTGCCCCCCATAAGTCACCGCCAGCAGGAAGGGAAAGTCGATCGGAATTCCCTTGCGCTCGGCCTCGGCGGCGCAGCAGATGGCGACGATGGGGCCGAGCGCATAACCCAGCCCCCAATACAAATACCCGGCTATGCCCGTGGCCGCGAAAGCCGTCAGGATCACTTGGTTCCGCGTTCGGGGCAAGCGCGCCAGGCCGGTGATCGCTCCTCGGCAGGCTGGTGTCAGCGCCAGCGCCGAGCTCAGCACGATGATCAGCGTCATCTGCATGGTGAATGGCAGCAGCATCCACAAGCCCTGATGATACGCATCAATCACGCGCGCGGGCGCGTTTCCCAAGGCCAGCGCCACGCCGGCAGTCAGGGTAGTCAGAATCACACTTGCGGTGATGGCATCCGGCACAAGCCGCGCCATCGTGTGAGAAAACCGCTCCAGCCGCGTGCCCGGTTGCTGACCCATTCGTCGCCTCGCTCCCCTGATCGAATCGTTTGAACCGTAGAGGTTCTGAGCATTATACTCTTGCGATCGGATGGGCGCCGATTGGGGTGCGGACTCAGTTCTCCGACGGCTTCTGCACCTTGTCGATCACCAGAACCTCGACCGGCGCCTTCGTCGATTCGATCTTCAATCCGAGCTGCTGCAGCGCCGCGGCGAAGAAATCCGGGGGTGCTTCCGGGTCGGTCGAAGGCGGTGGCGCGTTCGGTCCCAGCGCGGCTAATTGGGCGGAATCCGGGGTCCACTTCAGCGTGAAGTCGTAGCGATCCGGAAGGCCGCTATGATCCACTACCGGCCGCTCCAGGATTTGACCTTGCAGGAAGCTGGCGAACTCCACCATGGTCGCGTTGCGGACCACGATGTTTCCCGGCCCCCTCCCGCCGAAACCGGGCAGATTGCCCGCCGCGCCTTCCGTCTTGGTCAGTTTCAACCCGGTCTTGGCGACCGTGATCGCATAGACGGACAGCTCCTTCTGTTCGCGATGAAATGTCAGCTGGAAACGCTCCGCGAGGAGCTTCTGCACCATCGTCCTCAACTGCGCAAGATTCGGGATGCCTGCCCGATCGGGCTTGCCGCTAATGTCGAACCTGTCGGCTTCCGTCCATGCCGGCCCGCCCGTGACCTGCTTCAAATGGACGCCATAAGCGAACTTGACAAGATCGCTGAGCGTCGTATTTGTCGTCGTGAAGAGATTGCCGCCGCCCCTTCCCACCAGAATCGACTGGCCCGGCCGGTCCGGGTTGCTCGGCTTGATCGTAGCCACCTCGAACGCCGGATTGGCGTCGGTGGGCATCAGCTTCGGTGGCGGCGGAGGCTCCGGAATCTCCCACGCCGTCGCGGGCGTGGCGCGATCCAGGTTCATTGTCGTCGGTGCGCCGCCCTGGCTCCACGTCCCCGCGATCGAGGCGCCATCTCCGCTCAGCTTCCCCTCGTAGTTGCCGCCAATTCCGGCAATTGCTATCTTGAGCGTCGAGCCCTGCTGGCTGATCGAAGTCGCGCTGATCGGCTGCCCTCCCTGATCGATGCTGTATAAGACGGCCTTGAGACTCTCATCGGCCGCTCGTGAAATCTTGAAGACAATCCGGAGTGGCTTGCCCTGCGGAGGTTGTAACGACCCCTGCCACGTGCCCACGACATTCTGCGCGAACAATGCGCTCGCCTGGCTCGCGGCCAAAGCGATGAGGCAGAGGACCAGCTTTTTCATGCGCAATTTCTCCTATGAACGTATTGTGGCATTGATTCCGGAATTAGAACCCTGGGAGTCACCATGGGCCCCAATACAGTTCAAGGAGCGGTCGATGCGGAGATCCGGGAAAGTGGCGGCCGGAGGGCGCGAAATCTCCAGTTGAAGAGGTTGAACTTAGTCTCTCTGGGATCGCTTTGCCGTCTGAACCGCCCGTGCCGAGAGCCTACTGGGACTCCACTCGCTTCAATCGGATGGAACCGTTCCCTGTGGTGATGTGAATGGGAGGACCGCCGGAGCCAATGCTGAAATCCAGTCGCCGCGATCTGCCACTGACGTCGGAGGGCATCGGAAAATCCGACTGAATCCGGCCCATTCCGGTCTCCGCTTGCACACGGGTCGAGTAGTGTGATGGCATTGCGATCGTGACAGCGCCGTTGCGGGTGCTGATTTCCATTTGCCGCGCATCCAATACGGGGCCGGTCAGCTCGACATCAACCCCGCCGTTTACCGTCCCGCCGCTCACTTCTCCGGCCACGCGCTTCAGGTGCACCCCGCCGTTGACGGCATCGAAATGGATTTGCCCGCGCACATCGGAGATCGTGATTCCGCCATTCAGGGTCTTGAGAGTCACATCGCTAACCTGCGGCACGAAGATCTCGTAGCTGACGCTCCACCACGAGCGATTCTCCGCTTCGGGACCCGTGGCGCGCACCTGTCCGCCGGACCCGTCGATCATCACGCGGCTGGCCATGATCGCGGCGGCGCCTTCGGTCTCGCCCGACGCCTCTATTCGGGCCCGAACCAGCACATCTGGCCGCAGCCAGCCCTTGACCGTCGCGCCGCCGTTCTGGCCGGCGTCTATGCTCAGGCGGCCGATCGAGGGTAAGCTCTGCTCGCGGATCTCGCAGTGCCGTGCGCGCTCGTTATCGTAACCGCCGTTCGCGCAGGTCAATTGTTTTTCGCTGTTGTCCCGCAACTGAGCGAGTAGCGGGGCGTTGACGGTAAAAATGGCGAAGCCGATCCAGGCTGTGCTGGTCCATACCGATCTCATCGAATCCTCCTTGCCGGACGGGAAGCGCCGCTGCGCTGCTTGCCTCGCGAGCCCTGCGGTTGCGCCGTCAGTCATAATACCGGCGGATTCGGGAAAGGTTACACATCCATCCGAGGCGGCGCGGTTTTCTAAACCGCGAACGCCAGGATAAACTGAACAGAATCGGATTGGCGGCCTTTGAATCGAGGAATGGACATCCTACCCGGTCCCGCAGTGAAGTTGTCGGAGACCCCGGGCCGCGTGGGCGCGCCTGCTCCGGCGTTAGGCGAGCACACGCCGATGGTCTTGTCCGATCTTCTCGGGATCGGCGCCGATGCCGTCGGCGAGCTGGCCGCCGCAGGCATTGTGTTCGGCGTCGGCTTGTCCCGGCCTGTCTGAAGAACTGGGACTTGCCCATGTCCGGCCGCCGAACGCCTAGCCTTCCTTCACCGTGAGGTAGCGATCGGCCTGCGGATTGTCGATGCGTTGGACTTTACCGCTGGGAAGAGGCCAGGTAATCTCCACCCAATCGATCTTCCGCGTTTTTCCCACTCCGAGGACTTCCCTGGGATCGTGCGACGAAAGGTAACTGCCGCCGCTGTTCTTCAATCGCGACCGCACCACGCCGCCGGCCGACCACCGGATGCGCGCGCCGATAGCGTCCCGGTTGCAACGGACACCCTCGAGCCTCAGCCCCAGCCAGTGGTTGCCCTCGCCGCTCCGGTTGCGCAGCAGCACCGGCGCGCCGCCGTTGATCCCGACGAGCACATCCAACCGGCCGTCGTTATCGAAATCTCCCACCGCCAGGCCCCGCGCGGAATAGGACTTACCGGACAGCGGGACATTATGCAGCTTGCCGTCCTCCTGGTGAAACAGCAGCAGCGGCTCGGCATACTTCACCGCCGGCGAATAGCTCTCGATCATGTCGTCCGGGTGGCCGTTGGCGAGGATCAGGTCGATGGCGCCATCGTTGTCGTAGTCGAAAAACTTCAGCCCCCAGCCGCTCAGCAGCCGGGTCGTCTGCGCCACCTCATTGGCATACGCGACGTCGCGGAACGATTCATTCTTTAGATTCCGATACAGCGAAAACATCTCCTGATCGACATTCGCCACGAATAGATCCTGGTAGCCGCTGCCGAACACATCCGCCGCGTCGACTCCCATGCCGGACCGAGGCTGTCCGCCGCTGCTGAACGCCACTTCGGCGGACAGGGAAGCCTCTTCGAATTTCCAACTGCCGCCCGCGCCCGGGCCGCGGTTCACGAAGAGGAAGTTCTGCACCGTGTCGTTGGCGACGAACAGGTCCAGGCGGCCGTCGTTGTTGATATCGGTCGCCACCACTCCGAGCCCCTTCCCGATGGCGCTCGCGATGTCGGTCCCTTGCTGCGCCGGCGTGAAGGTCCCGTCGCCGTTATTGTGATACAGAGAACTGGTCGTCCCTTTGAAGAATCGCGGAATGCAGTAGTAGCGCTGCCCCAGCTGGTTTTCGCCGCACGACCGGCGCGCCCCTGCGGCGTACTCGACGAAGGCGCACACGAACAGGTCGAGCCGCCCATCGTTGTCATAGTCGAACCAGACGGCGCTGGTCGTCCAGCCCGGCGTTTCCAGGCCGGCCTTTCGCGTGACGTCGGTGAACGTGCCGTCCCGGTTATTCCGGTACAGGATGCACTTGCCGTACGATGTCACGAAGAGATCGGGCCACCCGTCGTTGTCGTAGTCGCCGGCGGCGACGCCCATCCCGAACGTCCCGCCGCTGACCCCCGCCTTCTCCGTGACGTCCGTGAACGTGCCATCGCGATTGTTGCGGTAGAGCGCATTGCGCAGCGGCCTTGACGGCTGGAAGAAATCGCTCGGCCCGCTGTTGACGAGATAGATGTCCATCCACCCGTCGTTGTCGTAGTCGAGGAACGCGCAGCCCGGCCCCAGAGCCTCGGGAAGGTAATGCTCCTTGGAGCGCGCATTGTCATGGACCCAGGCGATGCCGCTGGCCGCTGCAGGAATCTCCTCGAACGGCTGTGCGGTGGCCGCATGCAGGCGGGACGCCGCCAGCGTGGCCAGAAACTGCCGTCGGCTAATCGGGATACGGCTCATTGGCCCTCGTGATCCGAATCGGCAGGAGCCGGCGGCATGACAACTGGATCGCGATCCTCATTTCACGTTGATTCCCTGCTGCTGCTTCGCCTGCTTCTCGGCGGTCAGCTTCTGGACGATGGAACGCTCCCGGTCCCCCTCCGCTTTTAGCTTCAGCCGGTAGTAGACGGTGGCGAGCGTGACATGCGCTTCGGTGAAGGCGGGCGCCTCTTTCGCAATGGCTTCCAGGCCGCGGCGGGCGTCGTCGAGTTTGCCGTCGTGCAGCGCAATGGTGGCGAACTGGTAGCGCACGAGAATATCTCTGGGACGGATCTGAGCAGCGCGGCGGAGGCATTCCAACGCTTCGGGGATCTTCTCGTCTTCCTTGAGGAGCACGGCGAACTGGAGGTTGGAAGTGAAATCGTAGGGATTCGCGGCCAGGGCTTTGCGGAACGCGTCGGCGGCGCGTGTCGGGTCGCCCGTGCGGAGCAGGGCCTGGCCGTAGTAAGACCAGGCATCGGGCAACGCGGGGTTCAGCTCGACGGCTTTGGCGAGATCGGTAAGCGCGGCGGGATTGTCGCCCGCCTGGAGCTTCGTGGTTCCGAGAAGGAGCCAGGTCTCGGCGGAGTTTCCGTTGCGCAGGATGCGGTCGATGATGACCTGGCCGCGCGTCGGCTGGTCGTCGCGAATGAGCGCCGTGCCGAGGAGATAGGCGATGGCGAGGTCGTCGCGCCGCTGATCGGCGATGGGGGTGAGGAGTTGGATGACCTTCTTGTTTTCGCCCATGTTGAGCCAGCAGTCGGCGAGCAGGAGCATGGGCTGCAGTTCGGAAGGGGCTGCGCGGTGGACCTTTTCGAGAGTCGAGGCTGCGTCGTCAATCTGTCCGGTCTTGTAGAACGCGAGGGCGAGATTCAGCTCGACGCCGGGGTTGTCCGGGTGGAATTTGAGGGCGCGGCGGTATTGGACAATGGCGTCCTGGTAGCGTGCGGCGCGGGCATAGGCGGCGCCGAGGTTGGAGAGCGCCGTCGGATTATCGGGACGCTGGGCGAGGTATTTTTCGTAGAGCGGAATAGCGGCGGCGGCGTCGCCGGACTGGTGCACGGAGATCGCCTGCTTGAGCAGCTCCTCGGGATTGGATTGGGCCCGGAGCAGCCCGACGGCAAGGAGTAGGAGCGCGAGGCGCACGATCTATTGTCGCAGGGCGGCAGAGAGGGCAGGCCTGCGCCTGCCCCCGAATGGTCAGAAGCTGAAGGTGGCGGCCAGCTGCATGAGGCGCTTGCCCTGCTTCTGCGTCGAGTATCCGAACAGCGGCGTGTTGATCAATCCTGTCTGGCCGCTGAAACCGAGGCTCAGGTTGGCGCCGGAGGGGAACGACCACAGCGGATGATTCAGGAAGTTATAAGCGTTGGCGCGGAACTGGAGCTTCTTCCTCTCCGTGATATTGAAGTTCTTGAAGAGGCCCAGGTCGGCGTTGAAGTACCCCGGTCCGTAGATTACGGGGAGAGTCGTGGGGCCGTTCTCGCCGATGTTCTTCGGGAACGAGAAGCAGCTCTGGTTGATGTACTGGTGCTCGGCCAGGTTGGAACGCGGATCGCAGGTCAGGATGGGAGTAAGCGCTAGATTCGGCGTGCCGAGCAAGGAGGTGTTGCTGACGTTGAACGTCGTGCCCGGGATCTTGAAGCTGTTGAGCGCCAGGCCAAAGGTCTGGCCGCGCTGGCCTGTGAGGTTGGCGCCGCTCTGGATCTGGGTGATGCCGGAGATCTGCCACCCGTTGACGACCGGACCGAGCGCCTTGTTCCGCGTGACCCGGCCGAACGTGTAGGAGTAGGCGACGTTGAAGATATGGGTGCGGTTGGTCGACTGCACGCCGTAATCGTTGTTGAGGTTGAAGGAGTCGAGCGTGGAACTCACGATGCCCATCGCCTTGCCGAAGGTGTAATTGGCATTGATGACGGCGCGGCCGCGGGTGCGGAGGAATTTCGCCTGCATCGAGTTGTAGTTGGCGTAGAGGTTGTTGGTGGAAAGAGGTAGGCCGGCGAAGCCCGCCAGCGGACGAAAGTTGTTGGCGTTGAGCGTATTGGGATCCACGCCGTTGTTCTTGGACGACAGCATGGCGCCGAGCGGCACCATATTGATGTCGCTGCCGAAGCCGCTCTGATTCAGGATGTTGCGCGTCTGGTTGCCGACGTACGCCACCTCGAAAAGCGACTTCCAGATCCGTTGTGAAATGGTGAAGCTATAGCTATCCGTCACGGGATCGCGATTGTTCTTACTGTCGACGGCGCCGGTGGAAAGGGCCTGAGTCGGGAAGTTCAGATTGTCGACGTCCTTGGCCAGCAGGGCGGTGTTATTGAGGCCTTGATTGTTGCTGAGCGTGACGGTCTGCATGCCGGCGGAGACGTTCAGGCCGGTGGTGAACTGGCCGGAGTGATAGTAGTAGCGCCCCCAGCCGCCGCGCAGGACCGTGCTGTTGCCGAGGGCATACGCCATGCCGAAGCGAGGCTGGATAAACGGGGGCGGAGTGGGGAACCCGCCGAGCGGCACGTTCGGGTCCCGCGAGTGCCAAAGGAAGCCGCAGTAGTCGGTCGGCTTGCAGGCGGCGTTGAACTTGGTGTAGTCGAAGATCGAGAAGCCGAAGCCGAGATTGTCCGCCCACGGAGTGAACTGGGTGATGCGGACTCCCATTTCGAGGGTTAGCCGCTTGTTCACCTTCCACGAATCCTGGAGGTAGCCCTCATAGGTGTCGTAGGAGATGTCGTTGATGCGATTGAAGGAAGTTTCGGCGTACGAGTTCAAGGTGCCGGTGAGCAGGTCAGCGTAAGCGTTGCCCATGGTGTTCGGATTGCCGTTGTTGACGGCGAGCTGGCCCTGGGCGGCGTTGCTGGCGGGCTGGGCGTTCCGGATGTGTTCGTAGAAGACGCCGGCCTTGAGGGTATGGGTGCGGATGACCCGGGCCAGGTTGTCGCTAAAGCTCGGCATGTACTTGTTGGCGTACAGTCCCTTGCCCGGTCCGCCGACTTCGAAGCCCCCCTGGGAGCTGCTCAGAGTGGCCGCGTCTCCGGACCCGGCGATGTTCGGAATCTGGATGACGCCGTTCTTGAAGAGTCCTTTATAGGTGTAGCCGACCTTCGTGCGATCCACCTTGTCGGGATCCTGGAAAACGTTGGGGAAGCCAATGAAGGTATAACCGAGCACGACCTCGTTGGTCATGCCGGAGCTGAAGACGTGAGTCAGCGATGCAGTGACGCTATCGGAGCGGTTCTTGCCCTCGATCGGAGTCGGATAAGGCGGCTGCTGGATGGTCGCTGAGGACCAGAGACCGATCGGGAACAACTGCACCTCGTGCTGCAGGTTGTACCGGACATAGACCTTCGTGCTATCGCTGATGCTGTAATCGAGGCGAGTCATCCACTGGAGGCCGTTCTGATGGAACAGGAGGTCGTCGACCCAGTTGTAGCCGTTGTTCGAATTCGGGTCGGCATTGGGAAGCGGATAGAGCTTCATCAGGGCCTGCGTGTTGGGGTCGATGGCGCTTTTGGGGAAGATACCGCCGGGGGCGATGGCGAGGCCCCGCGCATTGATCTGTCCCGGCGCCGAGCCGGATGCCGTGATACGGCCGAGCTTGGCGAGCTCTCCGGGAGAGAAGTCGCCTTCGCGCATCCCGGCGGTGGGCACGGTGGCGCGGAGCAGACCCGTGTCGAGAGTCTGGAAGAAATGTTGATAGCTGGTAAAGAAGAAGAGTTTGTCGCGGTTCTTATTGAACGTGCTGAAAGGCAGTCGGACGGGGCCGCCGATACTGACGCCGGGATAGTAGTAGGCGTTTTCGGGACGGGGCACGCGCGAGAAGTTGGAGAGCCAGTCATTGGCGTTCATGACGGAATTGCGGAAGGTGCTGAAGACGGAGCCGCGGTAATCCTGGCCGCCGCCGCGCGCCACGGAGCTGATGACGCCCGGGCCCTTCTGGTTCTCGGCGCTGAAATTCGACATGCTGATCTTGAACTCGGAGATCATGTTCGAGTTCGGATTGACGGGCGTCGCGCAGTTGCAGCCGGGGTCGGAGACGTGGGCGCCGTCGGCGGTGATGTCGAGAGTGTTGCCGGGGAGGCCGTTATAGGAATAGGCGCCGTTGAGGGGGCTTTGGTTTCCGCCGTTGCCGTTGCCATTGATGCCGATGGTCTGGCCGTTGTAGTTGGCGGAGTTGTTCGTGCCGTTGGAAATTCCGAAGCCCGGCATGATCTTGATGTACTCGGCGGCATTGGTGCCGAGCTGGATGAAGTTTTCGAGCTCCTTGGTGGTGAGGCGGCTCGAGTTCTCGCCGGAGTCGACGGGGACCGCGACGTCGATGCTGCCGGTGACTTCAACGACGTTGGAGGTGCTGCCGAGCTTCATGCCGACGTTGACGTTGATCTTGTCGCCGCCGAGGATGGCGATGCCGGTCTGCTTGTGGGTTTCAAATCCGGGCGAAGAGACCGTCAACTCATAGGCGCCGGGCGGGACGGAGACGAAGGTGTAGTAGCCATCGGCGTTGGTGACGGTTTCGCGCTGCGAGCCGGACTGTTCGTCGCGCAGTTTCAGAGTGGCGCCGGCAACGACGGCCTGCGAGGGATCGGTGATGATCCCGGTCAGAGTTCCATAAATGGACTGGGCCGCCAGGTTCATTCCCAGCAGCGATACGCAAGCGATTCCCACGAGGAATCGGGTGACAGCCGTCATAGACAGTCCCTCCCAGTTATTTAGTTAATTCAGAGTGCGAACGATTGGATGAAGTATATTGAATCCTGGGAGGAAGCACAAGCACCGCGGTGTTTCCGAAGGTTAAATCCTGCGTTACCGGTCATCTGGCGCTGGCGGGTGTCTGGCTGGTGCTGTGCGGGAACGCGGAGATTCAGGACACACAGGCGCTGCGGCTGCACCTCACAGGCTCGGCGACGCTTACCGATAAAGCTCTGCGGCTCACTCCGGCGGAACGGCAGAGGGCGGGGGCCGCGTGGTTCGAAGGCAAGCAGCAAGTAAGCGGCGGCTTCGAGAGCAGTTTCCAATTCCGATTGACGGAGCAGGGCGGTTTGGGCCCTGGGGCGGACGGGTTCGCGTTCGTCTTGCAGAACAGCGGGCTGGATGCGTTGGGAAGTCCGGGGTCAGCGGGTGGATTCGCTTTGGGAGACGAGAAGCGCTACGGGAAGGCGCCGGGGATTCCGCAGAGCATCGCAATCTTTTTCGACACCTTCCGCAACGGAGAGATCGGCGATCCTTCCGATAACTTCGTCTCGATCTGTACGGCGGGGCGGCCGCGGCAGATGAAGTGGCCGCCGCCGCGTCTGGCCTACACGCGCAAACTGCCGGTGAAGCTGAAGGACGGCAAGGCGCACGAGGCGCGCATCGTGTACCGGCCGCCGATTCTCACCGTGAGTCTCGACGGAAAGCAGGTCCTGACCTCCACCGTGGATCTCTCGACGGTGGTGGACGCCGCCGGCGCTGCGTATGCGGGCTTCACGGCATCGACCGGAAACGGGTTCGAGAACCACGATATTCTGGCCTGGTCCTTACATCCGGACGTTTCCTCGAGTGTTGCAGTGGTGTCGTCGGAAATCGCCTATCTCAAGGCGCCATGTCTGCCGGATCGAAACCTGTGCACGCCGGAGAGGGCCTTGGTGGAAGAGTCCGGTCCGGGCGCGTACCACATTGTTCTGCCCGCGAATCTGCCGTGGGGCGCGAACGTACCGAACCCGGCGGGGCGGATCGTGAGGGTCGAAAACGCGCATGGTGTGGCCTGCTGGAGTCTCGCCGAGCTCGGGCAAGAAGGCTGCAATGGACCTTTGGGCAATCGGGAAGGGGCCGGAGGACTGATCCAGCGGACCAATCACGGACGCACCGAGTTTTCGGTGGACGACCGTACGGGCAAGTTTCGGGATAACGAGGGATACTTCGAATTCGACGTCCGCGTGGAATGAGTGGGACCGGTCTGGGCTGGATGAGGAAGAGTTGCGATCGGCCCCGTGATGCATGGTCAGCGTCCCGTGAACCGGTCTTGCTGACGAACCGGTCGGTGCGAAGGTCAAAATGCATGGCGCCGCGGCGTGCGATTCGTCATACAGTAGGGGCATATGAGTAGCATCGGCCTCATTGGCGTCGGACTGCTGGGCTCTGCTATCGCGGCGCGTCTCTCTGCGGCCGGCTATACCGTGCTGGGATATGATCTTGTGCCCGAACGCCGGCTCGGGGCGGGCTCTGCGCAGGACGTCGCGCGCGAATGCCGGACTATCATCCTGTGCCTGCCTACCTCCGATGTCGTGGCGGAAGTCGTGGCCGCCATCCAACTGGCGAAGGGGACGACCATCATCGACGCCACCACGGGCGAGCCCGACACCATGGCTGCGATGGGCGCCCGGCTGGCGAAGGACGGCATCGACTATCTGGATGCGACCGTCCTCGGCTCGAGCCGCGTCGTGCGGAGCGGGGCCGCGACGGTGATGGCGGGAGGGCTCCGCGAGGTCTTCGATGCCGCCGCACCCATCTTCAAGACTTTCGCCTCGCGCGCTTTCTACCTGGGCTCGTTCGGCGCCGGCGCGCGGATGAAACTGGTCGCCAACCTCGCGCTCGGACTGCATCGCGCCGTGCTGGCCGAGACGCTGGCCTTCGCCCACGCGAGCGGGGTTTCGCCCACCGACGCTCTCGAAGTGCTCAAGGCCGGCGCCGCGTACTCCCGCGTCATGGACGACAAAGGCGAGAAGATGCTGCATCACGACTTCACCGTCGAGGCCAAGCTCTCGCAGCACTTGAAGGATGTCCGCCTCATTGTCGCGGCGGCTTCTGCCAGGAACGCAAGGACACCGCTCTCGCAGGTTCATCGCCAATTGCTCGAACGTCTGGAAGCCGCCGGCTACGGCGAACTCGACAATAGCGCCATCATCATGGCCTATGAAACCTGATCGGTTCGCCGCGGCGTTGCGCGGCTTTGGGCCGGCCGGCATCGCGGCGATCTTGGTCATCCTGGCGGGCAACGGGCTTTTTGTGCCCCTCAGCGCGATCCTCGTGCTGGCCTGGGCCTGGCGGTCGGGCACACCGTGGCACGAGATCGGATATGCGCGGCCGGCCAGATGGGTTCGGAGGCTGGTGGCCGGCATTCTCTTCGGCGAAGAAACCGTTTTTCGCGGCTATCTCTTCGAACGCCTCGGCAAACTCTTCGGCTGTAGCCTCACCGCTCGCGTAAGCATCGTGCTGCTCACGTCAGTCTGGTTCGGCGCGGCGCATTATCCCCTTGGGCGCACGCAGCATTCGACCTGACGGCATATGCGATTATCTATTGGAATCTCGAAACGGCCGCGGCCCACCTGATTTTCCAATAGCTGCGAAAATAGGTTATGTCTCTACCACCGAGCGTCCTGGATCCCCGCACGCAGACCTTTCCCACGCTCACGCCCGCGCACATCGACCGCATCCGCCCTTCAGGCCGACTGCGGAAGGTCGATCGTGGGGAGATTCTTTTCGAGCCTGGCGACACCACCGTGCCTTTCTTCGTGCTTCTCTCGGGAAACATGGAGATCGTGCAGCCCAGCATCGACGGCGAGCGTCTCATCGCCACTCACGGCCCCGGCGAATTCACCGGCGAGATTTCGATGATCTCGGGGCAGCGCTGCCTGGTGCGCGGCCGCGTCACCGAGCCGGGCGAATTTCTCGAAGTCAGCGGCGACGGGCTGCGGTCGGTTGTCGCCAAGGACGCCGAGCTCAGCGAGATCGTGATGCGGGCCTTCATCCTGCGCCGGCTGGAGCTGATCCGCCGCGGCGCTGGACCGATCATCCTGATGGGCTCCCGCCACTCCGCGCAGACGCTCGATCTCCGCGAGTTTCTGGGCCGCAACGGCTACCCGCACACCTATGTCGATCTCGACACCGACCAGACCTCCCAGGAGCTGCTCGACCGCTTTGACGTGAAGCCGTCGGTGGTCATCTGCGCCGGCCGCAAAGTGATGCGCAGCCCCTCCATCCAGCAGCTGGCAAGCTGCCTCGGGCTCAACAGCACGGTGGACAGCGGGCAGGTGCGCGATGTGATCATTATCGGCGCCGGACCCGCAGGACTCGCCGCAGCCGTCTACGCCGCATCCGAAGGCCTCGACGTCCTCATGGTGGAGACTCGCGCTCCGGGAGGCCAGGCGGGTTCGAGCTCCAAAATCGAGAATTATCTCGGCTTTCCCACCGGCGTCTCCGGCCAGGAGCTGGCGGCGCGCGCCGCCACGCAGGCGCACAAGTTCGGCGCACATATGCTGGTCGCCCGCAGCGTCGTGCGCCTGAATTGCGACCGGCGGCCGTACGAGGTTCGCCTCGATAACGGAGACCGGCTGCTGACGCGCGCGATCGTAATCGCAACCGGGGCGCAATACAACAAACCGCGGCTCGAGAACCTGGAACGGTTTGCCGGCGACGGAATCTATTACGGCGCCACGCACATGGAATCGCAGTTGTGCGAAGGAGAAGACGTCGCCGTCGTGGGAGGCGGCAACTCGGCCGGACAGGCCGCGGTCTTCCTCTCGCAGTCGGTGCGCCGGGTGCACATGTTGGTGCGCGCGGGAGAACTATCGAGCACGATGTCCAGGTATTTGATCCAGCGCCTGACGGAGAACCCCAAGCTGGACCTGCATCTGAGCACGGAGATTATCGCCCTTGAAGGCGAGTCGCGGCTGGAGCGCGTCACGTGGCGGAACCGCGCGACGGGGGAAACTTCGACGCACGATCTGCGCCACGTCTTCATGATGACGGGCGCCTCGCCCAAAACCGATTGGCTGCGCGGCTGCCTGGCGCTCGACGACAAGGGTTTTATCCTGACCGGGCGCGATCTCGATGGGTATACATCGACCGATGAGACGCCATCGTGGCCGCTCACGCGCCCTCCTCAAATGTTGGAAACGAGCCTGCCGGGCGTCTTCGCCGTCGGCGATGCCCGAGCGGGCAATGTGAAGCGCGTCGCGTCCGCCGTGGGCGAGGGCGCGATCAGCATTCATCTGGTGCACCACGCTCTGGCCGAACTGTGAAGAGGTCAGTCTTCGCGGACTAACATCGCGAGATACCAATCGTTGCCCCACGGATCCCGAACCGCCGCCGTCCGATCGCCATATGACTGATCGGCGGGCGGCTGGATCGACGTCGCGCCGGCTGCCAGGGCCTTGGCGTATGCCGCCTGGATATCCGAAACGTACACGTAGAACATCGACGGCATCGGCTGGTAGGGGCCGGCGGCGTCGGTCAGCTCCATCGCCGCGTCGCCGATTTTCAGCGTCGTATGCAGAATAGCGCCCTCGGGCGATGTGGCCCGGCCGGTTTCCACTGCTCCAAACGCCTCCTCCAGGAAACAAATCACCGGCTCGGATTTCGGCGGATGGAGGTAGGGTTGCACAGCCGGCGCGCCTTCGGAGAAATAGTTCTCGCCCTGAAACGTTGCGATATACCAGTGGTTGCCAGACGGGTCCTTGACATTCGCCGTGCGCTCACCCCACGGCTGGTCCACCGGGGCCTGCAAGGAGGACGCGTTGCCTTCCAACGCCCGCTGGTAAACCGCGTCGGTGTCGCGCACATAAATATGAAACGCCATCGGCCGCGAACTGCCGCTCCAGGAAAGTCCCGGCCCTCCGCCGCCGATCATCATCATGCAGTCCCCGACCCGCACCTCGCAGTGGATGCCGCCGGCCGATCCGACGGTCCGGAAGACCTCCTCGCCCGCGAAGGTCGCTTTCACGAATTCGATCAGACCCGCCGCGTCGGCTGCGACGATATAGGGGGTCACGGTGCGGTACCCTTTGCGCGTCGGGGCTGCGCCCCTGTCCCTGGTTGGTTCTGTCATCACGAACTCCTTCTGCCTCCAGACATCATAGACTCGCGTACAATGAGGAATTGTCCGACGGCCGCATCGCATTCACCTATTCCAGTTTTCGATTCTATTTGTCGGCCCGCTTCCTGGCCACGGCGTCCTCGGAGATGCAGGCTGTCGCCGTCGGCTGGCAGATCTACGGCCTCACCGGACGTCCTCTCGATCTCGGCTCTGTCGGGCTGGCGCAGTTTCTGCCCGGGATCGTTCTCTTCCTCGCCGCCGGCCATGCGGCCGATCGATATCCGCGCCGCGCCATTCTCGAGCTCTGCTACGCCGCATTCGCGGCCTGCTCTCTCCTGTTACTGTTTTTCACATGGCGCGGGCTTACGTCGGTCTATCCGATCTATGCGGTTCTGCTTGCGAATGGCGTGGTCCGAGCGTTTAACGGGCCTGCCAGCCAGGCGCTTCTTCCGCAGATCGTTCCCGAGCAGCATTTCCCGAATGCGGTGGCATGGGGGTCGTCGATTTTTCAATCGGCCCAAGTGGTCGGCCCGATGCTCGGCGGGCTGGTGTATGGAGTTGCCGCGACGCCGATTCCGGTGTATGCCGGCGCCGCGACCGCCTATCTGACTGCTCTCTGCCTGATGGCGATGGTCCGCGTGATGGGGCGGCAGCGCCCGCGCGGGATTGCATCGCTGCGCTTCGTTCTGGACGGTCTTCGCTACATCCGGCAGGAAAAGATCGTACTCGGGACCATGAGCCTGGACCTGTTCGCCGTGCTGCTTGGAGGCGCGGTCGCGCTGCTGCCGGTCTATGCCCGCCAAATCCTGCACACCGGCGCGTTTGGGCTGGGGCTCCTGCGGGCGGGTCCCGGCATTGGAGCGGTGCTGATGGCGATTGTCGTGGCCCACTACCCGTTACAGCGCCGCGCCGGCGCCGCGATGCTTTGGTGCGTCGCCGGCTTTGGCGCCTTCACCATCGTCTTCGGACTCTCACGCAACGTTGTGCTTTCGATGGCGGCGCTGATCGCGGTCGGCGCCTGCGATATGGTGAGCGTGATCGTCCGTCACACGCTCGTGCAACTGGGGACTCCGGACGAAATGCGCGGGCGTGTCAGCGCGGTGAACATGGTATTTATCGGAGCATCCAACGAGGTCGGTCAATTCGAGTCGGGCCTCACTGCGCAGTGGCTCGGCGTCGTTCCCGCGGTCCTGGCGGGCGGTATCGGAACGATTCTCGTGGTTGCGCTCTGGGCAAAACTCTTCCCGGCCCTCCGGCGCGTCGACCGGCTTGTGCGGTAGGGTGTAACGCCTTTTACCTCCAGTATCCGCGGTACCAGCGGCTGCGGTAATATCGCGGCCTCACCCAGACAGCGCGCGGGTGTGGACGTCGCGCCCAGTAGCCGGTGCGCCAGGCCCAACGCGGTCCTGCCGGCTGCCAATATCCATCGACGTACGAATAATCCGGACCCGGATAGGCCGGGACGACATATCGTACGGGCGGAGGAGGAGGCTCGTACACCACCGGCGGGGGATAGTATCCATAACCGGGACTGATACCGATCCCAAACGAGAAATGCGATCTCGCGAACAAGGAACTGCCGGCTAACAGCAAAAGGGCGAGGAGTTTAGGTTTCATGACGCTTCTCCTAATTTCAAAAACGCGGCCGACGCGAGGCCCGTTTCGGGTCTTCACCAATCGTTAACGTGTGAACAGCAGTTTCGTAACCAATCGACCTTTTAGTCCTCCAATCAAACGTATCGTTTCTAACCCGCGCGGCGCGGCACATCCTCGAAGTTCCTTCCCGCCACTCTGCTACGCTGGAATTTTCTATGAAACTCGGTGAAATCGCCGCCGCCCTCGGACGCCGTCTCGAAGGCGATGGCGAACTGGAGATCTCCGGCGTCGCCGGGATGGAGCACGCCGGCCCCGGGCATCTCACCTTCCTGGCGAATCCCAAGTACGCCCCCAAGGTCAAGCACACCCGCGCCGCGGCGATCCTGGTCGCAGAGCCTTTGGCGGGCCAATCCATCGCCTGTCTGATCTCCACGAATCCCTATCTCGATTTCGCGCGCGCCCTGGCGCTGTTTTACCAGCCGCCGCGTCCCGCCCACGGCGTCCACGCGCGAGCGTACGTCGCGCCGAGCGCGGAGATCGGCGAGAACTGTTCGATCGGACCGTTCGCGGTAGTGGGGGAGCACGTGCGCATCGGCCGAAATGCCGTCCTGCACCCTCACGTCGTGGTGTATGAAGGCGCCCAGATCGGCGACGACTTCCTGGCGCACTCGCACGCCGCCGTCCGGGAGTTCTGCCGCATCGGCGACCGCGTCACGCTGCAGAACGGAGTGGTGGTGGGCGGCGACGGCTTCGGCTTCGCCAAGCGCGCCGACGGCTCGCATTTCAAGATCGTGCAATCCGGCGTGACCGTCATCGAGGACGACGTCGAAGTGCAGAGTCTGACGTCGGTGGACCGCGCGACGGTCGGTGAGACGCGCGTGCGCCGCGGCGCCAAAATCGATAGCCTGGTGCAGATCGGACACGCGTGCGTTGTCGGCGAGGACAACATTATCTGCGCACAAACGGGGCTCGCCGGGAGCACAGTCCTGGAGCGTAACGTGCTATTGGCCGGGCAGGTCGGGTCGTCCGGGCATCTCACGGTGCATGAGGGCGCGATTGTCTATGCGCAGAGCGGGATCGGCGGCGACGTCGAAGCGGGAGACCGCATTTCCGGATCGCCGGCCTTCGCCGCCAACGAGTGGCTGCGCTCGATCACGGTGTTACCGCGTTTACCGGAAATGCTGAAGTCCGTGCGAGAGTTGAAGAAAAAGGTCGATGAGCTGGAGCAGCATGCCAAACAATCCAATCGAACCACCTCCGAATCGTAATCGCCGGCCGGTGGCGTATCTGAACGAGAAGTTCCTCAACAGTCCGGACGCCCGCGTGATCCGCATGGTCGCGGAGTTCCTCGAGCCCCTCGCCCACTTCCGCCGCGAAAAGGTGAGGGACACGGTGGTGTTCTTCGGTTCGGCGCGCCTCACTGAGAACGGGCCGTTGGCCGAGTATTACGATGGGGCGCGCGCGCTCGCCCGTATGCTCACGGAGTGGGCCGACCAGTTCACCAACAGCACGTATCGTTTCGTCGTCTGTTCCGGCGGCGGTCCGGGCATCATGGAGGCCGCTAACCGGGGCGCGTACGACGCCAAGGGCAAGACCGTCGGGTTGAACATCGGACTGCCGTTCGAGCAGTTCCCGAACCCATACATCACGCCCGAGCTTTCCTTCGAGTTCCACTACTTCTTCATGCGGAAGTTCTGGTTCGCGTACCTCGCCAAGGCGCTGGTGGTGTTTCCGGGAGGCTTCGGCACGCTCGACGAGTTGATGGAGTTACTGACGCTGACCCAAACTCAGAAACTCGCCAAGAAAATGGCGATCGTGCTCTATGGCTCGAAATACTGGAAGGAAATTGTCAATTTCGACGCGCTTCTGAAGTACGGCATGATCTCGCCCGAGGATCTGAATCTGTTTCAATATGCCGACGACCCACAGTCGGCGTTCGATATTCTGAAGACATCGCTTCTGACGTACGCGATGCAGCCCGAAACGCCGGAGACGCCGGCCATCTCGAAATCGCGCAATCCGCAGAAGCCCAGCGGAACCGCATGAAGCTTTTCGACCGGAGGCATCCCGTAGAGCACGGGATGGTCACTTACAAAGGAATGCCCGCATCTGTGATTTGCGATTTCCTGAGCCGCGAACGTTCCCGCGCCTTCTATGCGCCCGGAACCGAGTTCCACCCGTACGCCGGGGGAAAGGACCTGGCGCAATTGCCGCTGGAGTTTCTGGCCCCTCTCGACGCTGTAGTGGTCCACGTCCCTTCTGACACGCCCGCCATCGGCATCGGCGGCCGGGCGGTCCTCGTGCACGACACGGCCGACGGGTCGCGGCCAGCTCATTCCATCCTCCTGGGGGCAGAAATTCCCGTGTGCGAGCGCGTGTGCAACCTCGGCGGCCTGCCTTCCGGCCGCTTGCAATTCTCCGCAGTGCCTGTCAAGGTTCGCGGCTTCGGGACGTTTCCGGCGCCCGCGTTCGCGCCGGTGGAGGCGTAACGTGTTCCGTCTCGCTGTGGCGCCCGGCCTCGAACTGCGGCAGTTCGAGATGCGCGACGCGGAGCGGCTCTTCGCCGTCGCCGACCGCAATCGCATGCACCTGCGGCAGTGGCTTCCCTGGGTGGACCGCACGCATTCGGCCAGCGAGGTCCGCGATTTCATCGCCGGCCGGCTGGACCAGTTCGAGGCCAACCTGGGGCCGAACGCCGCGATCTGGCAGGGGGGCGAGATTGCCGGCAGCGTCGGCTGTCACCCCATCGACTGGGCCAACCGGCACTGCAGCCTCGGATATTGGATTGACGCGGCGTGTCAAGGCAAGGGTGTCATCACGCAATGCTGCGCCGCGCTGATCGGCTACCTGTTCGAGGAGATGGGGCTGCATCGGGTGACCATCCAGTGCGGCACGGAGAACCGCAAGAGCTGCGCGATCCCGGAACGTCTGGGGTTCACCCGCGAAGGCGTGATGCGCGAGGCGGAATGGGTGAACGACCGCTGGGTGGACCTGGAGGTTTGGGGCATGCTGGCGCAGGATTGGCAGTCCGCGCTCAAGGCCTTTCGGTCACGCGCAAATCGACGGACGTGAACTCGCCCGAGCGGACGGTCACGTGGGCCGCGCGATTGAGCAACCCCTGGTCAAGGTGGAATCCGAAGAACATCTCTTCCAGGCCGGGACCGCGGTCGAAGGCGAAGCCATCGTATTCGCCCGGACGCATGTTGGCGATTTCATAGCGGCCGCCTTCGCCGCAGGCCGCCCCCCGGATGAACTCGGGCATCCGCAAGGCGGGATCCTGCGGCACGAATACGACGGCTGCCGACCCGCAATTTTCGACCGTGCCGCGAACACCGCCGCCATTCGATTTGTAGACGATCGTCAGAGGGAGGGCTCCGGACACCAGATCGACCGATTGCCGATCCAAGATCTCGCGCTCCCCGAGCTTGATGGATGCGAGGTAAAACGGCGGTCCCGGCTGGATGGGCCGCACCAGGTAGCGCCCGGGATGAACCCCCTCGATTTCGAAGGCGCCGTCTTCGCCCGGCTTTCCCTGGTGGTACACATTCCCTCCGCCGGCGGGCGACAGAACCACCAGCGACGGAGCCTTTCTCACGGGAGCGCCGTCCGGGATTTCGCGCACCACATTGCCCCGTAGCGTGAACGGCGGGCTGAGCGGGAGTTGTACGCGCTCGAGATCGTGCCCCGTCATAGCTTCGACGGTGAACGCGCGGAGCGTGTCCGCCTCGGCGCTCAACCGCCAGACGCCATCGTTGACGTCGGGAAATTCGAAGTTGCCGTCCGCGTCGGTCGCGGTATAGGTTTCGCGATCTTCGTCGCGGAACGAAATTCCCTGGTTGGCGCCCAGTGTCACGCGGGTCCGGGGAACGGGCGAACCGCTCGCATCGAAGACCGTGCCTCGGACGCGATGCACTGGCGCGGACAGAAGGCGAATGTCCTGATTCCACAATTCCGACCCTGCGCGGACCACCAGGCGGGTCGCCGCCTGCGCGTCGGCCACACCCGGGAAGAACGTGTTCAGCCAGGCGATCCGCTCGTCTGCCGTGGACGATTGGGGCTTCCGATTCCTGGGCGGTTGGGTCCAAAGCACATAGCGGCCCGCCGAGACTCGGTCGAACGAGAACCTGCCCTCCTTGCCGGACGACTCGTTATATGCGACCGGACCGCCGAGAAGCTGGACCATGGCGCCCGCCACTGGTGCGCCGGCCGCGTCGATCACCCGTCCGGAGACTCTCGCCAGCGGCGTCAGGCTGGCATCCAGACGGACTGGACTACCGCCGGTGACGCGAAAGGGGCGGCGCGCGGCGCTATCGCGCGGCGGACCCTCGAATCCGCTGCTGGTGAATGCCGCGGTGTACTCGCCGGGCGGTAGAGCATCGACGCGGAAAGCGCCTTGCCCGTCGGTCACCACCTCGCGAACCGATTTGCCGCCGGCGTCGAGGGAGACCTTCACGCCGCCGAGCGCCTCTCCCGTCACGGAGTTCAACACCGTGCCCTCGACCGTCTGCGACAACCCGGCGGCCGCGAAGCACAGTGCTGCGATCATTCCTCGAAGCATGCTGCCATTTTCGCTCACTCGCGGAGCGCGTCCATCGGCTCCAGCCGGGCGGCGCGCCGCGCCGGGATGTATGCCGCGGTCAAGGCTACAGAGATCAAGAGAGCGGGGACGGCGACGTACGTCGCGGCGTCTCGCGGACCGATTCCGAACAACATGCCCTGCAGCAGTCCGGAGAGCGCCAGCGCGCCGGCGATTCCCGCCACGGTCCCGGCCGCCACGAGGCGCGCGCCGCCTCCGACGATCATTCCCACAATCTGCCCCGGTTGCGCGCCGAGCGCGACGCGCACGCCGATCTCGCGCGTGCGCCCGGTCACCGAATACGCCAGCACGCCGTAAATTCCGACCGCCGCCAGCAACAGCGAGGCGAGCGAGAAGCCCGAGAGCAGTAGCGCGCTGAAGCGCTGCCGCGAGAAGGTCTGGGCAACGATCGACTCCATGGTTTTGACGTCCGCGATGGGCTGCGTCGAGTCCATATTCCGGATCACGCGGCGGGCGGGCTCGGCGAGCGCCAGCGGGTTTCCGCTCGCGCGCACCACGAACGCCATGCTGGTGTAGACCAGGTGCGCGTGCGGGTAGTAAACGGTGGGGGCGGGCTCCTGGTCGAGCGAACCTTCCTTTACGTCGCCCACAACGCCAATAATCTCGCCGAACGGATTCTCCCTGTCCATCGCGGCGCTGATCTGTTTCCCGAGCGGCTGCTCGGCCGCCAGATAGCGGCGCACGAAGGTTTCGTTGACGATGAACCGGTAGGGCGTGTCCGGCTCGTTGTCGGCCGGCGTGAAATCGCGCCCGGTCTTTACGGGTATGCCCATCGTGCGAAAGTAGCCCGGCATGACGGTGCGGATGACACCCACCAATTCGTCGCCGGGACGCGCCGGAGGACGGCCTGCGATCTTCACGGACGTGCCGGCGGCCAGCCCGTTGAACGGAAGATAGCTGACGGCGCTCACCGAGCGCGCGCCGGACAGTTGTCCGATGCGTTCGATGGCGCGGGCGTAGAACTGTGTCCGGCTCTCCAGCCGTGGATAGCGGGACGCCGGGATCGAGACGCGGAATGTGAGGATGTTCGAAGCATCGAGGCCGGGTTTGACGCCCTGTAATCCCACGAAACTGCGGAACAGCAGGAGACCGCCGACCAGGAGCATCACGGAGAGCGCCACTTCGGCGCCGACGAGCCATGCGCGAAGCGTGCCGGCCCCGCCGACGTTCGACCGGCCACCCGCCCGCAATCCCTGGGCGAGTCCTCCGCGTGTGCCGGTGAGAGCGGGAGCGATCCCGAAGAGGACGCCGGTCAAAATGGAGAGCCCGAACGCGAACGCGACGATGCGCAAATCCAGAACCACTTGCGCGCCCTTGCTGATATCGGCCGGCGCGAGGGCGATCAGCCCCAGGACGGCCCACTTGGCCACCACGACTCCGCCCAAGCCGCCCGCCAGGCCCAGGAGCAGGCTCTCGGTCAGCAACTGACGGAGCAGGCGGGACCGGCCCGCGCCGAGGGAGATGCGCACCGCGAATTCGCGGCGCCGCGCCGTATATCGCGCCAGCAGCAAGTTGGCAACGTTGGCGCATGCCACCGCCAGCAACAGCCCGACGGCGCCCAACAACACCAGCAGCGACGTCCTGACCTCACGCACCATCGAGTCGCGCAGGGGCTCGACGTTTGTGGTCCAACCTGTGTCAAACGCCGGGAACTCCGCCTCCAGCCGTTTGGCCAGGGCAGCCATGCGGCTTATAGTTGCTCTGGAGCGAAAAAAACCAAAATTTGGGCCGTCTTGATTTTCGTTCCCAGCGTCCACTTCGGTGGGGTGTACTGCGGGGTC
>CAZSQK010000112.1:0-27672 GCA_964608645.1 uncultured Solibacteraceae bacterium | reverse complement strand
AGTAAGGAGATCGATATGGCGACCGCATCGAGAAGCGCTGTCCACTGGGCCGACGACGAGACCCTTCGGCTGGTCCGGCCCGAGGTTCGCCGCATTCTGGAGAACTCCGCCGGCTTCAAAGCGCTAGCGCCGGAAGAGCAGCGCAACCTCGCGGGCACGATGGTGAAGGTGTGCAGCTACATGGTGAATCCGGAGGGTCTCGCCAAGCAGGAGCTCTCCACGGAGAAGGGCGGAGTGCTGGCGCTGGCGGAAGACCCCACGGACGCCACCCGCCGGCGCCTGTCGGAATCCCCCGGCTCGACCGGCAAGGACTTTCACGCCGGCGCGGTGCGGGAAGGCGTCGAACAGTTCGGGGAGATGGTGAAGAAGGTCGACTTCCCGGCGTTCGTCTCCGGCCTGATCAAAGGCGTTTTTCAGGCGATTGTCGATTCGAGCATTCAGCAGATGCACGCCTATGGCGAGCTGGTGGCGAACGTCGCCAAGACCGTGGATCAGTTCGCGCAGGACAATATCACGCCCAACAACGGGCGGGACTGGCTGGCGCAGAAATTCCCCGACGATCTGCAGGTGGACGTGAAGGAATCGGACTCGAGCTTCGACGAGGGGACGCCGGCGGCGCCGCCGCAGCCGGTGCTCAGCGTGAAGTCGGAGAATCCCGAGGAAGCGCTGGCGAAGATCTCGCAGGAGTTGAATCTGGCCAAGGCGATCACGGACCTTTCGGATCCGGCGGAAGAGGAGCGCCTGGTGCTGGGCGCGAGGCTGCAGATGGCGCGCGGGCGGCAGCAACTGCTCTCTTCCATGGTCCTGCTGGGAATCAACCGCATCGTGGTGACGGACGGGTTGATCCACGCGAAAGTCGTCTTCGACATGCGGGCGTCGGACACGCAGAAGCGCAAGGCGCACGCCTCGATGTACGACCGGTCGGAGACCAGCCTCGCGGCGCAGACCAACATGAGCTACAGCAGCTGGCTGTCTCCGGTGTCGGCGGACGTGCATACCCAGTCGAGCTACGATCACGTGGCGACGGTGGGGTCCGCGGTGGACGACTCCTCGGAATCGAAGGCGCAGGTGAAAGCGCAGCTTTCGGGCGAGGTGCGCGTCAACTTCAAGAGCGATTACCTTCCGATGGAGAAGATGGCCTCGCCGCAGATGATCGCGGCGATCCAGGGCAACGCGACGCCGGTGGACCGGTCGCCGAAAGCGCCGGCTGCGCCAGGCGCGCCGCCTCCGCCGGCGGCAGCGGTCGCGCCGGCGCCCGCGGCGGCCAAGGCCTGAGAGGCGCGACATGCTCAGCACGCTGCGACGCCGCCCAACGGACGATCTGCAGATCGAGCCCTCGCTCGCGCTCGGTCTGCGCCTCATCGGATCGGTGGAACAATTCGCGCTCTCGCTGGGCGGGGAGGGGTTCGACATCGATCTGCCGCCGGTGGTCGGGTCAGCCGCCGATCAGAGCCACCTGCGGACCGTGCCGCCCCTGTACCTCGCGGCGGAGCTGGAGAGCGCGGGGCTGCTGCCCGCGGTCGAGATGTACGTCGGACTGTATACCAGCGGCGGGATTTCCGCGAACGTAGGGGCGGCGGAGAATCGTATTGTGACGTTCTGGCGCGGGCGGCATCAGCGGTTCACGCGCGACGAGCGGCTGGCCTTCTTCGCGCGCCTGTTCGGCGGAGCGTCCGGCCCCGCGCTGGCCGGACCATCGGCGCGCAACAACGATTTCGAGAACCGGATGATCGACCTGACGGAGGCGCTCTACAAGCTGAATCCGACGCCGACGCTGGAGGCGCTGTTCCACCAGGGCGTGGCGCCGGTGTCGGAGGTGTCGCTGCAGATTGCGGCGCAGGCGCTGGCAGCCAACCTTCTACCGCGCAGCGGAGGCATGGCGGCGTACGCGGGCCGCGATATCCTGTCGACCATTCAGGAGGGGCTGGAGATTCTGAAAGAGCCGGCGGTGCAGCAATCGGTGGGCGCGCACTCGGTGTGGAGCGCGGTGCAGAATATCGGCGACTCGTACCTGCACGCCTCGGCCGACGTCGATTCCCATGTGCGGCGCGGCAAGGCGGGGATGATCGTGCTGGCATGGCTGGCCGACACCGCCCCGAGTCTCGACAACACGGCGGCGTTGCGGCTGGACCCGCGGTCGGACGCGGTCGGCGCGGCGGCGGCGTGGCTGGAGGCGAGCCTTTCGCTGCGTGAAGGGGAGGCCGCCGCGGCGGGCCAGGGTGGATGAACATGGCCGCCGCCGCCATTGCCGGTCCATCGACCACGCCTTCGCCCGTCGTGCGCACGGCGGTGCGCACCCTGCTGATGGCGTCGCCCGCCTACCACGAAATGGAGCCGGAGCGACGGGTGAGGATGGCGGAGGCGATGGTGCGGGTGTGCCAGGCGGCGGTGTCGCTGATCGAAGAGGAGGTCGCCAGCGACGACGAGGTCCGGCGCTCGGCGGGCCCGGCGCGGCTGGCGCAGGCGCAATCCGCGGGGTCGGACTTCAGCGGGGTTTCGGCGAGCCGGGTCGCCAACACGACGCGCGAGATCCTCAACGCGGTGTCGTTTCCGCGCTTCGTAACCGAGTTGGTGAACGGGGTGTTCAAGACGGTCGTCGATTCCAGTGTGCAGCAGATGCATTCGTATGTGGAGCTGCTGAATAATGTTTCCGCGTCCATCGACGGCTTTACGGATATGAACATGGGCGCGGACCGGGCGCGTCTTTTCCTCGTGGATAAGTTTCCGGAGGCCTTCGAAATTCAGCGGGAGGAGGCCGATCCCGACGATCCCGATAGCCATCCGCAGGCGACGGTGGCGATTCGCGACGGGGGCCGCATGCCGGCGGTGGAGGCGCTGCGCACCGCGCTGGGCGCGGGTCCGGAAGAGTCGATCCCGTCGGGCGATCCGGAGCAACTGGTGCCGTTCGCGCGGCGGCAGCTCTCGCAGACGCGGCAGCAGATGCTGGCGACGATGGTGATGCTCGGGATGCAGCGGATCGTGATCGAGAGCGGGCGGATTACGGCGGCGATGCGATTCCACATCGACACGCGCAGCGCGGCGCAGGCCGACCAGGGCAGCACGTTCGACTTTCGCAATACCGTGCAGGCCGACGCGGGCTTCAAGGTGGGGCCGTGGGGTGTCGACGCGAAGATGACGAACACGATCGGGTATGTGTCGACGCAGCGGTCGCAGACGACGGAGGAGATGAATACGGATCTCGATCTGAATTCGTCGGTGGAGATCAATTTCAAGAGCGACTACCTGCCGCTGAATCGGATGGCGTCCCAGGGGCAGGCGGAGCGGATCCGGGCGAACAGCCTGAATCCCGACGAAGAAGCCAAGATCGCGTCGCAGGAGCGCACCGCCCGCGGCCAACGGAACACGGAGAGCGACGCCGCCAGGCGGACGGCGATGGACCGTAGCTTGACGCCGCAGACGCAGGCGCCGGCGCAACCCGCGGCGCCGGCTCGCCAACCACAGACGCCGCAGCAGCAACCGCCGGCGCAGCAGCCGCAGCAACAGCAACAGCCGGGCGGCGCCAACGCGCCGCGTCAGCAGAACCCGCCGCCAGGTCCAAATGCGCCGGGTCAGCCGAGACCGTCAGGCGCCCAACAACCACCCCGGCAATCCTCGCCGGCGCCCGCGCCGGCGCGATAGAGCGGCTCAGGCCGGTGGCAAGGCCTATCGGCTCAGTTCGGCGAGCCGCGTCCGCACGGCCGCGGATACCGGATTGAACTCGAGATAGCGTTGAAGCGCCTCGCGCGCCCGCTGCGCCGTGGATATTCGGGATAGGTTCAGAACGGCGCCTTCGATTGCGGGATTCACATCGAGCGCGGTCTGCCACAGACGCGCGGCTTCCTCGTACTTGCCGGCATTCGCATAGATGCCGCCGAGATTCACGAGGGCCGCCGGGCGGCGCGGATCCGCGCGAAGCACCGCCTCATAGAGCGCCGCCGCCCGGTTCGGATCGCTTTCGAGCACGGCCAGCCGCAGCAAGACCTCCGCATCGGCCGGTTGGGCTCGCTGCAGGTACTCGCGCGCGCGAGGGTCGCCGAGCTCCGCATAGGCCAGGCCGAGCGAACGGGCATCGGCCACTCCGAAAATGGCGGCCAGATCGCGCCGCCGGGCGGGCGGCGGCCGGGTTTCGGGCCTGCGCGGGATGCTGTGATCGGTGGTCACGCTGTGGGCCGCATCCGCCGCTTCGGATTTGGGCATGTGGCACGAAGCGCAGGCCGTGTCCTTGTGGTGCGCATCGACGTGGCAGCCCTGGCACGTGGCTTGGGTCCGATCGGCATTCCCGTGCAACTGGTGGCACGAGCCGCACCAAAGACGGCCGCCCGATGCACGCTTGCAGGCGCTCTCGGCCAGTTTCTCCACGTGACTCGTGACCTTTAGGCCCTCGCCGCCATTCCAGCCGAAATACGTGACAAAATCCGCCAGCTTTTCGCCGGCGCGGTATTCGGCGAAACGCCGCCCCGGTCTTTCGATGCGCGCCAGTCCGGTGAGGTGGCATTGCGTGCAAATGGCGTCGCGACGTTCCGGGTCCAGAGTGGCGGGATTGACCATCCGCGACGCGGCCGGGTTCGCCACGTGTTCGCTGCCGGGCCCATGGCAGCGTTCGCAACTCACCCCATTGTCCAAAAATGGCGGATCGCCGTAACGGTTCTGCGTTCCGAGCACGGGCCGGACGCGGCTCGCATGGCACCATAGACATGTCGGGTCGATGGCGCGGTCGAAGCGGGCTTCGGAATCGTGTTCATAGCCTGGCGACGCATCCCAGCCTTTGCGCCGCGCGTACCAGGTGGCCGGCAGCTCGAACATGTAGCCCTCGCGCTGGAACAGAAAACTGCGCCCGAGGCGATTGGATCCGACGAAGTAATCCATCGGCGCGCTCCCTTGGGCGACGTGCAGCCGGTTGCCCTCGACACGATAAGCATGCCCCGCCTGCGTCGTGAAACGCGCCGGTGGAACCGCTTCCACCCGGCCGCTCGACTGGGCCATGGGAGTCCGGGAATATGCCTCCGCGATTGCGGCGTGACACCCGGCGCACGGCAGGTTTCCAACAAAGACCGCGGCCGCGAGTAGCAGCATCAACGCACCAGCGGATTGGGCAGCCGGTCGAAGACAGCCTGATGTTTCGCCGCCATATCCGTATTGCCGAGCTTCTGGTAGGCGCGGATCAGCAGATGCCGGATACGGCGTTCGATGGGTCCGGATTCCGGTGCCGCCAACGCGTGCTCGCCGTATTCGGCGGCCTTGGCGAACTCGCCGCGCTCCAGCAGGCAGCGTCCCTTTTCGTAAAGCGCGTCCGCGCGCTGGCCGGAGATCCGCAGCGCCGCATCGACAAGGGCCTCCGCGCGATCGAGTTTGCCCAGCGTAAACAGCAGGCGGGCGTACGCTACCCGCTGGTCCACACCTTTCGGATCCAGTTTCAACGCCCGTTCATAGTCCGCGATCGCCACGTCGGTGTGATTCAGGGCTTCTTCCGTCATTGCCTGATACAGGACGACGCGGGCGTCGTTCTGATCGGCCGAGGCAAGGACCGGGACGGCGCGATCGAAGTCGTTCTGCAGGTACAAAGTCATACCGAGCAGGAAGCGGGGATACGGTTGGGCCGGTTCCAGAGCGACCGCGCTCTCCAAAGCCCGCCGGGCTTCCTCCAGGCGATCCGCCTGCATGGCGAGTTTGCCTTTCAGCACCAGCGCCGGAACCAGTTTCGGATCCAGACGCAGCGCCTCCTCCACCGCGGCCCGCGCCCCCTCCAGATCCCGTTGTTCCACAAGGAGGCTCGCCCGCCGGTGCGCATCCATAGCGGCTTGCGGCAGAAGTAAACAGGCAGCCAGCCACCATTCCGCTGTCATAGCATGCACCATTGTGAATCCGCCGGCCGGCGACCGCAAGTCTGGCGGACCGCCGCCGCGCGGCGTGGGGGGCGGGAATTCGGAGCCCGGCGGGTGTATGATCGCTACGTTCCGATGCGTTCGATGCGCGTCGATCTTGGAGGGGGTGAAATGACAAGACTGGGGCTATTTGCATACCTTGTGTTGGCGCACTGCGCACTGGCGCAGAGCGACCGCGGCACGATCACCGGCGCCGTGACGGACTCCAGCGGCGCGCTCATTCCAAACGCGAAGATCGCGCTAGTCAACTCCGGCACGCAAAGCCGCTACGACACCGTGACCAGCGCCACCGGCAATTACACGATCACCGCCTTGCCGGTGGGACTTTACGACCTCACCATCGAGCAGCCGGGCTTCAGCGTGCACAAAGAGACCGGGATCCGCGTGCAGGTGGCCGTGACCACGCGTGTCGACGTCACTCTGAACGTCGGCCAGGCGAGCCAGACGGTCGAGGTCGCGGCCGAATCGCCCATGCTGCGCACGGAGAGCGCCGAACAATCGACGACGATTTCCGGCGACACCGTCAACGCTCTGCCGATCAATTTCGCGATCGGCGCGGGCGCCATCCGCAATCCGCTCTCGTTCGTGCAGTTGACTCCGGGCGCCTCCATCTCAGGGTGGAACACCATTAAAGTGAATGGCAATCCCACCGGCACTTTCCGCATTCTGTTTGAAGGCCAGGAATCGTCGAGCGGCCTGGACGCGCGTGTTTCGGACGAATCGCAACCCTCCGTGGAAGCGATCCAGGAGTTTACGCTGCAAACGTCGAACTTCGCGGCGGAGTATGGCCTGGTCGCCGGCGGCCTCTTCAACTTCACGTCGCGCAGCGGGACCAACCAATTTCACGGCAGCGTATACGACTACATGACGAATGAGGCGTTGAACGCCGGCGTGCCGTTTACCAATAACGGAAGCGATCAGCACAACCGCATTCAAAGCCGACTGCACGATTTCGGCTTTTCGGCGGGCGGCCCGGTGATTCTTCCGAAGATATACAACGGAAGGAACAAAACGTTCTTCTTCTGGAACTACGAAAAGTATCGGGACATCCACCAGGCCTACTTCGCGCCGCAGACGACGCCGACCGACCAGCTTCGCAACGGCGACCTGAGCGCCATGCTCAACATCAGCGGCGTGGTCAATAAGAACATCGGCACGGATCCCTTCGGACGCGCGATCATTCAAAACCAGATCTACGATCCTCTGAACTATACGGATGTCGGCGGCCGCCGCATGTTGCAGCCCTTCCCCAACAACATCATCCCGGCCAACCGCATCGACCCAGTGGCCAAGAAGATCCTCGACAGCCTGCCCAAGCCGACCATCGCCGGCCAGTTGGTCAATAACTTCCAGCAGACCCTGCCGTTCCAGAAGATCCAGCAGATTCCGTCGCTGAAGATCGACCATAGCTTTAATGACAAGTCCAAGATCTCCGGGTACTGGTCGCAGCAGAACACCGATAAGGATGTGGGACAGGACGGTTTGCCATTCCCCATTTCCCGAGGGCGCGTACTGGTGATTCGAAGCTATACCGTGCGCCTCAATTTCGATCACTCACTGACGCCGACGACGCTGTTGCATATGGGCGCCGGGGTACAACGCTACCGCAATCCGGATTCCGGCCCGCCTTCCGTAACCGAGTACGATGCCGCCGGCCTGCTCGGGATCATAGGAGCGCCGGGCACGGGCTATCCTCGACTCGCGGGATTGGGGAACTCGACGTATGGCGGCATGAGTGGCCCCACCGGGGCAGCCAATCGCGGTCTCTACCTGCAGGTGAAGCCCACTGGCGTGATCCAAGTCAGCCACATCCGCGGCTCCCACACCTATAAAGCCGGCGCCGAATGGAAGATCGACACCTTCTCCAATATCTCGAGAACCGGTTTGGCTCCGGCGTTGAACTTCTCCGCCACGCAGACCGCGCAGCCTCTCTACGGCACTACGAATCTGCCTGGTGGAACGAGCATCGGGAACGGCTTTGCCAGTTTTCTTTTGGGATATTTCGACAGCGCTTCCATTGGCAACGAGTCCGCCCCGCAGTACCGGCGTTCGTCGTGGGGCTTCTTCGTGCAGGACACCTGGAAGGTCAATCGCAAGCTCACACTCGATGTTGGGCTGCGCTACGATCTGCAAAAGCCGGAACGCGAACTGTGGGGCAGGCAAGCGTCCTTCCGGCCCGACCTCATCAACCCGAAGGTGGGTAGGCCGGGCGGCATCCTGTACGAAAACCAATGCCATTGTACGCTCGCGTCAACCTATCCCTATGCAGTGGCGCCGCGCGTCGGAGTCGCCTACCAGATCAACCCGAAAACCGTGCTGCGCGCCGGTTGGGGCTTCAGCTACTCCACCGTGAACAACTTCGCCTATATCGGCGCCAGCCCCAGCACCGGCTTCAATACCATCTCGTTCGGCGCCACCGACACCGTCAACAACGGGCCCGCCGGCAAGCTGTCTGACGGGCTGAAATGGAATCCCTCCGAGCTTTACGGCGCCGCCTACGACCAAGGCTACAACTCGTACGTCACGGGGGCCAGCCTGCAGAGCGCCGTGGCCAGCGTCGATCCCAACGGCGGCCGGCCGCCCCGTGTCAACCAGTGGAACATTTCGCTGCAGCGCGAGATTGCGAGGAACGTGGTGGTGGAAGCGGCGTATGTCGGGAATCGGGGCGTGTGGTTTCAGAACAATGCCCTGGTCAACTACAATGCCATCGATCCGGCGCAACTGAACGCGTTATATTCCCGGCTGGGGCTGAGTCCCACGGTGGCGGCAGACCGGTCCCTGCTGACCGGCGCCATATCTTCCGCGGCTGCCGCCGCCAAAGGCTTCACCAAGCCATACGCGAACTACCCCGATAATGGCACTGTCATTCAGAGCCTGCGCCCTTACCCGCAGTACAACGGTGTCGGCGCCACGTGGGCCCCGCTCGGCAACACGTGGTACGACGCGCTCCAGGTGAAGGCGACGAAGCGGTATTCAAACGGCCTCGACGCCACGGTGTCTTATGCGTATTCCAAGAATCTCACCAACATCGGAAGCGCCACGGGCAACGTCTACGACCGCGCCACATTCAAGGGTCTCTCGGCCGAGGACCGGCCGCACATCCTGACCATCAGCGTCAATTACACGATGCCGGCCTACGGGTTCGTCCAGCGGAGCCGCTTCACCCGGGCCGTGCTTTCGGGCTGGACCCTCGGCTCGGTCCTGCAGTATCAGAGCGGCGTCCTGCTGGCCTCTCCCGGGTCGAACAACAGCATCGGCACTTACTATCCAGGGCAGAGCAGCCGGCAATTCCGTGTTCCGGGCGTGCCGCTCTTTACCAAAGACCTGAATTGCGGGTGCGTGAAACCCGAGGTCGAGACGGTTCTGAATCCGGCGGCGTGGGCGGATGCTCCGCTGGGCACATTCGGCGCCCAACAGACCTACTACGGCGATTTCCGCGGCCAGCGCCGGCCGGCGGAGTCGCTGAGCTTCGGCAAGCGCTTCGCATTCGGCGAGAAAACTCGCAGATCGTTCACCGTTCGCGCAGAGTTCTTCAATGTGTTTAACCGGCTGGTTTCGCTGCCGGATCCGAGCACCTCGAATCCCCAAACTGCGGCGACGCGCAACGGCCAGGGCATCTTGACGGGAGGTTTCGGGTTCGTCAACTTCAACGCGATCGATTCGAACAACCAGAACAACGCGTATCCCGCGCCCCGCACCGGACAGGTTGTGGCGCGGTTCGAATTTTGAGGAGGAGTTCCGTGAGTCTCCGCGGCGCGCCTGATGCGCCACGATCGTGAAAATGGCGGCACGTCTCGCTCCCGTGGCGGCGCTCGCGGCCGCCGGCGCCATGCTCACGGTGTTCGGTTCTGAGGGAATTTTCGAAACCTGGGGGCCGGATCGCACGGGGATCGTCTGGCGTCATGACAACGCGCGCTCACCCCGCCGTTATCAGCCCGAGTCCATCGGCCCGGGGGTCGCGATCTTCGATTACAACAACGACGGCTGGATGGATCTCTACTTTCCGAACAGCGGACCCTGCGACTTCTTCCAGCCGTCCACGGTTCCGCGCGCCGCGCTCTACCGCAATAACCGCGACGGGACCTTCACGGACGTGGCCGCCAAAGCTGGAATCGCGGATATGGGATTCTTCGGCCTCGGCGCGGCCGCCGCGGATTTTGATGGCGACGGCTGGATCGACCTGCTGGTCACCGGCTATCCCCACAACATCCTTTACCGCAATCGGGGCGATGGCACGTTCGAGGACGTCACCAGGCGCGCCGGCCTCGACGCGGCCGGCATCTTCACGTCGGCCGTATGGTTCGACTACGACGGCAACGGAACGCTGGATCTCTTCGTGGCGCGCTTCGTCCAGTACTCCAAACAGCTCGAACAGGATTGCAGCGCCAAGGGCGTCTATCATTACTGCTATCCGCTGAGCTACGCGCCCGCGCCTTCCAAGCTGTATCGCAACAACGGCGACGGCACGTTTACGGATGTCAGTGCGGCTTCCGGCATCGGGAGCCATCCTGGAAAGGCGTTCGGAGCGGTGGCGGTGGATATCGACGGCGACCGATACCCGGACTTGTTCGTGGCCAACGATTCGGCGCCGAACTTTCTATTTCGCAACCGGCGCGATGGCACGTTCGAGGAGATCGGATTGGCCGCCGGGGTCGCATACTCCGCCGATGGTGTCGCGCGCAGCGGCATGGGGGTGGACGCCGCGGACTACGACCGCGACGGCAAACCGGACCTGTTCGTCTCCAACTTCAATCGCGAACGGTTTTCGATCTATCGCAATCTGGGAAACGCAACGTTCGCCGACAGCGCGGGGCCCACGGGAGTCGGCAGCGCAACCTATATGTATTCGGGTTGGGGCGTGCGGTTCCTGGATTTCGATAATGACGGCGATCTCGATCTGGCACTCGCCAACGGCCATCCCGACGATCTGATCGAGTCCGTCCAGAGCAGCCTTCAGTGGAAGGAGCCGCTATTGCTTCTGGAAAATCGCGGCGGCAAGTTCGTAAATCTGGGAGCGGCCGGAGGCGACGCCTTCCTCCGGAGCTTTACGGCGCGTGGCCTCGCCACCGGCGATCTCGATAATGACGGTTGGCCGGATATCGTCGTCGCCAACAACGGCGACGCTCCCCTGCTGCTGCATAACCGCGGCGGCCGGAATCACTGGATCGGGTTGGCCGGCGTGCCGCCGGGCGCCACGATTCGCTGGCCCGGGGGGACGCGTATCACCGCTTCCGGCGGCAGTTTTCTCTCTTCGCAGGACCCTCGCGTGTTGCTCGGGCTGGGATCGAGGAGCAAATTGGACTGGGTCGAAATCGAGTCATCCGGCCCCAACCCGGCCGTCCACAGGATGGAGAATCTCAGCGCGGGGCGATATTACAACGTCACGTTGAAAACACCCGCTCGAAGCCCGATTCAGGTGGGACGATGATGCCATCGGGGGCGGTGTGATACGGTGTCACCCATGACGCGATCGAGTGTCGTCTGTCTCCTGTTTCCGCTGATTACCGCGGCGCAGAACTACCGCGCCGAACAGGTCGTCGACCACGGAGTGCCGATCGTGCGGCTCAGCGATGCCGCAACCGGCGTTGAGGTCTCGATGGTCCCTTCCATCGGCAACCGCGCGTACGAGATGAAGGTTCACGGCAAGAACATCCTCTATTTCCCGTATGCCGATGTCTCCGAGTTTCAGAAGCGGCCACGACTCTGCGGCATCCCCTTCCTGGCGCCATGGGCGGATCTCCTCAACGAGCCCGCTTTTTGGGCCAATGGCAAGAAGTACATCTTCAATTTGGGGCTCGGCAATGTCCGCGGGAACATGCCGATCCATGGGCTGCTCGTCAATTCGCCGCTCTGGCAGGTGACCGGCGTCGCAGCCGACGCACGCTCGGCGCACGTGACGAGCCGCCTGGAATTCTGGAAATATCCCGACCTGGCGGCGCAATGGCCCTTCGCCCACGAGTACGAGATGACGTACAGCCTCGCCGATGGCGTCCTCGAGGTCAAGACGACGGTGCGCAATCTGAGCGGCGAGGCGATGCCGGTAGTCCTGGGCTTTCATTCGTTCTTTCAAATCCCCGGCATCCCGCGCGAAGAGTGGGTGGCGCACCTCCCGGCCCGCGTTCACGTGATCGCCGGCGAACACAACATTCCGACCGGGGAGATGCGTCCGCTCGACGTTCCGAATCCGCTGCCGCTGCGGGGGCGCACGTTGGACGACGGCTTCACCGATCTGGAGCGGGACGCCGAAGGGCGTGCGCACTTCCGGATTGAATCGGGCGGCAAGATCGTGGAGACGCTGTTCGGGCCGTCGTACCCGGTCGCCACGATCTGGCTTCCGGAGGCGCCACCCGGGCAGACGCGTGAATTCATCTGTTTCGAGCCACTGGCCGCTATCATTAGCGGCGTAAACCTGGCGCATGAGGGGAAGTATCCCGCTCTGCAAACCGTCGCGGCCGGAAGGAGCTGGACCGGAAGCTTCTGGGTGCGCGCGCGTGGAATCGAGTGACGAAATCTCTCGCGGCGTGGTCTAGCGGCGTGGAACGAATCCGCGTGTCCTCCTAACGCGGCGGCGACTCTCTGGATCTCCTACCTCAATCCGAATGCGAGGATGGTCGACCCCGCCGCCACGCCGATGTGCTGATTGCCGTCCACGGTGTAAGTCATCGGACCTCCCTTCCAGGTCTGCCCGGTGTTGAAATGCCACAACAGCTTGCCGTTCTTCGCGTCTGCCGCGACAAAGGCGCCGCTGCCGTCTCCGTAGAAGATCAGCCCGCCGGCCGTCGCCATCAGGCCGCTTCCCAGAATCCCGCCGCCCACATCGGCGATCTCCCATGCCGTCTTTCCGGTCTGGATGTCGATCGCCTTGAGGGATTTTCCGCCGCCCGTTTCGCCGGGCGCGCGTCGCGTGCCGCCGCCGTAGAACGATTTGCCGGCTTCCCACCACTGGTCATTCTTGCTGTAGATATTGCACGACTCCTCGGCGAACATATAGAACAAACCGGTCGCCGGGTGATAGGCGCTCGACGGCCAGTTCGCCGCGCCCGCCACCGCCGGACAGACCAACTGCCCTTCCACGGTCGGCTCATTGCCCGGCAGCAGCACGGGCCGGCCATCCGCTCCGATACCGCTGGCCCAGGTCAGCTTCTTGACGAAGGGCTCGGCCAGCAGCAGCTTTCCCGTGAGGCGGTCCAGCACGTAGAAGAAGCCGTTGCGATTCCCTTGCAGCAGAAGCTTGCGCGGCTGCCCGCGAAATGTGGCGTCCACCAGCACTGGAGTTTCCGTGGCGTCCCAATCATGCAGGTCGTGGGGCGTGAACTGGTAATACCATCGCAGCCTTCCGGTGGCCGGATCGAGCGCGACCACCGACGACGTATAGAGGTTGTCGCCCTTGCGCTCGCCGCCATTGTAGTCGGGGCAGGGATTGCCGGTCGGCCAATACAACAGCCGCGATTCCGGATCGTATGTGCCGGTGAGCCAGGTGGCGCCGCAGCCGTGTTCAAGGGCGCGCCCGCTCCAGGTCTCCGATCCCGGCTCGCCCGCCGCCGGAATCGTCCAGAAGCGCCAGACGCGCTCCCCGGTCGAAGCCTTATAGGCGTCTAAGAATCCGCGGACCCCTTCGTCGCCGCCGGAAACGCCCGCCAGCACCATGTCGTTGACGACCAGCGGAGCGCTCGTTGAGCCGTAGTTCTGTCGCGAGTCGGCCATCTCGGCGTCCCAGATGAGCTGGCCCGTGAATCGATGAAGCGCAAACAGGTGCGCGTTGTCGGAGACCATGAAGACGCGGTCGCCGAGCACCGCCACTCCGCGATTGATCCCGCTCGCCGCGTCCCCCGCGAGACCCTGGCTGCGCGGCCGGCTGTAATGCCAGATCTCGCGGCCGCTGCGCGCATCGAGCGCGTACGCCTCGTTGACCGACGTCACATACATCACGCCGTCTACCACGACTGGCGTTACTTCCAGCGTGCGCGGAGCGCCGGGCACCGGGAACATCCACTTGGGGGCCAGCCGCTCCACGTTGCCCGTATTGATCTGGTCGAGCGGGCTGAAGCGATTGCCGCTGGGATCGCCATCGTACGTGGGCCATGTGCCAGGCTTGGGACGAGCCACATCGGCGGAGGGAATTCCTAAGCCGAGTTCGCCGGCGGCGAGCGCTGTCGTAGCGTCGCCCGAGTTCAGGCGGCTAAGATATGCGACTAGATTACGCACCTCCTCTGCGGCCGCATCCACTCTCGGCATGAGCGACTTTTCGCGCACGATCCCGGCCACCTGGTCCTTCGAGAGCAGACGCAAATTGCCGTCCGTCGCGAGCAGTTGCAGGTCGAAGGCGCTTTCGTTCTTGACGATGCCGCGAAGCGTTTGGCCGCCGCGGAGCCGCACCGTGACGGCCTTGTACGACGGGGTCCCCCCGCGGCCTCCCCGCCCGCCGCGTCCGCCCGGAGCCGCGGGCGCGCTTCCGGGATCGCGCAGCGCCTGCTCGATCTGCGCCGGCTGCCGGTCCCGTCCGATATTCGAGAGATCCGGACCGAGCACGCCCCCGCGCCCGCGCACCATGTGGCAACTTACGCAGTTTCCCCTGCCGTTGAAGAACCGCTCGCCGGCCGCGTGGTCGCCTACCGGCGCGTCATTCGCCGCGGCGATCCCCGGCGCGGGCGTCCTGAGCCGCATCACGTGGGCCGCGATAGCGCCCGCTTCGTCATCCGAGACCTGGAAGGCCGGCATGCCGCCATCGGGCAGGCCCCTCTGGATCAGGACCCGCACCGCTTCCCGCGTGGCGGCCCGCGGCCGCCGCAGCTCGACGATGGCCGGCCCATGCCCGCCGCCGGCCCCGTCGGCTCCATGGCAACCGGCGCAGCGAGCTTCATACTGCCGCTTGCCATCCACCGTTTGCGCGCGCGCGGGATGTATGACCGGCGCCATCCAAATCGCGAGGACCCAGAATCGTATCATCGGCAGCTCCGCGGTGCTGTTAGTGTATCCGATAAATCGTGACCCGCGTGTCATTCCAGGGCGCCGCGCTGCGATATCATCAAGCGGTCCAACGTTTGGAGGCGTCGTATGTTCGAGTCCGTGAAAGGCGTCCTTGGCAATCTGAACCGCCGCGAGTTGTTCCGCCGGGGCGGCCTGCTGTCTTTACCGGCGGTGTGGAGCGCGTCGCGGCCGGCGACCGCCGCCACGCCGGCGGCCGCTGGAAAACTGCGGCTTGGCCCGGACATCTATCACTCCATCGGCGTCCGCCCGCTGATCAACTGCCGCGGGACCTTGACCGTGATCAGCGGCTCCCTGGAACTGCCGGAGGTGCGCGCGGCCGTCGATGCCGGCGGACAGCATCACGTCGTGCTCGACGAATTGATGGAAGCCGCCGCCCGCCGCCTGGCGGAATTGACGGGCGCGGAATGGGCCCTGGTTTCGTCCGGCTGCGCGGCGGGGATGGCCCACACCACAGCCGCCTGCGTCACCGGCGGCAATCCGGACCTGCACGTGCGCATCCCCGATTTGACGGGCTTCGCGAAGGACGAGGTGGTGATTCCGAAAGCCTCCCGCAATGAATACGACCAGGCGATCCGTTCCGTCGGCGTGCGCATCATCGAGGTGGGCGACGCGGTGGAGTACGAGGCGGCGCTCGGCCCCAAAGTGGCGATGGTGTACATCATGTCGGGGAATCGCATGGAAAACGGCCCCCTGAACTATGACGCCGTGTACAGTATCGCCAAAAAGAAGAACATTCCGGTCTTCACCGACGCCGCGGCCGAGATGCTGACCGTGCCGAATGTGTATCTCCAGCGCGGCTCCACTTTCGTCGGTTATAGCGGCGGCAAGTGTTTGCGCGGCCCGCAGTGCGCCGGGTTGATTCTGGGCCGCAAGGACCTGCTGCAGGCTGCATGGGTCTCGAGCGCGCCGCACCACGGCCACGGCCGCGCGATGAAAATCGGGAAGGAGGAGATTCTGGGCCTGTTGGCGGCGGTCGAGATGTGGATGCAGCGCGACCACACGAAGGAAGACGCGATGTGGACGCAGTGGATGCAGACGATCGCCGATCGCGTCACCAGGATCGACGGCGTCACCGCGGCTGTGCGGCAGCCGAGAGGGCTGAACAACCACAGTCCGGGACTCTCCATCAATTGGGACGCGGCGAAGCTCGGCATCACCGGCGAAGAGGTCTCCGACCTCCTCTGGACTACCGAACCGCGCATCGCGCTAGGCGGCGGAGGCGGGGGCGGCGGACGCGCCGCGTCCAACCAGACCGGCATTTCCATCACGGCGTACATGATGACGCCGGAAGACGTCGAGATTGTCGCCCGCCGGGTTCATCAGGTTCTTTCGGCCAAACGGCCGGAGTGGAAACCGGAAACGGCGAGGACGCCCGCCGGCGATCTCACCGGCCGCTGGGACGTGCGGATCGAGTTCGCCGCGGGAAGTTCCCAACACACCTTCCACGTGCGGCAGCAGGGCAATCAGCTTGTCGGCACGCATCAGGGCGATTTCACGGCGCGCGATTTCACAGGGACGATCTCTGGCGGCGACGTCCGGATTTCGAGCTCGATCGGCGAGGTTCACGGCGCAGCGCTCTCGTACCGCTTTACGGGAAAGCTGCAGGACGGCAATCTGGCGGGCGCGCTCGACATGGGCGAATACCTGGGCGCAAAGTGGACCGCCACGCGGCATGCGTTTACCGGCGGCGAGTGAGGCGAGTGAGGTCCGGTCATGTCACTGAAAGCGAAACATACCGCCGCGCTTTTCCTCGGCGCGATCTCGGCTCACGGTCAGTTCCGGTGGAAGCTGACCGCCGGAATCGCTCATTGTGATTGATCCCTTTCCGGTAAACGAGAGGGTAAGACTACCGAAGAAGAGGGGGACCGCAGCAGACGTCCATCGCCGTCAGACGCAGGATAACATCGAGCGAGATTTTCGCGCGATGGCTGGCTCCTGCGGTCGAGAAACGCATCTGGGACCCAGTATGGCAGAGGGGGCCGCGCCGGCGGCACAAAAGTTTTCTATGAGCCCGATCAATCGGAGTTGCGCGCCGGGATTCGCTATGCCGCCAACAGCGGGGACGCCGCTACGGTCTCCACATATTCGAAAGGCTTATCCGGGCGAATGAAAGGCCAACAGAGGAGCCCAAGGAAATAGACACCGGCGAGGATCGAGATGAACAGGGGCCAATCGTTGCCGGTGCGCGATAAAAGGAAGCCGCCGATCATAGTGGAACTGGCGCCCGCCAGATTGCCCATGAGGTTCATGGCTCCCGACACCGAGGCGGCGTACTTGCCGCCAACGTCCATGCAGGAGGCCCAGGCGTGGGGCATGACGAGATCGTTGAAGAACGACGCGGCCGCCATGAAAGCCATGGTCGAGTTGACATCGGGCATGTGGGCCGCGAGCGCGAGGAACACGCCGGCGCCCAGGAAGCCGGTGCTTGCCATGAGTTTGCGGGTGCGCGCGATGCTGCCGGTCCAACGCGTCACGTGAGAGGTGATCAGACCGCAAAAGAGGGAGCCGATCCCGTTAAACAGGAGCGGAAAGACGGCATATCGCGCGCTCTGCGCGCTAGTGAGTTTATGGTGCTCCTGCAAGTACGTGGGCAGCCAGGTCAGGAAGAAATACCAGCCGAAAGAGAGAAAGAAGTATTGGGCCGCCAGCAAGCGGACAGAGCGGGACGCGAGCAGCTTGCCCCACGGCACGTTTTTGTGGTCCGAGGAATGGACCTGGACGTCGTGCATCAACTCCAATTCGGCGGCGTTCACGCCTTTGTGATCGCGCGGATTGTCCCGGTACCAACGGTGGAAGACGGTTGCCCAAACGATCCCCAAACAGCCGAAGAGCACAAAAGAGAGGCGCCAGTTCACATATTTCAGCACCCAGACGACGAGCAGCGGAGTGAATGCGCCTCCCCAGCGGGCCGCGGTCCAGAGGAATCCCTGCGCCTGCGTGCGCTCCCGCGAGGGTAGCCAGGTGGTGAACGATTTGGCAATGATCGGGAAACAGCCGGCCTCTCCGATTCCGAACAGGAAGCGGATGACCACCATCGACCGGAAGCCCCAAGCCCACCCGGTCAGAGCGGTGAAGGCGGACCAGCCCAAGACAATGCGGAGGAGGCCCTTTCTGGCGCCGACCCAGTCGCCGTACCATCCGCCGGGAATCTCGAAGAGGCCATAGGCGAGGAGGAAGGCGCTGAAAACGGAGCCCATCTGGACTTTGTTGAGTCCCAGATCGCGCGAGATGAGGGGCGCGGCCTGAGCGATGCAGACGCGGTCGATGTAGGCCAAAATCGCGAGGGTCATCCCGAAGAGGACGACCCGGTGGCGAGCACGGGTAGGTTTCATTCTGTTCAGGGCCCGGGGGGCAGGACGGCGCCGATCTTATCAGAACGTCACTTTCAGCGCCACCTGCATGATGCGCGGCGCGAGGGCGGAACTGGTCACGCCGAAGGTGTTCCCGTTGTTCAAAGAAGCGCCCGGGTTGTTGAACCGCGCGTGGTTCAGGACATTGAACGCTTCCAGGCGAAGGTCGGTCTTGACCCTCTCCTTGATCGGGAACGTCCGCCAGATAGCGCCATCGAGGTTCCAGTTGGCGCGGCCGGGAACGATGGAGACACCGGCGTTGCCGTAGGCGCCAGCGACGTTCTTGGCAAAGGCGGCGGTGTTGAACCACTGGCTGAGCGTGTTGTTCGCCACGCGCCAATCGCCGACGACACTGGGACGATCGGAGCCGACGCCGGTGAGAGAGTTATCCGCGCCGGAAGTGACGGTTATCCAGGAACCGCTCGAGTAAGTGAAGATCCCGGAAGCCTGCCAGTTGCCGGCAATCCGCTGCGCCCACGGAGAGCTGAATTTGGGAGTGCGCGTGACGAGCGAGACGTTGAGGACTTTGCGGCGATCGGAAGCGCAATTGCCCCATTCCGCGCGGCGGTTCCTGGGATCCTGGTAGGCGTTGCCGATGTCCTGGCCGTTCTCTCCCTGGTCGAGGCAATGGGACCAGGTGAAGTTCGAGAGCAGCGAGAAGTTGTGGCTGAAGCGATGCTGCGCCACCAGGAGGAGCGCCTGATAACTCGCATTACCTGCGTCGTCGACGATTGCGGTGTTGCCGAAATACTTGCCGGCGGACGGGTTGAAGAGAGCAAAAGTGCGGCGGGCTTCCGTGGAGCTCACGCTCGAGCAGGGGTTGTAAGTGACGCCTTGCAGCGTGCAAGGTCCTCCGGGAACATACACGGACGGGTTCACCTGATAGCCCAGCCACTGATGGGTGGTCTTGTTCCCCAGGTACGTGGCGGAGACCAGCCAATTCGCGTTGATCTGTTTCTGGAGCGCAATATTCCACTGCTGCATGTAAGTGGCGTGGGCGCGCAGAGGCTCGAAGACGTACACGCCGCCAACCGGGAACGGGTAATCGGCGGGCAGCCTGGTGGGGGTAGGGAACGGGTTGCCGCCCGGGTAGCCCTGCCATGGATTCGACAAGCCTCCCGGCGGCGCGGTGATGGTGATGGTGTTGCCCCATGGCGGATTCAGCGGGATGTGCAGCGTATTCCAGAGGTAGGTCGAGTCGTAGAAGACGCCATAGCCGGCGCGAATCGTCTCCGTGCCCC
Source organism: uncultured Solibacteraceae bacterium (assembly GCA_964608645.1). Lineage (GTDB taxonomy): Bacteria > Acidobacteriota > Terriglobia > Bryobacterales > Bryobacteraceae > CAZSQK01. The sequence goes on along the minus strand of CAZSQK010000112.1, from coordinate 8,211 downwards.
GCCCGCGGGGATCGTAAACGACGCCGATGCGCGGCGCGAAGTCCATATATCGCGGAAATGTGTCCGAATGGCCGGGGTAGCCGGCATCGCCCGGGAACGTCAGACCAGGGGGCGCATTGACAAAGACCTTGCTCACCTGCCCGGAGTAGAACTTCGCCGGATCGAACTGCGAGGCGTAGTCGTACTTGGTGTGTTGGGGAATGAAGGGATCCCAGCGCAGCCCGAGATTCACCTGCAAACGGCGGTTGATCTTCCATTGGTCCTGAAAGTAAATCGAGGGGAGATTCTGACCGTCGCGCCCGATCTGCCCGTTCCCTTGCAGCATCGAGCCCAGACTGCCGGTCATGAAGTCCGCTAGGGCGTTGCCCGTAAGCTGGCCGTTAAAGGTCATGCGCGGATTCTGCTGGAAGGGGCCGTTGGCGTTCATCTGTGTATGGACCCAACTGAAGCCGAGGTTCATCTGATGGGGGCCGAGGGTCATGCCGATGTCCTCGGAAAGCGCGGTGACGTTGGAGTACACCCACCCCGGGATGGCGCCGCTGCTGAAGTAGCCGCTGGCGGAGACCTGACCCGTGTAGTTCTGAATCGGCGAGTAAACGTTGGCGCCCAACTGCGTCATGTTCGGGATGCCATCGGCGCCGATCCGCTGCACGGCGGAGCGCGCAAAGCTGCCGCGGAACGAACTGATGGTCCGGGGATTGATGATGTACGTGTCGCCGACGATGACGGATTGGACGCGGTCCAGGAGGCCCGCCGTGCCGGCTGTCAGCAGATTGCTCTTATCGTAGAAGGCCTGCAGCACATAGTCCGTGATGAAGTAGCGGACGAACAGCGAGTCCTTGTCGGTGCGGCGCCAATCGGCTTTGACGACGCCTTGGTCTTCGCCGTTATTCGACGGAACGCCATAGAGGACCTTGCCGCAGGGATCGCTCGAGACGGGCAGGAGAGCGGCGTACTTCAGGGCAACCGGGTTCAAGCGGCTCACCGGCAGAATATTGTTGACCGCTCCGGAGGAAGCAAGGAGATTCACCTGCTTGTTCTGGCAGGGAGGCGCGAGGATCGCCTGAAAGTCTCCCTTGAGGACGGCGGCGGTGGGCACGAAGGCCTGGTTGGTCGCGGGCGCGGTCCGCTCGGCGGTGCCCTGATAACCGGCAAAGAAGAAGAGACGGTCGCGGACGATCGGTCCGCCCAACACTCCGCCTGCCTGATTGCGCTTGAGGGAGTCGCGAACCGGCGCGAAGAAGTTCCGCGCATTGAATGCGTAATTGCGCAGGAACCAGAAGGCGTCGCCGTGGATGGCGTTGGTGCCCGATTTCGTGATTGCGTTCACCGCCCCGCCCGCGTGGCTGCCGTAATTCGCCGGCAAGGTGCTCGTCTCGACCTTAAACTCCTGGACGGCGTCCGGGAAGGGCAAGGGGAGGCCGACATTGGTGCGCGAATCGAGGTGCGTGCCGCCATCAAGGAAGAAGTTCGTGGCATTGGCCTGGCCACCCGCGATGGAGACGGCCGTCACGGTCGGATAGCCGAGGTTGTTGGTGAGTCCGCCGCCGGTGCTGGGGACCGCCGCTCCCGAGAGCTGGATCAATTGCGAGAGGTTCCGTCCGTTGAGCGGAAGGTCGACGACGCGCTGCTGATCGATGACTTGGCCGACACCGTTGGTGGTGGTTTCTACCATCGCGGCGTTCGCCTGCACCTCAATCTGCTCGCTGACCGTGCCGACCTTCAGGGTGACATTGACCTGCGGGTTGGTATTCACCTGGAGGACGATTCCCGACTGGTTGTAGGTCGCAAAACCCTCCTTCACCACCTGGAGGCGATAGGGCCCGACTACCAGGTTGGTGAACGTGTAGGAGCCATCAACGCCGCTCAGCGCGGTCCGCACGGCGGAAGTGTCCACGTTCGTAATGGTGAGTGCGGCGGCGGGAATCGCCGCGCCACTGGCATCCTGCACGATGCCGGAAATCTGCGAAACGGCGGTGGATTGGGCGCCCAATCGGAGGCAAGTAGCACAGAGCATCAACGCGGAAGCTAAGGCACGAGTCATTCGTCCTCCCTGAAATGCAAGACTTCGCCAAATTGTAAGGGGAGGGCCGGGAGCGATCAATGAAGTAACGGTATCGACACGGATACACCTCCCCTGGGCCTAGCCGTTCCCGCCGGCCAGGAAATCGGCGATATCCCAGTAGCCGGTGCGCGGCATCGGGACGTCGCCGCGGGTACGCACCTCGAGCAGGTAGGGTATGTCCGCGGCAATCGCCTTCTCGAGCGCGGCGCCGAGCTCCGAGGGCTCTTCCACGAGAGCGCTCTCAATCCCAAAAGCCTTAGCGAGCATGGGGAAATCGGGGTTGTACGGCGTGCCGTCGGGCCGGGTGAACTCGGTGCCGTAGGAGTTCTTGAAATATGTGACACCCACGGTGCGAATGGTGGAGAAGCAGAAATTATTGAACAGCACCCACAAGACAGGCACGCCGAGCTCGACGGCGGTGGTCAAGGCGCCGAGCACCGAGAGCAGGCCGCCATCGCCGACCAGACAGATGACCTTGCGCTCCGGTGCCCCCAACTTCGCGCCGATCGCGGCGGCCGGGGAGAAGCCCATGGTGGCGAGGCCGCCGGATGTGATGAACGAGCCGGGGCGGGAAACCTGCAGTTGCTGGCCGGCGCCGTTCTTGTTCCAGCCGACATCGGTGACGAAGATGGCGTCCTCGGGAGCGGCCTTGGCGATCTCGGCGAGCAGCCTGGCGGGGTGGATCGGCTTGGAGTCGTCGCTCTGGGAAGGGGCGATTTCGTCGAGCCAGTTCTGCTTACGGACGCGGAGATCGGCAATGCGGGCGGAGCGATCGACGGCGGCTTGTTCGCGCGCATGGCGGAGAAGGTCGCGCAGCGTCTCCCGGGCGTCGCCAACGATCCCGACTTCCACCGGGTAGACTTTCCCGATCTCCTGGGGGTCGATATCGATCTGGATCACGCGCGCCGGGGGGATGGCGAAGGTGTACTTCGCATTCCAGGAGCTGCAATCGGCCTCTCCGAATCCCGTTCCAATGGCGAGGATCACGTCGGCCTCGCGCGCCGTCTCATTGGCGGCGCGGGTTCCCCAAATCCCGGTCTGGCCGACGGAGAGGGGATGCGATTCCGGGAAGGCGCCCTTCCCCATCAACGTGGTCGCCACCGGAATGTTCAGGAGTTCGGCGAGCTCGCGCAGTTCGGGAGCGGCTTCGGATAGCAACACGCCGTTGCCGGCAAAGATGAGGGGCCTGGCCGCGGCGCAAAGGACGCGGGCCGCGACCGTCACTCCGGCGCAGGAGCCCTGCGGGTATCCATACAGCGGTCGTCTCGCGAGGGTCACGGGCGCGGCGTCCACCTGACCCGAGAAGACGTCCATCGGAACGTCGATGAGGACCGGGCCGGGGCGGCCGGTTTGCGCCACGTTGAGCGCCCGCGGCATCACATCCGGGAGGTACTTGGGGTCGTCCACTCTCCAGACGCGCTTGCAGACGGGGCGGAAGATATCGCCCTGCGAGGCGTCCGCATGAAAGCGAATGCCCTGATGCGGCTCCCGGGCGTGGTGGTACGAGGGTGTATTGCCGGCGACGACGACCATCGGGGTGGAGTCGGCGGCCGCGGAGGCGACACCGGTGAGGGCGTTGGTCAGGCCGGGTGAGAGGTGGACGTTGACGACCGCGAGCTTGTGGGACACACGGAAATAGGCGTCGGCCGCATGCGCCGCCATCTGTTCGTGGCGGAACGACACGTACTCGATACCGAGGCGGTGGCAGGCGTCGATGAGCGCATAGTTGGTGTGTCCGCACTGGCCAAAGACCTTGGTGACGCCCTCCTGTTTGAAACACTCAGCCATGAACATCGCGCCGGTCATGTGATTGGATTCTCCTACTTGAGACTGATGGTGATGAGCCGCTCTTCCGTCATTTCCTGCATGGCGTACTTGGGTCCTTCCCGGCCCATGCCGCTATCCTTCACGCCAGTGAACGGCATCAGATCGACGCGGCTGCTGGAGGGCTCATTAATGTGGACGATACCCGTATGCAGGCGGCGGGAGGCCGTCAGGGCGCGGGTGATATCCGTCGTAAAAAGCCCCACCGCCAACCCGAACGGTACTGAGTTCACGCGGCCGATGACCTCATCGAGATCACGGTATGGGATCAGGGAGAGCACCGGGGCAAAGATCTCCTCGCACATGACGCGCATGGCGGGTTCGACGCCGGTGAGGATGGTTGGTTCGAACAGAGCGCCCGTGCAGCGGCCGCCATACACGATCCGCGCGCCCTGGGCCTCCGCTTCAAGCACCCACTCTTCGGCCCGCCGGGCCTCGCTTTCGCTGATCATCGGGCCGATAATCGTTTTGGGATCGTGGGGGTCGCCGACCTTGAGCTGCCTCGTGGCGTCCACCAGCAAGCCGGTGAATCGCTCGAGGACCTGCTCGTGGACGAAGAGCCGCTGAATCGAGGTGCAAGCCTGGCCCGCGCGCCGGAAGCCGGAGGTGGCGCAGCGCGGAGCGGCGCGTTCGAGGCCGGCATCCTCGCACACGATGGTGGCGGAGATGCTGCCGAGTTCGAGGGCGATGGGACGCAGACCGATGGCGTCGCGCAGGCTCTTGCCGACGCTGGTGCTGCCGGTGAAGGTGAAGAAGGCGATGTCGGGATTTTCGACCAGCCACTTGCCGATCTCGCCTCCGGGACCCTGCACCAGGTTGACATGGGCCGGCGGCAGGCCGGCCGCGAGCAGGATTTCGAAGAGGATCGCCGCGCTGAACGGCGTCGCCTGCGGCGCTTTCAAAACGACCGTATTTCCGGCCGCCAGCGCCGGCGCAACCTTGTGAACCACCATGTTGAACGGCGAATTGAACGACGTAATGCCGCAGACGACCCCGCGCGGCACGCGAATCGTAAACGCCATGCGATGCGCGTTGCCGGGCGCGGCCTCGATCGGCACCATTTCGCCGGAGAGGCGCTTGGCTTCTTCGCCCGAGGTGAGAAATGTCTGGACGGCGCGCGCCACTTCGTTCGAAGCGTCGCAAATCGGGAAGCCGGCTTCGGCGATGATGGTCTGCTCGATCTCGCCGCGCCGCTGTTCGATCAAGTCCGCCGCCTTGTGGAGGATCTGGTAGCGGTCGTAAGGATCGAGTGTGCGGGTCTCGAAAGAGCGCCGGGCGGCGGCGACAGCCGCATTCACCTGATCGCGGGAGGCGCGGTCGGTCTCGCCGATCAGTTCGCCGGAGAACTTGTCGAAGACGGGGATCCGGCCGATGCCCTCGACCCATTCGCCTCCGATCAATAGCTTTGCTCGTCTTGTGCCGATTGCGGTTGCGGACAAAGCACATCCCTCCCTGCCCGTTTCAGGCCTGGGTCATCCTAACATTGCGCCCGGCGGGGATCAACGAAGTAACGGTAATGCACCGGTAACGTTCTTGTTGACCCGCAAATGAACATGGTACGATGCATCCGCGATTGAACCAGACAACTACAGGCCCGCTGGCCGGCATCCGGGTTCTCGATCTGAGCGCTTACATTGCCGGACCGTACGCGTGCTCCCTGCTGGCCGATCTCGGCGCCGAGGTCATCAAGGTCGAACCGCCGGCGGGGGACACGTTACGGCAGTACCCCTCGACACTCGAGCCCGAGGCGCGCGCTTTTCTGGGCACAAACCGGAGCAAATTCGGCATCGTTCTCGACCTGAAGCAGAGCGAAGGTCAGCAGGTGCTGCTGCGGCTGGTGGAAGCGGCCGATGTGCTGGTGCACAATTTCCGGCCTTCCGTTCCGCCGCGGCTCGGGATCGAATACGAGCGGCTGCGGAAGCTCAACCCGCGCCTGATCTACTGCGCCCTGACGGGTTACGGAGAGACCGGCCCGCTCAAGGACAAGGCTGGCTACGACCAGGTGCTGCAGAGCGTTACGGGAATCTGCGCGTTTCAAGGGCCGGCCGGGAAGCCGGAGATCGTGCTGGGCTCGATCGTCGATTTCTATGCCGCCTCGCAACTGGCATGGGGCGTCACTGCCGCCCTGTTTCACCGGGAGCGCACGGGACAAGGCCAATACGTGGGGGTTTCCCTGCTGCGGAGCGCGCTGGCCATGCAATCGGGGCGTTTCATCTGGGCGGAGAAGGAGCCCCGTGAGACCGGGCGCGACATGCGGTCAGGCGGGATCACGGGCATCCATCCGACCAGGGAGGGTGACATTTACCTCTCGGCGAACACGCCGCACTTCTGGCTGGCGCTGTGCGAACTGGCCGGACTGCCGGAACTCGCGACGGATCCGAATTACGACAGTGTTCGCAAGCGGGCGCGGCGGGCGGCCGAGATCGTGCCGAAGATCCGCGCGGCGCTTCAAGGCAGGACGGCGGTCGAATGGGAGGAGCGCTTCGGAGACAGGGTACCGTGCGCCGCGGTGCGCCCCATCGAAGACATGTTCGATCACCCTCAGGTGCTGGCCGAAGAACTGGTCGCGACCTTCGAGCATCCGACCGTCGGCCGTTATCGCGGAATGGCGAACCCGGTGAAATTCAGCGCATCGCCGGGGCCGCAGCCGTTCGCCGCGCCGGTGCTTGGCCAGCACACGGCCGAGGTGCTGGAGCGCTTCGGATATTCCGCGGAGGATGTGGCGCGGCTGCGCGAGCGCAGGGTGATTCCCGAATAATGGAACCGCTCAGCGAGCAACTCGTCGAGAGGATCGACCGGTACGTCGAGGAGCTTTTCACGCCTGCCGATGCGGTTTTGACGGAGAACCTGAAGGCGGCGGACGCGGCCGGACTGCCGTCGATCCAGGTCTCGCCGAACCAGGGCAAGCTGCTGTATCTGCTGGTGAAGATCTCGGGCGCGCGGCGCGTCCTGGAGGTCGGAACGTTGGGCGGCTACAGCACGACGTGGCTGGCGCGGGCGCTGCCCGCCGGGGGGGCGCTGGTGACGCTGGAGCGCGAGGGCGGGCACGCCGATGTGGCGCGCCGCAACCTGGATCGCGCGGGTCTGGGCGGTGTGGTGGAGGTCAGGCTGGGTGCGGCGAACGAGTCGCTGCGGGAACTGATCCGATCGGGGGCCGAACCGTTCGATCTCATCTTCATTGACGCGGATAAGGCGGGGTATGTCGAGTATCTGGAACTCTCGCTGGAACTCTCGCGAGCCGGCACCCTGATCCTGGCGGACAACGTGATCCGGCATGGGCTGGTAATGGATCACGATCCGCCGGACGCGGCGGATCGCGGGGCCCGCGATTACAACGAGGCGATCGCGCGGCATCCCCGGCTGGAGTCGCTCGTGCTGCCCATTATTCGGGGCAGGATCGACGGTTTGGCGATTTCGATCGTCCGGTAGCCGGGCTTTAACGTGGATGACACGGTAACAACGGCCCCGAATCGCGGTTTGCCGATCCCGACTTGGCATAGAATCACGTCCATGTACAGGCGCGAGTTCCTCGATGCCGGCACGAAAGCGCTGCTGGCAATGGCCGCGGCTGGGGTTACGCGAGCCCAGACACCGCCCGCGAGCGTGGCGAAGAAGCTCAAGGTGGACGCGTACTCGCGTCATTTGCAGTGGCTCCGAACGGCGGACGAGGTCGCGGAAGCGGTGAACGAGATGGCGTTCGACGGCCTGGATCTGACGGTCCGGCCCTACCCGGGTCACGTGAATCCGGAGAAGGTCGCGCAGGAGCTTCCGCCATTCGTGAATGCGATCCGCAAACACGGACTTCAGGTGGTTACGATCACCTGTCCGATCACGGACGCGGACTCGCCGAATGCGGAGGCGATTCTGCAGACGGCGTCGTCGCTGGGGATCACTCATTACTGGTGGGGCACGTTCCGCTATGAGCAGGGCAAGCCGGTCATGCCACAGCTTGAGGCGCTAAAGCCGCGGGTTGCCAAGCTCGCCGCGCTGAATGCAAAGTACAAGATGACGGCCATGTATCACACCTATTCCGGGAGCGGAACGGTGGGGGCGGCCATCTGGGACCTGCTATACGTGCTGAAGAACTTCGACCCTGCTCAGGTGGGGTTTCATTACGATATCGGTCACATGACCAATGCCGGCGGCAATGGCACATGGGCGCTGAATATGCGGGCCGCAGGTCCGTATATTGCGGGTATTTCCGCCAAGGACTCCGTGATGGAGACTACCGTGTCTGCTTCCGGCGGCGGTGCGTTGACGGCGGAAATGGCGGCCACGGTCGCGGCGTCGGGCCGTGGGCGTGGCGGACCGGGCGCCGGCGG
>CAZSQK010000111.1:0-27799 GCA_964608645.1 uncultured Solibacteraceae bacterium | reverse complement strand
GTCCGCGGGACGATTACGCCGGAGTCATTCTGCTCAACCAATGGGCCGCCGCGGATGTCGTCGCCGAACACGTGCGCCAGAGGCTGGCGGGCGAACCCGCGCTTTCCCTGGAGACGGTCGGCATGCCGGCAGCCCGAGGATTCGGCGGATTTCTACGCTGGATCGCCGCGTACTGGGTCACGATGGCCGCGGCGGGCGCGTTCCTCTTCTGCTGCGTGTTGGGAGCGCAGGGGATCGCCGCGCAACTGCTGCCGCGGCCGCTGTTCCTGCGCTTCTCGGCGTTCCTGCAGCTCGCGGCGTTCATGCTCTTCGTGAGCGTCTACTTCCTCCAGCCCGCCTTCCCCGGGCCCGATGCGATCATCCGGATCGAAGGCCGGCGGCAGCTCGCAATGTTTCCGTCGTACTGGTTTCTCGGGGTGTTTCACCAGTTGAACGGATCGCCGCACCCGGCGTTCGAGCCGCTCGCCCGCCGCGCCTGGAGCGCCCTGGCAATCGCGTTCCTCGCAACCGCCACCGCGTATGTGCTCGCCTACGTCTGCACCTTGCGGCAGATCTTGGAAACGCCGGACATCGTCCCGTCCGTGCGCGGCGCGGGCTGGTGGCCGAGGCTCGGTGATTCGCTCTCGACCGCGGTGTTTCAGTTCAGCATGCGGACTCTGCTGCGCAGCCGCCAGCATCGCATCATCCTCGCGTTTTACCTCGGAATCGCCTTTGCCGTGACGGTGCAGTTTCTCAAGTCGCCCTCGGCGCAGAAGCAGTTGGCCGCAATCTCGGAGACGGAGCCATGGCGCCACGTGAATCCGCTGATGCTGGGGGCGAGCTTCGTCGTCATGGGCTTTTGGGCGGTGGGAATGCGGGTGGTATTTGCCCTGCCGCTCGATCTGCGGGCGAACTGGCTGTTCCGTATCGCGCCGATCGAAGCCGCCGCGCCGATTCTCGCCGCGCGCCGGCGGTCGCTGTTGGCGCTCTCGATTCTGCCGGCCTGGACAGCATCCGCGGTCGTGTTCCTCTGGCTCTGGCCCTCGCGCCCCGCGCTTCTTCACCTGACGGTGCTGGGACTTTTCGGCCTGCTCGCGGCGGAGCTCTGCCTGAATGGGCCGCAGAAGATCCCGTTCACCTGCTCGTACCTGCCGGGAAAAGCGAATGTAAATGTCACGCTTTGGTTGAGCGTCTGGCTGGTAATGAATGGGATCGCCAAAGCCGCCGAATACGAGCAGCAGGCATTCGACGATCCCGTGAAGCTGCGGAGGCTGTTGCTGACACTCGCTGCAGCCGCCGCTTTTGCGCGATGGCGATCCATGCGCGGAACCGAGCCGGAAGTGGCTGAGCTGCGCTTCGAGGAGTTGCCGGAAGCCTCCATCCAACAGCTTGGCCTGGAAGTCAGCGGTGGCCCCACAAGGAGGAATGCCGCGGGTATATAGTATTGTCGGGATGCTGAAACGAATAATGGCACTTTTGTGCGCGGCGGCGGCGCCACGGGTGGCGGAAGGAACTAGTGCCCCGTTGGACAAGTAAACACCCGTCGAGCGTCGGTATTGGGCCTTCCAGCCACGCAAGGACGCTCCCCCGCCGGCTGTTTCCGACCCCTGGGTCCGCACGCCGATCGACGCGTTTATCCTCGCGGGACTCCGCAAGAATGGCCTGAAGCCGGCCCCCGAGGCCGATCGCGCGACCCTCATCCGTCGCGTTACCTACGACCTTACCGGCCTGCCGCCGACGCCCGCGGAGATCGACGCCTTCGTGCAGGACCGGTCGCCACAAGCCTACGAGAAGCTTGTGGACCGGCTGCTCGCATCGCCGCATTACGGCGAGCAATGGGGCCGGCATTGGCTGGACGTCGTGCGCTTCGCTGAATCGGACGGGTACGAATACGATACGCACCGGCCGGATGCCTACCGGTATCGCGACTACGTGGTGGAGAGCTTCAACAACGACAAGCCCTACGACGCGTTCGTGCGCGAGCAACTCGCCGGCGACGAGATGGACCCGGCAAACGACACCTATCTGGTCGCCAGCGGCTTCAACCGGCTCGGTCCACTGCGCAAGAACGCCGGGAACCAGGACGTCGCCAGCTCGCAGAACGAAGTGCTCACCGAGATGACCAACATCGTGGGCGCGGCGTTCCTCGGCGTGACCGTCGGCTGCGCCCGATGCCACGACCACAAATTCGACCCCTTCCGCCAATCCGACTATTACCGCATGCAGGCGCACTTCGCCCAGACACAGCCGAACGACATCGTGAAAGCCTCCAAGGAAGAGCAGGACGCGTGGAAGGCCAAGACCGAGCCGATTCAGCAGCAAATGCGCCGCCTGCAGGCCCAACTCCGGCGCGCGCCGGAAGCCGAAAAGGGCAAGCTCGAGATGCAGCTCGAGGAGTTGGACGCGCAGACGCCCGCGCCCCTCTCGTCGATCTACAGCGTGAAAGACGACGCTGCCAAGCCTTCGCCGATCCGCGTCCTCTTCCACGGAGACTATTTGCAGCCGGTGGCGAAGGTTGGGGTTCGGCCTCTCGGCATCCTGCTGCCCGACGAAACGCCTGAGGCGCCGCTCGACAGTCCGAAGCCCCGCTTGAGCCTCGCCAACTGGATCGTCGATCCGTCGAATCCGCTGACGGCGCGGGTGATGGTCAATCGCGTGTGGGGCTACCATTTCGGACGCGGCATCGTGACCACGCCCAACGATTTCGGCCGCATGGGCTCCCGCCCGTCCAATCCGGAGCTGCTCGACTGGCTGGCCAGTCGATTCGTCGAAGGCGGCTGGAAGTTGAAGCCCCTGCATCGCATGATGCTGCTCTCCAGCGCCTATCGTCAATCGGGCCGGTCGCCGGTGGAGAAGATCGCGATGGAGAAGGACGCCGACAACGCCTTGGTCTGGAAGTTCGAGCACCGCCGTCTCGAAGCCGAAGAGATCCGCGATTCGATGTTGGTCGTCGCGGGGCGTCTCAACACGGCCATCGGCGGCCCCAGCTTCATGGTCCCGATCGATCCCGAACTGGTGCTGATGTTGAAGCGGCCGCAGTATTGGGTCGCCACCAAGGACAAGTCGCAGTACGACCGGCGCACCCTCTACATGATCTACAAGCGCAATCTGCGGCTGCCGTTCGTCGAGGTGTTCGATGCACCGGACACGCTGCTCTCGTGCGCCCGCCGCGATCAATCCACGCACGCTCCGCAGGCGCTGGAGTTGCTGAACGGGAAGACCTCGAATGACCTGGCGGCGGCCTTCGCCGGCCGGATCTTGAACGAGGCCCGAACGGCGTCGGAACGCATCGACCGCGCCTGGCGTCTGGCGGCGGGGCGCTTGCCGACTGCCGACGAGAAGGCGGTCGCCATGGGATTTCTGGCGGGCAGTCCCGACGACCCGGCCAAGGTGAAGGAATTCGCCCTGGCGGTTTTCAACCTGAACGCGTTTCTTTACGTGAACTGATATGGCCGAACACATTCGATTAGCCCGAAACCGGCGTGAATTCCTGACCGACTGCTTCTGCGGGATGGGATCGATCGCCTTCGCGTCGATGATGGCGGAGACCCAGGCGCGCGCCGCGCGCTACAACCCGCTGGCCCCCAAACCGCCTCACATGCCGGAGCACGCCAAGGCGAAGGCGTTTATCTTTGTCTACATGGCGGGCGGCCCCTCCCACCTCGAGACTTGGGACCCGAAACCCCTGCTCAACCAGCTCGACGGGCAGAAACGGCCGGCCGAGTTCGGCGAAGTGAAGTATCAGAACGTCAATTCGGCCTCGCGAATCCTCGGCTGCAAGCGGACGTTCAAGAAGGCCGGCAAGTCGGGGATCGAAGTGTCCGACTTGTTCCCCCATCAGGCGGATGTCGTCGATGACCTCTGCGTCATCCGGTCGATGCATGGCGACATGGTGGTGCACTCCGCGGCGCAGTACCAGATGATGACCGGCCGCGTGATTCCGGGCTTCCCGGCAATGGGAAGCTGGATCGTGTACGGGCTCGGGTCGGAGGCGGAGTCGCTGCCGGCGTATGTGGTGATGCCGGATTCGGCCGGGGCGCAGGAGGCGGGCCTGCCGATGTACCAACACGGATTCCTCCCCGCGGTGTACCAGCCGACCTTCCTGCGCCCGGGCGCCAAACCCGTGCTGAATCTCGACCTGCCGAAGGGTGTGTCGCTGGACGAACGGCGCAAGACCATCGAGCTGATCCGCCGCTTGAACGAGGCGAACTTACCCGGAGAAGATCCGGAATTCGCGGCGCGCATCTCGGCGTACGACACCGCGTTCAAAATGCAAACCGAGGCGCCCGAGGTGTTCGATATCGCCAAGGAGTCGCCCGAGACCCTGGCGCTCTACGGCGTCGGCGACCCTAAGACCGACGATTACGGCCGGCGCTGCCTGCTGGCGCGGCGCATGGTCGAAAAGGGCGTGCGCTTCGTCTGCGTGGTCTCCGGCGGAGGCGCCGCGGACACGGAATGGGACGCGCATGCCGACATCGAATCCAATCACATCAAGATGGCGTCGATGACCGACAAACCGGTCGCTGGACTGATCAAGGACCTGAAGCGCCGGGGCATGCTCGATTCCACGATTGTGCTCTGGGGCGGCGAATTCGGCCGCTCGCCGGAGTCGGAGAAGAGCAAGGGACGCGACCATCACAACACCGGCTTCTCCATGTGGGTAGCGGGCGGCGGCTTCAAAGGCGGCACGGTCTATGGCGCGACCGACGGCATCGGCCTCAAAGCGGTCGAGAATCCCGTGCACTTCCGCGACCTGCACACCACGCTGCTGTACCAGATGGGGCTCGACCAGGACGCGCTCAGCTATATGCACCTCGGGCGCAAGGAACGTCTGACCGAGGTGCGCGGCGAGGTCGTGAAAGGACTGCTCGCCTAAGCGGCGGACCGTCACTTCAATCCGAGCTTTTTACCGGCCGCGATCAAGGCGATTGCCTCGCCAAGGCGCTTCTCCTTCGTCTCCGCCCGTTTTGCCGAATCGATCCACCCGATATAGGCCCGCCGGCACGACGGTGAGAGCTTCTCAAAGTTCTCCCAGACGTTCGGCGCGACCCTGAGCTGCCGCTCGATGTACGCCGGAATCGAAGCGAGCGAAGGCCGCGGAGCGTCGCCGCTTCTGTCCGTTGGCGGGCGTTTCAGGCCCGCCGCTTGGAGCAGCCCGCGCGCCTGCAGGTCCGCATAACGTCGCCGATTGATGGTGGACCATTTGCTGTCCGGCTTGCGCGGAGTAAACTTGCGCGCGTAACGCTCGTCGTCGAGACGCTTCACCAGACTGTCGACCCACCCGAAGCACAACGCCTCTTCGATCGCGTCCTCATACCGAATGCGCTCTTCCCGTTTATGGAAGACGAGCCAGATCACGGACTCGGACCGGTGGTGCTCCCGCAGCCAGTCCCGCCACTGCCCGCGGCTTCGCACGTCCAAGGTCTGAAGGCCGGTAGTCGACATTCGGTTAGCCGCCCGTCACCTGCCTGACCTTATCGAAGAACTGCTTCTTCAGTTCAGTGTTGATGCCCCAATTGACCGGCGGACATTGATAGCCGTCTCGGTAGTTGTTCTTCCCAGGATCGAAATAGCCCCAGGAAACGTGCAGTCCGAGAGCAGCGCGCATGTGGTTGTCGGGCTCATCGAAGCGGAAGTGATCGTCCTCGTTGATGAGCACCGGCATCGGCCGGTAGCCTTCGGCTCCGCGCGACGTCTCGACCATCTTCCGGATTCTCGCCGGATCGTCGGCGCCGTTGCCGTGCAGCAGCAGAAAATCGGAGGATTTGACGACGTTCGATCTCGCCGGCGAACCGCCGCCGTAGCTGGTCCCGGTAAGCAGCCGGCGTCCGCCCTTCCCGATGCCCTTCGCCATGTCGATCAGCTCGTGAATCCGCGCTGGCTTGAGAATTTCGTGATCGTAGGCCTTCACGTCCGTCTCGTTCGCGATCTCGAGCAGGACGTTGCGGTAGCCGCCATCCAGCAGCCAGTTCACTGTATTCGTAATGGCGCGTTTCACGCCGGCCTCATCCCGCACGCGCTCATCCTGGCCGAAATAAAAGCAGCCCACAATGGCGACCATTCCCAACTCGTCCGCGCGATCGAGGATGCCGCGGAGGCGCTCCATGTATGCCGGCCGGAGACCGCCCTCTGCGTCGAACGCCGAGTTCTCCCACGGCTGGCTCTTCGAATACCCTTCCGGGCTGCCCCCCTGTAGACCGACGGTAAACGCCAGCACGCCGTTCTTGCGCCATTCGGGCATGGCGGCGATAAACTCGCTGGTATTGCGATCAGGATCCCACTTGCCGGTATCGGGGTAAGCCCATTGAGATCGCGTTTCGCCGTTCAGGTCGTCGAAGATTCCCTGCACCGCCCGAATATTCATGAGGAGTCCTTCAATCCTCATGCCTTGATACGTTCGGCCCGCGTAGGTGGGCTTGCCATTGAGAAAAAACCGGTCGTCGCGAATGGAGACTTCCGTGCGTCGCGCGCCCGCCGCGCGCAGACCGATCAGCGGGACGAGGCCCGCGGCGTTCAGAAAGGCTCTGCGGCGCATACAAACGACCGTTCAGTCCTTCGGCTTTTTCAAGAACCGGTACACAGCCAGACCGAGCAACGCTCCGGCCACCGCTCCAGCGCCAATGACGACGCTGGCCGATAGAGTGGTTGCTGCGCCCTGCGCGGCCAATTCCAGCACACCGACGGACGCGCCGCCCGCCCCACCCACGCCGGCGCCGATGCCGGCCGCCGCCGTCGCTTTCGCCGCCTCTTTCCCCTTTTCCGTCATGACAATCATCCTATAGTCAATCTTAATTGTACGCGCGGCGCGGCGCCGCGTGAAGCCAGGAACAAGTCTGCTGGCCCCGGTGTCTGAACAACCGGATCAGGACTGCGGCAACGTCCGCTTTTCGCAAGATAGGTGACTTCTGCGGCAATGCCGCCGTCCCGGAGCAGATGATGAACGCTGCGGAGTACTATCCCTATCGAACCGAGGAGGCGAGAGATCTCTGTTTCCGCTACCTCGACAGCCTGGCTGCCAGGCTCTGGCCGATTGTGTCCGAAGAGCGAATGGTCCCGACGACGTTCGGCGCCACCTTCGTCCGCGTAAGCGGCCCACCTGCCGCGCCGATGCTCGTCCTGTTGCACGGCGCCGGAACGACCTCGCTCATGTGGGCGCCGAATATCGAAGCGCTGTCCACGGAATATCGAACGGTGGCGGTCGACCAGATCGGCGAGTTCGGCAAGAGCGTTTGCGCCAAGCCCGTGCAGTCTCTCCAAGATCTGATCGCGTGGCTGGATGAACTCATCGGAACGATCGAAACGCGCGGGCGGGTTAGTGTGATTGGCATGTCGTACGGCGGAGCCTTGGCAGCGCAATATGCATTGCATTTTCCAGAGCGCCTCGAGAAGGTGGTCCTCCTCGCGCCTGGCGCCACCGTTCTGCGGCCCCCGGCCGAGTTCTGGATCCGTCTGATCGCGCTCGGTATCGCCAGACAGAGGGGATTGCGAGCGTTTTTTCGGTGGATCTTCCCCGATATGGCGCGGACGGATCCCCAATGGATTGACTCAACGATCGAGCAGCTGGCGCTGAACATGCGTAGTGTTCAGCGGCACAAGACGCCGATTCCGCCAGTCTTGACCGACGCCGAATGGCGAAGTCTGCGGACTCCCGCATTATTCCTGGCCGGTGCGCACGAGGTCATTTATGACCCCGAAAAGGCCGTCCGTCGTCTGCAGCGAGTGGCGCCCCAAGTTACGATGGAGATCATACCGGGCGCTGGTCACGATTTGACCTTTGTCCAGACGGCGGCGGTCAATGAAAGAATCCTTCAATTTCTGAAAGGGGAGCGTTTGCCGTTAGAGGCGCTCGGGACCGGCGCCGGGTAACGGCATCCGAGACCTCACGCGGCGCCCATCGATGGGCGCCATCGCCTCTGCGCCCAAGCGAGCGCGTACTTTGCTTTCCAACGCCGGCTTACGATGCGACCGTGTATTTCAAGTTCACGAGTCCGTAGCTTTGATTCGGCTTCCCCGGGTCGGTTCCGAATGGTTGATCGTATTCCGGCCCATTTACGGCCACCACATTGCCGGCGGTCACCTGTGTGTCGTTGGGTAAAAACTGGTCTTTCCCGTTTTCCTCGTAACTCACCAGGAAATAGAACCCTCCCGCAGCCAGCGTCACCGGCGCGGGGAGAGGGCTGTAAGAGAACTGGTTGTCCGCGACGCCGGCAGGGGGGACAGTCACGATCGCGCCCGTCAGATCCGCCTGACTGGCGCCGATCACGATCTTGACCGCATGGCTCTGCACATTGCCGCTGAGGTGCAGCCGTCCCAAAGCATGGACCAGGAGAGGTTTTGGGCCGACCGTAAAGCTCATTCCCAGAAATCCCGTATAGTCGTTGCGGCGCGGCGCTGGTCCCGGAACGAAGGCGGTGATCAGCGGCTTGGGAATCTCGACCTGAATGTCGACTTTCGCCGACGTCGCCGCCTGCCCAGTCGCATCGGTCGCCACCGCCGTCAGCGAATGAGCGCCCTCCGTCAGCTTCGATGTGTCCACCGTCACGGACGGAACAAACGAATTGGCCGGCGGCGAAGGCGCCATTTTCGATCCGAAATCGGCGGCGTCGATCTGGAACTGCACATCCTTGATGTTCTGCCCGGTGTCGGCGGTGGCGATCGCGGTCACCGTCATGGGCCCGCCAAAAACATGGCTGTTCGCGGGCGGCGCCGTAATCACGACCGTCGGCGGTTTGATATCCGCGGCGGCGTCGCCGAAAGACGTGCAGCCGATGAATCGCAGCAACCATACTACGGGCAGCAGTAGCAACGGCGTGAGAAGAACATATGGATCAATCATCGGTTCGCACTCCTCGATTGGCGGAAGCCGGCGCCGGCCTGCTCCCCACGGACGTTTCGAGATCTTCCCGGGAAATCAGTCCCAGCCGAATGTCGCGAACCAGACCCTGCGCGTCGAGAAACACCGTGGTGGGCCACAGCGACACGCCGTATGCGCGCGAGATTTGCCGCGCCGGGTCGGGCACTACGATCATTTCGCCCGCCTCGATGGCGGCCAGTCCGCGGGCAAACTCGCCGGACTCGCCATCGTTGATCGCCAGGATTATAGGGGCATCTTCTTTCGCGCTCTCGAACGCCCGGTGCAGGTTCGCCAGGGTAGCCATGCTGGGCGCCGATACGCTCCGCCAAAAGACCAGCGCGAGCGGCCTGCCGGCCAGTTTCCGCAATGTCAACCGGTCGCCCGAGCCGTATTCGAAGAGAAAATTCGGCGACCGCTCGCCGGCGGTCAGGGACGGCTGGATAAATTCAGGGGCGAATTGTCCGCCGCGGCCCAGATACTGCCGGAGGACGTCCGCCAGGCCCGCGATGTCGCCCGTGTGTCTCCAGACCACGGCGCCCGACGGATCGAGGACAACCGTGGCCGGCCGTTCGCGCACCTCCAACAGCCGCTCCCATCCCTCCGCGTCATCGGCGTACATCAAGCCGTCGAGCGCCCGCACAGTGGAGAGCTGTTCCCTTGTCAGGACGCAAACGATGCCGGTGGCGGTGTCCGAACGGCCGCTATCCGCGAGCGCGCGCGGCAGAGCCTCCAGCCGGGCGGCCGATCCCTCGTCCGGAAAATGAACGAGCAGATTCGCCGTCCCACCCGCCCGTCCGTCTTCTGCCCACGGCGAGACGTGCCCCACAAACTCCAGCCCCTCTTGCGGCGTCCCTGGTTTTGGCACGCCGACGTGCGGCCGGTTGCCGGCGCTGTAATCGATTCCGATGGCGGCCATCCCGAGCGGAAACGACGTCCACTTGCATCGGCGCCCCGAATCGACGGGCTCGTATCCCACGGGGCCGGCGGCGGTGATGCGGCTTCCCGTAAACGTCAGGCAAACACGGTTGCTCCCGGCGGTCAGCGCCTGCGCGTTCACGGTGACGAAACGATTGGTGTCGTGCAGCGCTCCAGTCCCTTGAAACTTCCAGTCGAACGCCTGAATCGTCCCACCGGGAATCCAACTGCGCAATGCGTTGTACTCGGGGCTCGACACCGGCGCCCACGGGTCTTTGTCGAATTCGCAATGGGCGGCGGGCCAGGGCGGCACGGCAAGGCTGCCGTGCAGAATGACTCCCTCTGGCCGGATCTCGAACGAGGTGTACTCGAGATCCGGCGTCACGGTCTCGACGCCGGCAACCGGCGAATCGGGATTCATCAGGTCCGTCAGCAGTTTTTGCAGCTTGTCCGCGCTCAGCGCCTCGTCGATCTTGGCCGAGACCTGGTTCTGCTGTCCGGCCCACGTCTTGTTGAAGAGCGTCGTCGCTTGTTTGCGCGCCTGCGTCTCCTCGTTGCCCGGAACTCCGGGCGGGAAATTCACGGCGAGATCGCCAACGGTTTGGATACCCACGTGGCGCCCGTCGAGCGTCAATGCGAACGCCTGGACAATGGTGAAATCGAAGTCGACGGGATCGGGGACCACCGTGGGCTTATTCTCCCAGCCAAAACGCACCTGCACCGGAATCGTAAGGAGAATCTGCCCGGTCCCGGGAACGCCCGGCGTGTTGAGAAACGGAATGTCGCCGAGCGTCACCGTCGCGTCCAGAACCGTGACAGTGGTGTAAATGTGGAACGTTTTCGTCCCCACCCAGTAGTCGATCACCACCTTCGTGTCGCTCTTTTGCACGCGGGGACTGATCGCGGCGTTGACATGCGCGGCAAACTCGCCGGTGATCCGGTCTCCATTGACCGACAGGGAGAAGTGGTCTCCGGCGCGCAGAAAGACATTGCCCACGCTGGCAGGACCCGGGTTGTCCTGGGAGGTCGTGTTCAGTAGAACCGCCACCGCGCCCGCGGCCGGAAATCCCTTGAAATGGGCCTTCAATAGGCCGGCGGGCGTGAGTGTGCTGGATGGCTGGAAGCTCTGTTTCAGAGATTTGTGAAGGGCCTTGTCGATCGCCGCCCGGTCGTTGGCGTCCAGGCTGTTCACCGTCCATGCGGGGTTGAAGTGAATGCCGCCTTGCGAGCCCGCCACGTCGACCACGATGTTGGTTCCGGCGGGCGATGTCGTATGCCTGACGCCGAAGGTCGTCACGATGTCGCCGCGCATCGCTCCGGAAAGGGGCAGCGTGGAGTCGTCGGCCTTGTAATGGATCATGACCGGAGTGTGCACATCCGCGCGATCGGTCTGGCCGGGGGGCAATTGCATCGTGGGAGGACCTAACTGGAGCTGCGCCACTCCCGCTAGAAAGCTGTAGTCGCTGTCGGGGCCGGGAATCCGCGCCGCGGCCCCGGGCATCGCGATCTCGCGCCGCTCGACGGAATCGGCGCGCCAGTTCACGACGGGGTCGACGTTACGGAGCACTTGCTCAGCCGGCGCGCCCCGTACGGCCAGCGCGTGGGCCGACCTCTTCACGATCCTCACATCGGGAATCGCTTCGCCGCGGACGCTGACAATCGCCACCGCCGCCACACCGAGGTGGAGCGTCGGAAAGTCGTCGACCGCCATCGAGAGGGAATGCGGAAGGCGCTGTCCCCGGTGCATGGCCGCGAGAATGCGGTTCACCGCGCCCAGGGAAAAGGCCGCCACTGCGTCGTAATCACCTGTGAGGACGTTTGCCATCGTTAACCCTCCGCCGCGTCAATGCGGCCAATGAAGAAGTAAGGTTCCGGCGGCGCCGAGCGCGGCAGCCGCGGAACAGGCATGCCCAAGCCGCACCCTCGGCGAACCGGGATCGCCCTCCCGCAGGCATTCGAGGCCGAGGCGGCCCACCCCATACACGGCGCAAACCGCCAGGAACAATGCCCCCGGAAACGGCGTCCGGCCGAGGAAGCGGCACGCCGGCACAAGCACCGCCAGGGCCCAGCTCGCTTCCAGCAATTGGACCGGAACCCGGCGTTCCCGGATTCCGCGGCTGTTCGCCAGCACCAGACCCAAGCGGCCGGCGCACGACCGGCCGGCGCAACAGCCGTTCAGTAGACAGCCGATTTTCGTCACCGCGATTCCGGTCAGGATGGCGGGCGCGGTAACGTCCCAAAACTGCGCGGCGTCCATTCCGAGCACGCGCAGCAGCGGGACGGAAAGCAGCAGCATCGCCGGCATGGCGCCGTACATCGACATGCCGCCTTCCCGCACGTTCCAGATGCTCGCGGGCCGGGTCCGGAACTCCTTCCAGTGCTCCGCCACGTAGAGGAGTCTCGCTCCCGCAATCGCCGGCGCGATCAGGATCAGGGTGGCGATGAAAACCTTGCCCGCCGGGGCGTGGGCGGAATGCGCCGCCAGGTTGCCGGCGGCCACAGCTGCCGTCAGCCCGAAATATAAGAGGGCCGGGTAACTCCATACCGTGAGGCCTCGCCACTGAAAGAGGATGCGTCGCATTGAGCTCTCGCCGTTATCCCAACACAGCAGCAGCGATTCCTGTGAGAATGCCGATATCGGCCAGATTGAAAACCGGCCACCATCCAAGGTCGATCATGTCGACCACATATCTCCGGCGCAGAATGTCAACAAGGTTACCCGCGCTGCCCCCGAATAGCAGGCCCAGACCGGCAAGGGAAGCCGGACTGTGGAACCATGGGGTCCAACGGTAAAGAAGGAGCGCGCACAGCAGCGCCAGGAGCCAGATTGCTACGAATCCCCATCGCGCCGCGGGTCGTTCATACGACCGGTTCCGATGCCGCACCAAGCGAAACTCGACCAGCCCTCGCCCGCGTTCCCGGCTGGTGAGGCAACGCGCCGCCGCGCCTTTGCTCCAGAGGTCCGCGAGAAGAATGCCGACGCCGAAGGCGAGGTGCATAAGTTCGAAGTCAGTATACAGGAACACCACTCCCGCCGCTTCGGCTCGTCCGGTCCAGGCAATCTTCCGGCCTTCCGTTCGGGCTGACCTGTCGCGTGTCCGTGTAGAATATTACCCAGTTCTATGAAATCACTCCTTGTTCTTACTTCCCTCGCGGTCGTTACGCTGGCGCAGGCTCCCCCGCCTTCCTATGCGCCGACGATTGTGCCGCGGCCCGCCGGCGCGCCGATCAAAGTGCCCGCCGGTTTTTCGGTGGACGAGTATGCCACCGGGTTTGCGCGTCCGCGCTTCATGGTGAACGGACCGGGCGGCGAGGTGATTGTCAGTGACACGGTGGCGAACGGCTCCGTGATCGCGCTGCGGGACGGAGCCAGGAAGGTCCTGATTTCCGCGCTCGACCGGCCCTATGGACTGGCTCTGTGGCACGAGTATCTCTACGTGGGCGAGCCCGAATCGCTCAAGCGCTACAAATACGACTCGAAGACGCTGGCCGCCGGGCCGGGCGAAGAGGTCGTATCCATGGCGGGCTTTTCGAAGGGACACGTGACCCGCACGATTCTGTTCGATGAGCGCGCCGGCAAGATGTATCTGACGATCGGCTCGTCCGGCGATCTGGTCACGGGCGATCCGGAAATGCGCGCCGCCGTCCACCGCTTCAATCCCGACGGGTCGGGCCACGAGGTCATCGCTACAGGCCTCCGCAACACGGTGGGCCTGCGCTTTTATCCCGGTTCCACTCAGTTGTGGGCGACGGTGGAAGAGCGCACCGATGCGGCCAACGTGCAGGTCGCCGATTTCTTCACGAGCCTCAAACCGGGTGGTTTTTATGGCTGGCCCTATGCTTACGTGGGACCGCATGCCGAACCCAGAATTCCGGAGAAAGAACGCAGGCCGGATCTGGTGGCGAAGACGATCACGCCGGACATCGTTCTGGAGCCGCATTGCGCCGTGCTCGATTTCTTGTTTTACACCGGCCCGCAGTTCCCCGCGGAATATCGCAACGGGGCATTTCTCGCGAACCACGGCTCCACCCAACGGGAGCAGCGTGTGGGCTACTCGGTGTCGTTCGTGCCGTTCCGCAATGGGAAGCCGGCGGGCCCTGTCCGCGATTTCGCGACTGGCTGGATGCTGGCTCCGGACAAGAAGGAAGTCTGGGGGCGCCCTGTGGCGCTCTTGCAGTTACCCGACGGCAGCCTCCTGGTCTCGGACGACGGCGGGAAAGTGATTTGGCGGGTGTCCTACAAGAAGGGTGGCGCGATCTGATCGCCCCTCACTTCACGAACTGAGCCGCATTCTCCTTGGTGACCAGCGTTTCGCCTGTGTCGACCTTCTTCTCGACCGGCTCTCCCTTGGCGGCCTGGATCGCGGCTTGCACGGATTTGTTGCCGAGCGCTTCGGGGTTCAGCGCGACATCGGCGGCCATACGGCCGGCTTCGATGGCGTGCACCGCTTCGGCGGTGGCGTCGACGCCCACCACCAGCACCTTGCCGGTCAGATTGCGCGCCGCGATGGCTTCCACGGCGCCGAGCGCCATCTGGTCGTTGGTGGCGAAAACGGCGCGCAGATCCGGGTTGGTGGTCAGCAGGTTCTCCATGACCGACATGGCGAGCGCGCGCTCGCTGTTGGCGGGCTGCACGGCGACCAGATTGATTCCGGGGGACGCGGCGATCCCGTCCTTGAAGCCGGCGAGGCGATCCTCATGCGTGGCGATGCCGAGAATCCCGCGAATCACGGCGACCTTGCCTTTGCCGGCGAGCAGTTTCGCGATGTGCTCGCCCGCCAGTTTTCCGGCGTGACGATTGTCCGCGCCGACATAGCTGAGTTTGCCGGGCCAGTTGATGTCGGTGTCCATGATGATGACGGGGATGCCGGCCGCTTTGGCTTTTTCCAGCACGGGGAGGATTTCGGAGACACCCGCGGGCGCCACGGCGAGGGCGGACACGCGCTTGGTGATCTGGTCTTCGAGGATGGAGACCTGCTGGTCGATGTTGACCTCGCGCTCCGGCGCGAGCACCGCGAGCCGCACCGCGGGGTTGGCCTTGGCCGCTTCCTCCGCGCCGGCCTTCACGCGCTGCCACCATTCGCTGTCGAGCGCCTTGGTGACCAGCGCAATCTCGATATTCTTCGACTTCTCACCGCGGCCGCCGCACGACGACGCCATCGCCGCGGCGATCGTCAGGACCACCCAGATTCTTCGATTCACTCGCCAATTATAATGCGGCGGGCAGATAATTCCGCGCCAAATCGCAAAAGGAGCGGACCTCGGCCTGCTCCCATGCGGCGCTCCTTCCCAGTTCGCGCGCCAGAAGCGCGGCCACGCGGGGGGCCATCGCGGCCGCCGCGCGGGCATTGAGGAACAGGGCGCGCGTGCGGCGGGCCAGCACATCCTCCACGGTGCGGGCCATTTCCTGCCGCGCCGCCCAGATCACTTCGGCCTCGGTGTATGGCAAGGCGTCGTGCAAGGCCGCCGGAGCCGCCAAATCGAGAATATGGGGCGCATCCGAGCCATAGCCGCTCAAGTGGCCGAAGGACGTTGCATCGGAATGGAAGCCGTGAATCGGCAGGTCGCGCGTGACGCTCGCGGCGGCGGGTAGGCCGCCGAGCCGGGAGGCTTCGTCGACACAGTGTTCGGCCATACGGCGGTACGTCGTCCACTTGCCGCCCGTAATGGTGAGGATCCCCGAAGGCTCTACGCGAATGGTGTGATCGCGGGATAGAGCCGAGGTTTGGCCGGCCGCCTGCCCGGGACGGCTGAGCGGCCGTATTCCGGCAAAGACGCTGAGGACGCTGTCGCGGGTGGGCTTCCGCTCCAGGTAAAGCGCCGCGGTCTGCAGGATGAATTCGATTTCCTCCTCCAAGGCGACCGGTTCGAGCGGGGCCTCGTCGATGGGCGTGTCGGTGGTGCCAACCAGGGTGTGGCCGTGCCACGGGATGGCGAACATCACGCGGCCATCGCTGGTATGGGGAACCATGATCGCGTTGCCGCCCGGCAGGAACGAGGCGTCAAAGACGAGATGGACACCCTGGCTGGGCGCGATAGCGGGCTCGGCTGCGGGGTCGGCCATGCGCCGGACGGCGTCGCTAAAGGGGCCCGTGGCATTGATCACGACGCGCGCGGCGGCGGCGAGTGGCTCGCCGCTTTCCAGGTCGAGGAATCGTACGCCGTCGCTGGCAACGGCCGTGACCCGCGCATAGTTCAACAGCGCCGCGCCCTGCTCGAAGGCAGTGGCGGCCAGGTGGATCAGCAGGCGGGAATCGTCGAACTGGCCGTCGTAATAGATGACGCCCCCACGCAGGCCTTCCGTGCGGATCGAGGGGAGCCGCTCGAGGGTTTCTTCGCGCGAGAGAATTTCCGACGGGCCGAAGCGGTACTTGCCGGCGAGCAGATTGTAGAGCTTGAGGCCGGCGCCGTAAAAAGGCGCTTCCCACCAGTCGTAGCTGGGCACGACGAAGCCGAGATTGCGGACGAGGTGCGGCGCATTCTGCAGCAGCAGCCCGCGCTCGCGCAGCGCCTCCATGACCAGGCGGAGATTCCCCTGCTCTAAATAGCGCACGCCGCCGTGCACGAGTTTGGTGCTGCGGCTGGAGGTCCCCTTGCCGAAGTCGCTCTGTTCGAGAAGCAGCGTGGAATAGCCGCGGCTGGCGGCGTCGATCGCAATCCCGGCGCCCGTGGCCCCTCCGCCGACGATGACGACATCCCACGCGCCGTCGTGCGCCTCGAAACGGCGGCGCATTTCGGCGCGCGTCATCGCGGGCTCACCGGACATATCCGTGTATGGCGGTGCGCTTGCCTCCGGCCCGATGGGCCTCTTCGGACATGGCGTGAACGCCGCTCGCGTCGATCCAACGGTTATAAAAGTTGAACAACGCGCAGACGGTAATGGCGTAGTAGATCGCTTCGTCGTCCCACCCGGCGGCGTGCAGGACCTCCATATCGCCGGGGCCAATGCGCGGCGAATCGGCATTGACCTTCGCCACGAAACGGAACAGCGCCTTATGGCGCTCGTCGAGGACCGAGGTTTCCAGGTCCCCCAGGACACCCCACACCAGGGCTTCGTCTCCCAACAACTCCGCCGCGACCGCGGCGTGCGCTTTCAGTCAAAACGGGCAGTCGTTGCGGCAGGATGTGAAGGCGGCGATGAGTTCGCGGATTCCCGGGGGAAGCGGCGACGGTCCGCGCATCACTTCCTGGGTGAAGCGCGCCAGGTGTTGGGTGGCCTCGGGACGGAACGCGAACATGTGCCAGATCTGCGGGTACTCCTGCCCGGCGGCCCGCATGGTTTCGATGGCGTCGAGATAGCCGCTCGGTTGGGGCGCCGCTTCGACTCCGGTGAGGAACATTGGTCTCATCGGTTCCATCTTAAGCCCCGCGGGGCGCCCGGACGCTAATGCGTCATGGAGTAGAGGATGTAATTCACGCCGATGCGAATCCCGAGTGCCGCGTACTCCGCCGGGTAGGTCGCGGCATCCGCCCACTCCCACGAGTCGCCGACGTCGGATTGATAGGTGATGGCCACCATAAGGCGGCCGTGGTCGTCGTAAATGCCGCGCCATTTGTCGGGGCACGGGTTGCACTTATAGGTGACACCGCGGTTGACGGAGCCCTGGCTGGCCACCTGGTAGCGCTCGTCGAGGTCGTATACGACGTGGAAAATGGGCGAGTCGTTGGGCAGGTCGACGATCGGACGGTCGGGAAATACGCGATTCATGCTGGCCAGGAAGATCTGCCATTCGTTCTCGCCCCAGAAGTCGTCGCACATGAAGAAGCCGCCGCGGAGCAGGTACTCGCGCATGGCGGCGGCCTGTTTGTCAGAGAGGTTCCAGTGGCCGACCTGCACCGCATACAACCAGGGCCAGTCGTAGACGTCCCCCTCGTCGAGATTGATGGGCTGCTCGACGGAGCGGACGTGGAGACGCGTGAGGCGTCGCACAGCCAGCACGAAGTGGCGGTCGGCGCGCGGATAGTCCTGCGTCCACATGGAATTCCCGTGCGCCCAGTCCGTGCTGCCGGCGCGTCCAAAGCGGCCGTAGCCGTAGCCTCCGCGTCCGCCCGGCGCGAGCGGGTACATCAGGCGGGCGAATGTCCACTCGGTCTTTTCCTGGTAGTCCGGGGGAAGCTGGATATCGCCGACGCGGTATTCGACGCCGGGGAATTCCCGAAAGGGCCGCTGGAAGGCGTAGACGGTCCCCAGCAATGCGGCGGCGGCGGCAATGCGGGAGAGGAATGGCATGAAGCCTCGGCGTTAAGCATATCATTGCCGGGCCCGCGCCCTGCCGACGCCGTTCTGTTATAACAGGACCCATGACACGGACCTTGACCCGGCGCGAGGCGCTCCTGGGAAGCGGCTTGGTGGCCGGCGTCTTAGTGGCGCAGGAACGGACTCCGATCATCGAGACGCACGTCCATCTCTTCGATCCGGCCCGCGTTCCGTATGCTCCGCTTGCCACCTATCGGCCGCCGGCTTACACTCTCGAAGATCATGTGCGGCTGGCGGAGGCTGCCCCGCTGGCGCACGCGGTGATTGTCCACCCCGAGCCGTACCAGGACGATCATCGCTACCTCGAATACTGTCTCGCGCACGAGCCCCGGCCGGGCTACTTCAAGGCAACCTGCCTGTTCGACCCGCTCCGCGAGGACACCCCCGGACGCATCCGTGAATTGACGCGCAGGTGGCCGAAGCGGATCGTCGCGATGCGCATCCATGCCACCTCGCGGGCGCCGGAAAGTGGCGGCCCGATCCGCAATCGCGATCTGCGGGATCCGCGGATGCTGGCGTGCTGGCGGGCCCTCGCATCGATGGGCTTGGCGGTCCAGATGCACTTCATCCCGGCCCAGGCGCCGCATATCGGAGCGCTCGCGGCGAAGCTCCCGGAACTGACCGTGATTCTCGATCACATGGGGCGTCCCG
The DNA here is from genome assembly GCA_964608645.1 of uncultured Solibacteraceae bacterium. Classification (GTDB taxonomy): domain Bacteria; phylum Acidobacteriota; class Terriglobia; order Bryobacterales; family Bryobacteraceae; genus CAZSQK01. Next base: position 9,143 of record CAZSQK010000111.1, on the reverse strand, counting down.
AACAGGGCACGGAGACGGAATACGAGGAGGTCCTCAAACTCGCGAAGTTGCCGGAGGTCGTTTTAAAATACTCCAACTGGAGCGAGTACAAAGGCGATCTGGCGGCGCTCACGCGGCGGCTCTTCGACACGTTCGGCGCGCGCCGGATGATCTGGGGAACCGTGGGCAACACGCCCGAGGAATTCCGCAAGCAGTCGGCGCGCTTCGAAGAACTGCTGGCCTTTGCGGCGGCGGCGGATCGCGCGGCCATTCGTGGCGGGAATGCCGAGCGGCTGTTTTTCAGTTGAGGGAGGAAAGCATGGATCGACAGGTCGCGGCGCCAGCCTCGCCGGAATCCCGGATCTACTATCCGGAGGATGCGATTCCGTTATCCCGGCTGGTCCCGATGGGATTGCAGCACGTGGTCGCCATGTTCGGCGCGACCGTGCTGGCGCCGATTTTGATGGGCTTCAATCCGCAGACGGCCTTGTTCTTTTCGGGTGTCGGGACGCTCATTTTTCTGGTGGTGACCAGATTCAGAGTCCCGAGTTATCTCGGCTCCAGCTTTTCGTTTATCGGGCCGGTGCTGGCTGTCACGGGAGGCGATTCCACGCGAATTCCGTTCGCGCTCTGCGGAATCGCCAGCGCCGCGGTGCTGTACGCGGTTGCGGCCGCCGTCACCCTTCGCCGCGGCTCCGCCTGGGTCGACCGGCTGACGCCGCCCGTGGTCACCGGATCGGTGGTGGCCTTGATCGGCTTGAACCTGGCGTCGTCGGCGGTGGTCAGCGCCACCAATGCGCAGCTCCAGGTGAACACCGCCGGGGATTTCTCGCGGCTTACGGTGGCCGCCGCCACATTTCTCACGACTGCCCTGGTCGCGATCCATTTGCGGGGCTTCCTGAGGCTGCTGCCGATCCTCATTGGCGTGCTGGCAGGCTACGCCCTTGCGGCGATGCTGGGACTGCTGGACCCGCACAGCATGGCGCAGGTGCGAAACGCGCCGTGGATCGGCTTGCCACCGTTTCAGGGGCCGGCATTCAGTTTCAGCGCGATCCTCGCGATTGCGCCCGTTTCGGTGGTTCTGGTGGCCGAGAACAAGGGTCACATCTCCGCCATTTCGGCGTGCATGGGGCGCGATTTGAACCCCTATCTCGGCCGCGCTTATCTGGGAGACGCCGTGGCGACGTTCGTTTCGGCCATGGGTGGCGGAACTCCGCAAACCACCTATGCCGAGAACATGGGCGTGATGGCCATGACGCGCGTTTTCAGCAGTCAAAATTTCATCATGGCCGCCTGCATCGCCATCCTGCTCGGCCTCAGTCCGAAGTTCGGCGCGCTGATCCAAACCATCCCGAATCCGGTGTTGGGCGGGACCACCCTGGTGCTGTATGGACTGATCACGCTCATGGGGGTGCGAATCTGGATGGACGCGGCGGTCGATTTCTCCGACCAGAAGAATCTGCTCGTGGCCGGCGCTTCTCTGATCGCCGCCACGGGTCTCGGAATCAAGGGTGTGACCGTGCAGGGTGTCAACATCGCAGGGATCGCATTCGGCACCGTGTTGGCGCTCGCGCTGAATCTCGTTCTCTCGATCGGCGCCAGGAACCGACAGGCAAATGGCCGGCGCTGAAGAGATCGTGGTCAGTTCCATAGCGGCGAAACTTCCACCATCAACCGCCCTGCAGACGCGGGGCTCGCGGCCCCGTACACCTGAGCCGGCCAGCCAGGATCTGTCGCCCGGAACGGCGGACTTGGACGATCAGCGGCGCCAAAGCCCAAGAGGGCCAACCTTCCGGGTGGGTTTTACGGCAAACTACTCGATCAGTTTTCCGCGGGGCGTTCGATGCCGTCGACCACCAGCATTTGGACCGGCGCTTTGCCGGACTGGAGCTTGAGGCCAGCCTGGCCCTGGAGCGCGTTGAAGATCGACGGTCCGGGCGCATCGACGGAATCTTCGAACCGCGGCGGCATGAATTCCAGATGGAGAGCTCCCACCGGTACGGTGATGCCGGTTTGATCGATGATGGTGCGTCCCAGCATGGCGCTGAGGATTCGTACTAGAGCGGGGATCGTCATGCCCACTACGTCCCAGGTCATGTTGCTGCCGTTCATGCCCGCGCGTAATTGGCCGCACGTCGGCTTTTGCCCCGGGTCTGGCGGCGCGGGTGGACGGGTGGGATCAGGTAGCACGCAGTCGCCTTCGTGAAATGGGGGTAGCTTGGGACCAGATTTTGCCAGCGAGAGAATGGCGACGTTGGCTTCCCTCGTTTCGCGATGTGCGTTGAGCTGGAAACGATCTTCGAGAAGCGCCTGCATCATGGCGGTGCGCTGCGCGACGGTGATCGTTGCGGCCGACTTGGCGACGACATCGTAACGATCAGTATTGATCCAGTGGGGCGCGCCGGCGATTTCGAATCCCTGTACATCGTACGCGACACTGATCAGCAGGGCCGGAATCACGTACGTTCCGGTGATGCCGTTAGCGGAGGGTCGGAAGATGGATCTCGTGTCGGCGCCAGTGCTGCGTTTGATCGAGATGACCTCGAACTTCGGACGCTCGGCGGGCGTCTGCCCGGCGAGGCATACGGCGAAGAGAGCGAGGATCGCGGGGAAACCGGATTTCCTATCCATTTCCTCAACTAAGACTTGGGGGGCAGCGGTTGGTTACGGAAATGAGCCCCCAAAAACCATTTCATCGATACATCCAAAGGCGACGGGGAAAATCAGCTCACGTGCTGCTTGCAGGCCTGATCTCGCCAACCACCGGTCTTCTCCTGCCGCAGCACTCAGTGGTTTATGCCGATTAGAGCAAGCAGGCCATCGGCGAACGACCCGCGCCAAGTCAAGTAGTCATGGCCGCCGGGAAATTCATGATAAAAAACGGTGTATCCCTTCGCGCGAAGCACATCGCGAAGGTGCCGATTTGTTTCCAATATCTGCCCGCCAGTGCCTCTGATATCGTTCTCGAACTGCCCGGCTTCCAAGTAAAAGCGAATCGATTCTCTGGGTTTCGCGATGTATTCGCGAGCCAGCCAGTTCGGTTCCTCGCCTTCCTTGTGCCTGGGGGACCACCAGAACGCACCTGACTGCGAGAGCACATTTCCGAAGACCTCCGGGTGTTTGAGTCCGATGTAGGCTGCGGCGAAGCCGCCGGCGCTCAGACCGGCGATCACGTTCTTGTCCCGTTCGGCTGTGGAAACACCGTACTCTCGCGACGCCCAGGGAATCAGTTCACTACTGACGAATTCTGCGAATTGCGGATTGGCAAAGAGTTCGCGTTCTCGTGCATCCTGCGTCGGATAGTTCACCAGGATTGCGACAAGCGGCCCAACCTTGTGTTCGTCGATCAGGTTATCCAGGATGATCGGCGCTGGCACCTGCGATTGGTACGTGGCCTCGTCAAATAGCAGCAAGAAGGGGAGTGCCGTAGCGGTCTTCTGATAACCGGCAGGGGTGTAGACTGTGACACTGCGCTCGTTCCCGAGTATAGTGCTCCGAATGGTGTGCTGGTGCAAGTGCCCCTTCGGAACGTCGGGGCGAGGGTCGCTCCATGGCTGAGGCGCGGCGCCCGGCAGCTCTGCGATCGAAGCGACTTCATATTTGGTGATGTCTGGCGAGGCGGGGACGCGCCGCGGGTTCAGGGGGTCGGCCTGGGCAGTGGCGAAGCGTTGCGCATTAGGGGAACGGGTCAGAGTGTCGTTTGGAGACAACTGGTAAAGGAATCGGGCGCCGCGCGGAACGCGAAGCGCCTTGTACCAGAGATTCGTTTGTTCCAGCCGGCGCATTTGGTAATCGTCGGGATGCTCCGTTGCGAAAGGATTCCAAAGAACCAAGACATTCTGAATCTCGAACGATTGCTTCCAAACGAACGTCGCGAGGACGCTGGTGGCATCATTCGGAATGGGATCGACGAGTGGCGTGCCCTCCTTGCCGACCTCCGCCCAGAAGCGATCCAATGCGCCGTGATTCCCGTTTGCGAGCTGGTTCTGCAACGAGAGAATTCGCGGACTTGTATACGGTTCCGGAACGGAAATCGAGAGTCGTTCGGCCATGGGCTGAACCTGTTCCAATGTGATCGTATAGCGTCGCTCTGTCGACCCGCTGCCCAACGCCGTCAATTCGATTTGATACATGCCGGTTGTTTCCGCCACCAAGCGGAATACCTTCTTTCCCAATTGCGGTCCGGAAAAGCTCCGGATCTTCGACCCGTCTGGGAAGAGCCCCCGTACCCGAAGGCTAATCCCCTCTTGGACAACACTACCCCTGAGAAACTCTCCGGTCCGAGCGGGTATCTGGTACTGACGCACGTCGCCGGCCCGCACGATGCCGCTCAGTCCTTTGCCGACCTCGAGAGTCGCCGTGAACCCTCGGTCCTGGGCCGCAAGGCGGGTAATAGAAAATACCGCCACAAGGCACACCACCACTTTCGGCATGTCGCTTTAGACGTGAATCATCCATTTCTGTTACGACTCTCTCTGTGTGGAGGCAACTTGACGGGTCGTCACCGTATAGACCTTCGTGCCGGTTATCCTGCGAATCACGCTTCTGGGCGACTGATTCCGCCTCGCACAGCCGAAGGTATATCAAAATCGTGAGTCTGCGTCTGTCGGCGATTTATGGTGGAGGTTTCGCCTCCATGGAACTGACCACAATCCTGAACCGCTGCCACCATTTCCGAGGTTTTGTCTCTGAGTACGCCCGTTCAGTACGGATAAGAGGAGCATCGAAGTAGTCCTGCGACCGCGCAAGGGTTCGGTCGCCGTCCGCTCGCGCTGCCATTTGCCGGCGCCCGGATACGACCAACTACCCGAGCGGCGTTTCGAGTTCATCCCCTTGTGGGGATTCTTCGTTTTCTTGCTGTACGCGATGCGGCGCGTCCTGGGGCGACGGCAAACGCACGCTGACCAAAGCGTATATGCTCTTCCTAGCCCGTTGGGCGCGCCGCCTTTCGTGGAAGGAGACCGCAGACTGCTTTCGCACTTCCTGGGGCAAGGTGTTCGATTCGTCCGCGCTCGCTGGCCGAGGCCATCGCCGACGGCGCGCGTAAGCCATTTTGTCGAGTCAGCGGCGGCCCGCCCCGAATTACGACTCCCAGCGGAACCGCCACACCGCGACCGCGCCGAACAGCGTCGCAAACCCCAGCAGCGCCGCAATCGCCGGCAGCGCGGCGTCGAACCCCAGCCCCCGCCACACCATCCCATCGAGACCGTCGACCGCCCATCGCGTTGGCACCGCCACCGTCGCCTTCTGTAGCCACTGCGGAAAAATGAAGGTCGGCACCCAACTGCCCCCGAGCATGACCAGCACCAGCGTCGCCAGGATCGAGATGCCGCGCGTGCCCTCCGGGGTCTTGCCCAGCACCGCGATCAGCAGTCCAAACGTAGCGGTCATGATCGCGAACGCCGCGCACACCCCCACAAATCCCGCGAAGCTGCCCTCGATCTTCACGCCGAAGACCACGCGCGCGAACGCGAACACCACCCCCAAAATCAGCATCGCGATGATCGCCGCGCTCGCCGCGCGGCTGCCGATCACGGCGTGCCGCGAAATCGGCGCCGCCTGCAGCCGCTTCCACATCCCGCTGCGCCGCTGCATCAACACCATCATGCCGGCGTCGATCCCCATGAAGAGGATGAACTGCACGCCCATGCCGGCGAACGAGTGCGCCATGCTGTTGTATCCGCCCCCCTTGCGCGCCGTCACCGCCTCTTCGCGGACGTCGTAGGGCATCTTGAAACCGCTCGAACCGCCGCCCGCCGGGCTCGCTTGCGCCCGCTCATTCCACGTCCGCGTGCTTTGCAACAGTTCGAGAAGCGCCTTCTTGTCCGCGGCGGAAAGGCCGGAGGATGCCTGTATCTCCCGCAACGAATCGTCCACCGCCCGGGACGATGTCGCCTCGGCGCTGACCGCTTCCATCACGTGCTGTGTCAGGATGCCGCGCACCATGGCGAGCTCCGTCGCGTGCGACGGATCGAACAGCAACTGGACCTCCGGACGGTCGCCGCCCCGGAAGAGGCTGCGCGCCGCACGGACGCCGAATCCCGCCGGGATCACGGCGGCGACGTTCGTCTTACCCGCCCGCACCGATTCCCGCGCCTCCTCCATCCCCGCGGTTTTGACGGCCAGCGCTTTGTCCGCCCTGAGCGACGCCACGACGCGTTTCGAGACCGGACTGCCGTCCTGATCGATCGCGGCCACCGTGATCTTGGCCGGCTCACGGTCCTTCGACACTCCGCCGAACAGGTAGCCGAAAAACGATGCAATGACGATCGGCGCCGCAAAGCTCATCGTCAGGGCGCGCTTGTCCAGAAAGAACAGCCGCAGGTCGCGGCGCACCAGGGCCGCGAATGCCGTGAAGTTCATGCGTTTCGTACGCTCCTTCCCGTCAGGGTCAGAAACACCGTTTCCAGGTCCGCCCGCTGGCTGGCGACGTGCGAGCACCGGTAGCCGTGGTCGCGCAGCCAGATCAATACCCGCGGCGAAACGTCCAGCAACTCCCGCACCGTGACCCGCAAAATGCGTCCTTCGAAGACCGCCCCATCGACGCCTTCCATGGCGCGCAAGCCCGCGAACCACTCGCCTGCGCCCGGATTCTCGATCTCCAGCTCGACGATGTTTAGCCCGGGCGCCAGCCTCCGCACCGCGTCCAGCGTGTCATTGGCGACCACGTTCCCATGGTCGATGATGATGATCCGGTCGCACAGCCGCTCCGCCTCTTCCATGTAGTGCGTCGTGTACACGAGGGTCTTGCCCTCCGCCTTGAGGACTTCGAGATTGGAGAAGATGGCGTTGCGGCTTTGCGGATCGACCCCGACGGTCGGCTCGTCCAGCAGCAGAATTCCCGGATCGTGCATCAGCGCCGCGGCGAGGTTCAGCCGCCGTTTCATGCCGCCGCTGAAGTTGCGGACCGGATCCCTGGTCCGGTCGGCCAGCCCCGCGATGTCCAGCACCCGCCCTATGGCGGTGCGCAGCGCGCCGCCGCTCATCCCGTACAGCGCGCCGAATAACGAGAGGTTTTCATTCGCGGAGAGCTCGTCGTGCAGCGCCAGGTCTTGCGGCACGAGGCCCATGCGCCGTTTGACGGCGTCGGTCTCGCCCCGCACCACGCTGCCCTCGATTCGCACCTCGCCTCGATCGGGCGGCAGCAGCCCGGCGATCATCGACACGGTCGTGGTCTTCCCCGCCCCGTTCGGACCGAGCAGCCCGACCATTTCCCCCGGACGCGCCTCGAACGAAACCTCGTGCACGGCCACCAGGTCCCCGTAGCGCTTGTGCAGCCCTCGAACTTCCAGCATATGGGTTCGAGAATGTCATACGAAGGGGAACGGACACAAGTTCCGCCTCACCCGGGCCAGCGTCGCCGCTGGCCTGGCAAGCTCGAAAGCTCGCTTATAGTGTTGAGCGTCGGATCGTAGAGCGTGTGCATCACTGGCGCCGACCCCTTCGTCTGCGACTCGTCTGTCAGATTGCCCCGTTTGCAAATTCGGCGCAGGTTGGTTTGCAAAGGGAAAGTAGACTCGTCGAAAGTGGCGCCAACACATGAGAGATTCCCTTCCGGTTAGAGCGTAAAAGTACACCTTTAAAGGTGAGCTCTAGGACGCAGGTCGGCAATTTCGTGCGCAATAATGACATGAGCAGGTCGCCAATGAGTTCCGAGGCGCACGAATCGTCGTCAAGTCGTACCGTCCGCCAGGATTCTGAACGGAATCAGAAACCTGACCCCGGGTGCCCGGTTGTAGCAGTCGGGGCCTCTGCCGGCGGCCTGGAGGCGTTCACCGAGTTGCTGCACCATCTGCGCGCCGACACCGGTATGGCCTTCGTCCTCATCCAGCATTTGGCCCCGAACCACGAGAGCATGTTGGCCCAATTGCTTTCGCGGCAAACGGCTATGGCCGTCCATCAGGTCGAAGACGGAGCCGTGCTGTCGCCGAATCAAGTGTACGTGATTCCCCCAAATGCTGCGATGACGCTGTCCGGTAGGACGTTTGTGATCGGACCGAGGCAGGGTGCCGGGACCGCCGTCGATGGCTTTCTCCGCTCTCTTGCCACCAGCCAGAAGAACAAGGCAGTGGCGGTCATTCTCTCGGGGACAGGTTCGGACGGTGCGCTGGGGGTTCAGGCCATCGCCGAAGAGGGCGGCGTCGTCTTCGCACAAACACCCGAGTCGGCGAAGTTCGATAGCATGCCTCGCGCCGCGATTGCTACCGGTTGCGTCGATTTCATTCTTGCGGCAGATAAGATTGGCACGGAATTGGCGAGAATCGCCCGAGAGCCTCGCCTCATTCCACGCGACGTACCGGAAGTTCCCAGCCAGTCCCACGGCTCCGGTAGAGAATTTCAGGCTGTTTTCGATTTGCTTCGGCAAGGAACGGGCATTGACTTTCGCCTGTACCGCCAGACCACGGTTCGTCGCAGGATACTGCGCCGATTGGCTTTGCTCAGGAAGGAGAGTTTAGGCGAATATGTGACCCACCTGCGAGCGAACTCGGCGGAGCTGCACGCCTTGGCGCAGGACATACTCATCCGCGTGACGCGCTTTTTTCGCGATCCTGAAGTCTTCGATGTCCTCAGCCGCAAAGTGTTTCCGGCCCTGATACGGAAGACGCCCCTGGATCGCGCGGCCCGGGTATGGGTGGCGGGATGTTCCACCGGTGAGGAGGCCTATTCCATCGCCATCTGCTTCCTGGAAGTCGCGGAGCAGATGCAAAGCCAGGTTCACTTGCAGGTATTTGCAACTGACATCAATGAAGCCGCGATCGAGAAGGCCCGCCGCGGGGCCTACGTCGAGAACATCGCCGCAGACGTTTCGCCGGAACGCTTGGTACGCTTCTTTGTGCGAGTCGGGCACGAGTATCAGGTCGGCAAGAGACTTAGGGATCTCTGTATCTTCTGCCGGCACGACCTGCTTAACGATCCTCCGTTCTCGCGGATGAATCTGGTGAGTTGCCGAAACGTGCTGATCTACCTTGATGACATGCAGGCGCAGGCATTTTCGAGGTTCCATTTCGCGCTGAACCCTGGCGGTTGTCTGTTGTTGGGAAAGTCGGAGACGACCATGGCCGCTCCTGGGTTGTTTGCGGCGGTTGATAAAGAAGCAAAACTGTATGCCAGGCAGGATTCAGCGCGGCATCAAGTGTTGACGAACCGGAAGAGTGCGCCCCTAG
>CAZSQK010000110.1:0-28551 GCA_964608645.1 uncultured Solibacteraceae bacterium | reverse complement strand
TCAGAACATTTCAGGCGTAACCTGTTCCCAGCGCGTTTTTCCGCATCCTGCTAGGCGCCAGAGTCCAAGCCGAGGCGTCCGCGGCGGAGTTGGCGAAGTTGCAGGAGACCGCGCGGCGGCTGGGATTCGATGCCATCGAGGAGCGCGCCGCCGAACGCCTCGTCGCCATCACACACGATCCGGTAGACCGGATGCGGCAGACGTTCGCTCGCGCGCGGCTGCTGGAGTCGAAGAAGGATGTCGCCGCTGCGTCGTCCGTCATCGACGCGCTGTACCGGCAGAACCCGCTGATCCTCGGGGTGATCCGCGGGGCCGATCGACTTTCACGTGAGGAATCGTCAGACGGCCGCGGCGATAGACGTCCTGCTCGACTCCTCCAAACGTGCCCGGCCGGACTTGGCCGCGCAATTCACGGTGGAGGCAGCCCGGATTGCGACCTCGGCGGGAGAGTTCGACCGCGCGCGGACTTTGCTTTCAGGTCTGCTCTCCGCCGACCCCGTTCGCGCCGACTACCTCGCCGCCATGGCCGATACTTACCTTCAGGCGAAGGATGATCGTGGCTTCCGCGACTTCGAGATCGAGACCATCGCGCGCCTGAAGTCCTCCCCGCTGACTCCCTCCGATCGTCTGGCGCGCATCGCGAGCATCCGGCGCGGCCTGATCCCCGCGCTCGACCGCCTGCACGACAACGCGGGGGCAGTAGATCAGTACATCGCCGTCATTGACAGCTACCCTGAGGACGAGACGCTCACCCGGGAAGCCGCCGCGTATGCGCTGGCGCACGGCCAGGGCTCGCGCATGGCCGCCTACTACCGCAAGACGATCGGCGAGGCTCCCCGCGACTATCGCTGGCCGATCGTGCTCGGGCGGATTGAGACGGTCGCCGAAGATTATGCGTCGGCGATCGGCGATTACGAACGCGCCATTCGGAACCGTCCGGACCGCGCCAATATCCTCGAGGCGAAGGCTCGCCTGGAGGAGCGCCTCGTGCGGTTCGACGATGCGGTAAAGAGCTATACCCGACTCTACGACCTTACCTATCGCGATCCGCAGTGGATGGTGAAAGTCGCCGAGCTGCATGCGCGGTCGGGCCGGTCGTCCGAAGCGGTGTCGGCGCTCAGGACAGCGATGATCGGCGCACGCACAGAGAACGCCTACGCCGACTTCGCCATCGCCGAGCACCTGGAGAATTGGCACATTCTGTCCGATGCCTTGGCTTTCGCGGAACGGGGAGCGGCTCTGGCCGGCGGCGAGTTGGGGAAAACCTACGGATATGCTACCGCCTACGCGCGAATCGTGACTCGAGCGCGCCGCATGGATTTGCTCCTCGATCGCTTCGGGGCGGACCCGAATGTGATGGTCGGCGTCGCGGCCGCAGCGGGTCAGATCGTCGCCGAAACTTATACGCCCGAGGAGAAGGTCCGGCTCGAGCAGCTCCTCGCTGCGCAGCCGCGCCGACCAGGTCAGGACCGCTATGCGCTGCTTCAGTTGCTGCAAACGGCAGGTCTCGTCGACCTCGAAGCACGATGGCGGCTGGAAGCGATGTCCTCCGAAGGAGCACAGATCGACGCTCGCCTGGCGACCCTCCAGGCCCAGCGCGGCGTCTATGGCGAATGGGCGGGGGAGTTGGAGCGCTACGCAGCCACGCACTCCGGCCAGCCGGTCGAAGCCGCTGCGTTGAACGAGGCGGCCGCAGCATTTCATTCCGAGGAGGACCGTCCGGGCGAACTCCGCGTCATGCGGGCGTCGTTGGCGCGGAATGCGCTTGGCGGCGCCACCCTCGACCGGTACTTCCATCTTCTCCTTGTGAACGAGCCGAACGAACTGATCGCATTGGCTCGTGGCGGCGCTTCGGATGAGATCCGCAACCACGCAGCCAACGTGGCGTTCTCCGCGGACCGCGCGGAGCTCGCTTACAACGCCGTGCGCGCCCGCGGCGCCTCGCTCCCACCGGTCTGGACGGGCGCGTTCACGGCGTTGGCAGGCCACTACCTGGACGACCACACGGCGGCGATCGACGCCGCGTTCCAGAACGTGCTCGACGCCCGAACGATCGCGGAACGTCTGCGTCAGCGACGAACCGGCGAGACTGCGATCCTCGGCCGTGTGTGGTTCTACTACGGGGCTCGCTACGGCGAGCATCTCGCGACCGGCGGCCGCGCGGCGGATTCCGAGGCGTGGCTCCCGGCGACCGTAGAAGCGGCGCCCGAGAATGCCGACGTATATGTGGCGCTCGGAGATTGGTACGCGGCAAATCGCCAGGTAGCCAAGGCGCTCGCCCGTTATGATCAGGCTCTCCAACTCGATGCCGATCGTGGCGACGCTCACGATCACGCGGCACGGCTTCTCTGGGCCGCCGGCCGCCGTGCCGAAGCGGTCTCCCGCTGGAAGGCTGCGATCGCCACCTTCGTCGCCATCCAAAGCCGGGGTATTCTCGTGCCCGAGCCCTTCTGGGGACGCGTTGCTCTGACGTTCACCGACATCGGGCAATCCCACGCGATCCCCGAGCTCCGCGGCGATATGTCCCGTCTCCTCGCCGACTATGAGCGTCGGAATCATGAGTACCGGTTCCGGGAACTGTTCGACCCGGCCGCCCGCGCGACCGTCGCGGCCGGCGAGAGCCTGAACTGGCTCGTGGAGTTGGCACAGTCGACCACCGCGCCGGAGTTCCTTGTGGAGTCCCTGTTGAGGACACCCGGGCTTACTGGGGCGGAGCGAATTGCCGTGCAGCGGGGCGTCGTCGCGACTCTGGAGAGTGGCGCCGGCGAGGCCAACGGCGACGACCGTGAATATGCCGCGCGGCGGGCGGTGGGGGCGCGGTTGTTCCTCATCACCATGCTTCTAGACGCAGGAGACGTGACCGGGGCCACGGCGGAGTGGCGGCGTGTTCCGCCTGCGCCGCCGACACGGAATCCATGGGAACGGGACCCGTCGCGCGATGCGATCGAGATCCGGCTTGCGGCGAAGCACGGCGCGCTGTCCGCGCTGCTCGATCGCTATAGGTCGGAGCCTGCTGCCGCCCCGCCGGAACGCGCGCTTCGCGAGATCGCTGATCTCTTGCAAGGGCAACGAGAGATTGCCGCCGCGCGGGCCCTACTGGGGTTCGTATACGACCGTGAACTTCGGAACGGAAAGCTCGAAGCTCCAAATTTCCTCGGTCTGGCTGAGGTCAGGTTGCAGGAGGGAAACGCGAATGACGCGGTAGCCCTGTTGAATCGAATGGCGCTGGTGCTCCCCGACGGCTTCGACACCCTAACGCGCTCGGCCGAATTGCTTGCGAAGTACAACCAGCGCCCTCAGGCCATCTAGTTCCTGCGGCGGCGGCTTCAGGCCGCGGCCTGGGATTCCGAGGCTAAGCTGAACCTTGCCCGCCTCCTTGGGGCCGGGCCGGAGCGGGATCGTCTACTGGCCGCAGTGGTCGCGGACGGACAAGCGCCGTATCCAGTTCGCGCCGATGCAGCGCGCCTTGACGGTGCGGCGTCCGGAGCCACGCCTGGCACCGAACTCGCTCTGTTGTCGCAGCCCGCCATCGCACCCGAAGCTGCGTCGAAGCCTTACCAGGTTCAGGCACGGATCGTCGCAGCCGGCGCCGCTTCCGACGGCGACACGAAACTGAGGCTGTGGCGCGAGGCGCGCGCATTCGCTCCACAGAGCCCTGTTGTGCGCGCGGGAGTGATACACGCCGCGCTCGCAAGGAGGAGAGACAGCCTCGCGATCGCCATTGACAAGCAACCGCTCGAGCGCCCCGGCGCGAACGACGGCTTCGCCGACAACGACCGGGCGGATGTTCTGCTGGCCCTCGCCGACGCCGCCGAACGCCTCGATGAACTGGCATGGGCCGAGTCGTATCTACGACCGGCTGTCCAACTGGTCGCTCAGGAACGTCGCGGCGCGGTGGAGGCAAAGCTCAAACTTCTGGTCGCCGAGCAGGGCCGACGGGCGCAAAACGCGTCGCGGCAGCCGGTCATTCAGAACGCGATCGAGCAGGACCGCGTCGTCCGCCCGCGATTGACAAGGAGCGCGCAATGAAGAAGATCCTGATCGCCGTCATGTTGTCGCTTGCCGGCGCGGGGTATGTGTACCTGCAAACCACCGCGCCCACGCCAAGGCTCGCCGGGTTCCTCCCTGGCGGCGCGCTCCTCTATCTCGAAGCGCCTGACTTCGGAAGCCTGCTCCGCGCCTGGGACTCCTCGAAAGTGAAGACCGACTGGCTGGCGAGCGCCAATTACGCTGCGTTCTCGCGGTCGAACCTCTTTCTCAAATTGCAGGAGGTATATGCGCAGTACGGCGCCGCAGCGGGGTTCGACCCTGGCCTGAAGAGCGTCATCGAGATCGCCGGAACGGATTCGGCGCTCGCACTGTACGAGATCCGCGACGTCGAATTCCTGTATCTCAGCCGCGTCCCGGAGAGCGTGCTAACAAAGACGGCGTTGTGGGCAGCGCGCGACAAGTTCCAACAACGGCAGGCTGGCGGGACGTCGTTTTACCTGCGGACCGACCCAACCTCGAAGCGGACCGTCGCCTTCGCGTTCGCAAAGGGCTACCTGATCGTCGGCACGCGTGATGATCTAGTGGCGCAGTCCCTGGATTTGCTCGCCGGCAGATCGACCCCGAGCGTCGCGACCGACCGCTGGTATCGCGCTGCGACCGAGGCAGCGGCGGCGCCGGGCGAGTTGCGGCTCACACTGAATCTGGAATCGCTGGTGAGGAGCGTCTACTTCCGCTCGTACTGGGTGCAGCGCAACGCGTCCGTGGTGAAGCAGTATTGGTCGGGTGTGGCCGACCTCCGCCGCTCGGGCGAGGGCTTCATCGAGGATCGATACTTTCTCCGGGCCCCTGATTCCGCGGCGCCACCCAGGGTCGATGTCGCCGGCCTGATCGCGCTGGTCCCCAAAGAGGCAGGAATGTATAAAGGCTTCGGGGTCCCCAGCGGCGCCGATGCCGCCGATCTCGTCATCGAGAAGGTGATCGGCAGGCTCCCTCAGAGCGGTGGCATGGACTGGAGATACGCGCCCTGGGCAGCATCCATGGATGCGCGCGCCGGGAGCGAGGCCGAACTGGAAACGAGGATCGACGAACAGCCTCTGGCCGCCGATCCGGGAAAGACTGGCGCCGTGACGGCTTTGAGAGAATTGCTGGGAGACACCAAAGCATCCGTCCTTGTCGTTCAAACAACTGCTGCTGCCGGTGGGCCTTTTATCCGGACGCCGTCAGTCGTCGTCATAGAAGGCGGCCGTGACTGGGATCGCCGCGCAGCCCAGTTGGCGGTCTCAACCGCGGCCGCGAGCCTCTGGACGACGGCGCATCTCGGAGCCGGATGGACAAACGGCAGGGCCGGCAACCATCCTGTCGACCGGCTCGATGGCCTTGCAAATGTAGTCCTCTCCGTGCAAGGCCGACGTCTATTCCTCGCGAACGATCCGGATCTGCTCGGCCGCACGCTGGATCGCGTCGCGGAGCCCGTGCCCTCGCGACCAATGACGTATGCTGCGGGATTCCGCCATGCCCGGGAACGGGCGAACTATCGGCGAATGATGGAGGCGCTCGACTTCAACGCACCCGGCAGCCAAGCTCCATTCGGCGGCGCGGACTGGCGCAACGGTGCCGCCCCGATATTCTCGGGGAATCTGGCGAGCGTCTCCGCCGCCCTGGCGGACATCGCGGAGATTGACATCACACAGGAAGACGGGGGAAGCGCAGTCGTTCAGCGCGTTGTCTACCGCATCTCGAGGTAACTAGCGTCGCTTCTCGGCCGATGATCCGGCCTGAGCCGTTGTGAGCCGGAAACGGAGGAGCGCAGACGAACCGCCAGAAGCCCGGAGTGATGCTCGAATTCCGAGGCTCCTCGAATTCCGCCACCTGAAGATTTCTGTCCCAAACCCCGCGACGACAGCTCAAAAGTGTGAAGCATCGAGCCGGATTCGCCCCGATTCACCGTGTTCTGGTCCGAAGGCTCCAATGACCGCAACGGGGTCTTCCCAGATCTGCCCCTGAGATCGAACACCCTTATGTTCAGTGAGTTACTGCTATAAGATGCAGGAAACTTCAGTTTTCTGCACACCATCCTTGAAAAAGCGCCGATCGCCGAACGAAAGCAATTCTTAAGGACGGTTGTGCAGGAAGTGAGGCTTGTTCCGGATGCCCTAGCGGTTGAGATTGCCTATCGCGTTTGGTTGCGGGGGGTGGATTTGAACCACCGACCTTTGGGTTATGAGCCCAACGAGCTACCAGACTGCTCCACCCCGCAAAAACATGGTAACGCACCGCTACCCCCCGGTCAATCTCCGGCGCAGATTTCTCGACCCCGTACCGTTACAATGAGGATGTGCCCCGCTTCGTGGTCCCGGCGGTACTCGCGCTCACCGCTGCCCTGTCCGCGCAAACCGCGCCATCGCCGGCCGCCTTCTTTCCCCTGCGCGACATCCGCGCCGGAATGCGAGGCACAGGCCGCACGGTCTTTACCGGCAACCGCATCGACGAGTTCCAGGTCGAGATCCTCGGCGTGCTCGAGAACTTCGGGCCCAAGGAGTCGCTGATCCTGGCGCGCCTGTCCGGCGGGCCTCTCGAACATACCGGCGTCATGCAGGGCATGAGCGGCAGTCCCGTCTTCATCGATGGAAAACTCGTCGGCGCCGTCGCCATGGCGTTCCCCTTTTCCAAGGACCCGATCGCCGGCATCCGGCCCATCGAGGAGATGGTCCGCGCCACCACCACCGCCGGCGCTGCGCCGCCGGCGCGGAACCGTCCCCTCGTCGCCCTCGCCGACCGCGACCTCACCCGCGGCCTTCCCCGTCCCGATCCCGCCCGCCCGGGTGACGCGCGCATGATCGATATCGCCACCCCCCTCTCCTTCGGCGGCTTCAGCCGCGCGACTCTCGACGCGTTCGCGCCCCAACTCCGCCCTCTCGGCCTCGAGCCGCGGCAGTCCGTCACCGCCGGCGCCAAAATCGAGCCCGGCATGGGCAATCCCGCCGACCTCAAGCCGGGGTCGATGATCAGTGTCCAACTGGTCTCGGGCGATTTCAGCGTCGCCGCCGACGGCACCGTCACCCACATCGAGGGGAACCGCGTCTACGCCTTCGGACATCGCTTCCTCGACGTCGGCCCCACTGCGCTGCCCTTCGCCCGCTCCGAAGTCATCGCGCTGATCCCCAACATCAACACGGCGTTCAAACTCAGCACGGCGCGCGAGTGGATGGGCACCATTTTTCAGGATCGCGACACAGCCATCGCCGGGGAGCTCGGCCGGCGTGTGCCGCTCGTGCCGGTGACCATCGGCGTGTCGCGCGCCGGGAAGCCCGTGCAGAACTATCAGATCCAAATGGTCCAGGACCAGTTGCTCTCGCCCCTCCTGTTGCAGATGGCGGTTTATTCGACAATCGATTCCACCGAGCGCACGGTGGGCCCTTCCACTCTGCGCATCACGGGCGAGGTGGAGTTTCAGAACGCATCCGCTCCTATCCGGCTGGACAATATGTTCGCCGCCGATAACGGCTCCGCGATGCAGGCTTCGCTGTCGACGGCGATCCCCGTGGCTTACGTCATGCAGAGCGGCTTCAACGCGCTCCAGTTGAAGCGCGCCGCCATCCAGATCGAGGCCTTCGACAAGAAGAAACAGCTCACCATCGAAGGGGTGACCGCATCGAAACGGGAGGTTCACGCCGGCGAGAAGCTTCACCTGAACGTCACCTTCGCCGGTGAGAACGGCATGGAGACCACGCGGCAAGTGGCTTATGACGTCCCCATCGGCGCCGAGCCGGGCATTCTCTATTTCACGGTCGCCGACGCCAATACGACGAATCTCACCGATTTTCGGCAGATTCTCACCGCCGCCCCGCGCACCACCGGCCAGTTGATCACTACGGTCAACAACCTCCATCCGAACACCAAGGCGTATGTCCGGGTGTGGAAGACCGACCCCGCCTTCCAACTGGAGGGCGCGGATCTTCCCGACCCTCCGCCTTCGGTGGCGCTGATCCTTGCCGGATCCCCGTCCACCATCGCCGGAGTCACCCAGGTGCGGAACTCCAAAATCGCGGAGATGGAGATCGACGCCGGCGACATGGTGGTCTCCGGCGTCAAAACGGTTCAAGTGGAAATAAAGGAATGATTCGCCCCACCCGCCAGTTTGTCCGCCCGGCCGCCATGGTAACGGCCCTCGCCGCCTTGCTCGCTCCGTCCCTCTTTCCGAGCGGCACCACGGCGTGGGAGATGACCTCTTATGGGGATTTCATCAAGGGACGGTTCGAAGGCGTGTCGTTGAGCCGCGAGGGCCGGCTGTCTCTCGCCCCGAAAGTCGACACCGTTTTCACTTCCGATCAGCCAGTGATCTGGAGCGTGGCGCAGGCGCCCGATGGAACGCTGTACGCCGCCACCGGGCACCGCGGCCGTCTGTTCCGCATCGATCGCTCCGGCAAGTCGGCGCTGATCTGGACCTCGGACCAACCTGAAATCTTCGCCGTGGCGGCTGACCGTAACGGTGTCGTCTACGCGGGCACGTCGCCCGATGGCAAGGTCTACCGGATCGAGAACGGCCAGGCGGCCGAGTACTTCACGCCGCCCAAGGCGCGCTACATCTGGTCCCTCGCCGCCGCCCCCGATGGCGCCCTCTATGTGGGCACGGGCGATCAAGGCAAGATTTACCGTGTCGAGAGCGCCGGGAAGGGCGAGCTCTACTATGAGACCGGCCAGTCGCACATCACCGGTCTTGCGATCGATTCCCAGGGGCGCCTGCTGGCGGGCAGCGAGCCCAACGGCATCCTTTATCGCATCGCCGCCAAGGACAAAGCCTTCGTTCTGTACGATGCCAACCTGCCGGAGATCCGCGCGATCGTTCCCATGCCCGATGGCACGGTCTATGCGGCGGCGCTCGGCGGCTCCATCGCCAAGCGCGCACAGAGCGCATCGCAGGCTTCGCAGGGGCAGGGAAGCGGCGGGACGGCGACCGCGACCACGACCACCATCACGGTGGAAGCGCAGGCCGGGCCCGGCAACGAAATCAAACCGCCCGATCCGAAGACCACGCAGAATCCGGCCGTAAGCGCGACGCCGCAGGTCAGCACGCAATTCAACCCCGTGGTCGACGTGAGCGGCGTCGAGAAGTCCGCGCTGTACCGCATCAATCCCGACAACACCGTCGAGACCCTGTGGTCGTCCAAGGAAGAGAACGTCTACGACGTCCTCGCGCTGGAGCGCCAGGTCCTTTTCTCGACCGACGAGAATGGCCGCATCTACGGCCTCTCGCCCGACCGGCGCGTCACGCTCGTCGCGCAGACCAACGAGGGCGAGACGACGCGCCTGCTCCCCTCCGACCATTCGGTGCTGGCCGCCACCGGCACCATGGGCCGCATCTATCGTCTCGGCGAGACCCCTGGCGCGAGCGGTTTTTACGAAGCGCCGCCGCACGACGCCAGCACGGCGTCGCGCTGGGGAAGCATCGCCTGGCGCGGCGAGACGCCCGCCGGCTGCGCCATGATCTTCCGCACCCGCTCCGGCAATTCGTCGAAGCCCGACCGCACATGGAGTGAATGGTCGGCGCCCCTCTCCAATCCCGCCGGCTCGCCGATCGCCAGCCCGAATGCGCGCTACATCCAATGGAAAGCCGAGTTGACCGGGGCCAACGGCGGCACGCCGATCCTCAACAGCGTCACTCTGGCGTACCTGCCGCAGAACTCGCCGCCCGTGGTGAAGAGCATTAACGTCGTCACGCAGTCCGCGCCCGCTCCACAGGGAACCAGAAGCGCAACGACGAACTCGTCTTCCACGTTCAGCGTGACCGTCAGCGACACCGGGGAGTCCAGTTCTTCGTCATCCGCCGGCACGCCGACGCAGACGCTGCCGCGAGCCGCCGCGCAGCAAATCAGCGTGAGCTGGCAGGCGGAGGACCCGGATAACGACCGGCTGGTCTTCAGCGTCTACTTCCGCAGCGAGGATGCCAGCCAGTGGATGCTGCTCAAAAGCGGCATGCATGAAAACTCCATCACGTTCGACGGCGACATTCTGGCCGATGGCAAATACTTTTTCCGCGTGGTGGCGTCGGACCGCGAGGCCAATCCTCCGCCCAGCGCGCGCGACGCGCAGTTGACCAGCGCCCCGGTGATGATCGACAATACGCCGCCCGCCGTCACCCTCGGAGCCGTGCGCTATTCCAACGGAACGGCGCACGTGGAGTTCGAAGCCGCCGACGCCGCATCGCCGCTCCGCCACTGCGAATACTCCCTCGACGCCGCCAGTTGGGTGCCGATCCAATCCGTGGACGGGGTGATCGATTCGTTGCGCGAACGATTCTCTCTGGATCTCACCGGCTTGACGCCCGGCGAGCACCTCCTCGTCCTGCGCGTCGGCGACAGCGCCAACAACTCCGGTCTCGCCAAGGTAGTCTTGAAGTAACGCGTATGTCTCCCGTTGCCGCCGCCGCCGGCCGCCTGGCGCACATTCTCGAGGTCACGCCCGCCCGCCTCGCGGCGCTTTCGGAGGAGGAGGCCGCGCGCCGCGCCGGTCCGGACCGCTGGGCGCCCAAGGAGATTCTCGGCCACCTCATCGATTCCGCCGGGAACAACCATCAGCGTTTTGTGCGCGCGCAATTGTCGCCGCGCGTCGATTCACCCGGCTATGATCAGGAGCACTGGGTTTCCGTGCAGGCCTATCTCTCCGAACCCTGGCCCGACCTGATTCAATTGTGGCTGCTCTTGAACCGTCACCTGCTCCACGTAATGCGGCACGTGCGGGAATCGGCGTTGGACACGCCGATCTCCATCCGCGGAGAGGCGCCCGTCCCGCTTTCCTTCGTCATGACCGATTACGTAGGACATCTCGAGCATCACCTGGCGCAGATCCTGGGGCAATAGTCCCGCCGGCCTCGTCCGGCGCCGCCGGCCGTCCCACCCATTTGCGCACCGTCGCCACCAGGCTCTCGAGCTTGACGGGCTTGGCGATGTAATCGTCCATTCCCGCCGCCAGGCAGCGCTCCCGGGCGTCGCCGATGGCCTCCGCCGTCATGGCGATGATAACGACGCGGCGTTCGCCGCGTTCCCATTCGCGAATCGCCTCCGACGCCGTGTATCCGTCCATCTCCGGCATCTGGCAGTCCATGAGAATCAGGTCATACCATGCCATCTGGAACATGGCCACGGCCTCGCGCCCATTGGCCGCCAGATCGGGACGCAGCCCCATCCGCTCCAGCATGAGTGCCGCTACTTTCTGATTGACCGCGTTATCTTCCACCAGGAGCACACGCACGCCGCTGTTCGCGGCCATCTCCGCGGTCGAGGGAAGCTTCTGCTCGGTTTGCTTGGGGACCCCCGCGTCCACACCGGTTCGTTTCGACCAGGTGATCGTCAAGGCGTTCAGCAACTGCCATTGGCGCACGGGTTTCACCAGCGATGCGTCCACGGCGCCGCCTTCCATGTTCCGCACTTCGCTCAGGTGCCCCACCGACGTCAGCATGATCAGCAGCGTGTCGCGAATCTCCGGGTCCGCCTTGATCATCCCGGCCAGCATCGCTCCGTCGAGATCGGGCATCTGGTAATCGAGCAGCACGAACTGGTATGGGTCCCCGGCTCGCGCCGCTTCGTGCATCGCCGGAATCACCCTCAGGGACGACGCGAAGCTGTTGTCGCGCATGCCCCACGTTGAGACCTGTTCATGCAGCATCCGCCGGTTGAGGTCGTTATCGTCGACGATCAGGACGCGCAGCCCGTCGAGCGCGCTGGCCGGAACCGGCTCGTGCACGGGCCCCAGCAACAACGGAACGGTGAACCAGAACGTGGTCCCCTGGCCCTCCGTGCTCTCCACCCCGATCGTGCCCCCCATGAGCTCGATGAGCTGCTTGGAAATTGCCAGGCCGAGCCCCGTCCCTCCGTACTTTCTCGTCGGCGAGCCATCCACCTGGATAAACTTCTGGAACAGCGACCCAATCTTGTCCGCCGGTATTCCGATGCCTGTGTCGCGCACCGCGACCCGCATGAACGCCTGCTTTTCGTCGCTCCCCTCGCATTGCACGGAGATCACGACATTCCCTTTCTGCGTGAACTTCACGGCGTTGCCCACCAGATTGGTCAGCACCTGGCGAATCCGGCCGGCGTCCCCGATGAAACCCCGCGGCGCCTGCGCGGGATACTCCACGATCAGATCGACGTCGCGGTCCTCGGCCTTGTGCGCCAGCATTTCGTTGACTTCCTCGATGACGAGGTGCAGTTCGAACGGCACCGTTTCGATGTGCAGCTTCCCCGCCTCGATCTTCGAGAAGTCCAGGATGTCGTTGATGACGCTGAGCAGCGACTCCGCCGAGCGCCGCACCGTTTCCGTGTAGTCCCGCTGTTCCGGCGTCAGTTGCGTGTCGAGGAGCAGACCGGTCATGCCGATGACGCCGTTCATCGGCGTGCGGATCTCATGGCTCATGTTCGCCAGAAACTGGCTCTTCAGCTCCGCGGCTTCGCGCGCCGCGCGCAGCGCGCGATCGAGCTCTTCGTTATTGCGCTGCAGCTCTTCCGAGAAGGCCTGCAGCCGCTGCTCCGCGCGCTTCTTCTCGGTGACATCGAGCATCGCGGTCCGGATGCCGACCGTTCTTCCGTGGTCGTCAAGCATCAGCCGCTCGTGGACTTCCAGCAGCAGCGTGGCGCCGTCGCGCCGCGTGTACGGCCGCTCGAACGGCGCCAGCTTCTCGAAGCCCGTGAGCTTTGCCTGGACCCGCTGCCGGCTCACGTTGCGCTGCTCCGGAGCCACCACTTCCCACGCCGGCCTGCCGATCAATTCCTCGCGGGAGAAGCCCAGCAGCTCGCATTCCGCACGGTTGACGCGCACCACCGTGCCCAGCGAATCGATTTCGTGATAGGCGATGGGAGCGTCTTCGAACAGGCTGCGGAATCGCTCCTCCGTTTCGGCGGCGGTTGTCCGTTCCTGCACGAGCGCCGCAATCGCCGGCTCGCCACCGATGACCACCGGCCAACTCGCGATCTCGGCGCAGACCCGCTGTCTGCGCAGCGTCGTGACGATTCCATGCTCCACGTCGGCGAAGGCCGAGAAACGCTGGCCCAGCACGTGAGCTTGGTCCCGCGCCCCCAAAAACCTTACCCCGGCCGCATTGATGTAGCGGATCTGATCGTTTACATGAATGAACGCAGGTATGGGGGAACGGTCGAACATCTCTCCGCCGCCGTCGTACGGCTTCGGTTCATTCATTTGGGGGCATCCGGGGCAATCGAGGTCAAACCCTACGATTATAAGGGAAATGCCTGACGGGTGGTGGGGGTGGAACGGCACAAATGCGGCGTGCTAGCCTGGGGTCGCGATGACGCGCTTCCGCCCGACGTGGCTGCTGGCCCTCCTGGCGACATCTTCTCTGGCCGCGGAGAGCCCTTCCCTGGCCGGCTGCCCCGTCCTTCCCGCCGATAACATCTGGAACACGGCCGTCGATCGACTTCCCGTCGACCCCCAATCCCAGGCATACGTCGCCACCATCGGCGCCAATAGCCCTGCTCACGCCGATTTCGGCGCCGGCCTCCTGCAGGGGGCGCCGATCGGCATTCCCTTCATCACGGTTTCCCAGACGCAGGCCAAGGTCGGCGTCACGTTCGAATACGCCGACGAGAGCGACTCGGGCCCCTATCCGATTCCTCCCGACGCCCCCATCGAAGGCGGCGCGGCGTCCAATGGCGACCGTCACGTCCTCATCGTCGATCGCGACCGCTGCATTCTCTATGAGGTCTACAGCTCGTACCCCGTTGCGGGCGGCGCGTCCTGGCGGGCTGGATCGGGAGCGATTTTCGACCTTCGCTCGAATACCCTCCGTCCCGCCAATTGGACCTCCGCCGATGCCGCAGGCCTGCCGATCCTTCCCGGCCTGGCCCGCTACGGCGAAGTGGCCGCCGGCGAGATCCGTCACGCTCTGCGCTTCACCGTCCCCAGGACCCGCCGCGCGTGGGTCTGGCCCGCTCGTCACTTCGCATCCAGCCTCACCGGTCCCGATTACCCTCCCATGGGCCAGCGGTTCCGGCTGAAAGCCGATTTCGATATCTCCGGCTTCCCCAAACAGTCGCAGGTGATCCTCACGGCGCTCAAGAAGTACGGCATGATCCTCGCCGACAACGGCTCTTCCTGGTTCATCTCCGGCGCCCCCGATGACGGTTGGGACAACAATGACCTTGGCACGCTGCGCCGCGTTCACGGCTCCGATTTCGAAGCGGTGGACTCGACGACGCTGATGGCCGCCGAGAATTCCGGCAAATCCAAGGCCCGGATCCACGCGGCGGTCAATGCGGCCAGTTTCGCCGGCGCCGCCTTCGCCCCCGGCGAGTTGGTGAGCATCTTCGGGATCAACCTCGCGGCGCCGGTGCTGGTCGATGGCGCCCCCGTGCCGGCGCTGCTTGTAACGCCCGATCAAATCAACGCCCGTCTGCCGGCCGCACTTGCTCCCGGGACGTCACAATTGCAAACCGGCGATTCCGATCCGTATCCCCTGCCGATCGTCCGCAGCGCGCCCGGCCTCTTCCCGGTGATTTGGAACGAAAACGGGTTCATCAACAGCAGCGCGTCGCCGGCCCCGCCGGGCTCGGTGATCCAATTGTTCGCCACCGGCGGCCCGCTCGAATCCGTCACCGCTAACGTCGGCGAGGTCGCGTCTATGGACCAATCCCCTGGCCTGGTGCGCCTCTCCGTGCGCCTCGGCGGCGCCGGCGGTCTCCTGCCTTTGGTGGTCACGTTCGGGGGAGTTCCTACCCAGCCCGGCCTCACCGTCGCCGTGAAGTAGCCGCCGCCGAATTTGGTGGACTTCCGTTTCCCACTCAAATATAATTTGACGCGAATACGATCTCGCTTCGAGGGGAAAAAACGAAACCATGAAGATGTTTGTCCACGCACTGACCACAGTTGTGCTCGGCGCGTTTTCGCTGCCGCTCTTCGCGCAAACGTTCGGTGAAATCACGGGTAGGGTGAGCGACGCCTCGGGCGCCGCCGCGCCGGAAGCCATCGTGACTGCGACCAATACCAGCACCAACGCTTCCCGGCGCACCGCCAGCACCGTCACCGGCGACTATGCCCTTCCGTCTCTGCCGCCCGGCACCTACAACATCCGCGTCGAAAAACCCGGCTTCAAGGTCGACGAGACCAAGAACGTGGAAGTGAGCGTGCAACAATCGGTCCGCCTCGACTTCACACTCGCCGTCGGTCAGGTCTCTGAATCGATTTCCGTGGAGGCCGATGCCGTGCAGTTGCAGTCGGAAAACTCCACCGTCGGCACCGTCATCGACAACAAGCGCATTGTCGAGTTGCCGCTCAACGGCCGGAATTATCTTCAGCTCGTGGCCCTCACGCCGAATGCCACGACTCTGTCGCCGTCCGCCGGCCAGGCGGGCTCCCGCCAGGGAGGCGACCGCGCCTCCCAGTCGATCTCCGTCGCCGGTCAGCGCATCATGTTCGACAACTTTACGCTCGACGGCGTGAACAACACCGACCCCAACTTCAACACCTACGTCGTTCTGCCCTCCATCGACGCGCTCCAGGAATTCAAGGTCCAGACCGGCGTCTACCCCGCGGAGTTCGGCCACAACTCGACCCAGATCAACGTCTCCACCAAGCCCGGCGGCAACCGGTTCCACGGCGCCCTCTTCGAGTTCCTGCGCAACGACAAGTTCGACGCCAAGCCCTACGCCTTCACCCCCAACCCGCCCGCCAAAAGCCCCTTCAAATGGAACCAGTATGGGTTCGAGCTCGACGGCCCGGTGCGCATCCCCAAACTCGTGAACGGCCGCGACCGGGTCTTCTTCATGGCCAACTATGAATCGTTCCGCCAACGGCGTAATTTTAACGGCACCTACACCGTCCCCACCGCGGCCATGATGGGCGGCGATTTCAGCGGCATCTCCAACATCATCTACGACCCCGCCACCAAGGCGCCGTTCCCCGGCAACGTGATTCCCGCCAACCGCATCGATCCGGTCTCGAAGAAACTCATGAACTACCTGCCGGGCGCCAACATCGTCAAGGCGGCGATCAACACCAACTACCAGCGCGTCGGCAGCGCGCCCATCAACAAAGACCAGTTCATTTCCCGCATGGACTTCGTCGAGTCCTCCTCGTCGCAGTGGTCCGGCCGCTATAGCTGGGGCGACGAGAACCAGGCCAACACCGGCATCTCCCTCGACGGAACCAAGACCATCACCAACTTCGAGCAGTACATGGGCTCCAACACCCGCACCTTCGGCGCCAATAAGGTCAACGAGGCGCGCTTCGGCTACACGCGTTTCTTCAACTCCACCGGCACCTACCTCGCCTTCACGAAGGACGTTGTGAGCGAGATTGGCATCCCCGGGCTGAAGCCGGGCGATCCCGTCCAGTGGGGCATCCCCAACGTCACCCTTATCAACTACAGCGGCTTCGGCGACAGCACCGAAGGCCCCTACGCCAACGACAACAACACCCTTCAGTTCATCGACAACTTCTCCTGGATCCGCGGCAAGCACACCTTCCGCTTCGGCGGCGAGTGGCGGCGCGAGCACTACAACCAGGTCGGCAATCAGTTCGCTCGTGGACAGTTCACCTTCCAGCCCAACGCCACCCAGAACCCCGCCACCAAGAGCGGTGGCGACACCTTCGGCGATTTCCTGTTGGGCGATCTTTACCAGTCCGAAGCCGCCGTCTCCATCGCCAGCGCCAAATACCTGCGCACCGGGTGGGCCTTCTACATCGACGACACCTGGAAGATCAGCCCCAAGGTGACCCTGGCCCTCGGCCTGCGCTACGAGATCACGCCCCCGTTCTACGACACCAGCCGCAACGCCTTCTCGGTCTACATGCCCTTCGAGGACCGCACCGCGAACGTCGCCGACAAGTCCCGCTACCCGGTCTTCGAGCGCACCGGCCCCTGCTCGGGCGACGTCTACTCGGGAATCAGCATCCGCTGGCCGCAGATCACCACCGTCTGCGACGGCAAACTCGGCGACGCGCTGGTCCAGACCGACCACAACGACTTCGCCCCGCGCATCGGCATCACGTACTCGCCCGACTCGAAATGGGTGATCCGCACCGGCCTCGGCATGTTTTACAACCAGGACACCGGCAATCCGCGTTTCGATCTCGCCCGCAACATCGCCGGCCGCATCCGCGTCAATTCCGACCTGCAGAATCCGACGCTCTTCTGGACCAACGCGCTGTCGAACATCTCCGGCGGCGTCGCCAACATCACCGTGCCCTATGCCTTCGCCAACAAGTACGAGCGCCGCACGCCGTACACGCTGGAGTACCTGTTGAATATCCAGCGCCAGCTCGGCGCGAATTTCGTGCTCGAAGCCGGCTATCTCGGCTCCATCAGCCGCAAGCTCGAGTTCCTCCGCGCGGTGAACGAGTCCCTGCCGGGCACCGTCGGCTCCGCCCAGACGCGCGCGCCGTATCCGACCTTCGGCCGCATCCAATTGGTCGACAACTCCGCCAACGCCGACTACAACTCGCTCGCCGTCAAGGTCACGCGCCGTTTCAGCAAGGGCTTCACGCTGCTCAGCTCCTACACCTGGTCGAAGTCCATGGATAACTCCAGCGGCATCCGCGTACAGGGCCAGGACACCCTCTTCCCGCAGAACAGCTGCTGCCGCACCTGCGAGTGGGCGCTGTCCGCGTTCGATTCGCGCCACCGCTTTGTGACCTCGACCTTGTGGGACGTGCCGGTCGGCAAGGGCCGCGCGCTCGGCGTTTCGAACCCGCTGGCCAATGCCATCGTCGGCGGCTGGCAGGCCGGCGCCATCTGGACAGTCCAGAGCGGCTTCCCGGTGACTCCGACCGTAGGCGGCGCCGACCGTTCCGGCAACGGAGCCGGCTTCGACCGCCCCAACGCCACCGGCCTCTCCCCCTACGTCGACAATCCGGCCTCCTACCGTTGGTGGAGCGTCGCCGCGTTCACTCCGAACGCCCCCGGCACCTTCGGCAACGCCGGCCGCAACTCCCTGATCGGACCGAAATATTTCACGCTCGACTTCTCCGCCCACAAGGAGTTCCGCATGCCGTACAAGGAGAATCACCTCGTGCAGTTCCGCTTCGAGGCTTTCAACGTGATGAACCACCCCGTCTGGGGCATCCCCAATGCCAACGTGCTCTCCAGCGGCTTCGGGACCATCACCGGGACCGCCGTCTCGATGCGCCAATTGCAGCTCGCGCTGAAATATAGTTTCTAGCCGTTACCGGCCCGGTCCGTGCCACACGCTCCCGCCGAACGTCGTGATGTACACCATCCCGGCCTCGGCGGGATCCGGCACGACTCGATGGCCCCACTTGAAGTCGTACCCCGGCACGCGCGTCCACGTCGCCCCGCGATCGTCCGACCGCCACGCCGCCGATTCGAAGCCGCTCGCGTACAGCACCTGCGGCCGCCGCGGATCGATCGTCACATCGTACACGTGCTGATCGCCGTCATGCGCCCGCCGCCACGTGGCCCCGCGGTCCGTCGATACGTAGATCCCGCCGTTGCGCGCGCCCTGCCGGGCCCATGCCGCCAGATACAGACGCCGCGGGTCCGCCGGATCAACCGCCAGCCCATTCGGTCCGTTGACGCCGTCGGGCAAGTTCACCTTCTCCCACGTCTCGGCCCGATCCGTCGACCGGTAAAGCGACCCGTCCCGATCGTTGCCGATCTCGCCCCGCTCGCTGCGCCGCGCGATCACCAGGTACAGCGCTCCGTCCCCGGCTTTCGCCAGCCGCCACGCGAACGGCTCCTTCTCCGGCAATCCCTGGTTCTTTAGCGACCACGTCGACCCGCCATCGTCGGAGCGGAATACGCCTCGCCCGAAGCCCGTCACGTACAAGCTCCCGCCGTCGAGCAGGATGTGCGTGGCGGCCGTCGGCGGCATGCCGCCGGTCATCGGCTTCCAGCTCTTGCCGCCATCGTCGCTGCACGCCACCCCACCGCGATATCGCTCGGGCGGGGTCGTGCGCCACATCTTCGGACGCGGCAGGTCATGCGTGCCGCTCATCGCCGCCCACATCCGGCCTTTCACCTTGGGATCGAACTCCACCCAATACGTCGTATTGACCCACTCCCGCGGGACGCCGTTGGTGGTCGCGCTGCGCCAGCCTTTTCCGCCGTTCTCACTGACGAACAACCCGATATCGGTGTAACTGATGAAGATCCGCCTGGCGTCGAACGGATCGAAGTGGACGCCGTAACTCGTCGTCACGTCGAGCCCGGTGCTCGTGTACGAGCCGTCCTCGAGTTTTCGCGTGTAGGCCGCCGTCCACGTCTTGCCCGCATCGCCCGTCGCCAGCGTGCGGCCCATGTCCGTGCCCCACGCCCGCGCCGGATCCGACGGCGCCACCGCCAGCGCCAGCGGCGCCTCGCCCCACCCCGGTCCGAATCGCTCGCTCACCCACCCGTTATCGACATTCGGCGCCCGGCTCCGCGATTCCTGCCAACCGAGCTCCCAGGTCGCGCCCGCATCCGCCGTCCGCGCCACCCCGAACGATTCTCCCTGGTAGGACGCATAGGCGACGCTCCCCTGCCGCAGACAGGCATCCACCGCGCGGACTCGCCCGGCCAGGCCCGTCTTCGTCCAATGCTCGCCATCCTGTGAGACAAACAGCCCCTCCGCCGACCCGCCATAAAACACGGCATGGCCCTCATGGAACCCCATCGCCGAATCCATGAAACGGGGATGCGTAAAGACCTTCCCCGCCGCCAGGAAAACGTAATCCACCCCCAGCACCGTTACGCCGTCGTCGCGGGAGTACATGCGCCGCGCTCGTCCCGGAAGCTCCGCAATCCGCGACCATGTCCGCCCGCCATCCTGCGACCGTTGCAGGGTGTTCCCCATTCCGGCCCACAGGACGTCGCCCGCAGCCGCCAGAGCGTCCACCGAAGGCTGGCTCGACACCGCCCGCTCCTCCCCGTGATCGCCGTCGATCTCGATGCGCGCATCGTCCGGATAGACCGGCTTCCAGTTCCGCCCCCCATCGTCGCTCCGCCAGAGCCGCGTCGTCTGCGCATAGACCACCCGCGCATTCTTCTGATCGAACGCGAAGAAGCGCACGGTCGACCCGAAGTTGAACATGCGCCACGATGCGCCGCCGTCCTCCGTGAGGTACGCGCCGGTCATATCGCAGCTCACCAGCACCCGCTTCGGATCGTGCGGGCTGACCGTGGGATTGAATTGCGCCCCGCCTCCGCCCGGCCCGAGCACTGTCCAGCCCGGCCGGTCCACCGTCGCGCTCAACAGCGCGAAAAAGAACAGCGCGCGAACCGTCGTCAGAACGTCACACGTAGCCGCAGCCGGATGGTGCGCCGGCTGTCCACGCCCTCCTGCGAATAGCTCGTGAGCAGCCGCCCGAAATCCGGGTTCGGCGTCACGCTCTGGAACTCCGGCTTCAGCGTCGTGGCGTTCACCTTCATGCTGAAGTTGCCCAGCAGCCCGATGTCGTAGTTATCCGGAGATTTCAGCGGGTGGTTGAGGATGTTGTTGAAGTCCCCGCCTAGTTCCGCACGCCACCGCTCGCCGAACCGGAACGTCTTGCGCAGCCCCATGTTCAGGCCGAACGTCCCCGGCCCGAACAGCAGGTTGCGCTTGGCCACCGCCGGATCGTCGAACAGCGTCGCGCCCAGCGGCGGCAGCCCGAATGCCGCCGGATTCCAGATGCGGTCGCCGCTCTTCACGTTCGGATCGCCCGTGACCACCGGCCGGAAGCTGGTGCCGTAGAACCCGCCTGTCGCGTCGATCGAGCCCGACCCGATATTGCCCGGCGTCACCGGCTCGCAGTTGTCGCACAGCCACAGCGGCGTGAACTGCGTCCCGGATTTCGCGAAACCCTCCCATGAGATCTGCCAGCCGCCAATCAGGTATTCCGCCGCCTTCGGCAGGCGCGATCCCCAGTGCCGTCCCTTCCCGATCGGGGCGTCCCACAGCCCGTACCACAGGAACCGGTGACGCGACGTGAACGCGTCCTCGCCGTAATCGCTCTCCGGCTTGAACTGGTTGTACGCCGTCCCGCCCAGGCTCGAGTTGCCCGTGTCCGCCGCCGTCGACTTCTGGTTCAACAGTGTGTAGCTGAAATTGAACATCAGGCCATGGCGCATGCGCCGGATCACCTCGCCCTGGAAAGCGTGCGTCCGCCCGTGCCCGAAGTTGCCGAATCCGAGCAGGTACGTGCCCAGGTCCGGATACGGCAGCCGCGCCCGGTCCGCCGGCGAATAGGCGCAGTCGCCGTCGTCCGGCGTGCACGCCGTCACCCCATCGCCCGTGGTCGTTCCGAACGGCTTGTCGCTCGGCGGGATCAGGTTGTAATCCGTGCCCGCGATCAGCCCGCCCATGTACGACCCCAGATACGAGAGCCGCAGCGCCGTCGACCAGCCGAGCTCCCTCTCGAACGTGGCGCTCCACTGCTGGATGCGCGGCTGCTGCAGATCGAACGGCACCCAGTTGCCCGTCGCGTAGCCGCTCAGCGCCGTAGGCACACCGCCGCCCATGGGGCTGATTCCGTGTGTGAAGCCTGGCCAGCCATCCAGCGGCGCCGCCGAGGTCGGCCGCCGCGTGATCCCCACCTGGAACGAGTTCGTTGCCAGCGGGTCGCGAATCCCCTGCGCCGCCGATGTCGGGAAGAAGAAACCGTACCCGCCGCGAATCACCGTCTTATTCGTAATCCGATACGCCACGCCGAGCCGCGGCGCCAGGTTGTTGTAGTCCGTCCGCACCAGCGACCGCGGCACGCCCGCCTCGTCCGCCGTCACCGTCCCGTAGTTGATGTACCGCGGATCCATCACCGGCAGCGTCGATTTCGACGGCACCACGTAGCGCCCCCTGCGCCCGTTGGGCTGCATGAAATTCGGATCGAAATTCACCAGCAGGTCGTTGTTCTCGTTGAATGGCGTGATGATCTCGTAGCGCAGTCCGAGATTCAGCGTCAGGCGCGAAGAGACCTTGATGTCGTCCTGCGCGAAGAAGCCGGTCTCCCAGTTGTACACGTCCATCGGCGGCCGGAACTGGTTGACGTACTGCACCGTGTTCGCCGGCATGCCGAGCAGGAACCGCACCAGCGGATCCGCGTTCGTGCCCGTATAGTTGATACGCCCGCGCGGGTTGCCGCGCCCGCTGGTGAATCCGTCGACGGCCGCGTTGCGCACGAAATCCGCGCCGAACTTGATGGTGTTCCGCCCCTTCATCCATGTCAGCGTGTCGCCGAACGTGATCAGGTTCTGGTCCAGCGGACGGTACGTGTTGCGTCCGCCGTTGCCCAGCGCCGCATAGGTCGAGCCGAAGCTGATCGAGGGATGCCCGTACGTGTCCAGCGCCGAGGGCGAGATGGTGGCGCCGTACGCTTGAATATCGGCGTCGTTGAACCCAATACTCTGCAGAAACTGCCGCAGCGTCGAGTTGCTGCGCCGCAGCGACGGCACGCGGTTGAACCCGCCGCGGACCTCGTTCACCATCTGCGGCGTGAACAGGTGCGTCTCCGACAGCGAGACCGTGTCGTTCCGCCGCTCGTTTTGCGTCAGCCCGAGCGGCATATACGGCGCCGCCACCGCCGACGTCGCGAAATTCGTGTTCTGCGCGTTGTACACCGCGTAGAACCGGTCGGTCTCGCGGAAATCGTGGTCCAACCGCAGCGTGCCCAGGTTCCGCCGCGTAGTCCCCGGCGTGTTCGTAAAGTAATCCACCAGCCGCCCGTTCGCCGTGTTGATCGGCGCCGCGGCGCTCGTCTGCGGGAAGTAGAGCTGCACCAGCTTCGTCGTCACCGGGTTCATCAGGCGCGTGGGTATCCGGATGAACTGCTTGCCCAGCCCGCCCACCGTGTTCTGCGCGATCTCATCGGCCGTCAGCACGATTCCCGCCGGCACCGCCGGCTTGCTCGAATCCCGCATCAGCGAGTAGTCGCCCTGCAGCAGCGTGGCGTGCGGCAGGTTCGTCGACCGGACATACACCGGCTGGTTCAGATACCGCCGCTCGAAGGCCGCGAAAAAGTATGTGTTCTTCACCTCCGTCACGGGGCCGCCGAAGCTCCCGCCGAACTCGTTTAAATTGAAGTTCGGGTACGGATAGCTCGACTGTGCGGGCGTCGGCGAGAAGTTCGACTGCCCGATCTTGTCCCGCAGGTTCCACGCCGCCAGCGCCGCGTTCTTGTTGTCGTAAAACAGCGACCCGTGGTACTTCGCCCCGCCGCGCCGCGTAGAGACGCGGATATTCGCCACCCCGGCGTACTCCGCCGTGAACGTGCTCGAGAGCACCGTCAGTTCCCCGATCGTCTCCAGCGACGGTTGGCTCGACGTCGGCTCCCCGAAGACGCCGCCGTTCGACCGCTGCCCGTCCAGCGAATAACTCGCTCCGTAACCCTGGGCCCCGAGATACTTGAATGCCCCATCGCCCGACCCCTGCCGGATATTCGGATTGAGGTACAGGAAAGACGTAAAGTCGCGGCTGTCACGCGGCAGCTCCGTCAGCTCCTCGTTGGTCAGCGTGCCATGGATGGTCGGCAGGTCTGCTTCGATCAGGGGAGCCTCCGCCTGCACCGTCACCGACTCGCCGGTGTGCGCCACCTCCAGCTTCGCGTCCGCGCGCGCGCTCGACCCCGCGCGCAGCGTGACACCGGAGATCTCGACGGACCGGAATCCCGCCGCCGCGACCGTCACCTTGTAATCGCCCGATCGCAGATTATTCGCCTCGTACTCGCCCCCGCTGTTGCTCTTCACCGTGATTGCGGAGTTGGTCGAAATATCCGTAATGGTGACGGTGGCGTTGGGAACAGTGGACCCGGTCGCGTCGGTGATGACCCCGCGAACCGCGCCGAGATCGGTGCCTTGGCCGAACAGGCCAGTAGCGCATAGAAAGAGAACAACCAGTCCGTATCGAGACATAGGATGACACCCCTTCGGGTCACGCTATCCCACCCGGAGTCGGGTGTCAAGGCGCCGGGAAAAACCTCGGGCGAAGGGGGGAATGTTCTGGATACTCTCCCCTTTGTACGCCGTTTCGCTGTAAATCCCAATGGAGTTGGGGCCGCTGTTGATCGAAGCATTCTTTGATAAAGCGGTCATTTGGCGGGCGGAGCAAAAGCTGCTCTTCTCGCCGATGCCTGCCGGAACGGCAGCGTGGGGAATTCGAGCTAGCGCCGCGCGCTGTTCGTCTCGTTCCCGGCGGCCATCGAGAGCGCCATGGTAGCCCATGCGGTGCCCGCCCCGGAGATCCACTGGTCGTGGCCGTACGGGAATCCGCTATCGAAGTACGGCTGCAGCCAGATGGAGCGCGACCGCACGTGCCACGATCCATCTTCGGCCTGCGTCCGAAGCAGATACTTCACGCCGTTCGCATACACTGGCTCACGTGCTGCCATCCCGCTTGTTGCCAGCGCATAGAGCGCCTCGCCGGTCGCGTAAGCGTCGGTCTCCATCGTCGGGAACTGACTCCAACCGCCATCTTCCCGCTGCTGCGCGGACAGATCCTTCACCGCGGCCGCAATGGCGCTCTGCGTTCCGCCGCCCCAGACCAACCCGAGGAGCCGCATCGCGCGATCCTGCAACTCATGCGGCTTGGCTGTCTCCAACCACGCGACCGCGCGCGATATCGCCGCCTCCGTGTCCACCTTCTCCACGGGTGGAGCGTATTGCCGAAGCGCGTAGACCAGCAGCGCGGTAATCTGGATGGCGCTGCTGACCATCGGTGGCCGGCGGGGCGCCGGCATATGCCATTCGCCGCTCGCGGACTGCATGTTCTTGATGTAGCGTATCGCCGCATCGGTGTATTCATCGTGGGGACGCCCGTTCATTCCGGCATTGAAGAGTTGCCATGCCGGGTCGGAGGGTGAGACCACGACCAGATCCATCCACCGCGACGGGTTCAACGGCGTCTGACTCCGCGGCAAAACTGGGATCTCCTTCGGCGCGGGCAGCCCACGGCTCTTCGCGATCCCCACTGCCGCCGACGGCAGGTCCTGCGCGTGGCACGAGTTGCACCCGCCAACCCGAATAAACGTGTGGCTTTGCTTCTCAAGCAGCGCCAGCGCCGGCCCGACCGCCTCGGCGATCGTCCGCGGCCGCGTCCTCACCGGCGCCACCCGATTGGGTTCGAAGGATGCGTTGAGCAGGCGCGCCAACTGCGTGTCGCCGCGCTTGCCCGCCAACATCGCCGGGGTTTCGTCATCGCCCTTCAGTCCGGGATCGGCGCCAGCCGCCAGCAGCAGTTTCACCACCGCCGGCGACATCGCTTCGGATCCGCCCGCGTACGCGAGCGCCGAATATCCGCGAATTTCCTGCACGTTTACGTCGACCTTCCGCTCTAGCAGCATCCGGACGATCTCCTCGTTGCCCGCGGTCGCCGCCTCCTGAAGGGCCGTCTCGTTCTTCTTCGTCCGGACGTTCGCATCGGCGCCATGCTCGAGCAGCAAGTGAACCGCGTCGGCGCGGCCCATTCGAGCCGCCACCATCAGCGCCGTCTCGCCGGCGGCCGTCCGCGCATTCACATCCGCCTTGCGCTCGATCAGCACGCGCAGCGCCTCCACGTTGGATCCGGCGGCCGAAATCAGCGGCGTCATGCCGATAATCGTCCGCGCGTTCGGGTCGCCGCCCTTGTCCAGCAGAATGCGCAGCACACCGGCCGCGTTCGCCATCGTGGCCGCCTGGAATACCGGCGTCCTGCCATCGACCGTCTTCGCGTTCACGTTCGCGCCGTGCTCCAGCAGCAAGCGGACTTTGGCCTCGTCGTGCAGCGCCCAGAACAATGCTGTCGACTTCCGCCGATTCCCCGCGTTCGTGTCGGCGCCGCGCTCGATCAGGATCTTCATCGTGACAACATCGCCGAATCCTGCGGAGTGGTGCAGCGCCGTGGAGCCCGCTTCGTCCGCCGCTTTCACCAACTCCGGGGAGCCTGCCACGATCTGCCTGGCCGCGTTCGCGTCCCGCGAGCGTACAGCCGAGATCAGGGAGGCCAGGCGTGGATCGAGCGGCTTCGGCGCGGACTCGTCCTGCACCTGGATTCGATAGTCGGCGCCCTGGTCGATCCACGCCCGCAGAATCCCGATCTCCTCGTCGGTCAGCGGACCGGTCGGGGGCATCTGCAGCCCGCCGTCTCCGTTCGCCACGCGCTTGATCAGCTTGCTCTCGGCGCTCTTGCCAATGACGATCACCGGACCGTAGTCGCCGCCTCGCAGCGCCAACTGGCGGCGGTCGAGCCGCAAGCCCGATTGCTGCACTTCCTCGCCGTGACACGAGAAACACTTCGCCGCGAGCAGCGGCTGCACTTCCTTCTCGAAGTCGACGGGGCGGTTGAGAGGTGGTGGAAGTTTAGTCTCAGCGGCGGACACCGACAGCACCGATACGAAAAACGCCAGAACCTCGCGCATATGCCCTCCTCTGATTGGCTGGGGCCAAGACTCGGATGCAGTATACAGCGAATGGGAACCAAGCCCTGTACGAAAGAGCCCTAACAGACGCAAATGCGGACGAAAACACGGGTACCGGAAACTGGCTCGGCACTTGAGTGGATAGTCGTCTTATGCTGAGACTGGCCCCAGACGGCGTTCGGGAAGCATTGCTCGGGCGGATCGTCCGCCCTCTCGTCGCTCACGATTTCACCGAAGGCGGCAAACTGGCGGCCCCGCAAACATGCCGTCTACTCAACGGGCCTGAATGCCGAGCGTGCCTTCCAGGTAGTGGAGGGCGGCTCCGAGCACCGTATCTACACCGGCGCGGAGTTCGGGAATCGATTGGTGCACCGGAATGTCCGGCGGCACTCCGACGCCTACAAATTCCGAGCCGTCCGGGAATGTGTCGTGTTTTGTGCAGACGCGTGCCGATCCGCCTCCGGGCAAGGAAAAGATGAGTGGCTGCCCGGTGCTGCCGTTCGTCGCTTCGCCGATGAACTTGCCCCGGCCGATGGCCTTGAAGGATACGCAGAAATCTTCCGCGGCCGAGGCCGTGCCCACGCTTGTAAGAACCACGACCGGCTTCGAATACAGCGCTTTCCGATGCGGCTGGATTTGATCGGCGGGCATCTCCACGAATTCCATCTCCATGCCGCGGGCGCGGTAAGTCGGGATGTAATGGCGCACTACCTGTCGCGACCCGGCAAACGGACGATCCGTCAGATACCCGAGCAGATGGTAACCGACATCGCTGCTGCCTCCTCCATTACGGCGAAGATCGACGATGAGCGCCGCGGTGTTCATGACTTTCGGCATTGCTTCGTCAATCCGTTCCTTCTGGCCATTCCCGCAATCGTTGACCGCAATATATCCAATGTTCGAGCGCAACACCTTGCTTTCGACCCGCTCTCGCTTTGGCGTCAGGTCCCATTTGTAGCCGCCACGGTTGATGGAATGTTCGGAAACCGCGCCTGAGGGATCCTGGAGCTTGATGCGGAGGGATTTCGAAGTGCCCCTGGTCAAATAGAAATCGTAGGCGGCGCGTTCCCGTGCCAGGTCCGTGGAGGCAGCGACGTACGGGATGGCATCCTCCTCCGCGCGTTTCAGCGCTGGCTTGCCATCGATCTCGACCACCTCCTGGCCGACGCGAATGCCGTCATCCGCCAGTTCATGTGTGTAGACGTTCGTAACGATAACGTGACCATCGATGAGCTGGGTATTGATGGGAATACCTTGGGTGGCGATCCCGCGTGGCAGGTAGATGTTGGTGTGGCCGTCGCGCAACTTCGCGCAGAGTTCCTCGAGCAGATGATAGTAATCGATGGTGCTGGTTGTAGCCATCGCCTTGGGAATAGCGGCCAGATACTGGCTGTCCCAATCAACTTTCAGCAGGTGATCGACGAAGATGAAGTTGTACTTCACTTCCGACCAGAATTTCGATAACCCCGCTATCTTCTCCTCGACGCTGATGTTTTCACGGTATGGAGTATTCAGCGCTTTTCCCTCCCAGAAACTGCTGCGGCTGCGCAGATCGTCGAGGATCGGTTTGAATTCGGCCGCTTCGAAAGGCTTTTCCTTCTTGATGGCGCTGAGGCAATCCGACCAGCAACCGATGGCGGAGAGTTTCTTCAGGTAATTCTGTGCGGGAGTGACGTGTCCGGCGCCGGCGTGCATTTTGGCGAGCAGTATGTAGACCTCGGAACGGATCTCGCCGCCGAAAAAATTATCGCGTACGAATGCGATTGCGTCTGGCTCCTGCAACCGCCGCTCGATGTTTTCGAGTGCCGGAATTGCTGCCGCGTCTTTGGCTTCCGCCAACTTCTCCGCCTGTTCCAACTGACTCCAGAGTTGTTGCAGGATAGCCTCGTCGGGGGTGACGGCCATGAGGCAAAACGGAAATAAGCCGAGGAGAACCGCGCGATTCAACATGTGGACTCCTTTCTACTTGCGATGCGGCGTCTCGAACGGGACGCGTTATCAGGCCACCGCACGGAAACGACCGCGGCTGCGGCAACAGCTGATCAGGCTGTTTGCTGAACATCGTATAATCGGAGCTTATCATGCCGGTCAGCAGCCGGATGTGAGCTGCAGTTCCGTCCAGTTGATAACGCCTTCTTTTTCACCTGGAACCCTTGGCTTTGAGTTGTGACGCCCAAAACCGGGGAGTATGATTTGCACTAGCAGGATGCGGAAAAACGCGCTGGGAACAGGTTACGCCTGAAATGTTCTGAT
>CAZSQK010000109.1:18125-28867 GCA_964608645.1 uncultured Solibacteraceae bacterium | reverse complement strand
GGCGGCCATCGGGCCTGCCGTGACCACACGCGCCTGCCGGACGCCTTCGCCGTTGGTCATTTTGCCGCGCACCTCGACGACGAGCTGCTCGGCGCCGTAGCTGAAGCCGGCCGTGAGCGTGTTGGGTGTTTCCGTGTCGTCATCGATACCGAACTTGCCGCCGAACGCCATGGCGGTCTTCGGCCAAATGGGATCGCCCAGCGCCCAGCGCGCGATACCGGTTTCGTGCACACCCTGGTTCCCGATGTCGCCGTTGCCGGTGTCCCAGAACCAGTGCCAGAAATACGCGAAACGTTTTTCGTTAAAGGGCCGCATCGGCGCGGGGCCGAGGAACAGATCCCAATTCAAGCCGGCAGGAGTGGGGGCATCCGGCGTATGACCGATCGAGGGACGGAGCTTGTAGCACAGAGCTTTGCTCATGTAGAGTTTGCCGATCAGACCTTGCTGGAGCGCGGTGATCGACTTGACCTTGAACGGCCAGCTGCGATGCTGCGATCCCACCTGCATGATGCGCTTGGTTTCGCGCTGCACCTGGATCATCCGCATGCCTTCGTAGATGTTGTAGCAGGCGGGTTTTTCCCCGTAGACGTCCTTACCCGCCTTCATCGCCCAGATCGCGGAGAGGGCGTGCCAGTGATTGGGAGTCGCAATCGAAACGGCCTCGACCTTGGGGTCGGCGAACATTTGCCGCATGTCTTCGAATTCCCGGGCTTGCTCCAGGCTCTTTCTCGCCAGCGTTGCCTGAGCTCTTTCGCGCGCGGACTGGTTGACGTCGCAGAGGGCGACCACCTGAGCCTCGCTCAAGCCGGTATACGTATTGAGGTGGCTGCTGCCGCGGCCCCCGAGGCCCACGATGCCGACGTTCACCTTGTCATTTGCGCCCCACACACGAACCGCGGACGCAGCGGTCAGGGCTCCGAGGAAAAATCTACGAGTTCTTGGATCAGACACGGCGAGACTCCTTTTCGCCCCAATTGTAGCAGGCAGGGGTTGCTAGAAGAGCACGTCGAAATCGCCGGTGAAGCGGCGGCCGCGGTGGCCGAAGAAGTAGCCGAAGGCCGGGTCCGCCACGTTATTGTGAACGGCTTCCGGGTTGAAGTGATTCGTCAGATTGAACCCACTCAGCGACACGCGGACCGAGTACTTCGGATTCACTTTGAAGTCCTTCGAGAGCCGCGCGTCCACCGAGATGAAGGGCGGATACCGGTTCTTTCCCGGAGTGTCGGCGTAATTGCGGTAGGCGTCGATCACGTTGAAGGGGAATCCGTTGCGCATTTCGATTACGGGCGCGATGCGAACCGTCGGCGTGATGCGGAAAATCCCCCACGCCAGAAACCGGTGCGGAATGCTGCCGGGCAGGTTGCCGAAGTAATTCTGCCGGATAATCGGCGAGGGGAACGTGCTGAGGTACGTACTGAAGTCGTTCAAGTCTCCGCGTCCCCGGGAGTACACGTAAGAGAAGTACAGCTGCCTCTCGGGCGCCAGCCGCATGCGCGCCGTCAGTTCGAGTTGCCTGTACCGCGACTGGCCCGTCCCCTGCAACAGGTAAGCGCCGGTTGCGTCCGGGAGAGGGGGGACGCGGGTCAGGATGGCCAGTCCCGTGGAATCGTGCTGCATGTAGCTGGCGCGCAGGCGGAGGTCATCGCCGACAGGGTGTTCGATCGACACGCTCCAATTGGCGCTGTGGGGCGAGAAGTTGCCGTCCACGGGCTTCTGGTTAACAAACGGGAAGCGGACTTTACTCTGGCCGAGGGTATTGAGGTAGAGCGTGGGACCGGAATCGATCTCGCCATCGGGGTCATACGTAGTGATCGTCTGGTCCGGGTAACGGTTGAAGGAATAGATGTTCAGCGGGACGCGATCGTAGAACAGACCATAGCCGCCGCGGATGACCGTGCCTTCGCCGA
The DNA here is from genome assembly GCA_964608645.1 of uncultured Solibacteraceae bacterium. GTDB lineage: Bacteria > Acidobacteriota > Terriglobia > Bryobacterales > Bryobacteraceae > CAZSQK01. The sequence goes on along the minus strand of CAZSQK010000109.1, from coordinate 26,960 downwards.
AGGGGCTCCATGCGAGTCCGAGACGGGGCGCGACGCGGAAGGCTCCGGAGACCTGCTGCGACTCGGTCCGCACACCGAGATCCAGGGAGAAGCGCGGCGTGATCAGCCAATGGTCCTGGCCAAAAATCGTTTTCTCGACGTCTTCGATGTCGAACTGGCGCGTGGCTCGGGGAAACCCGATGTGCATGAGGCGCCGGTCTGCGGCGTCCAATATGTCGACGGGGAAATTGGCGACTTGCCCGGTCTCGCCACTCGATGCCGCGTAGATGCCGAGCTTGAAATTGTGGATGCCGAGCCAGTGCGCCGGGGCCACCCCGTAGGTGGAGCGGCCGCTATAGCGCTCCGCTTCGCGGGATTGTTGCGCAAAGTAATGGCCGAAATTGCCCACGGGCGTCATCACCAGACCGTCGGGGCCCTGCGGCCATACGGCTGCGTCGAACTGGGTTGTCGAGAAGGTGGTTTCGAGGAGTCCGCCGAAGATCGTCAGGCGGTCGGTCAGCGTCCCCGTGTAGTTGTGGGTGCTGGCGTCCGGCGTGGTGGGCTCCGGATTGAAAAAATCCATGTTGACGTGGCCGAGGCGCTGCGGCGCGATGTGCGCGGTGCCCGTCAGCAAATGACGCTCCGAGGCGATCCAATCGAGCTGCGTGAACGAATTCACGCCCTCCTGCCGCTTCTGATTCCGGGGAAACGGCAGAGTGTACACGGCGGTCTTCCGGATCTCGTACTCCATGCCCTCGGAAATGTACAGTTTGTGGGCGAGCAGCGGCCCTTCGAAATTGACCCGGGGGGTGGCGGTGCGCAGGCCCCTCAGATGATAGCTGCGGATGCGGAATTCGGGGAGCGGATCGTTGAGCTCCCACTTCCACTGATCGCCGCCGCGGCGGGTTTCGACCGTTACGAGTCCGGCTGTGAACCGGCCGAACTCCGCGAGGTAGGGGGCCTGGTAGACATTGAGCGCTTCGACGCTGTCGATGGGGACGGTGAGCCCGAACTGTCCGGTAGCCGGATCCGTCACATCCGCCGAGTTTACAATCAGCGCGCTACGGTGCTCGGCGCTGGCGGAGATGATCAGCGCCCCGCCGGGTTCGCGCACGACGCCGGGGACGAGCGGCAGGGCGTCGGCAACGGTCGCGGGACGGTTCGCCGCCTCTTTGACGGTGCGGCCGTCCAACTCCACCGGCGGCGACGCGCCCTGCCCCACGGCGTCGGCCGTCGCTTTCACTTCAATACTCTCTTTTCGCGGCATGGCAGTGACGAGGGTGACTTCCATGGCGACCGACTCTCCCATCGACAGGTCAACTTCATGCCGCACCGGCTCGAAGCCCTCTTTGGCGATGCTGATGTCGTACGGCCGCGATTCGAGATCGGAGAACGAGGCTTGCCCCTTGATATCAGTGACTACGGACGCGAGCACGGTGTCGCTGGGCCGGCTGCGCAGGTCGATCCGGATGCCCGGGGCGGGACGGTCGACGGGATCGAGGACGGTAATCGCGACGGTCAGACCGGCACCGGACGCCGCCGCCATAACGGCGTGACAGACCACGGCCCAAATTGACCATCGTACGATTCCCATCACCCCTATGTTCCTATTTTAGAACACCATGAATGGCGCGGCATGGTCATTTTACGTTACGCGCCGATCAGCCGCCGCCAACCCTTTTTCCTGGCATTCTCAAGACCGAGGAGCTGGTGGTATGGCTCCGCTTCGGCGTCGGAAAGAGGCTGCAAGCCACGCAACAGGCCGATCACTTCCGCCATCCGGCAGAAATGATCCATACAATGCAGACAGCCCGTGACGTGCCGCTCCATTTGCTCGCGGCCGCTCCAACTCGTGCGCCCGTCCAGCACGTCCAGGAAGATTTTGGCGGACAGGCATTCCTCTCCGCGGGCCAGTGCGGCGGCGCGGCCGAGAAACGGACCGTTTTCGCGCAGGATGGCGCGGCTCCACGTGTCTACTTTGCCGCGGATCAACTCGGCGGCGCGCTCACGAATCTTCGCGACTGTCGCGGGGGCCATGCGCAGCATCGCACCGGCTTCTTCGGCCGTGTATCCCATACCCTCGGTCCAGGCTGCCTGCTTCTCGACGACGGTCAAGGGCGCGAGCGCGGACGCGGCGGTTTCGAGGTCGAGTTCGACAGCCGGCGCCGGGAACGTCACTGCGGCGATCACGTTCTGCCGCAATTCGGCGACAAACCACCGTTCGGGAGCGGGCTCCAGGGACTGGAAAAGGCTCAACTGCGGGTTGCGCATGCCGGACACTAACTGCCTGACGAGCTGTTCGTCAGGGGTTGCATAGTGGGCCAATAACTTGCGGATCGCCGGCACGTAATGGGAGACGAAGTGGCGCCAGCCTTCGGGACGGTTCTCCCGGCAATCCCGGACCATCTCGTAACAGGTGTAAATCATGCGCGTTCAAATCGTCCCATACACTGTGCCTCGCCCAGCACATGACCTTTGATCGCCGCTAGAAAGTCCGGCCGTCCCGCTCCCGACGGAAGCCCGGCGGTCTGGATGGACAAAGCCGACAGTTTGAAGAAGTAACGGTGCGCGCCCCTTCCTTTGGGGGGACAGGGTCCCCCATAGCCGGGCTTACCGAAACCATTCGTTCCGCTGATGCCGAGCGATCCGGCCCGGAAGCCCTGGGGCAGCGCCTGGATCCGCGGGCCGATGTCGTACAAAAGCCAATGGCACCATATACCCGCGGGGGCATCCGGATCTTCGACGATCAGAGCGTAGCTGCGCGCCTCGGCCGGCGCGCCGGTCCACTCGAGAGAGGGCGAAATATCCGCTCCCTCGCACGAATGCAATTGCGGAATCCAGCCGCCGTCCGGGAACGCGCTGGAGAACAGTTGAAATGCCATATAGGGAAAAGGACCTGTGGTTCTGATCGTACCAAAAGCCGCAAGGGGCCCCGCGGGATCGCCCGACTTGCGGACGCGCGCCCGCCGGGAGTACTCTCCGGAATAGAGGGAACAACAATGCGGGTGTTTTTCCAAATCGGGTTGTGTTGCATATTGGCCAGTGGCGCCTGGGCGCAACGCGGCGGCGGCGTACGCGGGGGGTTCGGCGGCGGCGCGTTCCGCGGAGGGTCGGGCGGTTTTCACGGTGGATTCTCCGGAGGCGGCGGCAGTTTCCGCGGGGGGTTCTCCGGAGGCGGCTTCCGCGGCGGCTTCGGCGGTTTCGGCGGGTTCCGCGGTTACGGCGGCTTCGGAGGGAGGTCGTGGGTAGGCGGGCTCGGTTTCGGCTACGGGTATTTGGGCTGGGGGTATGGATCGCCGTACTACAGTTATCCTTATGTCGGCGGTTACTGGCCGGGCTATTCGGACGTGTACCCTTACGACTACGGCAACGGGTACGGCTACACGGCTCCGGCGGTGACCATGGTATACGCGCCGCAACCGCAGGCGCAAGCGGCGCCGGTGGTGATCGAGCGGGCGACTCCGGTCACACGCGAATACGATCAATACGGGCAGGAGCTGCGGACCGGCGCGCCGGCATCCGGGTCGTCGTCGATCTATCTGATCGCTTTCCAGGACCATGCCATTCGAGCCGCGGCAGCGTATTGGGTCGACGGGCGGACGCTCCACTATGTGACCTTGCAGCACGAAGAGAAGCAGGCGTCCCTCGATTCGGTGGACCGCGCCTTGACGTTGCAGTTGAATCGCGAACGGCGCGTGTCGATTCAACTCCCCTAGCTCCCCGCGTTTCTTTTTTCGCCAGCCATGCCGGACGGATCTTCCACCAGTCTGGCGTGGTTGGTGTTTTCCTGCATCCGCAGTGCCCGTTTTTACATCCTCACCGTTGCGGTTCGTATTTTGTTCGAATTACAATCACCAGACCATGGGTGGCCGTGATAGAGTGATTCACCAGTAGCGGAGGCGTCACATGCAGGCGTTCCGAGTTGTTACAACCATCATCCTGACATTCTCATCCTCAGTATTACGAGGGCAAAGCAGCATCGATTCGATCCAGAAACTGGAGACGTCCGGGGATACCCTTGGCGCGCGGGCTGCGCTGGCCCGGGCAGCCGAGGCTAACCCGAGCAACGTTGCCGCTCTGACGCAATACGCGGAGTTCCTCGAGCGGTACGGCGATCCGGCGGCGCGCGACGCATACGGCAAGCTGTTGACGGCCGTGCGAAACTCCGGAGACAAACAGCGCGCGGGAGTCATTGCGCGGCGGCTGGCGGTGCTCGATCTTTTGGCGGGCGACCGCAACGCGATTGCGCGCGATCTCGACGCCTACCGGCAAGCTACGGACAAATCTCTCAGTTTGGCAAGTTCCGCCGGGGCGGCTGAATCGTGGCCCACGGCGCCGATTCCCGGGCCGCTGCGCTCCTTCGCGCGCATGGCGGCGATCTCGGCGGATTCGCTGCCGGAGGACGTCCTGCCCGCGTTGGCGCGGAATATCGTCACCAATGGCTACCAGGCTTCGCACAGCAACGACGCGTTGGAACAGACCGAATACCTCAAGCTCGTCCACCGCTACCTGACCCAGGCGCGAGAGCTCGACAAACTCGCCGGCGAGCAGAAGGTCATCAAGATCGAGAGCTGCGAATCCGCCACGGTCGGGGACCTGCTCCGCATCCTCGGCTTCCGCATGCGGGGCGGGTGCGGTTCGGAGGTCGTGCTGGAGACCGTCAATGCCGCGCGCGCGTTCCTGACCACCGATTCCGGCTTTCCGTTGAACGATCTGGAACAGGCGTTGCGCACGAATCGGCCGTTCACGTATGACTTCCACGCGACCGCGACGCCGGTGTTGTTCGGACCCGAGTATTGGATGGGATCGGCAAAGGACAAGGATCCGTCCGGCTTCATCGACACGTTTATCTCCGACCCGTCGCTCTGCCGCCTCTACCTCGGACTGTCCAAGCTCGACCGGGAGACCGCGGACGGGCTCAAGGCTTCGATCACATTTTCGCGGCTCAAGGTCTTCGCGCACGTGCTCGACTTCTTTGGGGGAATGTTCGAGATCCGGGGCGGTAAAGCGATGGTCCCCGGCGGGCAAAAATCCGCCGCCGCGTGGGCGGAGCTCGCGGGCGCATCGCCGGATAAGGGCGCCGAGTTCTTCGACAAGCTGGTCACGAAGGATGATGGCTGGCTGGCCAGCCTCTATGACGCACTCGCCCGCATCCACGGCCCGGTGCAGGATTACCTGACCGATCCGTCGCGCATGAAGCGCTTCTATACGGCGGTTCGCGGACGCATTACGACTCCCGGACCGGCGCGTCCGGTGTTCCGCTCCAACACCGATATGATGCTGTTGACTACGCGGCTTCGCATCGAGCCGAATGGCAAGGCGCACATCCCGGGCAGCCTCGAGGTCTGGAAGAACCTCTTCGTCAATCACCCGCAGGGCAAGTACGACGGGAAGCTGACGCGGCTGGCGACGACCTGGAAAGAGCCCGACGACGTGCTGGAAGCCTTGTTCGCGCTGTGCCGCAAGGCCGTCGAGAACGAGCCACTCAAGATCTTCATGGCGATCACGGATCTCGACCGCAATCGCGAGAAGCCGCTTTCGCCCGAGACTGTCGATCGTCTGGCGCGGGACTATCGCAATTACGGGGGCCAGTATGCCATCTTCGCGGAATCCGGCAGCGTGAGCGACCAATCGATCGGCCAGTTCCTGGACACCGCCGAGGCGATCACCAAGATTCGCGACCCGCTGTTCCGCTCCGACGTAGCCGGCACGTTCCAGGCGCTGGTATCGCTCTGGCAGATCTTCGTCCGGCAGGGAACGATTGCTGCGGACAAGGCGGACGCGGCCTTTTCGACGATTGCGTCGAGCTTCGGCCAGCTCAAGAATGAGCGCGACCTGTTCGATTCCGGCCGCAATGGGGTGAAAGCTCTATTGGCCGCCGCTCCGGCGCGGACCGGCGCAACGGCCGCCCAGCCACAGGAGCACATCATCGCGCTGCTGGCGGGCGCGTCGGCCGGTGAGGATCCCGACGTGCGCGGGCAGATGGAGAGCGACATCGCGCGAATTATGGACGCGCAGCGGATCGTCCCGCTCGACAGTCTGTTCCAGATCGCGGACCACCTCGACGCGGTGGCGAAAGGCGAGAAGCTGAATACGGCTATGATCGGCAAGCTGTCGAGCCGCCTCGCCGAGATTCAGTTGCCGCGCTCGGCGCTGACCGCCAACGAGAAGAATGCGATGGGCTTCGGTTACTGGACCGATAAGCATATCGAGGCCGAACGGAAGTTGAACCTGCGCTCGGTCATCGAGAAAGCGGGCGGGGACGCGGAGAAGGTCAAAGATGTGCGCGGCCAGCTTGCCCCGTTGCTCCGCGACGCGCTCCTCGCATTCAACTATGCGCACTACGCGCCTCCGGGGGCGCAGATTCTCTATACGAACCCGACGTTCGTGCGCAGCCACGATTTCCTCGGCATGCAGGGCACGTCGCACACCTGGCGCGCCACCGAGACGTATGGCACCGGCTGGCCGTCGAACGCCGGCGGACGTCTGGTGGGCTCGCTATCGACGCTACCGTACGCGCTGGCCGAGGCGGAGCAGAATTTCCTGATCCCGGCGCAAACGCAGGCCCTGATCTGGGGCGACCTGGTGCCCCAGATGATCCTCAGCGCCAAGATCCCGCGCTGGTGGAACGTCAGCCCGCAGCAAGTCCACCTGGTAGGGCTGCATATGCGGTATGGCCGCGAACTGCTGGCGCAGGCGGCGCTCGATCCCGCGGTCAAACAGCAGGTGATCGACACCCTGTGGCTGTATGCCGCGCCGGCGCGGACCAGCACGGTGGCGCGCCTCCTGGAACAAGGCGACGTGAAAGGCGCGGCTGACCACGTGACCCCTTCGGAGCTGTTCTCGGTGGCGCGCGACCTCGCGGCGAAGAATGCGGCCGACGGGTCCTGCGTGCTCGCCGAAATCAAGCAGCTGCATGAAGGCGGCGTCACGTACGACGGCATTTCGCGCGCCTTTGGCACGCCGAAGCCGACGCTGGCCAATTCGTATGGGCCGGAACTGCTCGGACTGCGCACGTTCCCCGCCCTGATGGGGTATTCCAGCCGCATTATGGCGGAGAGCTGGGAGTCCAACACGCTGTACTGGGCGGCTCTGGCGGACGAGATGCACATCGCGCCGGCCTGGTTGAACGTGCGCATCCCCGAGTGGACGCAAAAGCTGGTCGAGCAGATCTTTGCGTCGCATTTGGAGGACTGGCCGGCCCTTCTCAAATCGCTGCGTTCGGTAGGCGACGATGTGCGCGCCCGCAGCCGCGCTTCCGTGGCGGCCGAGAAGGCGGCGGCGCTTCCCGAATCTCCCAACCGGTAAAAAGACATGACGATTTCGCGACGAGGGTTCATCAGCATTGCCGGCGGCACAGCGCTCGTGCGCGCCCAGGACATCCAGCGGCCGACCTTCCGGGTCAAGGTCGATATGGTGGTGCTCAGCTTCCAGGTGACGGACAGCAAAAACCACTACATCAACAATCTCAAGCCCAGCGACTTCCGTATTTACGAGGATGGGATCCTGCAAAAGATCTCGACCTTCGCGGAGGGCGCCAAAGCGCCGGTGCAGGTGGCCGACGACGGCACGACGCATCCCCTGCTCGAGGCCAAGAAAGACGCTCTGCCCGGTATGGACCGGCCCGACGCCTTCGTCGGCACCAATGTCTTCGTCCTCTTCGATACGAGCAATTTCATGTATCGCGGCTTCGTGTACGCGGAGGATGCCATCGCCGACTTCGTGCGCGGACTCGACCGCGCCGATTCGGTCGCGATTTACACGTTCAGCCGCAATCTGTCGCGCGCCGCCAGCCTCTCGCGCGAGCATAGCGATGCGATCTCCGGTCTTCGCAAGTCCGTCGCCGGGGACGACACGGCGCTGTATAACGCGCTCCTGCTCACGCTGCGTGACGCCGCCAAGGTGGTGGGACGCAAGGTGGTGATCGTGTTCTCAAACGGGCCGGACAATGCGAGCATGGTGGCGCCGGACGACGTGCGGGCAGTCGCGGAAGACGAGGGCATTCCCATCTACGTGATCTCCACGGCCGAAGTCAATAAGGATCCGGTGTCGACCGCCGTGTTCCGCCGCATCGCGCAGCGAACGGGCGGAAAGGCCTACCATGCCAAGACGTGGCAGAAGCAGGTGGAGGCGTTCGAGGACATCCGCGAGGATCTCGGCAACTCGTACACGGTTACGTACTATCCGCAGGCGAACCCCAATGAAGGGTTCCGCAAGATCACAGTGGATATCGTGAGCGATCCGGGGAAGAAGTACCGGATTCAGTGCCGCCCCGGATATCGGCCGAGCCGGGGAGTGTAGCGATCTGACGATGAATTCGGTCTTCCGGGCCATGGCGCTCGCGCTTGCCGTTTGTGCCGCGGGACGCAGTCAACCCGCAGCCACCGGGAAGCTGGAATTCGACACCGCGGCGATCAAGACCGCGGCGCCGCAAACCGGTCACTTCCGCTCTCCCGCCTCCAGCCGAGGCGGCCCTGGAACGGCGGATCCCACCCTGTTCCGCTGCGCCAACTGCGATCTTGCCTTCCTCATCGGCAAAGCGTTTGAACTCCAGCGGTTCCAGTTCCCGGGCCAGTCGTCGCTGCCCGACACGGCCTTTGACGTATCGGCGAGGGTTCCGGAGGGAACCACGCCCGAGCAATTCGCAGTCATGCTTCAGAATTTGCTCCAGGACCGGTTCGGCCTCGTGTATCACTTCGACAAGAAAGAGTTGCAGGGTTACGAGCTGGCGGTTGCCAAGAACGGTCCGAAGCTACAGGAATCCAGAGAACCGGCCAAACCGGAAGTCGAAGCGGATACCCATTGGCACGGCGCGGGGAATGACGGCAGTCACGACCATTCGCGGCCCGGATTGAT
>CAZSQK010000109.1:0-18025 GCA_964608645.1 uncultured Solibacteraceae bacterium | reverse complement strand
ATTGGCACGGCGCGGGGAATGACGGCAGTCACGACCATTCGCGGCCCGGATTGATGATCTTCAACGGTCAGGCGCGGTACCGGGGCGACCGCCAGAGCATGGCTGACCTGGCGCGGATGCTTTCCAATCAACTCGCCAAACCGGTCGATGATCATACGGGCTTACAGGGCAAATACGACATTACTCTGAACTGGTCCGATGACGGGTCGCACGCCGCGACTCACTTCGCCGGCGGCGGAGGGGATCACGGAGACCATGCCGGCGCGGGGGCCGCATCGGATGGGGGGCCGACGCTCGCGGGGGCGGTGCAGGCGCAACTCGGTCTCAGGCTTGTCCCGAAGAAGGCTACCGCGAACATCTTCGTGATCGATCGCGTCCAAAAGTCTCCCGCAGCGAATTAACCGCCCTAGGGGGTTCCGCCGCCCTCTCGCCTACGTGGCACTTCGACCGCCCGTGCAACTCCCTCCTTCATTCTGCAACTTTTGCGGTATATTCGGGTATTATAGTCATGATTCTGGAAGCGGAACTCTTGCAGGGGCTCGTCCACGCGCCCATCGAGAAGCGCGCGGTGACCAACCTGCGGTGTCTGAACGAGGCCTACGCGTACGCGAAGCCGAGTTCCTTCTCGCGCGGCATGCGCATCGACCTGAACGGTCTTACCATCCTCCTGATCTCGGGGACGGCCAGTATCGACGAGAATGGCGTCAGTGTCCACGCCGGAGACTTCCGCGCCCAGCTCCGCCGCACGTTCTGGAATATCACTCAATTGCTCGAGGCGGAAGGGGCTACCTGGAAGGATATCGTCCGCACAACCTGTTACCTGCGCGACATCGAGCGGGACTACGAGGCGTTTAACGAGGAGCGCACCGCCTTCTATGCCGCCCAGAAACTCGACCCGCTGCCCGCGTCCACCGGTATCCAGGCGATCCTTTGCCGGCCCGAGTTGTTAATCGAAATCGAAGCTATCGCCATGTTCCGCACGGAGCCGCGGGGCTGAAATGCCCCGGCGGCTCGGGCTGGCATTGCTGGTGGCTGCCTCGGCCTTCGCCAAGGACCCCAAACCTGCCTCGATCCAGGCGGCCCCAGGGGATTTCGCGCTGACCGGCGCCTGGGCGTCCCAACGGATACTGGTCATGGGGCGCATGGCGGACGGGTCCCAGCGCGACGTCACCGGACAATCGCGGTTCCAATCGTCCCATGCCAAGGTTGCGGCCGTCAGCAAGACTGGGGTGGTTACGCCGATTGCCGACGGTGAATCCACAATTACTGTCAGCGCCGGCGGCCGTAAGCAAAAGCTCCACGTGACGGTGCGGGATTCGCGCCGGAAATCGGCTTCCTTCGGCACGGAGATCGAATCCGTATTCCAAACCCTCGGGTGCAATTCGGCGGCCTGCCACGGGGCGGCGCGCGGTAAAGGCGGGCTGAGACTGTCCCTGTTCGGCGGCGATCCCGGGTCCGACTTCGACGCCGTGACCCGCGCCGCGGGAGGGCGGCGGATCAATCGAGTGGAACCGCGGGAAAGCCTCCTGTACCTGAAACACGCGGGGCAGATCGCCGGTCTGCCGAGCCCAATCCTCCTCGCGTGGCTGGAGCGGGGCGCCCCCGCCGACACATCTGCCGACATCCAGCTTCGCGAACTCAGGCTGTATCCGCAGGATCGGCTGCTGCAGAAGGGGGAATCGCAGCGGCTCCTGGCGATGGCGTCGTTCTCCGACGGGACGCTCCGGGACGTGACGGGCGAGACCTCTTTCACATCGTCGGCGCCCCAGGCCGCCCCCGTTTCGAAAGGCGTGGTTCAGGCGGCGGACTACGGCGACGCCGCCATCGTCGCCACATATCTCCGCAAGTCCGCCGTCCTGCGCATCGCGATCCCGCAAACCGCGCCGCAGCGGTTCCCCGCCCTGGCAGCCAACAACCATATCGACGATCTGGTCTACGCCAAGCTCAAGACAATGGGGATTCCGCCCTCGGGCCTGGCGTCCGACCAGGAATTTCTGCGGCGGGTTTCGCTTGACGTCACGGGGCTCCTGCCCACGGCCGACCAGGCGCGCGCCTTCCTCGCCGATTCGAGTCCCGGCAAGCGCGCCGCCCTCATCGACCGGCTGCTCGAAAGCGACGCCTATGCCGATTTCTGGTCGCTGAAATGGGGCGATCTGCTGCGCATCAAGAGCGAATATCCCGTCCGCCTCTGGCCTAAGGCGGTAGCCGTGTATTACCAGTGGGTGCACCAGAGCATCGCTGAGAACAAACCGTACGATCAGTTCGCACGCGAGCTGTTGACCGCCACCGGGAGCAATTTTCGGGAAGGCCCCGTCAATTTCGTCCGCGCCGTGCCGAGCAAGGATCCGCGCACCACCGGCGAGACGGCGGCGCTGGTCTTCATGGGCGCGCGCGTCGGGTGCGCGCGCTGCCACGCCCATCCTCTGGAAAGCTGGTCGCTCGACGACGATCTGGCGCTGGGAGCGTTTTTTGCGCGCCTCGGCTACAAATCGACCGGGGAGTGGAAGGAGGAGATCGTCTACCCCGATTACAAGGGCACGATGCGCCATCCGCGGACGCGCCAGGCGGTCGAACCGAAGGCGCCGGGCGGCGCCGCGCTCAAGGTCGCTGCCGAGGAAGATCCCCGAGGCCAGTTCGCGGCATGGCTGACCGCGCCGGAAAACCCCTGGTTCGCCCGCAACGTGGTGAATCGCATCTGGTATTGGCTGCTTGGAACCGGTATCGTGAACGAGCCCGACGATCTGCGCCCCACCAATCCGCCAACGAATCCCGAGCTGCTGGCCTTTCTCGAACGGGAACTGGTTTCGCACGGTTTCGACCTGAAGCACATCTACCGGCTGATCCTGAACTCGCGGACCTACCAGCTCTCCTCCGAGCCCAACGAGTGGAACGCGCGGGACACCACGCATTTCTCCCACTACCAGGTGAAGCGGCTCACCGCCGAACAGATGCTCGACGCAGTCTCGCAGGTCACCGAAACCAACGAGAAGTTCCGCAGCATCATCCCGGAGCCGTTCTCAAACTGGCCGTCAGACTATCGGGCGACACAACTGGCGGACGGCAATATGGAGTGCAATTTTCTCGACCTGTTCGGGCGCCCCGGCCGCGACACTCCTTACGAATCGGAGCGCGATTCCGACCTGACGCTGCGGCAGACGCTCTATTTCCTGAATTCGGAGCAAATGGAAGGCAAGGTCTCGAACAGTCCGCGATTGAAGCGGTTGCTGGCGAAGAGCGACTCCGAACTGCTGGACGAACTGTATCTGACCACCCTCGCCCGTCCGCCCGCCGCCGCGGAAAAGAAGCGCCTGCTGGACTACCTGGGCGGGAAGAAGGCAGCCCGCGCGCAGGCTGTGCAGGACATCGCGTGGGCCGTATTGAATGCGAAGGAATTTGAATTTAATCACTGAGGTGCGCCGATGCTTGACTTCCTCACAACGCGCCGGGGATTCCTGCGGGCCGGTTCGGCCAGTCTCATCGGACTGAGCTTGCCGGAGTTCTTCCGCCTCAAGGCCGAGCCGGCCAAGGCCAAGTCGGTCATCCAGCTTTGGATGGCGGGCGGTCCCTCGCAGACCGACACGTGGGATCCCAAACCGCAAGCAGGGGAGGACTTCACCGGACCTCTGCGTGGCGCGATCGGAACCGGCGTCGCGGGGATGCAGGTTTCGACGCTGCTGCCGCTGCTCGCCAAGCAGGCGGATAAGTACACGATTATCCGCAGCATGACCCACGCCAACAACGCGCACGAGACCGCGGCGTACATCATGCAGACCGGGACCATGCCGGCGGCGGAACTGGTGTACCCGGCAATGGGCGCCATCGTCGCGCTCAAGAAGGAGTATGCCGGCAACCTGCCGCCTTACATTACGCTGACGAATCCGCTGGGGCGATTCTCGGAGGCGGGCTTCCTCGGCAACAATTTCAAGACCTTCGCGCCGGGCGGCGACCCCAACAATCCGAACTTCCGCGTGCAGGGACTGGTTCCGCCGCGCGGCATGACGGAACAACGGATCAATGAGCGGCGCTCCTTGCTGCAAACGGTCGACGCGCTCGCCGCGCAGGCCGACAAGGTCGACGCATTCCGCGGCATGAACGAGTTCCAGCAGAAGGCCTACAGTCTGATTCTGGGCGACGCCCGAAAGGCCTTCGACCTGTCGCAGGAGACGGAGGAGGTTCGCACACGGTATGGCCGCAACCAGTTCGGGCAATCGTGCCTGCTGGCACGCCGCCTGGTCGAGGCCGGCGTCCCCTTCGTCACCGTCAACGATGGCGGTTGGGACACCCATAAGGACAACTTCGACGCTATGCGGCGGAAGCTGCCGATTCAGGATGCGGCGGTCGCCGCTCTTTTTCAGGACCTGGCACAGCGCGGGCTGCTCGACAGCACGATTGTGACCTGGTACGGCGAGTTCGGGCGTACGCCGCGCGTGGCGAATGAGGCCCCCTGGTTCGGCGGACGGCATCATTGGGGACAGGCATTTTCGGCGGTGGTGGCCGGCGGCGGATTTAAAGGAGGCGTGGTGGTGGGCTCGACTGACGGCCGCGGGGAGAACGTGCGCGACCGCCCGGTTTATCCATGGGATCTCGCCGCCAGCATTTACAAACTGCTCGGCATCGACCCGCACGGCCATCTGCCCCACCCGCAGGGCTGCGTGGCCTATGTCAGCCCACAGGCCAGCAGCGGCGGCCTGCTCACGGAGATCATGTGATCAAGCTCTGCGCTTTCTTCTGCGTTGCGCACGCCGCGCTGGCAGCGGCGCCGGTGACCGCGGTGGCGTTCTCGCCCGATAGCAAGTCGCTCGTCTCGGGTGGCTACAAACAACTCAACGTGTGGGACGCTTCGACCGGGAAGCCGGTGCGCCACTTGGGTCCGCTCGAAGGGAACGTCCGGGCGATTGCGTTCCGGCCTGACGGGCGGACCATCGCGGTGGCGACGGGCGTCCCCGGGCGTTCGGGCGCGATCATCCTGGTCGACTTCGAGTCGGGCGGCATGACCACGATTGCCCACAGCGCCGACGAGATGCTGGCCGTCGCGTTCAGTCCTGACGGCAAGCTCTTGGCGTTCGGCGGCACAGACGCGACGATACAGATCTGGAGCGTCGAGGATCGGAGATCCATCGCTACGATGAAGGACCACACCGATTGGGTCACGGGGCTCGCCTTCGCTCCCAACGGCAAGCTGCTGGCGTCGGGTAGCGCCGATAAGACGGTGGAGGTCTGGGACACCGGGACCTGGAAGAGCCTCGTGGAGCTACCGCTGACGCCCGCCGACCCGGTCAACGGCGTGGCGTTCAGCCCGGAAGGCGACCTGCTGGCCTATGCGTCCGAGGAGCGCGCTCTGCGCATCTGGCGCACACAGAGTCTGGAAATCGATCCGAGCCGCCCGAATCGGCGCAATGCCATGACGCAGACGCGGCCGATCGACACCGGCGCGTGCGTGCCTCTGGCGGTGGCGTGGATCAAGTCGCCGCAGCGGTCGCGCATGATCGCGGCGTGCAGCGATAAGACACTGCGCGCGATGGGCCCCGCCGGCAACCTGCCGATGACGCTCAGCGGGCACGGCGATTGGGTCTACGCCGTCGCGTCCAGCCCGGACGGGTCTCGCATCGCGTCGGGCGGGGGCGATGGGACGGTCAAGATCTGGGGGCCGGCCGGGCGTCTGCTCGGCACCCTCGGCGAGGAGACCAAACCATGAGACGCGCTCTTCCGTTTCTCCTGCTTCCCGCTTTGTTGGCGGTGACGATTGCGGCGCAGCAGTCGCAGTCCGACGCCGCCAAAGCCAAGGCCGAGGCCAAGGCGAAGAAGGACGCCCAACAGGCGAAGCAGGCCGCCAAGAAGGCCGCGCCACAGAGTCTGGAGCCGCCGCAGCCGGTTTTGTCGTGGATCTTTCCGGCGGGCGGGCGCCAGGGCACGACGGTCGAGGTGGCGCTCTCCGGGACCGGCATCCAGCCGGACAGTGTGTTGATCTCGGGCAATGGCGCCGCTGCCCGCGTGCTCGAAGCCAAGGACGCGAAGAACGCGCGAATCGCCGTGACGATCGCCGCGGACGCCGAGACCGGCGTGCGCGAACTCCGCGTGCTCAACGCGGGCGGCATATCGAATCGCTTCCGGTTCGTGATCGGCGATCTTCCGGAGATGAACGAGGCGGAGCCGAATTCGGACAAAGCGCAGCCGCAGAAAATCGAGTCGTTGCCGATGGTCGTAAACGGGCAGATCCTCGACGCCGACCGCGACTATTTCCGCTTCCATGCCGCCGCGGGAGAGACGGTCGTGTGCGAGGTGCAGGCGCGGTCCCTGCTGCCCTTTATCGCCGACGCCGTCCCTGGCTGGTTCGACCCGGCGGTGGCGATCTACGATGCCGAGGGCAAGCAGCTTCTCTTCGCCGACGATTACCGCTTCAAGCCCGACCCCATTGTCTTCTTCCGGGCGCCACACGACGGCGATTACACGATCGAATTGCGCGACGTGATCTACCGCGGACGCGGCGACTTCATCTACCGGATGAAGCTCGGCAGTCCCGCGGCGATCCATCCCGACCTGGCTCCGCTGCATCTGCCGCCGACAACTCTCGCGACCGTTTCCGAATGCGAACCCAACGACACTGCGGCGCAAGCGCAGAAGATTGCCATTCCGGCTGCGGTCGACGGGCGCATTCAGAAGCCCGGCGATTCGGATTATTACCAGTTCCACGCGGAAAAGGGCAGCAAGATCGTGCTGGAGGTGCAGGCGCGGCGATTCGACTCGCCCCTCGATTCCATCCTCACTCTCTATAACGACAAGGGCGCGGTGCTCGCGGAGAACGACGATTGGACCGATCCGATGACCGGTTTGACGACGCACCAGGCCGACTCTCGAATCACCTACACGTTCGCCGCCGCGGGCGACTACACTGTGCGCTTGCGGGACGTCGAGGCCAAGGGCGGAGACGACTATGCCTACCGGCTGACCATTGCGCCGCCGAAACCCGACTTCGCGTTGCGGATCACACCCGACAATCCTCGCCTGGGCCAGGGCGACACGGCGGCGATCGCGGTCAATGCCGTGCGGCGCGACGACTTCGCGGGCGAGATCAAACTCTCAGTGGAAGGATTGCCCGAGGGTTTCGTGGCGAGCGAGGCGCTGATCCCCGCGGGTCAAGCAGAAGGCCGGCTGACGATCACGGCACCGCCGGACGCGGCGACCGGCATTCTCTCGCCCACGGTTATGGGCGTGGCGTCGGTAGGCGCGCATCAGGCGATTCCCGCCGAATCCATGATGCAGGCCTTTGCCTACACGCATTACCTGCCCACCCGGCAACTGTACCTCGCGGTGGTCCCGCCGGCGGCGTTTACGATCTGGACGGAGGTGAAGGCTCTGCAATTAAAGCCGGGCGAGGAGGCGCAGCTGCTCGTGAAGATCCACCGTATGCCGGGCGTGCAGGCCGGTGTGACGGTGCTGCCACTGCGGCTGGCGAACTCGATGATCGTCACGAAGGTCGGCCAGGCTCCGGCGGACAAGGACGAGGTCGCCATTACGGTGACTGTCGACAAGGACGCCAAGCCCGGCCTGCAACAGGACATGATCCTGAGCGCTGTGATGCGCGCCGGGGCGCAGACCATCACGCGTTACGCGCGCGCCATCACCGTTCAGGTGGGTTCTGGTTCACCGTAACCCGCGGTAAGCTATGGGCATGTCGAATGTCTCGCGACGGCGCTTCTGTCTTTCCGCGTCCGCGCTGTTGGCATTGCCCGCGGTAGCGGCGGGCGATGATCGCGCGATCCTGGTCACGGCTGGCGAGCTGCGCCGCGTCAAGGACAAACTCGGCGCCGCGTCCGAGGTCGTCCGTCAAAATGCCTCTGCGGCGTTGAAGGCAGGGCCGTGGAGTGTGACCACTCACCGTCCCAAAGACGTCGAGGCAGGCGCCAACGACTATTACAGCGAGGGCCCGTACTGGTGGCCCGATCCAAAGAAGCCCGGCGGACCCTACATCCGCAAGGACGGCGAACGGAATCCCGACCGGTTCATGGACAATCGTAACGATCTCGGGAATATGTGCGGCGCGGTGCTGGCGCTCGGGATGGGCGGCTATCTCCTGGGTGACCGGCGCTGTGGGGAGCATGCCGCGGCGGTGCTGTCGACCTGGTTCGTAGACGCGAAGACCCGTATGAATCCGAACCTGGAATTCGGCCAGGCCGTGCGCGGGCACAATACGGGACGCGGAACCGGCATCATCGACACCGTTTCGATGATCCATGCGGCGCAGGGCGTGGCGCTCCTGGAACAGGCGGGGATGCTCGATGGCAAGCTGGCGGATGGCGTCCGCCGCTGGTTCGCCGATTACCTGAAATGGATGACCACCAGCGAAAAGGGCCTCGACGAGAAGAAGTCGGGGAACAACCATTCCACCTGGTGGACCGCGCAGGTGGCGGCCTACGCCAGCCTAGTCGGGGATGAGTTAAACAAGAAGATGGCGTGGGACTACTATCGGACGTTTCTCGTGCCGCACGAGATCGAACCCGACGGAAGCTGCCCGCGGGAAGAAGCGCGCACGAACTCGCTCAGCTACTCGGCGATGAACCTCGACGCCTTTGCGGTGCTGTGCCGGATCGCGTCGACCAACGGCGTCGATCTCTGGCGGTATCGGACTGCGAAAGGGATCGGAGTCGAGAAGGCGTTCCAATACCTCGCGCCCTATGTGCTGCGTCCGGAGACGTGGAAAAAGCAGCAGATCTCGAAGTTCAACAATGATGGCACGATATTTGCCGGCCTGGCCGGGGTTGGGTTGCCGTCGGAGGATCTGTTGACGGGATACCGGTCGCTGCCTCGCGGGAAATCGGCCTGGGTCCAATGGGTGGACATGGTGGTGCGGAGTTAAGGAAGTGAACCTGGCGGCACTGGTCGCTGGATTCTGGGCGGCAGCGGCGCCGGCAACCTATTCGCGCGACGTCGCACCGATTCTCTATCGTCAATGCGCCGCTTGCCACCGTCCGGGCGGCGTCGCGCCCTTCAGCCTGCTGACGTATGCGGACGCGGCAAAGCGGGCCAAGCTGATTGCTTCGGTCACGGCATCCCGTTATATGCCGCCATGGTTGCCGGCCGAGCCCCGCTTCCACGACGAGCGGAGGCTGACGGCGGCGCAGATCGCCACCTTGGCCCGGTGGGCAGAGGCCGGCGCGCCCGAAGGCAATCCGGCTGAGACGCCGCCACGACCGCAATTTGCAGACGGTTGGCAACTCGGGAAACCCGACCTGGAACTCGAGATGAGGGCGCCGTTCGACGTTCCGGCGGAAGGGGCCGACCTGTACCAATGCTTCGTCGTGCCGTCGGGGTCGGCGCAGCCGCATTGGGTGCGGGCGCTCGATATCCGGCCGGGGAACGCGAAAACGGTGCATCACGTCCTGCTGTTCCAGGATACGACCGGCGCCGCGCGCAGGCGGGACACCGGCGACGGATATCCGTGCTTCGGCACGCCGGGATTTCTGCCGGCGCGCGGTCTCGGAGGGTGGACGCCGGGCGCGGTTCCCTTCCGGACGCCCGAAGGAATTCCGGAGCTTCTGCATGCGTCCGCCGATCTCGTCCTTCAGGTGCACTACCACCCGACCGGCAAGGCAGAGACGGACCGCACCCGGCTCGCCCTGTATTTCACCGACCGGAAGCCGGTACGGCGGATGATGGACATTCCCCTTGGATCGAACGCGATCGACATCCCGGCGGGGGAGTCCGCCTATCGGGTGAGGGACCATTTCACTATCCCGGTCGAGGTGGATGCGATCGCGATTACCCCGCACGCCCACTATATCTGCAAGGAAATGCGGGCCTACGCCGTGCTGCCCGACGGCAGCAGGAGGCCGCTGCTGCGGATCCCCGACTGGAACTTCGACTGGCAGCAGCAATATACGTATGCCGCGCCGCTGCGTTTGCCGGCGGAAACGCGGATCGAGATGGAGTTCACGTACGACAACTCGGCGGCAAATCCGCGTAATCCGCACCATCCGCCGCAACGGGTGAGATGGGGGCCGGGGAGCGCGGACGAGATGGCGGGTCTGCATATCGAGGTGTCGCCGGTCGATTCGGACGACGCCGAGGAGTTGTCGCAAGCGCTTTGGGGCAAGATGATGCGGCAGCGTGGGGAGGTCCCCCCACGATCGATCCGGTAATGCCCCCATGGTTCATAACCAAAGTTAAGTAATGCTCGTACGGACCTGAAAGTCCCTAGTAACCCAATGACTTGCAGCGAATCGAAAGATCGCGCAAGATGGATCACGAAGCGAGCACATATGACCATCCGATACAGCAACGGCTACCAGTATGAAGCAATCCTCCTGTCCCGCACCGACGAACGCATGCGCGTCGCGGTCGAGGGATCGGACGACGTGGTGGAACTGACCCAGATCCATGGAGCGTGGGTCAGCGACGATTGCGAGCCGGTGCAGGTGGAATTCGCCTGGACACGGCAGCAGGCTACCCAGGAAATCTCCGAAGAGGACTGCGTCTGCTCCCACGACCTGGCCGCGCGGCTGATTCACCTGTTGTTCGCCGGCGAGAACGAGCCGGAAGTCGCGGCTGCGGTGGGGCAAGCGATTGCGCCGCCGGTTTACCACCAAGTGGTCTGAGCGGGGACGGACATAGCGGCGGCGCCACGGTCTGGCCAACTGCCAGTCCGCGGCGGCTCGCACCGCCCGCTGAAGCCCGCCCAGCGATCAGCTGAATACGAACGTGAATCGGACTTCTCCCGCTGTCCGATCCGAAATCCGGTCAATCCGGCCCATCGACGCATAATCCTGCAGAACCTTCCGGCAATATCCGGCGCACTCCAAGGCCTGGTCCCGCTGCCCCTGCGTGCCGGCGGTCCGATGGAGACGGTGTGCCGTGATGACGCACATCCGGTAGGCCTCGATGGCGGTCAGAATGTCGTCGAGATCGGATGCGCTGGAACGCAGCAGGGCGTCGCGAATAAGCTCTTCATCGATCGTCACACCGGATAGATCGTCCGCGGGGCGGGTTGGCTGTATACTCAGAAACCGTGCGCCGACTCCTATTCAACCTCCATCTCTATATCGCGCTTGCCGCCGGGAGCTTCGTTCTGGTTCTCGGACTGACCGGCGCGATCATGGCGTTCGAGCCGGAACTGGACCACCTGTTGCATGCCAAGCTCTCCTACGTGCATCCACAGGGAACGCCGATGCCTCTGGCGCAGATCGCCGGGGCGGTGGCGCGCGCCTTTCCCGGGGAGCGCATCGGGGGCTATCTACTCGGGCCGTCGGCGGACATTTCATACCAGGTGGCGTTACGCGGGCGTCAGGTCTGCGTCGACCAGTACACAGGCGCAATCCTCGGCGTACGGCCGGGCGGGCCGGATTTCCTGAGCCGCGTTCACCAGCTTCATCTGCGCCTGCTTCTGCAGTCCCAGTCAGACCCCGGCAAGAAGATTATGACCTGGGCCGGGGTAGCCATTCTATTCCTGGCTGTGTCCGGGATTTACCTGTGGTGGCCCTATAAAAGGGTCACGATCCAAGGACCCGCGTCGTCGCGGCGGTTCTGGTTCGACGTCCACAATGCGGTCGGGATCTGTTCGTTTTTGTTTCTGGGGATTCTTTCTCTCACCGGTGTGATGATCGGGTTCGAGGAGAGCACGGTTCCGATGTTCTATCGGATGACCGGATCCCATCCGGTTCCACCCCCGCGGGCGTTTCCGCCACCGCCACCGGGGATGAAGCCGATCTCGCCGGACCAGGCGATGGAGATTGCCCGAAGCGCGCTGCCCGGGACGGCGCCCTTCCAGATCAATGTGCCCCCGCCGCGGGGCGCCTACCAGATCCGCGCGCGATTCCCGGAGGATCGGACGCCGGGAGGCCGCAGCATGGTGGTGGTCGATCAGTACACCGGCCAGGTGCTGTTTGCGCAGGGCTCGCGCACGGCCCCGGGCGGGGCGCGGATGGTGATTCAGAACCGCGCGATCCATACCGGCGACATTTTGGGAATGCCGAGCAAGGTCCTCATGTCGCTCGCGTCGCTGGCGCTGGCGGCGCAGGCGGTGAGCGGCGTGGTGATGTGGTGGAAGCGGCCGCGCAAGAAACGCCCGTAGGCGGTTCAGTGGTGATAATATGAGGGGCTAATCTAGAACAGCCAATTATGGACCACATCCTCTCAATAGTCCTGTTCACGCCACTGGTTGGACTTCTGGTGCTGCTGTTCATTCCCTCGTCGAATGCGCGCGCCATCAAGCTGTGGGCCAATTTCGCGGCCCTGGCCGGCTTCCTGGTTTCGCTGCCCCTCGCGGTTCAGTTCGACGCGAAGAAGGACTATCAGTTCGTCGAGAAGGCGCCCTGGATTCCGACGCTGGGCGCGACGTACCATATCGGCATCGACGGTCTCGGCCTGCTGCTGGTGATGCTGACGACGGCGATCGGGGTGATCGCCATTCTGTCCAGTTGGAACGCCATTCACGACCGGCTGAAGGAATATTACGCCTTCTTCCTGCTATTGCAGACGGGGATGCTGGGCGTCTTCATGTCGCTCGATTTCCTGCTGTTCTTCGTGTTCTGGGAAACCGTGCTGGTGCCGATGTACTTCATCATCGCGATCTGGGGCGGCCAGCGCCGCGCCTATGCGTCGATCAAGTTCATGATTTACACCCTGATCGGCTCCGTGTTGATGCTTCTCGGCATCCTGACCCTGTATTTCCAGCACTATACGCAATTCCAGACCTACAGCTTCGATATCGTCGACCTGATGCGGCTGCAACTTCCCGACCAGATGCAGTGGTGGGTGTTCTGGGCGTTTTTCGTAGGCTTCGCGGTGAAGGTGCCGATGTTTCCGTTCCACACGTGGCTGCCGGACGCGCACACGGAGGCTCCGACGGCAGGGTCGGTGGTGCTGGCGAGCGTGCTCCTGAAAATGGGCACATACGGATTCCTGCGCTTCTCGCTGCCCCTGTTGCCGCGGGCGGCCGTGAACCCCACCGTCGTGACGATCGTCGCCGTACTGTCGATGATCGGCATCGTCTATGGGGCGCTGGCGTGCCTGATGCAGAAGGATTGGAAGAAGCTGGTGGCGTACTCGTCGGTGAGTCACCTCGGTTTCTGCACGCTGGGGATCATTTCGCTGAATCCGGCGGGAATATCGGGGTCGATCATCCAGCAGATCAACCATGGCATTTCGACCGGCATGCTCTTCCTGATCGTGGGCGTGGTGTACGAGAGGCGCCATACACGCGAGATTTCGGAGTACGGCGGGCTGCTCAAAGTGATGCCGATGTTCACGCTGATTTTCGGGATCGCGGCGCTGAGTTCGATGGGGATGCCACCGTTGAACGGCTTTATCGGCGAAATCACGATCCTGGGCGGCGCGTTCCAGATGTCGAAGGTGTGGGCGTTCTGGGCGGCGGTCGGAATCGCTCTCGGCGCGGCGTATCTGCTGTGGCTGTTCCAGAGGACCATGCTCGGCGAAGTGAAGGAGAAGAACGCATTGTTGCCCGATCTTTCGTGGCGCGAACTGGCGGTATTCTTCCCACTGGTCGTGTGGGCGTTCTGGATCGGGCTGAACCCGCAGCCGTATTTCCGCGTGCTGGACCGCTCGGTGGCGACGATCGTAGAGCGCGTGCGGCCGGGTTATTACGCGGAGCAGCACCTGCCGAATCCGCTGGAGGCGGGATCGCCGACGGCGTCGGTGCGGTAGGGCCGAACTGTCCCTACGACGGTACAGCAGCTGGCGGCGGAGCGGGTGACGGTCGGGCAGGCTAGGATGGGTCGAAATCGTCGGCGGGATCGTGGGTCAGGCTGAGTTTCTCCATCACGCGGCGCGAGCACAGGTGATTGCGTTGATCAACTGGCGCTGGTTGAATCGCTGCTTCGCGCTCGATTCAACATCCAGTTGCTCCCCCATCGTCTGAACGTGTCGGCTCCCGGTTCGGATTTACGGGTCCAGGTGCAGACAGATCCGCGTTACTTCGAATTCGACCTGCGGCCACGAGTGACGGGCGAGATCCTGGCGCGGTCAGCGTAGAGCGGCTTGCACGCTATCATAAAGAAGAAAGCCTCCCCTGATGTCCTTGAAATCCGACCCCGATATGGGTATCAATAGTTGGCTCGAAGACGAGCTCTACCAACAGTATCTGCGTGACCGCACGGCGGTCGACGACGAATGGAAGCACCTCTTTGAAGGGAATGGCGGAGCTCAACCCGCCGCGACCGCCACGGCCGCTCCGAAGAGCGCCGCGGCTGCCGATGCGCCCGCAGGGGAGCTTCAGCCGCTGCGTGGGGCGGCGGGACGGATCGCGGAGAATATGGCGGCGTCTCTGGCCATTCCGCTCGCGACTTCGCAGCGGACGCTGGCTGTCAAGGTGATGGACGAGAACCGCCGCATCATCAACCAGCACCGGACGCTGGTCGGACGGTCCAAGGTCTCCTATACCCACATCATCGGATGGGCTGTGGTCAAGACGCTCGAAACGCTTCCCACCCTAAACTATGCGTACGCGGAGAAGGACGGCCAGGCGTTCCGCGTGGTGCGTCCGAAAGTCAATCTGGGGGTGGCGGTCGATGTTGCCGGGAAGGACGGCGGGCGCAGCCTGCTGGTCCCCAATATCAAGGACGCAGGGTCGCTGAGCTTCGCCGAGTACCTGGCGGCGTTCGACGACCTGATCTCGCGCGCCCGCGCCGGCAAGCTCGGACCCGCCGATTTCCAGAGCACGACGATTTCGCTCACCAATCCCGGCACCGTCGGCACGATGTCGTCGAATCCGCGCCTGATGCTTGGACAGGGCGCGATCATCGCCGCGGGCGCGATCGATTACC
Organism: uncultured Solibacteraceae bacterium; assembly: GCA_964608645.1. GTDB lineage: Bacteria > Acidobacteriota > Terriglobia > Bryobacterales > Bryobacteraceae > CAZSQK01. The sequence goes on along the minus strand of CAZSQK010000109.1, from coordinate 3,251 downwards.
CGGCCGAATATCGCGGTGCGGCGGAGGAGACGCGCGCGGTCCTGGGCATCAGTAAGGTGATGACCCTCACCTGCACATACGACCATCGCATCATTCAAGGGGCCGAATCGGGAGCGTTTCTGGGACAGACGCAGGAACTGCTCGACGGCAAAGACGGGTTCTACGAAGAGATCTTCGAGCACCTCCGTCTGCCGCATCAGCCGGTGCACTGGCAGGTAGACCGCCAGCCGATGCTCCCCGGCATCACCGCCGCGCGCACCGCGGAGATCGCCAAAGAGGCGGGGATCATGCAGATGATCAACGCCTACCGCGTCCGCGGCCATCTGATCGCCGATCTCGACCCGCTGGGGTCGGAGCCGAGCTATCACCCCGAACTCGACCCGGAGACGTATGGACTCACCATTTGGGATCTCGACCGCGAGTTCCTGACAGGCAGCCTGGGCCAGGCGATCGGCGAGGGGGGGCCGAAGACAGTCGCCACGCTGCGCGAGATTCTGGAGACGCTGCGGGACACGTATTGCGGCAAGATCGGCGCCGAATACATGAATATTCAGGTGCCGGAGCAGAAGCAGTGGCTGCAGCAGCGCATGGAGCCCGAGGCGAACCGCTGGCCGCTCGACCGTGAAACCCGTCTGCGTATCCTGCGGAATCTGATTGCCGCCGAGGAGTTCGAGCACTTCCTGCATTCGCGCTTCGTCGGGCAGAAACGCTTCGCGTTGGAAGGCGCGGAGACGGCCGCGGCCATCCTGGAAGAAATCATCGAGCGCGCCGCCGAGCGCGATGTGCAGGAAATCGTCATCGGCATGGCGCATCGCGGGCGACTGAATATTCTCGCCAACGTAGTCGGCAAGGACGTCAAGCAAATCTTCTCCGAGTTCGAGGGCGAGATCGACCCTTCCAGCACGCAGGGGTCGGGAGACGTGAAGTACCACCTCGGCGCCCGGTCCACGCGGCAAACCGACAGCGGGCGTGAGATCACGGTGGCCGTGGCGCCGAACCCGAGCCACCTCGAAGCGGTGGATCCGGTGGTCGAAGGCATCGTCCGGCCGAAGCAGGACCGTCTCGGCGACACGGCGCGCGAACGTGTCATCCCCGTGCTGGTGCATGGCGACGCGGCGTTCGCGGGACAGGGCGTGGTGGCGGAGACCCTCAACCTGTCGCAGCTCGACGGCTACTCGACGGGCGGCACGATCCACCTGATCATCAACAACCAGATCGGATTCACCACGCTGCCCGACGAATCGCGCTCGACGCCGTACTCCACGGACGTGGCGCGCGGCGTGCAGGCGCCGATCTTCCACGTCAATGGGGATAGCCCGCAGGCCGCCATCCGTGTGGTGCAGATCGCGTTCGATTACCGCCAACAGTTCAAGAAGGATGTGGTGATCGACATGGTCTGCTATCGGCGCCACGGGCATAACGAAGGCGACGATCCCAGCTACACGCAACCGATTCTTTACCGCAAGATCAAGGAGCACCCGTCGGTGGCGACGCTGTACGCGGAGCGGCTGATTCGCGAGCGGCTGATTTTCCCGGACGAAGTGCAGGAGATGCGCAAATCGGTCTCCAAGCGCCTGTCCGACGCCTACGACGCGGTGCAGCAGCAGGCGGAGCGGTACGAAGTGCAGGAGCTCAGCGCCGTGCCGAGCGAGGACATCGGCAACTTCTGCCCGCGCACGTCGGTCAACCAGCAGGTGCTGGAGCGGGTGATCCGCGGCATGACGAGCTTTCCGGAGAATTTTCATCTGCACCCGAAGCTGCGCGGGTTTGTGGAGCGGCGGCGCGACGCGGTGGCCAAGAACACCGCTGTCGATTGGGCGTTCGGCGAGGCGCTGGCTTTCGGAACGCTGGCGCTGGAAGGCACGGCCGTGCGGCTGAGCGGGCAGGATTCGGGGCGCGGCACGTTCAGCCAGCGCCACCTGGCGTTCTACGACTCGGAGATGGGCAAGCGCTACGTCCCGCTGCAGCATATCGCGCCCGACCAGGCGCGGTTCGACGTATACGACAGCTCGCTCAGCGAGTATGCGGTGCTCGGGTTCGAGTTCGGGTACAGCGTCGCGGACCCGTTGACGCTGGTGATCTGGGAAGCGCAATTCGGCGATTTCGCGAACGGGGCGCAGATCATGATCGACCAGTTCATCGCGTCCGCGGAATCGAAATGGGGACAGCCCAGCGGCCTGGTCATGCTTCTGCCGCACGGCTTCGAAGGACAGGGTCCGGAACATTCGAGCGCCCGCATCGAGCGCTTCCTCTCGCTATGCGCGGAGAACAACATGCAGGTGTGCAACTGCACGACTCCCGCGCAGTACTTCCATTTGCTGCGCCGGCAGATGTACGGCGGGCCGGACCGGCGGGGCACGCGCAAACCTCTGGTGGTGTTCACGCCGAAGAGCCTGTTGCGGCATCCGCGCGCGGTCTCGGGGTTGCACGACTTCACTTCCGGCGGCTTCATCGAGATCCTGGACGACGCCGTGGAGCCGGCCAACATCGCGCGCGTGGTGTTCTGCTCGGGGAAGGTGTATTACGACTTGCTGGCGGCGCGGGAAGAGCGCAAGGCCGGGCATGTCGCACTGGCGCGCGTGGAGCAACTGTATCCATTTGCGTCGCAACAGGCGGCGGATATCCTGGCCCGGTATGCGCCCGCTGCCGAGGTGGTGTGGGCACAGGAGGAACCGCGAAATATGGGCCCCTGGCGCGTCATTCGCGAGCACATGCAGCCGCTGCTGGATGCGACAAAACGCGAACTCCGCTACGTTGGGCGGCCGGAAAGCGCGAGTCCGGCGACGGGGTCGGGCAAACGGCACCAGCAGGAACAGGCCGAGATCGTGAACGACGCGCTGACGTCCGGCGCGATTTCACAGACACGCCGGGTGCGGGTGGTTTCGAGAAGGAAGAAGTAATCGTTCAAGCAGAGCCGCACCCCGCGGCTCTGCCTTCGATTATGCCAGCGCGAGATTCAAGTTCTGGATCGCTTCGTCGATTTCGGCGGTGTTCTTAAAGCCGACCGTCACACAATCCACACCTGCGTTGTTGAAGGCAAACTTCATCGCGGCCTGACGGTCCTCGCGATTGGTGAAGGCGCCCTCGCCGACGAGCTTCATACTGATCACACCCATCCCTTGGGAATGCACCGTCCTGGTGTGCCTGACGACTTCGCTGACGTCGCCGGGGCCGCCGGTGTTGAAGTCCTCGGCGTCCATCTTCGTCCCCTTGTGGTTCATGCGGATCATGGCGATCTCGAGCCACTTGTT
>CAZSQK010000108.1:0-29034 GCA_964608645.1 uncultured Solibacteraceae bacterium | reverse complement strand
CTTTCCATAATGCATATTATGTCAACTTAGCGATGGGGCCCAAAAAACGGCCCGGTCCCCGCTGAACGGGACCGGGCCCATGGGAAGAAACTGATGCTTTCCTCTGATGAAGGAAACTCTTATCGGTGCCCGTGGCTACTGCCGCCACCGGAGGGCCGGACACCGCCGCCGCCTCCACCGGACGGCCGGCTCGATCCGCCGCCTCCGCCACCGCCGCCGCGAGGCGCGGAGAAACCACCGCCACCGCCGCCTCTGGGAGCGCTATAGCTCGGAGCGCTGGGGGCGCTATACCGCGGAGCGCTGTAGGACGGGCGCGAGGGTTGGCTGTAGCTCGGAGCGCTCGGAGCGCTATAGCGCGGCGCGCTGAACTGGGGCGCGCTGGGCCGTTCCCGGACTACACCACCTCCCGGCGCGCTATAACGCGGGCTGGAATAATTGGGGTTACCGCCGCCGCCTTGGAATTCCGACCGGGGTGGCGGAGCGGCCTGACGCGGCGCATTCCCTGGGTCGCCAAAGCGCTGCCAGTTGCCGCGATTCTGCGGCGCACGGTCGGCGGGGGCGGCCGTCTGGGGCCGGTTATTCGGAACCGCGGAGTTGGATCCAAACTGGCGGCCACCGGGATCGGCTTGGCCCCTGGCGGGCTCACCGAACCGCTGCCAACCGCCGCGATTCGCCGGCTGCGCCGAAGGTGGGCGCGTATTCTCGCCCATGCTGCCGAAGCCACCCCTCTGCGTGGCCGCCGGCGACTGCTGGCCCACCGGACCGGCGGACTGGCGGGTCGCTCCAGGCATGCCGGCGCGTCCGGGTGCGTTGAAATTTCCTGCGTTACCGCCGCCGCTGCGGTCAAAAGCCTGTCTCTGTTGCTCGAACGGAACGCGCTGCACGGACGATCCGGCTCGCTGCGTCGAAAAGAACTGGCGATTGCCGGTGTCGCGCGGCACGTGGGCTGCGGCGCGATCCGAGAATTGCAGGTTGCTGCGGCTCGGAGCGATCGGCATCTGACCGCGGATCACGCCTGCCTGGCCGATCTGCGCGCCCGAAAACCGCGAGATTCCATTGAAGCGTCCGCTCCGAAAGTCATTGTAGGAGACCCCGGAGACGGCATTGCCGTACCTGGCATTCCGGTAGACGTTTGATACATTTATGTTGGTAATGTTAATGCCACGGTTGAAGCCGCCGCCATAGTAACCGCGTCCCCACCAGGGGTGGAAGGTCTCATAGGGCGCGAGAGGCACCCATCCGATGTTGCCGAATCCGAAGCCGACGCCGCCGCGGCCGCCAAACCCGAACCAGCCGACCAAGGCGGGCGACCAGTAGTGATGCCGCCCATAGACCCCGGGATACCAGCACCATCCAAGACCATCGCCGTAGAACCAGCGGCCATAGTGGTATGGCGCCCAGCCCCAGGGATCATAGCTCACCCAAGTCCAGCCATACCAATCTTCCCAAACCCATCGCCCGCTGCTGTACGGCGCCCAGTTGGCGCCAACAACGGTTGGCCTCCATACATGCCCATACGGCGCGACATCGGTCCATGTGCCGTACGTGTCGAGATCCTCGGCGCCGTAAACTCCTTGCGGCACATATTGATAGCTCGGGGATTGCAGCATGGCGCGGTCGCGGCTCTGATTCCAGCGGTCCCAGTCGTCTATGGGTAGCGCATTGACAATCTGGAATTCCGGATCGGCGCTCGTGCCGCGGGCGACCATCATCTGACCGCTGGTGACCCACTGCGAGCCGCGAGGGGTAAATACCTCCACCTCGCCCGACCGGGCCGCGACTTCCGTCTCCCCTGCCTCAGACACGCTGATTCGATAAACGCCTTGTTTGCTGGGTCTTACGGAAACAGTCGGAGTATTGACTTCAGCATTGGCTGAGGAAGGCCGGAGAACGACGTAAGTTACGGTTCCGCGAGCCACTTCGACTTGATAGCGGCCGGACTCCAATTGGGCCAGGTGTACTTCCGCATTGCCGCCGATACGAATCAGATTCGAGGCGTCGAACTGCACCTCTGCGCGCGAGTTGGGCGCGGTGGCAATGCGGTCATCCGCCATCAACGGCGCATTGACCACTCCCGCCACCCACTCGGAGGCGTCTCCACGCCGGACCGAGACTTCTCCGTTAATTAAGCTGATGCGGGCTACGCCGCGTTGCTGATCGTCCGCGTCCTGCGCGTGTGCCGGGATTGCGGATGCCGCCAGCACGCCCAGCGCGCCAGCCAGCCACAACAACCGGATTTTCCCTAAGGTACCCATGTCGAACTCCCTCTACTCCGCAGACCCTGATAGCACCCTGGTGGCCAATCGGTATCCACTTTAAATTCAAGTGTTTATCCAATCGGTCGCATCTGGCGAAGTGGCTGAAAACCACCACTGCTGGCCGCGATCCATCATGGCTCCGGGGCGCCACGGGAATTCAGGCGGAATTGAGGATCGGTGGCGGTGACCTCCCAATCCCGCTGTCGATAACGGGCGCGGTAGAACTGGAGGAGGGGCAGCACAGCAGGATCGGCGGAGAGGCGAAGGGGTCCGCGGCCGCGGAGCGAGCGAAGGGCGTCGCGAGCGCTCGAGGCTTCCCTGCCCCTTATACCAACTGGCGCCGCGACAGCGGCATGGCTCAATGGGATGATCAGGAGCACAAACGCAATCGTCACGGCTGGGATCAAGGTGCGGTCGACCGCCGACCAGTCGTGGCGAAACACCTGCCAAATCGTAAAACCCAGAAGAACGATCGCGAAGTCGGGGCTGGTTGCTACGGCAAGTCCCATGAATACAGCGTCTGCGGACCGGTTCGCCACCGCGAGGGCGCAGAAGGCGAGGGCGACGGCATGGGGGTCGGCGCTGGAAAACCATCCGGCGCCGAAAGCCGCGAGCGCGGTCAGAGTGCCGGCTACCGGAAACCGCCGCCGCATCGTCCAGAGAAAGACCGCGCAACCGAGCAACGCCGGCAAGCGGAGGGAGAACTCGGAAAGGCGGAACAGACCAGCGGTTCGTTTGGCCAGAACCGCGTAAATCAGGCCGTGCCATGCCTGGGCATCGAGGAACGCCTGCCGCAAGGGCGGACGGACCAGATGGTCCCACAGCATCGCCTCGCGGACGGTGACGGGACGGGTGGCGGCCTGCCAGAGCACGATGCCGAACAGCGCGGCCATGGCGACACTAATCGATACGGTATAAAGCCGTTTCATTCCTTTTTTCTATTAGGGTTAGGTTGTACAACCTAGAGTTGTTTCTGATCTCGGCTGTGTCCGGGTCACTGTCGTTGAGGAGGAGGAAGCCGATATCGAGCGATGCCAGTTCCGCGGGCCGCTTCGCCAGCACCAGGCGGCTGGCGCGCTCGCCCGGGGCGGATTCGTAGCCAACGATGACGCGCCTCCCTAAATAGGCCTCTGGTCTCGTTGAAAATGAGAATATTTTCTTATTGTTCGGGACATTTTCTTGAATGACTGCTTTAAGCCAGTAGTCGGGAATGAAGCGCTGGAGAAAGGGACCTTCCGGGTCGAGACCGAGAGCGACGCGGACCGGAATCGTGCGAATCCGCCAAGCCCAATCGGCGCAGTATACGGGCATGATCGCCGGGAAGGACAGGAGGCAATGAAATGCCGCCAAGGCGGGGATCGTGCCCGGGGAATTCTGCACTGCCAGTCCCATCGCCAGAGCCAGGAAAGGGATTGCGGAGAGCAGGAAGCGCGCTCCCGGATTCAAGAGGGCCGGCAGGGAGAACACAGCGGCAGCCGTGAGGAGCCGTCTGCCTTGCGGATAGCGTAAGGCGAGCAAGGCCAGTGGAGCGAGAAGGAATACGGGGCCGAGAAAGCCGGGGAGCTTGGCCCCATAGATGGTGAGGTCGAGGGGGACCTCCCACCAGTGCCGAAAGCCATCGACATGGCGCAGTAGGCGCAGGTAAGTCAGTTCAGAATCAGCGGAATAGAATGGATTTGGAAACCAGGAGTTGAGGAAGGGAGCAACAGGGTTCCGCACCCAGAGCCAATTTCGCACGGCCCACGGAAGCACGACCAAAGCCGCTGCCGGCAGGAGACGGGAGAGTCCGCGTCCCCGGAGGGCTACGGCGGCAAAGGGTAGGACGATCCATCCCGTATACTTCAGAGCGTAACAATTTCCGACTAGTAAGCCTATTATTAACAGAGTATTGGGAGATTTTTCATGATCCCATACTTGAATCAGATAAAAAACTGCAAAAGTACAAGTTGCAAGCGCTACATCGTTATATGCCGATACGCCCTCTATGCCCAGGAGCGGGCTGGCGAAAACCAGAATCGCGCCGAAGATCCCAGCGTGCGGAAACTCAAAACGACGTCCATAACAAACGAGAAGGATGCCGAGGGCGCACAAGAATGCGAGGTGGACGGTGGCAGCTGCCGGGAAACCTCCAATGGAGTAGGCCAGCAGGAAGAGCATTTCCATCCCCTGCGGGAAAAACGAGTACATGCTGAAGTAATCCCAGACGAAGCCGTGATTCTCGGACAGGCGGACGACATTCCCGAGATGGTAGCCGCTGCCGTCCGGACTGATTTCCGGGGCAATCGCATTCATCAAATAGACGAGGAAAACAGCGGTAACTGTAAGCAAATAAATCAGAAATGAGATTCGCAGTGGCTGTCGTTCGATTTTCGATTGCGGCATCCGGAGCCCCACCCCGCACAGGCAGACACCGATCGCGAGGAAGACGGAGAGGCGGGCCTGGTGGGTCACGCAGAGGAGAAACACCAGGAGGCTGACCAGAGCCGAGCCCGACACGAAGGCGAAGACCAGCGTTTCGGCGCGGTCGAGCGCGAGTTGGAGGCGCCGGAGGAGGATCAGGCCGGCGGCTTCGCAGGTGGCGACCGTGAAGAGCGCGCCGGCGAGGATAGGCAAGACCCGCTGCAAGCATTGCGAGTATAACAAGATAGAATCAGACTTGGTTCTTGTTCAGAACGTATCCAAGCTCTATCGCCTGTACCGCCGCCCGTCCGACCGGCTGCGCGAATTGCTGCCGGGGAGCGGCAATCTGCACAGCGATTTCTGGGCGCTGCGCGACATCAGCCTGTCGGTTGAGAGGGGCGAGACGCTGGGTCTGGTGGGGCCGAATGGGTGCGGCAAGAGCACGCTGCTGCAAATTGTCAGCGGAATTTTGCAGCCTACCACCGGACGGGTCGTCACCCGGGGGCGGATCGCCGCGCTGCTTGAACTTGGGGCCGGGTTCAATCCGGAGTTCAGCGGCCGCGAGAACGTTTTCCTCAACGGCGAGATCATGGGTTTGACGCGTGCGGAGATCGAGAAGGCGATGCCCTCGATCGAAGCCTTCGCGGAAATCGGGGAATTCATGGAACGCCCGGTGAAAGAGTACTCGAGCGGGATGTATGTCCGGCTGGCGTTCTCCACGGCAATCCACGTCGATCCCGAGATTCTGATTGTCGACGAGGCGCTGGCGGTCGGCGACGCGGTTTTCGCGAACCGGTGCGTCCGGAAGTTTCAGGAACTGCGGGAGCGGAAGATCACGGTCCTCTTCGTGTCGCACGATCTAGGGCTGGTCAAGCAGCTTTCCGACCGGGCGATTCTGCTGCTGCATGGGCGGATTGAGGCGGAGGGCGCGCCGAAGGATGTGATCAACCGGTACATCGGGTTGGTGCTGGAGAAGCAGGAGCCGCAAAAAAAGAAAGACGGCCGGCTGCCCTCCAGTTTCCGGCACGGCGACGGGACGAGCGAGATCCTGACGGTCCAGATCCTGAACGAGCGCGGGGAGGAGACGATCTCGGTGGCGAGCGGGGAGCCGGTGACGGTGCGGGTACGGTCACGTTTTCATGCCGCGCTGTCGGATCCGATGGTGGGGATCCTGATTCGCACCCGGATCGGAATGGACGTGTACGGGACGAACACGAGGATCGAGCAGATCGAGCTCGGTTCGTTTCAGGCGGGCGACGAGTTGGAAGTCGATTTCCGCATCGAATGCTGGCTGACGCCGCAGCCCTACACGCTGACGGTGGCGACGCAGAGCGCGGACGGATCATCCCACGACTGGCTGGATGACGCCATCGCGTTCGACGTGGTGGACACGCGCGTGGCGGCTGGGGTGGCCAATCTGCGGGCGGAGGTGTCGTGGCGCGCATCTCGGTGAAGGCGCATCCGCGGGCGAAGCGGTCGGCTGTGACGGGCCGGTTCGGCGAGGCGTGGAAGGTGGATCTGGCGGCGCCGCCGGTCGATGGGAAGGCGAATGAAGAGTGCGTGCGCTTCCTGGCGGAGCTGGCTGGGGTGCCGCGGGCCAAAGTACGGGTGGTTTCGGGAGCGTCGGGGCGCATGAAAGTGGTCGAGGTAGAAGGGATGAGCCAAGAAGAGCTGGAGGAGAAACTCCGGCTGTGAAAGGTCTGAACTCCCGCCAATTCAGGGAACAACAGGTCTCAATCTCACGTTTCTCTCTCCATAGGAGCCAAACCTATGAAGAATTTCGCTATCTCTGCCCTGCTGGCCGCTTCCGCCTTCGCGCAGAATCCGGTGACGCCGGCCTTTGACGTAGCCAGCGTCAAGATCAATCGACAGGAGCCGTTTGTGGACTCGGCCCTGAGCTTCAAGGGCGAGACGCTGACGATGCGTAATCGGAACCTGAGGGTGATCGCCGCCTGGGCGTACAACCTGCAGTGGTCCCAGATCGCCGGACCGTCATGGATCGACTCCGACCGCTTCGACATCATCGCCAAAGCAGGTAAGCCTTTGCCGGAGGATGAGGCGCGCCTGATGCTGCAAACCCTGCTCGGGGAGCGGCTCCATCTCGCGGCGCATCGAGAGACCCGATCCGCCGACGTGCTGGCGCTCACCGTCCCGAAAGGCGGTCACAAGATGACGGTCTCGACGAAGAGCGAAAGCCCAACGGCGCCGCGCCAGGACCCGATACGGGGAACCGTGATTGAGGGCGTGACGCTGACGGAACTCTGCGAAAATTTGTCGCACGACAGGGACAGTATTCCGATAGTGGATTTGACCGGACTGACGGGCCGCTTCGATTTCACGTTCAATACGCCAAAATACCGGGACGCCATGCTTGCGCGGGCGAGGTCCGAGCCGCGCCCGACCAGCGAGGCGGAGCTACGCCTGTCTTTTATGCAGGAACTGATTTCGGGCGAGCTGGGGCTAAAACTCGAGCCGCGGAGGGCGCCAGTGGAATTCCTGGTAATCGACCGGGCCGATCAGAAGCCGACGGAGAATTGAGGAATGGGAGCGGACTGCGCAAACTTGGCGCCAGGCGTCACCGCGGGGGAGGAACGGGAGGCGGGTGGGAAGAGACTTCGGGCGAGTTGGGGCTGAAAACTCAAGCCGCGGAAAGTGCTGGTTCAGCGTGAAATGGAGCGCTGGCGTTCCCTGGTAGCGAGTATATGCCCCAATGTCGACGCGGGACAAACCTCGCTGCTAAAACTGCAACTGGTTTCAAAAAGAGATCAGGTTGGCTGGCACCCCCGGATTCATGCGCCATTGACGCCGCAAAACGAGACTGGCTAGGAAAGGAATCAATCATCACTCGATTCCGCAGGCTGCTGCTGCGGCGGAGAGTTTTCGGTATACGCTCGCGACAAGGGAAGGTCTAAGGTCTATCTGCGTCTCCGGCAGGTAGATCCGTAGAACAGGCTTGGTCATCAACAAGATGCGTGGCCGTGCGTAATTTCCGCTCCCGACTTCGTATACAGAGTGTATGGTAGCCGTGGTTATGGCATTTTCCCGGGTGGCGGAGACCGAGTCGCAGTGTATTGCACGCGCTCTGAGACGGAAGGACTCGGAATCCATCGGCCGCCTAGTTTCGCAATATCATTACCGTCTGCTGCGGTACCTGGTGTACCTGACGTCCCAGCGCGAACAGGCGGAAGATCTGGTGCAGGAGACCTGGATGCGGGTGCTGGAACGCGCCGGTCAGTACAACGGACACTCCCGGTTTGAGCCGTGGCTGTTCTCGATCGCGCGCAACCTCGCGATCGATCACCTCCGCCGCCGGCAGAAGATCGGTCTCAATACACCCGATGCCGAAGCGCTTCTGGAAGTCCCTGCGCCAGATCGCCATTCACCGTTTGCCGCCGCCGCCAAGAGCGAAGACGCGGTTCGTGTCGCCGGCGCTCTTGCGGCGCTGGAGCCCATCTATCGCGAGGCGCTTCTGCTGCGCTTCCAGGAAGAGCTTTCCCTCGACGAGATCGCTCAAGTGGCCGGCGCGCCCGTATCCACGATCTCATCGAGGATCCAGCGCGGTCTCGCGATCATGCGATCCCAACTGGGAGGAGGGGCCGGTGCAGCCTGAACTTCACGAACGCGCCCGTCTGCTGCTGGACCGCGGCATGACGGAGTCTCTACCGGCCGAGAAGCAGCGCTGGCTCGACCATCACCTCTCCGAGTGCGCCGAATGCAGCCGGCATGCCGAACTCAATCGCCGCGCCATCCAGGCGCTCGATTCGTTCGCCTTCGATCTCGATCACGCCGCCGCATTACGCGTGCAGGAGGCGGTCACGCGCCGTGCTGTGGGGATGCGCTCGAGTGAGCCGCTCGCCGTTCCGCTCGCCATCGCTCTCACCATTGCGGGCTCTCTTGTCATGTGGCAGGCAGTCACCTGGTTGGCCGGGCAATGGAATCTGCCGAACCGCGCATGGCAGTTTGGTTTTGTAGTCTTCTGGATTCTCCCGTCCGTCCTGATTGACATGCTGCTCCTGTTTCGGGGGAGGTTGCGGTATGACAGCTAAGCGCGAATTCTCGCTGATTCCTACCGGCGCAAAGGTCGCGGCTGCCTTGGTGTTCCTGGCAATTGTCGCCGGTTTGAATTGGTTTTTCGTTGACCGAAACACCTTGGGCCTTGCGGAGGTCGGATTGGTAACCGTCATCGGCGCAATGGGCGGCCTCTTTGCGGCGGCTTATGTGCTGCTCGCCGGCTATGTATACGCCGACGCATCCCGTCGTGGTATGCCGGCCATTGTCTGGACCGCGCTGACCGTGCTGGTGCCGAATGCGATCGGCTTCGTGCTCTACTTCCTACTTCGAAAACCGATCGTGCACCCCTGTCCCAACTGCGGATTCGGAGTCGCGCAAGATGCCGCCTTCTGTTCCAGATGCGGCCAATCGCAATTGAATGCTGAAGTCAACACACTTGGAAGGAATCATGAAATGAGGGACACGGAATGATGCGTGAATCGACAAAACGTAGTTTACGACGGACGCTTCTGCTGGTCATTGCCTGTACGCTCGCCGCGGTGCACACGCTACCGTGCGGCGCTCAGCCGCCGCTGGCATTCGATGTGGCATCGATCAAACCGGCTCCTCCTGGACCCGGTAATACGACCATGAAATTCGAGGCGGGCGGGAGGTTCAGGGCAAGTGGAGCACCGCTCAATGCCCTGATTCAACTGGCATATGGAGTCAAGGATTTCCAGGTCTCCGGACGGCCGAAATGGGCCGACTCCGAATCCGACGAATCCTACGATGTCGCCGCCCAGCCGGCGGCCGGTGTTACGCTCAATCGGGACCAAGTGAAAGTAGCAATCCAAGCGCTGCTTGCAGACCGCTTCAAGCTGAAGTTCCACCGCGAAACAAAGGATTTGCCAATCTACTCGCTGGTAGTGGGAAAGAACGGGCCGAAGCTGACAAAGAACATCGACGCTCCCGGACCTGGAGCGACCATCGGGTCTGGTCAGTTGAAGGGCAGCAAAATCTCGATGTCTATTCTCGCCGATCTGCTGGCACAGCTACTAGATCGTACAGTTCGGGACGACACGGGCATCAGCGGAGATTTCGACGTGAAGCTGAATTGGGGTCCGGGCCAAACAGCAGATATGGATCGTCCTTCGATATTTACCGCACTACAGGAACAGCTCGGACTGAAACTGAACGCGCAAAAAGGTCCGGTCGAGATTCTTGTCATAGATAGCGCGGAGAGGCCCTCGGGAAATTAGGCGCCAACCGCGGTCGAGCGCGCTTCCTGTACCGCTTGTGGGGGCCCGGCAATCGGCTGCTTCGCTGGTCACCGGTCTGGAGGACCGGCCCGCGAGGCTCAAGACGATCCAGGCCCTGGCGTGGTGGTTCACGGCGCGGAAGACCCGGTCGTACCCGTGGAAGCGGAGCGGGCTGTGGCGCCCAAACGCCCCCGGGGGGTGGCCCCGCAATTTCCGATGAGTCACAATGGGGCTGTGTGGAAGGACCTGCTGTACGGCGTGCGCGCGTTGCGCCGCAGTCCGGTCTTCACTACAGCCGCCGTGCTATCGCTGGCTCTAGGGATCGGCGCTAATACTGCCATTTTTTCTCTCCTGGACCAAGTCGTGCTTCGCTCGTTGCCGATTGTCGAGCCCGAACGGCTGGTTGCTTTGCACGGCAGCTATTCCGGGCCCGGCAAAAGCTCGTCGAGTTGGTCGACCAACTCCGAGTCCGTTTTCCCGTACCCGTTTTACCGCGAGCTACGCGATCGCAATCCGGCGTTTGCGGCGCTACTTGGGTGCGCCATCGCGCCAGTTCGGTTCGCCTGGCAGTCCAGCACTCAGGCTGCCCAGGCTGAAATGGTCACAGGTAATTACTTCAACGCACTGGGAGCTTCCGCGGCTGTCGGCCGGGTAATCGTGCCGGACGACGACGCGCCCGGCTCCAACCCCGTTGCCGTACTCAGTCACGGATTCTGGGAGACCCGTCTCGGCGCGAACCCTGCCATCGTGAATCAAAAGGTAGCGATCAACGGCCAGCCGTTTGTTGTGGTCGGCGTGGCCGGCGCGAACTTCAAGGGGCTGGTCCAGGGCGATTCACCCGATCTTTTCGTCCCCGTCGCCATGCAGCGCGCGATTGCTCCGACGATGAACTCCATCGAAGATCGCAGTTTTAGCTGGCTCACGATTTTTGCGCGCCTTAAGCCGGACGAAAGCCCCGCACAGGCACAGGCGGCGACGAACGTCGTCTATCACGCCATCCGCGAAGCCGACCTCAGCCAGGGTGGCGGGCCGCACGATCCGAAAGCGCGCGAGGCGCTGCTCCAGAGCCGCCTCGAATTGCGTCCGGCCGCACACGGCATCACCGAACTGCGCGAAAAGTGGGAAAAACCGCTAACCGTGCTGATGATCATGGTCGGGCTGGTCCTTCTGATCGCATGTGCCAACGTGGCTGGCCTGCTGGTGGCGCGCGCCGCGGGACGGCAGCGGGAAATCGCCATCCGGCTGGCTTTGGGGGCAAAGCGCTGGGCGCTCGTGAAGCAGTTGCTGATCGAGGGTGTGCTGCTAGCCGTAACGGGGATGGTGGCCGGCCTGTTGTTGGAACACCGGTCCACTTCCGCGTTGCTTCACATTCTGCCGCGGGATGCCGCCGGAGACTGGGTGACGAATTCGCTCGACCTGCGCGTGCTCGGCTTCTCGCTGGCAGTATCGATGTTGTGCGCGCTGCTGTTCGCCTTGGTTCCCGCGCTGCAGGCGATCAGGCCAAACTTAGCAAATATCTTGAAGGACCAGGCCTCCGGCGTGCTTTCCCGCGGGAATTCGGCGCGGTTGCGGAGACTGCTGGTAGTCGTGCAGGTGGGTCTTTCTCTTCTGCTGGTGGTGGGCACCGGGTTGTTCAGCGTCAGCGCCGCCAACCTGATCAACGCCGACCGGGGCTTCCGCGCCAAACATCTGTGGATGTTTTCCGTGGACGCCACGCTTCTCCATGCCGATCCTGTTGCGGCTACCGCCTTTTACCACGATCTGCTGGAGCGCCTTTCCGCACTTCCCGAGCAGGGCGGCGTGGCCGCGGGCGATGGCGGGCCATACAGCGGCGCGGGCTGGGGTAGCGGCATTCAAGTGGAAGGCTATCATCCGGACAAGGGATTCGCCGGTTCCTCGCTGGAAGGGATCAGCCCCGGCTACTTCCGTACGTTGGGGATTCCGCTGCGCGCCGGCCGCGAATTCGACGATCGGGATACTGCTGCGGCGCCCAAAGCCGTGGTGGTGAACGAAGCATTCGTCAAGCGTTACTTCGCCGGCCAAAACCCGATTGGGCGTCACGTCGGGATTCTGGGTCCCACGGCACCAGCGCTCGATCGCGAAATCGTCGGCATTGCGGCGAACGTACGCACCAACGTGCGCCGCCCGGTGGGCAGCACGATTTACTTCCCGTACACCCAGCGCGAGAAGCCGGCCCGCCTGGCTCTTTACGTTCGCATCACGGGCGACGGCGCCCGTCTCGCTGCCGCAATTCGGCGATCCGTCCGAGAGGCCGACGCAGGTCTTCCGGCGCCCGAGATCCAGCCGGTTGAATCACGGATCGGCGAATCGCTGTACACGACCAGGCTGGTCGCGGGCTTGTCGACCGCGTTTGGCATCCTGGCGACTCTGCTCGCCGCCATCGGCCTTTATGGGGTCATCGCGTTTGAAGTGGCGCGCCGCACCGGGGAGATCGGCGTTCGCATGGCGCTGGGCGCTCTGCCTGCCGACGTGGTTCGGATGGTTGGGCTGGATGCCGGACGTATGGTGGCTGCGGGGATGGCGATCGGGCTGGCCGCCGCTTTCGTGCTGAGCCGTTACGTTGAGTCGCAGTTATTTGGCATCCAGGCGGCAGACCTTGCGATCTATGCCGGTGCGGCCGGCACACTAGCCGCAGTGGCTGCGCTGGCGACCCTTGTGCCCGCCCATCGGGCATCGCGCATCAACCCGGTTTCCGCGCTCCGGCACGAGTAGGCGACCTTTGCGGACCGCCCAATCCAACTTGTTTGTGACGGTGACATAAGCAGCCTCCAAGGGCAAAGCTCGCTTAATCATTATGACGCGCCGGATGAGGAGGAATGGGAGCGGACTGCGCAAACTTGGCGCCAGGCGTCACCGGCTTCGGGGCAGGAACTGGAGGTGAAATTCCGGGCGGGAAAGATAGCGAGGGCTATTTGGAAATAGCCCTCACACGGTTTTACGCGTCTTGACCGGAAGAGATTCTACCGGGCTTTATGCGAGGTTGACATCCTCGGCTTGCAGTCCTTTCGGGCCGTTCTTGACCACAAAGGAGACGCGTGCGCCTTCATCCAGACTCCGGTATCCACTCGCCGCAATCGCAGAGAAATGCACGAAGACATCCTCACCACTTTCGCGCTGAATAAATCCGAACCCCTTAGCGGCGTTAAACCACTTGACCGTACCGGTTTCTTTCATTTCTTAAGGAACTCCTCATTGAAGCCTATCACGATGCGGAGGGTCTTCGCTGGACCGCCCTCTATTTTGCTCCCTTCGATCCCCCGGGCAAGGGGTGGCGGTAGACTGTAGGTTCGCTATGGAACTCGCAAAAATCCAAGAAGAGATTCGCAATCAGAAGCTCGATGGATGGCTGTTCTTCGACCATCACCTCCGCGACCCGCTGGCATACCGGGTGCTGGGCTTTCAGGTTCCGCGCACGCCGACGCGGCGCTGGTATTACCTGATTCCGGCGGAGGGCGAGCCGCGCGGGCTCGAACACCGGATCGAGCGGGGGATGACCGGTCCGCTGCCGGGCGACCGGATCGCCTATTCGAGTTGGACGGAACAGGTCGAGGGGCTGCGAAAGATCACCGGCGGGTTGAAGCGCGTCGCCATGCAGTATTCGCCGAACTGCGCGATTCCGTATGTGTCGATGGTGGACGGCGGGACGATCGAATTGGTGCGCAGCCTGGGCTTGGAGGTGGTCAGCTCGGCGGAACTGATTCAGGCGTTCGAGGCGCGGTGGACGGCGGAGCAACTGGAGACGCACCTGGAGGCGGGCCGGCGGGTGGATGCGGTCCGTGACGCGGCGTTTCAGTATGTCCTCGACCGGTTGCGCAACGGAACGCCCATGACGGAGATGGACGTGAAGCGGTTCGTGCTCGACGGGTTCGCGTCCGCCGGGATGGTCACCGACCATGGGCCGATCGTCGGCGCCAACGCCAACGCCTCGAACCCGCACTATGAGCCGACGGAGGAGCAGCACGCGGCTATCCGGCGGAACGACCTGGTGCTGCTCGACCTGTGGGCGAAGCTCGACCGTCCGGAGGCGGTGTACTACGACATCACGTGGACACACTTCCTGGGCGAGAATCCGCCGGACGAGATGCGGAACGTGTTCGCCGTGGTGACGGGCGCGCGGGATGCGGCCGTAAAGCGGGTCGTGGATGCGATGGCAAGCGGCGAGGCGCTGTGCGGATTCCAGGTGGACGATGCGGCTCGCGGAGTCATCCAGGGCAAGGGGTATGGCGAGTACTTCACACATCGGACGGGGCATTCCATCGGGGTCGAAGTCCATGGGAACGGCGCAAATATGGACAACCTGGAGACGCATGACGAGCGGCGGATCTCGCCATGGACGTGCTTCTCGGTGGAGCCGGGGGTGTATCTGCCCGCGTTCGGTATCCGGTCGGAGGTGAATGTGTTCGTGGGAGAAGGAGAGGCTCGGGTGACGGGGGCGATTCAGCGGGAGTTGGCTCTGATATAGAGGGGCTATGCCGGCAGGGCAAGTCTGGAAACTTGCTCCACGAAGGGGATATGCAGGGGCTGGCGGTGTTGGCGACGATCGTGGGGGTTGTGCCGCAGGGGAATCGGGTCGAACTGCGGCTGGATCACGGGTCGGCGGAGTTGGCGTGGGTCACACCGAGCGCTTTTCGGTTCCGGCGGATGATCGAAGGCGCGGTTCCGGTGGCAGACGGTAAGGAGCGCGATGGCGTGGCCTTTGCGATCGAGGACACACCGGGGGCGGTGCGGGCGCGGTCGAAGTTCATCGAGATCACGATCCAGAAACGCGGTGTGCTGGTGCAGGTGCGACGGCTCGACGGGACGGCGCTGCTGACCGATCTGACGGAGGCGCGGGTTTCCGGCGGCGGGGTCGCATGGGACCGGCAGATGCTTCCACAGGCGCGATACTACGGGCTTGGTCCGCGGGCCGACGCGGTATTCGACCTGCGCGGGAAGACGCCGCAGCCGGAATCGCCGTTTTTGTATTCGACGCTCGGCTACGGCGAATATCACGCGGCGGCGGGTCCGCACCGTTTCTCATTCACGTCGTACGACCGGTATCAGATTCAAGCTCCGGCAATCGATTACTACTTCTATTACGGTCCGACTCTCAAGCAGGTGATGGAAGAGCACTACCTGGTGCGTGGCACGGCGGCGCTGTGGCCGGCAGCGACGGACCGCTTCGGGTCGTGGACAACGCTGCGGAGCGCGCTGCTGCGGCTGGTGCAGGGGTCGATGTCGGCGATGCTGACGCCGACGCTCGACCTGGGGCCGTATGCCAACGGCCCTCCGGAATTGCAGCAACGGGCGCGCCAGCTCGGGTCATTGGTGGCGGAGGTGTCCCCGGGGCGTCTCGGCTTGAGCGACTTTCGGAATCAGCTCGGGAGTTTTTTCGACGTGTACGCCATGGAGGCGCACGAAAAAGGGTACCCGATGTGGCATCCCCTGCCCTTTCAATTTCCCGAAGATCCGGAATGCGCCCTGCACGTGGACGAGTTCATGCTGGGCGACGAGATGCTGGTGGCGCCGATCGTGGAGCCGGGCAACACACGCGCCGTGTATCTGCCGCAGGGCGTGTGGACGAACCTGGAGAGCAACGAGGTTTTCACGGGCCGGCGCACGATCACGGTGACGACTCCGGCCTTACCCGTGTTCGCGCGGAATGGGACGATTGTGCCGCTGAATTCCGAGGGCGGGATGGCGCTGCATTATTTTCCGAAGCTCGGGGCGGAGTTGTTCCTGATCGAGGAGGAGGCGTGGACGCAGATTCACGCGGCGCCGGCGGCGGACATTCTGCGGCTGGAGATCGAGTCGAAGAAGGCCCGGGATTATGAATGGGTAGTGCATCATGTCGATCCGCCGGTGTCGGTGGGGTTCGAGGGGCGCGTCTTCCGGCAGTTGCCGGGCGCCCCGGGCGATGGGACGTGGTGGTACGACGCGCAGGCGAAGAATCTGCGGGTGCGGGTGAAGCTGGCAGCGGGACAGGATTCGATCGTCAACGTGTCGTTTGAATGAGGGGCTGCGATCTTCGGGATCAGGGAATCGGCCGAGGCTGCAGACGGATTGTGCGAGTGCAGAAGGCGTCGTTGGGTTTCAGGCCCGAGAACACCAGGGTCATCTTCAATCCATCTTCGGCGATCCACCTCGCGGGGAGGCGATAGCCGTGGGTCGCGGGGATGTCCCATTTCAGGTCGGTGGCGTCGCTGTGGAAGATGGTGGTCCAGGGGCCCCAGGGCTCGGGGGCGTCGAAGATGCCCCAGGCGCCTTCATGGTTGTAGCCGAGGGCCATCAAGTAGCGGCGAAGGGGCGGGTTGTAGACGACATCCACGCGTTGACAGCCTCCCGGTTTCTCGAAGACAGGGCCGCGACGATCGAGGTCGGCGGTCCACTGCGGGACGCCGCGGCCGTCGAGGCGCGCGAAGAACTCCCAAGCGGCGCGGTCGGCAATCTGGTCGCGGGGAACGCGGGCGAGAACCAATTGATTGTCGCTTTCATACGCGCTCGGTCCGTCCTGCGAGTAGGTGTAGACGTAGCGGTCGCGGGCTCCGGCGTAATCGCGGCCGAAGTTCAGGAACGCAGGCGAACCGAAACTACGGTCCATCTTGAAGCCCCAAGTCCAGGTCTTGCCGTGGTCCTTCGACCATAGGAGCTGGGAGTTGCCGACATTCCGCACCCACAGGTAGAGAACGCCGCCGACCATGAGAATTCCACTGGCCTTCGGGCTATTCGCGCCGTTGCCCACGCGCTCGGCATCGGAGCGCAGGTTCACGCCGTGGAAATCGGCGGCATTGCCCGAAATCCGCGCGAAGCCCATGCCGAGTTTCTTCTCGACGTGCGGATCGAAGCCCCAGCCATCGCCGTAGGAGGTGTACTGCGAACCGTCGGCGGCCCATGTCAGCGGCCAATTGTCGCTATCGATGGCGGCACGGCGGATGTCTTCGTCAAACGTGAGCTTCGCGATTGCGGGACTCGGCGGATAGGGGGCGCGCTCGACGACCGCGGCCATCAGAGGGCGCAGGACCTTTTCATAGATGGGACCCCAGAAGCCCGCCTTCGGGTCGGCCATGGCGTCGCCGTTACGCACGACGATCAGGTCGAGGCTGGGGATGGCGACGATCACCTGGTGACCGGCGCCGGCGCCGGCAAAAGCGTCGCGTGGAACGTCGGGCCAGACACCATCGGAATTCACGTACCATGCGAGGCCCGACGCGGGAGCGGGATTGCCGGGGGATCGCGCCGGTTTGGGCATACCGGCATCGGTGAGCGCTAGGCGAACGGAATCGCGGCGGACGAGGTCGCGACCATGCCAGCGGCCGCCGAGCATCATCAACTGTCCCACTCGCGCGGCGGCGCGCGCGGTGTAGCTGCCGCCGCCCCAGGTGGCGTAAAGGCTCAGGCCGTCGACTTCGGAGGGACGGCCGTAGCCGATGGACCAGGCGCTCTCGGGGATGTCGAGAGGGTCCATGATGCGCTGTTTGAGGAGGTCGCGGATATTGCCGCCGTGAAGACTGGCGGTGACGGCATAGGCGAGCGCCGCCATGCCGGGATTGCTATAGGCGTTGCGGGCGCCGGGGTCGAACAACACCGGAGCCTGACGGACGGCGATGGAAAACGGGTCGGGGTCGCGCCGCCAGAATGCGCCCTTCCAGCCGGGGAGCCCGGTGTGCGGGAGGTCGTCCTGCTCGGCGTCTTCGATGCCGGAGGTGTGGGTCGCGAGGTGACGGATGGTGATTTTCGATTTCCGCGGGTCGTTGGTCCAGGCGGGGATGTATTTGGAGGCGAGGTCGCCGGGGGCGATGGCGCCGTCGCTGGCGGCGACCAGGAGGGACATGCCGCCGACCAGGGCCTTGGCCATCGACGCGGTTCCATGCGGCTTATCGGGGCCCCAGCCGGGAGCGTACCACTCGTAGGCGACGGCGCCGCGCCGGATGACGAGCAGGCCGGTCGCATGCGCCGCGGCAAGGGTGTCGCGCCAGGCGTCGAGTTTGGAGCGATCGAGGCCGGCGCGTTCCGGAGCGATGGTGTTCCAGGGGACAGTCTGGCCGGACGCTACCGCGGCCGCGGCCGCGAGCAGCACCACGGCTCCTGAAACCTTCATACCCGGATTGTACCCGCGGTCACGGGCCTGGCGGAGAGGCGTTCCGTGGACCGCGTTACTTGCCGGTGGCAGCCCACTCGGTCCCGCGAATGTATGACGTGATGAAGGCCGGCGACTTCATCGCGTCGATGTCGTGACCGAGGGCGGTCACGAAAACGCGACCCTGGCCGGAGGTGACGGTCCACAGCATTGGCTGGTCGAGACCGGCGCCGGGCAGGGCCTGCTTTTCGCCGACGCGGTAGAGTTTGTGATCGTCCCACGCGGTGGCCAGGACATGGAACGAGCCTGCCGGCTGCCACTTCAGGTTGGCATAGAGCTCGTCGTTCGGCTGTGGAATTTTCGCGTCGAGGCCGCGCGCGGCGGGATGTTGGCGGTCGGTCACGGTCACGGTGAAATCGTGGCGGGCCGAGTGGTGGCCGAAATTGGGCCGCCAGTTTCCACCGGAGAGCTTCTCGTATTCCGTCCAGCCGTCGAAGGCGGCGAGGGAGAAGTGATAGAGCACCAGGCCCTTGCCGGCCGCCACGTAGCTGAGGAGAGCCTTCTCGGCGCGGTCGCCCCAGCGCAGCTCGGGCTTGCGGCCGTCATAGTAATTGACGATGACCACATCGTAGGGCGCGAGGGTTTCCGGGCCCGCGCCCCGGAAGTCCTCGGTGACTCGCACCTCGAAGCGGCCGGTGTCCTCGAGAAGCTTGCGGAGCACGGGCGTGGTGGCGCGCCAATCGTGGCTGGCGGTGTTCTGTCCGGTGATGATGAGCGCCTGCAGTTTCGGCGTCTGCCCGAAGACCGAGGCGGTTAGCAGCAGTAAAAGACCTGTAACTCGTGAAACTCGCATCGCCCGCATTGTAGCTCGATGCGCGCGTTATTCGCCCCTCAACGCCTCCATCGGTTCGATGCGGGTCGCGCGGCGGGCGGGGAGCCACGCGGCGGCCACGACAATCGCGACCACGGCCACGGCGCCGCCGAGGTAGATTCGCGGGTCCGCCGGGGAGACGCCGATCACGACCACGCGCGCGCTCCAGCCCAGAGCGGCCAGCAGGGCGAGTCCGACAGGGATACCCCAGGCGGCAATGCGCAGGGCCTGTCCCAGGACGAGGCGCCGGATACTCTGAGCGCTGGCGCCGAGCGCGACGCGGAGGCCGAGCTCGCGGGTCCGCTGGGCCACCGCGTAGTGGAGGGCGCCGAACAGCCCGGCGGCCATGAGGGCGATGCTGAAGAGGCCGAGCGAGGTCGCGGTGCGCGACATCAGCCGGTCAGAGGCCAGCGCCGAGTCCATGTGCTCCTCCAGGGTCTGCAAGCCGTATAGCATGGCGCGCGGGTCGAACTTCCGGATGTCCGCCATTATGGCGCGGGCGAGTCCGGAAGGGGCGGTGGCGGTCTCGACGAGTAAGGTGAGGTCGCCCACCGGCATCTGCGCATAGGAGAAGTAGAGGAACGGCGCGGGAGTCTCGTGCAGGTCGTTCGACGGCACATCGGCGGCGACACCGACAACCTGCCACAACTTGGGAGGACCGTTGCTGAAGGCGGGAATTACGGTAATCGACTCGCGCAAAGGGTCGTGTCCGGCGAGGAATTGGCGGACGAAGCCTTCGGAGGCGACGACGACGGGCTGCGTCGAGGCGCGGTCGTTGGGGTCGATTCCGCGCCCCGCGACGAGCCGCGTGCCCATGACGGCGAAGTAGTTCCCGGCGACGTTATTGTACGGCACGGCGCGGGGGGCTTGTCCCGGCATCTCGACGCGCACCTTGGCGCCGCCGCCGGAGCCGCTGAGGGGAAGGCGCCGGGCGAAGGTGGCGGCGCGCGCGCCAGGCAAGCCTGCAAGGCGGGCGCTGACCTGCTCGGCCCACTCGCCAGCCGGCATCTGCAGACCGGGCGAGGCGTTTACGATGAGCAGTTTCTTGGCGGGATCGAATCCGGGCCGGATGGCGGTGGCATGCCGCAGGCTGACGAGGAATACCAGGGTCGAGCCGACCATGGCGACGCTGACGGCGACCTGTCCGGCCATGAGGAAGGTCTGGCGCCATCCGGACTGTCGTCCGGTGGCGCCCTGCTGCATCTTCAAGGCGTCGGAGATGGCAACGCGCGCGGCGAAACGGGCGGGGGCGATGCCGGCCATCAGCACGGCGGACAGAGTGGCGGCGACGGTGAATGCGAGAACGCGGCTGTCGAGACCGATCATGAGGCTCTGCCCGACCGTGAGGAACTCGGTGGCCTTGGTCAAGAGACCGCGCGCCAGGGCCAAGCCCAAGGCGGCTCCAGGGAGCGCGACGAGGCCGGTTTCGAGGAGCAATTGCGCCATGATGCGGACCACGCCGGCGCCCATCGCCTTGCGCACGGCGATCTCCTTGCGGCGCGATTCGGCCTGCGCGAGGCCGAGCAACGCGACGTTGGCGCACGCCACGAAGAGCACGAATCCGAGGAGGGCCATGAGGCCGCCGCCGACGAGCAGATTGCCGGTCCACCCGCTGGCGAAGCGCTGTTCCAGGACGGTTCCGGGAATGCCGGAGGCGGCCGGTTTTCGGGCGCCGGGTCCGCGGATACTGGCATCGAGGCGAGCTGCCACGGCCGTGGGGTTCTGGCCGGGCTTCAGGCGGGCGACGATCTCGAACTGATCGCCGCGGCTCTTGCGGGAGCCGCGCTGCAGAACGTCGAACCAGGCGTCGGTGGAGACCCAGATGTCGTTGGCGACGCCGCGGGCCAGGCCGCCGAACTCGCGCGACATGACGCCCGCGACGGTGAGGGCCTTGCCGCTGAGGAGGATCGTTTTGCCGGCAATGGCGGGATCGCCGCCGAAGCGCCGCTGCCAGAGACGCCAGCCGATGACCGCCGCCGGACGGCCGTCCGCGCTATCGAACGACGCGCGGCCGACAACGGCGCCGACACCCAACATCGAGAAGAAATTGGGAGTGGCGGGCGAGACGAGAACCTCGTCGGTTCCACCCTCCTCATTGGCGAGGAAGCCGCCGCGCATCTGATAGGCGGCGAGGCCGGCCACGCCCGCGCCGGCGTCGCGCATGGCTTCATAGTCGCGCCAGGTGTAGAGGAAATAGGCGCGGTCGTCTCCGAATGAGGCGGCCTTGAAGACTTCGGCGGGCCGTTCGATGGCCAGCGGACGCAGCAACAGAGCATCCGCCAGGCTAAACACACCAGTGGTGAGTCCGATTCCGAGAGCGATCGAGAGAATCGACAGCAGAGCTGCCGCCGGATTCTTCGCGATCATGCGCGCCGCCACCCGGAAATCCTGACCCCGCAGGATTGCCATAACTTCTTGTAGTCCCTTTCGCGCGGTGTGGCAAGCGGGACAGGCTGCCGCCGTGCTGCCGGATTGGACGCGCGGGCGGGGGGAAGGTTAGGGGAGTCGAGAATGTGTTGCGAATGCCAGCAAGATTGGTGGCACGGCAAGCTGAAAGCTTGCGCTACGATGGCCGTGAGCCTATTTCATGAAGGACCGTCTTTCGCGCGGCGATTACCGGTTTCTGGCGGTCTGCCTCACACTGCTCGCCGCCACCACGTGGTTCTCCGTCCGTAATTTCTATCGAGCCTTCCCGGAGGCTTCCATCGACTTCCGCGTGAATCGCGCGGACGGTCAATCGCTCGCCGCCGCTTTTCTGGCGGGGCAGCGATACGACACGACCAACTACCGGCAGGCGTCGAGTTTTTCGTTCGACGAGGACGCCAAGACGTTTCTGGAACGGGAGGTGGGCCTCGAACAGGCGAATCGCATCATGGGAACGCGGGTCCGCCTGTGGCGCTGGTCGTACCGGTGGTTCCGGCCGTTGCAAAAGGAAGAATTTCGCGTCGATATCACGCCGGGCGGCGAGTTGGCGGGGTTCAGCCACGAGCTTCCCGAGGACGCTGCCCGTCCCGGCGCGTCTTCCGGCGAGGCTCGAGGACTCGCGGAGGAGTTTCTGCGGACGCGGATGCGGCGCGACCCGGCGTCGCTGGAATTCGTGGACACGGCCGAAGTGTCGCGTCCGCACCGCACCGATCGCACCTACACGTGGAAGGAGCGCGACTTCAATTTGCACGACGCGACCAACCGCGTGGAAGTGACGGTGTTGGGCAACGAGGTCGGCGGATATCGCGAGCATCTCAAGATTCCCGAGCAGTGGACGCGCGATTACCAGCGGCTGCGCTCCAAGAACGAGGCTGCGTCCACGGTGGACCTGGTTTTCATGAGCGGGATTCTGGTGGGGCTGGTGGTGGTGATCGTGATGCGGGTTCGCGGGCACGACATCCGGTGGCGGCGGGCGGCGACGGTCGGCGTCATCGGGATGGCCCTTTCGTTCCTGTCGCACCTCAATCAGATGCCGCTGGAGGAGTTCGGGTACCCGACGACGGACTCGTACGCCAGCTTCATGACGCGGCAGTTGATTAGCGGGCTGTTGAGCTCGCTGGCCGCGGGCGGGTTCCTGTTCATCCTGACGGCGGGCGCGGAGCCTCTGTATCGCGAGATGTTCCCGGAGAAAGCGTCGTTGGGGAATCTGTTTCGGGGGCGGGGGCTGCGGACCAAGCGATTCTTTTTGGGCGCGGTCCTGGGCGTCACGTTGACGGGAATTTTCATCGCTTACCAGACGGCGTTTTACATGGTGGCGTACCGGTACGGAGCGTGGTCGCCCGCCGATGTCCCGTATAGCGACCTGCTCAATACGCGGTTCCCGTGGGCCTTCGTGCTGTTCGGCGGATTTCTGCCGGCGGTTTCGGAGGAGTTCATGTTCCGTATGTTCGCGATTCCGTTTTTGCGCAAGCTGGCGCGGTCGACGGCGATCGCGCTGGTGCTGGCGGGATTCATCTGGGGCTTCGGCCATGCGGGGTATCCGCAGCAGCCGTTCTATATTCGCGGCGTCGAAGTCGGAATCGGCGGGGTGGCGCTGGGACTCGTCATGCTGCGATGGGGGATTTTGCCGACGCTGGTGTGGCACTACTCGGTCGACGCGATGTACAGCGCGATGCTGCTGCTGCGTTCGCAGAGTCTCTACTTTCGACTGTCGGGGGCGGCGAGCGCGGGGATTGTCGTGCTGCCGATCGTGGCCGCGCTGATTGCGTACTGGAGGCACGGAGGATTCGAGACGGAAGACGGGCTGCTCAACGCGGACGATTCGAGCGGCGAGGAGCCGGCGGTGGAAGCGGCGCCCGAAGCCGCTCCGCGCGGGGCCGCGGCATGGCAGGGGCTGTCGACGCGCACCCGGCTGGCGGCGTGCGCGCTGGTGGCGATCGGGCTCGCGGCCATGATGCTTCCGGCCGATCCTTTCGGCGCCACGCCGAAATACAAGCTTTCCGAGGCGCAGGCGCTGGCGGCGTCCGACGCGTTCCTGCGGGCCCAGGGAATCGACCCTGGCGCGTTCGGCCACGTCACGGCGCCGGCGGCCCGGTGGGACGATAGCGACGCACTGGCGGGGAAATATCTGCTGGAGCGCCTGCCGCTGGCGGGCGCGTCGTCGTTGATCGAGCGGTATCGTCCGATTCAGATCTGGTCCACGCGGTATTTCAAGCCGCTCGATCAGGAGGAGGCGATCGTCGCGGTCCATCCGGAAACCGGCAAGGTGCTGGGGTACCGCCATACACTGCCCGAGGATCAGGCGGGGGCGGACCTCGCGGAGACGACCGCGCGGCAGATTGCGGAGCGGTTCGCCGGCAGTTTCGGATGGGACAGCGGGGCCATGGACCTCAAGGAGAGCCAGGCGGAGAAGAAAAAGGCGCGCCGCGACTACTCGTTTGTGTGGGAGGCGAGACCGGGCGACGCGCGCAACGTGGGAGAGGCGCGGTATCGGGTATCGATCGACGTTGCGGGCGACCGGCCGGCGTCCGCCCGCGCGTTCTGGAAGCTGCCGGAGGCGTACGCCCGGCAGCGCGAGCAGCAGAACTTCATCTCGATTTCGGTGACGGTTCTGCGGATCGCCGTGCTGGCCGTGCTGGTGGTGGCCGCGCTGTGGCTGATCGTCGGCAACATTCGGCGCGGAGCGGTCCCGTGGCGGCCGACGCTGCGCCTGGCGATTCCGTGCGCGGTGCTCAGCGCGGTCGGGCCGCTGCTTTCGGTGCGCCTGCTGATGCAGCAGTATCCGACAGCGATTCCGCTCGAGATGTACCGCGCGACGACGTACCTGATGCTGTTCATGTCGCTGATCTTCGGCTTTGTGCTGATGGGCGCGGCGGCGGCGCTGCTCACGTCGTTCTATCCCGATCTGCTGGTGTCGCTGCGGGCGGCGGGACGTCGCGTCCTGGCGGCCGATGCGGCCGTCGCGCTGGCGGCGGCCATCGGACTGGCGCTGCTCATTCATCAGGTGGAGGCGGTCCTGGTGGGGCGGTTCCACGCGCAGGCGCTGCTGTCGTTCGGACCGCCGACGCTGATCGCGAGCGCAGTCCCCGCCCTGGCGGCGGCGACCGGCGCGATTCGCAGCGTCGTGTTCTTCGGCGCCGTGCTCGGGACGATCGGGCTGATCGTGCGGCGGCTGTCGAAGCCCTGGATGGCGGCCGCGATGGGGTTGCTGCTGGCCATCGCCACCATGCCGGGCGATGTGCGGACGCCGGGTGAATTCGCGCTCGAGTACGGCATGGCGCTGATGACCGTCGCCGGGGCGGCGGCGATCTGCGCGTATTTCGCGCGGAACAACTATCTGGCGTATGCGGTGATCCTGTGGGTCATGGCGCTTCGCGGTCCGTTGGGCGAGCTTTACGGCAACACGCGGCCCGGGCACTTCTGGGTTCTTCTTGCGATCCTGTCGGGAGGCCTGCTGTGGGCGCTCCTGCCGGCCCGTGGGTCCGCGGCGCCGCGATGAAGACTCCCGTGACCGGTCCCCGACCCTCCGATCATCGCGCCGCGCTGCTGGCCGGCTATCTCGGTTGGACGCTGGACGCGTTCGACTTCTTCCTGGTGGTCTCCTGCCTGACGGCGATCGGACGGGAATTTCACAAGACCGACGCCGAGATGGCGCTGACGCTCACCGCCACGCTGGCGTTCCGGCCGGTGGGGGCGTTTCTGTTCGGGTTGATGGCGGACCGGTATGGGCGGCGGCTGCCGCTGATGATCGATCTGATCTTTTATTCGGTGGTCGAGGTTCTTTCGGGGCTTGCGCCGAGCTACACGACGTTCATCATCCTGCGGGCGCTGTTCGGGATCGGGATGGGCGGCGAGTGGGGCGTCGGCGCGTCGCTGGCGATGGAAAAGGTTCCGCCGCGGTTGCGCGGTCTGTTATCGGGCTTCCTGCAGCAGGGCTACGCGATGGGCTTTCTGCTGGCGGCGGTATGCAATATCTTCCTGTTCCACCGCGTCGGGTGGCGTCCGCTTTTCTTCATCGGCGGTCTGCCTGCCCTGCTGGCGTTGTACGTGCGTCTGCACGTCACGGAGTCGGAGGTGTGGGAGAAAACGAAGCATGAGAGCTGGGGCGGTCTGGGGCGGGCGATCGCGTCGCATTGGAAGCTGTTCCTGTATCTCGTGGCGCTGATGACGGCGATGAATCTAGCGGCGCACGGGACGCAGGACCTATACCCGACGTTTCTGGAGCGGCAGTGGGGATTCAGCGTGGAGCGCAAGAACCTGTTCAGCGCGTTCTCGATGTGCGGAGCGATCCTGGGCGGGACGCTTTGCGGACTGGTCTCGGACAAGATCGGGCGGAGGAAGACGATGGTGCTGTCGCTCCTCGGGGGGATTCTGGCGATTCCGCTGTGGGCGTTCGCTCCGACGCTGCCGCTGCTGTTCGCCGGAGGCTTCGTGATGCAGGCGTTCGTGCAAGGGGCGTGGGGCGTGATTCCGGCGCACCTTTCCGAGCTGTCGCCCGATTCCGTCCGCGGATTTCTGCCCGGCTTCGGTTATCAGATGGGAGTGCTGTTCAGCAGCGCGATCCCGCGGATCGAAGCGCAGATTGCGCATCGCACGAGTTATTCGACGGCGATGTCGGGGACGGCCGTGGTGGTGTTTCTGCTGGCGGCAATCATGACGGCTGCCGGTCCTGAGAAGCGCGCGGTGCGGTTCGGCGGCGAGTAGCCGGGCGCGCCACACGTTATAATCCGCTTGTCGATGCCCTCCGCCGAGGAGAACCGCGCGGCGATTGAGGCTTTCCTCAAGTCCTGCCGGCAGCCGGCCCTGCTCGAACCCGGCGAAGAGCTGATCCCGCTGACCGACAACTTCGCGCTCGACGTGCGCGGGGTGCGGCTCACGCTGCAGGCATGGGACCGCACGCGCAACCTGACACGGCGGGTCACCGATCTGCAGCCGGCTACGCCTGGAAAACTCGAACTCACGGTGGAACGCTTCGCGCGCCGCGAGGGGCAGATGTTCCTGCTCGATCTGGGCCGCCGGGCGGGGGCGGACCTCGGCCGCCGCAGCGGGCGATTGGTGTTCCGCGAGCGGTTCCGCCTGTTTCTACGGCGGCAGTTTCCGGATTGGAAACTGGCGGAGCTGAGCGCCGAGGCGAATCTCGAATACAGCCTGTCCCCGGCATACCCACGCGCGTTTCTACGATACGGGCAGCATGGGTGGGCGGCGATTGGCTGCCCGCCGGAGGGCGACGCCGGAGCGGTCCTCTCCTTCGCACTGATCTGGCTCGACTATCTGCGGGCGCGGGAGCCGCGGGTCACGGTCGAGGGGCTCGCCATTTACATCGCGGCCGGGCGGGAGCGCTGCGCCTCGCTACGTCTTCTGTGTCTGAACCCGGAGACGGCCCAATTCGCGCTGTTCGCGTACAACGAGGACGATGTGGTCGAGCGCATCGACCCGAAGGACCATGGGAACCTCGACACGCGGCTCGAACGCTGCCGCCGTCCCGAGCCGAATCTGCCCGACCGGTGGAGCGGGATCGCGGCGCTGCCCGGCGTGGAACGTGTTCCCAGACATGACGGCCGCGTCAGCCTGCGGGTGCACGGCATGGAATTCGCCGAGGTCGAAGACGGCGAATTGCGCTTCGGGCTTGCGGAGCGCCACGCGGCGCGGCCGCACCATCTGGCCGAGATCGAGCGGCTGGCGGCGGAACTGGATCGGGCGCGGTCGGACAGCGAGCATCCGCTGCATCGGCAATATCCGGAGGCGTGGCTGGAATCGCAGGCGCGCGCGCAGGTCGAGCGGCTCGACGCGTCGATCCTGTCCGAGCCGATCTATGGGCAAGCGCCGACCTTCGCGGCGGGGGAGCGCGGCATCCTCGATCTGCTGGCGGTCGACCGCACGGGGCGGCTGGTGGTGGTGGAATTGAAGGCTACGGCCGACTTGCATCTGCCGCTACAGGCTTTGGACTATTGGATTCGTGTGAAGTGGCACCTCGACCGCGGCGAGTTTACAGCCAATGGATATTTCCCCGGGATCGCGCTGCGGGCGGAGGCTCCGCGGCTGCTGCTAGTGTCGCCGGCGCTGGAATTTCACCCAACGACGGAGACGATTTTGGGCTATTTCTCACCCCACGTCGATGTGGAGCGAATCGGGGTCGGAGTAGAATGGCGGAAGGGCTTGCACGTGATGTTCCGCCTGTCCGGCGCGCAGCGGCCCGAGTGAATTTCCTATGCTGAAAACGTTGAAGCAGGCGCGTGCCGCGTTCGGCATGTTGAACCCGGAAGAGGTGCGCAAACTCGCCGGGAAGCCGATCCATGTAGGGCTGGTGGCCGCCAGCGAAGCCGGTTATTGCGAGATGGAGGACTTCCTGGTCCCGCCCGCGCTGCCGCGCGAGGAGCGGATCGAGCGGATGGGGCAGGTGCACCGGGCCGGCGACGCCGATGTCCCGTCGCAGGTGGATCTGATCCTGTATCAGCAGGGCTTGCATGCGCACGAAGGCGCCTATACCTATCACCGCAACGGTCCGGATACGACGATGGCGGAGATCCTGCGCGTTCGGGCCGAAGACTCGTTGGCCCTGGCGCGGCAGTTCCCGGCGTTTCGCAAGCCGGTGGTAGACCACATCATCCTGAATACGGCTCGCGAGAACGCGCTGTTTGCGATCGCTACGGCGCTGCCCAACATCGTGCCGAACATGATGGAACTGCCCTGGGCGTTTGGGGAATTCGCTTCGGACACGGCGTTCCTCACGGCGAACCAGATCCGGATGGCGTTTCAGATTGCGGCGGCCTGCGGCAACGACGTCGGATTTGGCGAGCAGAAAGGGAGCGTGCTGTCGATTATTGGGAGCGCATTCGGCTGGCGGGCGATCGCTCGCGAGTTGGCAGGGAAGATCCCGCTGGGCGAGGGGTTGATCCCCAAGGGGGCCATCGCGTTCGCCGGTACATACGTGATGGGAAAGGGTTTATACCGCTTCGCCAATGGGACACCGTACGCCGGCGAGGAGCGGGAATCCCTGTACAAGGAAGCCCTGGACCAGGGGAAGAACCTCATCCAGTCTTTACAGAAGCGGGCGTAAACTAAACCATCTTCAGGCGCGTCATAAGGGCAGGGTGAACTTCATGCGTCTCTTGCACTTTGGAATCCTACTGGGGTTGGTGACCGCGAGTTTTGCAGACACGGTTCGGATGAAGGACGGCCGCGTCGTTCATGGCACGTACCTGGGCGGTTCGGCGCGGCAGGTGCGGATGGAGGTCGGCGACCAGATCCAGAGCCTGGATGTGACCGACATCGATCGCATCGAGTTCAGCCGCATGGCGGCGCCCCCGCCCGAGGAGGCGGATGTCCGTCCCACGCTGCGGCGCGGCGATGAGCCGGCGCGGCGCGAGGAGAACGTGATGCGTCCCGATCCGATGACGCCGGCTTCGCGCGCGGTGGATGCGTCGTCTTTCGACCTGCCGGCGGGCACGAATCTGGTGGTGCGGATGATCGACGGAGTGGATTCGGAGACGGCGCGCCGGGGCCAGACGTTTCAAGCGAGCCTGGATCAGCCGGTGATGCTACCGAACGGCGAGACGGCGATTCCGCGCGGCGCGAACGTAGTGGTCAAGCTCGTGGACGCGAAGGAATCCGGGACATTCACCGGGAAGGCGGAGCTGGCGCTCAACCTGCAATCGGTCCAGGTCAACGGGCGGATGGTGGAGGTCAACAGCCAGAGCGTGTCGCGGGCCAGCGATTCGCGCGGCGGGCAAACGGCCAAACGCGGCGCGGCGGGCG
>CAZSQK010000107.1:0-29384 GCA_964608645.1 uncultured Solibacteraceae bacterium | reverse complement strand
GCGCGGAAATCGCGCGCAGCGAATGGTATCTGCAGGGGCAGCTTCCGCTGCACACCCTGCGCGCGGATATCGATTACGGCTTCGCGGAGGCGCACACGACGTACGGCGTCATCGGCGTGAAGGCGTGGTTGTATAAGGGCGAGATTCTGGATCTGACGAAGCGCCGCGGCGGCCTGCTCCCCGAGCCGGAGCCGAGGCGCGACCGCGGAGACCGCCGCGACCGCGGCGATCGTGGCGATCGTGGCCCCCGCCGCGACCGTGGGGATCGTGGACCGGGAGACCGCGGCATGGATCGTGGCCCGGCGCCGATTCCGGCGGGCGACCAGGGCGGCGCGGCGATGCAAACTCCGCCGACCGACCTGCCGCGTCCGGCGGCGCGCCCCAGCGGCCCGATTCTGCCCCCGTTGATGTCGCCGCAACAGCAGCCGTCGTGGAAGCAGGAGGTTCGCGGCGCGGAGCCGGCCTCCCCGGAAACCAAGCCGGAAGGCGAGACCCCAAAGGAATAAACCGCCATGATGATGCCAAAGAAGGTCAAGTATAGAAAGCAGCAGCGCGGGCGCATGGCCGGCAAAGCCTGGCGGGGCTCTTCGATCGCTTTCGGAGACTTCGGTTTGAAGGCGATGGAGTGCGGTTGGGTCACCGACCGCCAGATCGAAGCGGCGCGCGTGGCGATGACGCGCTCGATCAAGCGCGGCGGCAAAGTGTGGATCCGGCTGTTCCCGGACAAGCCGATCACCAAGAAGCCGGCTGAAACCCGTATGGGTAAAGGCAAAGGCGCTCCGGAGCAATGGGTGGCGGTGATCCGTCCCGGAAAGATCCTGTTCGAGATGGAAGGCGTGGATCGCGC
Source organism: uncultured Solibacteraceae bacterium (assembly GCA_964608645.1). Taxonomy (GTDB): domain Bacteria; phylum Acidobacteriota; class Terriglobia; order Bryobacterales; family Bryobacteraceae; genus CAZSQK01. The sequence continues at coordinate 28,537 of CAZSQK010000107.1, read as the reverse complement.
GACGGCCGGCGCCGCGATGCGCCTGGCGGCGCACAAGCTCGCCATCAAGACCAAGTTCATCGGCCGGGACGACGCGGAGTAAGGGATATGAAGGCGCAGAAAGTTCGCGATCTCGACGACAACGAATTACGCAATCAGTTGCGTGAAATGGAAGAGCAGTTCTTCCGTCTCCAGTTTCAGATGAACATGGGGCAGACGGACGGGTTGAAGAAGCTGCGCGGCATGCGGAAAGACCGCGCGCGGATGCTGACGATTCTCCGCGAGCGGGAGATGGCGGGAGCGAAGAAATAAGATGGCCGAAGCACAGGCGACCGGATTCAAGAACGAGAAGATCGGCCAAGTGGTCTCGACCAAGATGGCGAAGACCATCGTGGTGGAAGTGATCCGCCGCGTGCCGCACCCGCTGTACAAGCGCATCATCGCGAAGCGGAAGAAATTCTATGCGCACGACGAAGAGAAGTCGGCCCGCATGGGCGACGTGGTGCGCATCGTGGAGTGCCGTCCGCTGAGCAAACTGAAGCGGTGGCGGCTGGCGGAAGTAGTTCGCCGCGCGGCCCAGGTTGGCGCGCAGCCGGCGGATCTGGATGTGAAGGCCTAAGCAGGGGTCAGGGCCGGGGCTGGGGCGGGGGAGCTACTCCCGGGCCCGGCAGCCGGCCGGCCCAGGAGCATCGACTTATGATTGGAATGCGTACAATTCTCGAGGTGGCCGACAACAGCGGCGCGCGGAGGCTGTCGTGCATCCTGCCGCGCGGCGGCGACCTCGGCCTGCGCGCGGGGCTGGGTGACGTGGTCACGGCCGCCGTGAAAGAGGCCGCTCCCGATTCGGCGATCAAAAAGGGGAAAGTGGTGCGCTGCGTGATCGTCCGCATGCGCAAGGAGACGCGGCGCAAGGACGGGACGTACATCCGGTTCGACTCCAACGCGGCCGTGTTGATCAACGATGTGGGCGAGCCGGTAGGGACGCGCGTCTTCGGACCGGTCGCGCGCGAGCTGCGCGATAAGAAGTTCATGAAGATCGTTTCGCTGGCGCCCGAGGTAATCTGATGGCTATCGCAAAAAAGAAACTGGCTGAGCCGGTCCGTATCGACATCAAGAAGGAAGACACCGTCAAGGTGATCTCGGGGCGCGACAAGGGCAAAACCGGCCGTGTGCTTCAGGTCAGCCGCGAGAACGGGAAGCTGTTGGTGGAGCACGTGATGATGATCAAGCGTCACACGAAGCCCAACCCGGCCAAGCAGGTCAAGGGCGGCATCGCCGAGCGGGAGAGTCCGATCAATGCGTCGAATGTGATGGTGGTCTGCCCGGGGTGCAATAAGGCCGTGCGCGTGGCGCATCACGTAGACGTTGTCGCGGGCGGCAAGACGCGCCGCACGAGGGTCTGCCGCAAGTGCGGCCAGACGCTCGACAAGAAATAAGCGAGGATTTCATGGCAGCACGTTTGAAAGAGCATTACGTGAGCAAGGTCGTGCCGAGCCTGACCAAGGCGTTCGGCTATACGAACCCCATGGCGGTGCCGAAGATCGAGAAGATTTCGATCAATATCGGCCTCGGCGAAGCGACCCAGAACGCCAAGTTGATGGATGGCGCGGTGAACGAGCTGGGGCAGATTGCCGGCCAGAAGCCGGTGGTGACTAAGGCGACCAAGTCGATCGCGCAGTTCAAGCTCCGCGAGGGGCAGTCGATCGGGTGTATGGTGACGCTGCGCGGCGACCGCATGTACGAGTTTTTCGACCGGCTGGTGAATATTGCGCTGGCCCGTGTCCGCGACTTCCGTGGAGTGTCGTCGAAGAGCTTCGACGGGCGTGGGAATTACACGCTGGGAATCAAGGACCAGTTGATCTTCCCGGAAATCGACTACAGCAAGGTGGAAAAGACCAAGGGTATGAACATTTCCATAACCACGACGGCGCGCACGGACGCCGAGGGGCTGGCGCTGCTCAAGCAGATGGGGATGCCGTTCCGGCAGTGACGTGAGCGTCGAAGAAGTAATTTGAGGATTTGAATGGCCACTACCGCCAAGATCGCGAAAGACATCAAGTTGGAAGAGGCCCGCAAGGCCAAGACCCCGAAACTGCAGTGCCGCCATCGCAATCGCTGCTGGCGCTGCGGCCGGCCGCGCGCGTTCCTGCGCAAGTTCGGCATCTGCCGCCTGTGCTTCCGCCAGCTCGCTTTGAACGGCGAGATTCCCGGCGTGACCAAGGCGAGCTGGTAAGACGAGATGCAAGTCCGGAAGCTCCGCATGGCGCGGATAGCCCGGACGGAGACGAAGTAGGAGAACTATGACGAGCGATCCCATTGCCGACATGCTGACTCGCGTGCGTAACGCGATCCAGGCCCGCCACCCCAAGGTGGACGTGCCGGCTTCCAAGCTGAAGACGGAAATCGCGCGGATCTTGAAGGAAGAGGGTTACATCACCAACTTCAAGGTGGCCGACGAAGGCGCGAAGAAGACCATCAAGATTTACCTGAAATACGCGGCCAACAACTCGCCGGTGATCTCCGCCATCGAGCGCGTGTCGCGGCCCGGCTGCCGGGTGTATGTCGGGCAGACCGATATTCCGCGCGTGCTGGGCGGTCTCGGAATCAATATCCTGACGACCCCGCGCGGCGTAATGACCGGACGGGATGCCCATAAGGAGCACATCGGCGGAGAGATTCTCTGCCGGGTGTGGTAGGTGACCAGACATGTCAAGAATTGGTAAGAAGCCGATCCCGCTGCCGAGCGGCGTGAAAATCCAGATCGGCAAGCAACTGGAAGTGACCGGGCCCAAGGGCAAACTGACCGTGCCGATCCCGGAGGGGATCTCGTTCGAGCAGCTCGAAGGGCGGCTCGAAGTGAGACGGGCCTCCGACGAGCACGCGGCGCTGCACGGGCTGACGCGCGCGCTGGCGGCGAACGCGGTGCAGGGCGTCTCGGGCGGGTTCACGCGCGAGCTCGACATCGTCGGTATCGGGTACCGCGCCGACGTGAAGGGCAAGGTCGCGACGTTCACACTGGGGTATTCGCATCCGATCGAGGTGCTGTTGCCGGACGGCGTCGATCTCAAGATCGACAAGCAGACGCACCTGGTGCTGACCGGGTACGACCGGCAGGTGTTGGGGCAGGTGGCGGCAAACATCCGCGCGCTTCGCAAGCCCGATCCGTACAAGAACAAGGGCATCCGGTACATGGGCGAGGCGCTGCGCAAGAAGGTCGGCAAGACCGGGGCGGGTGGCAAATGATTCGTAAAGAAGAAAAGAAGGAAATTCGCAGCCGCATTCACAGGCGCATCCGCCGAAAGCTGGCGGGCACGACCGAGCGTCCGCGTCTGGCTGTGTTCCGTAGCGTGGCGCACATCTACGCGCAGGTTATCGACGATTCGAAGGGCACGACGCTGGTGTCGGCGTCGTCGGTGGACAAGGGCGGGCGGACCAACGGCGGCAACGTGGCGGCGGCGAAGACAATCGGCAAGCTGGTGGCCGAACGCGCCAAGGAGAAGGGCGTCACGAAGGTGGTTTTCGATCGCGGCGGTTATCATTACCATGGCCGGATCAAGGCGCTGGCCGATGCGGCGCGGGAAGCGGGACTGGAGTTCTAATTCATGACGACGTCAGTGAAACGCATCGATCCGGCGAACCTGAATCTGAAGGAACAGGTGGTGGCGATCAACCGCGTCACGAAAGTGGTGAAGGGCGGCAAAAACCTGAGCTTTTCGGCGCTGGTGGTGATCGGCGACCCGTCGGCGAAGGTGGTGGGTTATGGCGTGGGCAAGGCGAAGGAGGTTCCCTCGGCGATCCGCAAGGGCATCGAAGCGGCCAAGAAGGGCCTGCGCCGGGTCAACGTTCTGGATACGACAATCCCGCATCAGGTGTTGGGCTGCTACGCCAGCTCGCAGGTGCTGCTGAAGCCGGCCCCGGCCGGAACCGGCGTGATCGCGGGGGGTGCGGTGCGCGCGGTGATCACGGCCTGCGGCATCCCCAACGTGCTGACGAAGTCGATCGGCCGGCGCAATCCGCACAATGTGGTGAAGGCGACCATCGTGGCGCTGGAATCCTTGCGTGAAAAGGGCGCCATCGCCGAGATGCGCGGTCTGGCAGTGGAGAAACTGTAATGGCGGAAGGCACGATCAAAATCAAACTGGTGCGCAGCCCGATCTGCACGCCGGAGAAACACAAGCGGGTGGTCAAGGGCCTCGGTCTGCGGAAACTGAACCAGGTGGTGGAACGGCCGGACCGGCCGGAGTTTCGCGGGATGGTGAAGAAGGTTCCGCACCTGTTGCAAGTGGTGGAATAGGAATTGGGCCGCAGATGAACGCAGATAAACGCAGATAAGCACTTTGTCTTATCTGCGTTCATCTGTGTTCGTCCGCGGCTAATAGGAGATTTTCAAAATGAACCTCAGCGGATTGAAGCCCCCGAAGGGCCAGGTAAAATTGCGGAAGCGGGTGGGGCGCGGCATGGGTTCGGGGCACGGCAAGACGTCGACCCGCGGATCGAAAGGGCAGCGCGCCGGCACCGGTTTCGGCCAGAAGCGCGGGTTTGAGGGCGGCCAGATGCCGCTGCATCGCCGTCTGCCGAAGCGCGGATTCACCAACATTTTCAAGAAGCAGTTCGCCATCGTCAACCTGGGACGGCTGGAGAAGCTCGAAGGCGACACGTTCAATGCCGACCGCCTGATCGAGCTCGGCGCGATCCGCAAGGTCGGCGACGGTTTGAAGATCCTCGGGACCGGGCAGTTGACTCGCAAGATTACGGTGGAAGCCCACCACTTTTCGAAATCGGCTCTGGAGAAGATCCAGAAGGCCGGCGGCACGGCGCAGGTGATCGGCGCTCAGACGGAATAGCGCCGGGAATCGAAGGGAACCATGAAGTTTTTTGAAGCGTTCGCGAACATGTTTCGCGTCCCCGACCTTCGCAAGCGGCTCCTGTTCACGCTGGGGCTGCTGGCGGTTTATCGTTTGGGTAGCCAGGTCCCGACGCCGGGCATCAACCTGCAGCGCTGGGCGGATTTCTTCCAGTCGCAGCAGGGCTCGATCTTCGGCTTCTTCGACTTGTTCGCCGGCGGCAACATCCGGCGTCTGACGGTCTTCGCCCTGGGCATCATGCCGTACATCACGGCGTCGATCATCCTGCAATTGATGACCGTCGTGGTCCCCACACTGGAGAAGCTCCAGAAAGAAGGGGAGCTCGGGCGGCGCAAGATCACGCAGTGGACGCGCTATCTGACGATTGTCCTTTCGGTTCTGCAATCGTTCGGGATTGCGCAGGGCCTGATGTCGATGCAACAGGGCATCGTGATCAGTCCGGGTTTCGGGTTCGTGGTTCTCACCATTCTCTCGCTGACCACCGGGTCTGCGTTCATCATGTGGCTGGGCGAGCAGATCACCGAGCGCGGCGTCGGCAACGGCATGTCGCTGATCATCTTCACCGGCATCGTGGTGGGGTTGCCGCGCGCCATCGAGAGCATCTATCACAACGTGTTCGTAACGCATGAATGGGGGGCGATCAAGCTCATCATGTTGCTGGTGATGATGGTCGCCGTGGTGGCGTTCATCGTCCTGGTGGAGCGCGGCGAGCGGCGTATCCCGGTGCAGTATGCGAAACGCGTGGTGGGACGCCGCGTTATGGGCGGGCAGTCGACGCACATGCCGCTGAAGGTCAATGCCGGCGGCGTCATCCCGGTGATCTTCGCGTCGTCGATCCTGGCCTTCCCGCAGCAACTTCTGATGATGTCGTGGGTCAAGAACTCCACGTGGCTCTCCAATGCGCTCAAAGCGATCGCGCACGGCGAGCCGCTGTATTACGTCCTGTTCGTGGCCGGCATCATCTTCTTCTGCTTCTTTTACGTTTCCATCATTTTCAACCCTAATGAAGCCGCCGACAACATGCGCAAGTACGGCGGGTTCATTCCGGGCATCCGTCCCGGGCGGAACACGGCCGATTACATGAACAACATCCTCACCAAGATCACTGTGGTGGGCGGCCTGTACCTTTCGATCCTGTGTCTGATCCCGGACATCATGATTTCGGGAATCCATCTGCAGCACCTGCCGCTGCTCGGCAACTGGATCGACCGCGTGGCGCCGCGCGAGCTGCTGGAAGGGCTGAACGTCAATTTCTATTTCGGCGGCACGTCGCTGCTGATCGTGGTGGGCGTGGCGATGGACACGATCAACCAGATCGAGGCGCAGTTGATTATGCGCCATTATGAAGGATTTACACCGCGCTCGGGGCGGATCCGCGGGCGAAGGAGTTCCTTTTAGTGGAGTGGAGATTAGACGCAGGACACAAACACGAACTTTACAGCGGAGAAACCACGTTGAGTTTTTCTCCGCGTTTCTGCGTCTCCGTATCGAGGATTTGAACTTTTTGTGAAGGCGATTGTCCTGTTTGGCTCGCCAGGTTCGGGCAAGGGCACCCAGGCTAAGATGCTGACTCAGTGCCTGGGGGTTCCCCACATCTCAACGGGGGACATGCTGCGGGATCGGATCCGGCAGGGCGGTTCGGGTGATCTCGGGACGGCCGTGGCGGCCACCATGCAATCGGGCGCGCTGGTGTCCGACGAAGTGGTCAATCAGATGGTGGAGGCGCGGCTCACCGAGGCGGACGCGGCGAACGGTTTTGTGCTGGATGGGTACCCGCGAACGCTGGATCAGGCGGATCACTTGTGCGCCTGGCTGGACGCGCGTGGAATTCGCGAGGTGGTAATTTATCTCGCCGTTGATTACAATATAGTTATTGCCCGATTGACCGGACGCCGCCAGTGCCCTCGCTGCGGGACCCTGTATAACCTTGCCACCCAGCCGCCGCAAGTGGATGAATTGTGCGATCTGGATGGGGAAAAGCTGGTCATTCGTGAGGATGACAACGCCGATGTCATCCGGGAGAGATTGGACGGTTACGAGCGGCAGACGCGCCCGGTATTGGAACATTACCGGCTGGCGGGCCGCCCGGTAGTGGAGGTGGACGCCAGCAACGATCCGCCCGAAGCGGTATTTGAGAGGATATGCCAGGCGATGGAGTGCGATGATTGTCCGGAAAACCGCTGCTGAGTTGGAGAAGATGCGGCGCAGCGGGCTGCTGGTCTGGCAGATTTTGCAGTCGCTGAAAGAACTCGCGGCGGAGGGCGCCAGCACCTGGGACCTCGAAATCGCCGCGGAGAAGATGGTGGCCGATGCCGGGGCGCGGCCCGCGTTCAAGGGGTATTATGTGCCGGCAGCCGGCGAGGCCTACAAGTTTGTATTGTGCACGTCGGTCAATAGCGAGATTGTTCATGGGATGCCGAATCCGAAGCGGGTCCTGAAAAAGGGCGATATCGTTTCGATCGACACCGGGGTGAAACTGGACGGGTATTACGGGGATTCGGCCATTACCGTTCCGATCGGTGAAGTCAGCGAGGAGACGAAGAAACTCCTCCAGGTGACGCAGGAGTCGCTGGAATTGGCTATCGATCGGGTGCGGTCGGGAAATCGCCTGTTTGACGTTTGCGGCACGGTGGAGCAGCACGTCAAATCGAACGGGTTTTCGATTGTGCGGGAGTATGTGGGGCACGGCATCGGCACGCAACTCCACGAGGAGCCGCAGGTTCCGAATTACGTGGACCGGAAGAACGAGAATCCGCGCTTGAAGCCGGGCATGGTGCTGGCGGTGGAGCCGATGGTGAATGCGGGCCGTCCGGAAGCGGTGGTGCTGAAGGACAAGTGGACGGCGGTCACGAAGGACGGGTCGAACTCGGCGCACTTTGAGCACTGCATCGCGGTGACGGAGAATGGGCCGTGGGTGCTGACGAGACCGTAGACCGGAAACCGGGGGCCAGGGTGGAGGCTGTTGTGGTTGCGGAGCGGCCCAATCTGGTGTTCGACGTGGTGTTGGACACGCGCCAGACGGTGCGGGCCCATGTGGCGGGTGAAGGGCAACGAAATTTTGTGCGGTTGGTTCCGGGGGATCGGGTAGAGGTCGAGTTAATGCCTCACGATCCGACCCGGGGACGGATTTTGAAAAAGACGGGTTCGAAAACATGAAAGTGCGAGCGTCGGTCAAGAAGATTTGCGACAAGTGCAAGGTGATCCATCGCGAAGGCGTGGTGCGGGTCATCTGTGTCAATCCCAAACATAAGCAGAGGCAGGGTTAACGTATGGCGCGTATTGCCGGTGTGGATCTGCCGCCCACGAAGCGGGCCGAGATCGGGCTCACGTACATTTACGGCGTTGGCCGTACCCGGTCGAAGTCGCTGCTGTATCGGGCGGGCATCGATTTCGACAAGAAGATCCGCGATTTGACGGAAGACGAAGTCAACAAGGTCCGCCAGATCCTGGAAGAAGAAGGCGCGGTGGAAGGCGACCTTCGCAAAGAGATCTCGATGAACATCAAGCGGCACATCGAGATGGGGTCGTACCGCGGGTTACGGCATCGCCGCAGCCTGCCGGTGCGGGGACAGCGGACGCACACCAACGCGCGCACGCGCAAGGGACCGCGCCGCGGCACCGTGGCGAACAAGAAGAAGGCGACGGGTAAGACATAGCGTATGGCGAAAGCACCAGTCAAAGCAGGCAAGAAGAAAAGCTTCAAGAAGAAGGAAAAGCGCGTCGTCCATACGGGTGTCGTGCACGTGCAGGCCACGTTCAACAACACGATCGTGACCATTTCGGACCAGGAAGGCAACACGATTTCCTGGTCGAGCGCCGGCTCGCTCGGATTCCGCGGGTCGCGCAAGGGCACTCCGTTCGCCGCGCAGCAGGCCGCCATGACTGCCGCCAACAAGGCGGGTGAGAGCGGATTGCGGGTGGTGGAAGTGCGGGTGAGCGGACCGGGCTCGGGCCGTGAATCGGCGGTGCGCGCTCTCTCCACCGCTGGGATTGAGGTCCGGGCGATCAAGGACGTGACGCCGATCCCGCATAACGGCTGCCGGCCGCCCAAAAAGCGCCGGGTTTAGCATCGACGCTCCCGTTGGGAGCGGAAAGAAAGCGGGACGAAGGCCGCGCCAGTGGCTGTAAACCGCACCTGCAGTAAAGAAAGGTAAGGAGAAGTAACTTGGCAAGATATATCGGCCCGGTTTGCCGGCAGTGCCGGCGAGAGGGCATGAAGCTATTCCTCAAAGGCGAGCGCTGCCACAGCGAGAAGTGCGCCATCGAACGCCGTAATTTCGTCCCCGGACAGCATGGGAAGGACCGGAAAGCCAAGATCGTCGGCTACGGCCTCCAATTGCGCGAGAAGCAGAAGGTCCGGCGGGTCTATGGCGTCCTCGAGCGCCAGTTCCGCAGCACGTTCGAGAAGGCCGCGCTGGCCAAAGGCATCACGGGCGAGAACCTGATGTCCGCCCTCGAGCGCCGGCTCGACAGCGTGATTTATCGCATGGGATTCGGAACCAGCCGGGCGCAGGCGCGCCAGGTAGTGCGCCACGGACACGTCAACATCAACGGCCGCAAGTGCAACATTCCTTCGGCCCAGGTGAAGGTCGGCGACATCGTGTCGATCCGCGAGAGCAGCAAGAACAATCCGACCGTTCTGGCCGCCCGCGACGCCACGGCCCATGCCCCGGCGCCGAACTGGATCGATGTGGACCGGGAAGGTTTGACGGGTCGCGTCACGGCGTTGCCGCAACGCAGCGAATTGGTGCAGATCCAAATGAACGAGCAGCTCATCGTCGAGCTTTACTCGAAGTAAAGAATCGGGGGCCAGAGCCGCCGGCTCGCGGCTCCCATAATGAGGTTTTCTATGTTCAAGGGCTTCCAGAAACCCAAACGATTGGTCGCCAATACCGAGACCCTGACGGAACGGTATGGCATGTTTACGGCGCAGCCTTTTCAACGAGGCTTCGGGACTACGATCGGCAACAGCCTGCGGCGCGTCCTGCTCAGCTCGATCGAAGGAGCGGCGATCACGGCCGTGCGGATCGAAGGCGTCGAGCATGAATTCAGCCCGATTCCGGGCGTGGTTGAAGACGCCACCGATATCATCCTCAACCTGAAACAGATCCCCTTCAAGATCATGGGGGAGGGAATCAAGACCGTTCGCCTGACGGTGGACCACCCGGGCGACGTGCGCAGCGGGCAGATCGAGACGGACGCGGATGTGGAAGTGCTCGACCGCGACGTCCACGTGGCGACGGTGAGCGAAGGCGGCCGGCTCTCCATCGAGATGCGGCTGAAGAGCGGGCGCGGGTACGTCAGCGCGGATAAGAACTTCGACGAGGACCTGGCGCTCGGATATATCCCGATCGACTCCGTCCACTCGCCCGTGCGCAAGGTGAACTTTGCCGTGGAAGCGGCTCGGCTCGGCCAGATGACCGATTATGACAAGCTCACGCTGGAAGTGTGGACCAACGGCGCGGTTTCGCCGCAGGACGCCATCGGCTATGCCGCCAAGCTGCTTAAGGACCACATGTCGATCTTCATCAATTTCGAGGAGGTGCCGGAGCAGACCGAAGAGATCTCCGAGCGCGGCCTCGACAAGATGAACGAGATTCTGAACCGTTCGGTGGAAGAGCTGGAGCTCAGCGTTCGCTCGTACAACTGCCTGAAGAACGCGAACATCCAGACGATCGGCGAACTGGTGCAGAAGACCGAGGCCGAGATGTTGCGGACCAAGAACTTCGGCCGCAAGTCGCTGAACGAGATCAAGGAAATCCTGGCCAACATGGGCCTCTCGCTCGGCATGAGGATCGACGCGCATGGCCGGCTGGTGGCGCCGCCGGCGCAACCCGCCGGGATGATTACCGACTACGGCCAGGACGACGAGGGCCAGCAGGAGCTCGGGGAGTAGCCGATGAGACACAAGGTTGCCGGATTTAAGTTAAAGCGGCCGGTGGACAGCCGCAATGCGCTGCTGCGCAATCTCGTCACGAGCGTGATCGAGGAAGAGCGCGTCATCACCACCATCACCAAGGCTAAGGCCATCAAGCCGCTGGTCGATAAGATGATCACCCTGGGGAAAGCCGATACTCTGCACTCGCGCCGGCAAGCGGCCATGGTGTTGCGGACGCCGAAATCGGTGAAGAAGCTGTTCGACACTCTGGGCACGCGGTTCGGCCAGCGCGAGGGCGGCTACACCCGCATCACGCGTCTCGGACCCCGCAAGGGAGACGGCGCGGAGCAAGCGATGATCGAGCTGGTCGGTTCCGAGCTGGTGAAACGCGCCGCGGATCGGGCCAAGCGTCGCGAGGAGCGTCTGAAAGCGCAGCGCGAAGGCCGCGAGCCCGAAGAGCAGGGCGAGGAATAAAAGCGATCCTCCGTTTTGGAAAGCCGCGGCCGTCCCGAGAGGGCGTCCGCGGCTTTTTTGCGTTTCAAACGACGAACTTGATCCCCTGCGCCAGCGGCAATTGGGCCGACCAGTTGATCGTGTTCGTTTGCCGCCGCATGTAGGCCTTCCAGCAATCGCTGCCGGCTTCCCGGCCTCCGCCCGTATCCTTCTCTCCCCCGAACGCCCCTCCGATCTCCGCGCCGCTGGTTCCGATATTCACGTTGGCGATCCCGCAGTCGCTGCCGCGGTGGCTGAGGAATGTTTCCGATGCGGCCAGGCTGCTGGTGAAAATGGCGGACGACAGGCCCTGGGGGACGTCGTTGTGCCAGTGGATCGCCTGGTCGAGGTCGTCGAATTCCACGATGTACAGAATCGGGGCGAAGATCTCTTCCCGCAGAATCGGCATGTCGGGCCGCGCGCGCACGAGCGCCGGCTGAACGAAGCAGCCGACCATGTGGCCGCCCCCAAACAGGATCTCGCCGCCCTGCTCGCGAATACGCCGGATGCCGTCCATCATGTCGTCGACTGCGCGCCGGTTCACCAGCGGACCCATCAGCGTGTCCTCCTCCATAGGGTCGCCGATCCGGACCTGACGATAGGCCTGCAGGAGGGCTTCCACGATGCGCGGAGCAATCCCGCGCTGCAGAAAGAGGCGGCGGGTCGTGGTGCAGCGCTGTCCCGCCGTGCCCACGGCGCCGAAGAGCACGGCGCGCAGGACGAGGTCCGGGTTTGCGTCGTCCATCACGATGATGCCGTTGTTCCCGCCCAACTCGAGGATACTTTTCCCCATGCGGCGCGCCACCGATTCCGCGACGCGGCGGCCCACTTCCGTCGACCCCGTAAAACTGATCAGCGGTATGCGCCGGTCCTCGACCAGCGTTTCCGCGACGGGGCGGCTCGGTCCGATCACCAGGTTGAAGATACCCTTCAGTCCGTGGCCGTCGAGTACGCGGTTGCAGATCTTCTGCACGGCGATAGCGGTCAGCGGCGTGTCCGATGACGGCCGCCACAGAACGCAATCCCCGCAGACAGCCGCGATCATCGCGTTCCACGACCACACCGCGACCGGGAAGTTGAACGCGCTGATCACTCCAACGATGCCCAGTGGGTGCCACTGCTCGTACATGCGGTGGCCAGGACGCTCGCTGTGCATGGTGAGGCCGTAGAGCTGGCGGGAAAGGCCGACGGCGAAATCGGCGATGTCGATCATCTCCTGGACTTCGCCCATACCCTCGGCGAGGATCTTGCCCATTTCGAGCGACACCAGGGCGCCCAGGTCCGCTTTGTGCGCGCGCAGTTCTCCGGCGATCTCACGCACAATCTCGCCGCGCCGGGGCGCCGGCAGCATGCGCCAGTCGAGGAACGCCTCCGAGGCGCGGGTGACCACCAGCTCATAGTCCGCGGGGCCGGCCATTTTCACCTTGGCGAGAGGCTCGCCGGTCGCAGGATTGTAGGAAGTCAGTTCCGGGCCGGAGGGATTGGGGATCCAGTCACCATAACAGGCGCCGGAATTCAATGGCTCGATGTGAAGGTTTTCGAGAATATCGGGGATCGCCCGTGTCGCAGTGGCCACACCTCTATTTTAGCTGGCGTGCGCATTTACGGCGCGGGCCTCCGAGGGGCGATCTATGCGATTCTGGCCGCTTCCCGCGCCGTGATCTCCGCCACCCTGACAGGTTGATCGATCCGGGTGCGAGCCTGGAAATCGACGAGCGGGCAGCACAGTCTGCGCCCCGCCGACTCGAACTCCACAACATAGATCTCCGGCACCCCAGCCGAGGTTCGATCCCGGAGAATCCGGCAAGACTCAATAATCACGCCCGATTCCACCGGAACACCGACCGACGCCGCCACATCCCATGCGACGAATTTGCGAATGACTGTTCGTGCCACTTTTTCCCGTTTTGCACAGCTCGTGCCGACAGCGACACTCACCCCTATGCCTCGGTTGCCGGGTCTGAGGTCCGGCTATGGTATGTGTTCACCTTAACGCAGCTAATTAGACCCCAAAAGTCTATCTTTTGGACAATGCGGGACTTTCGGACTGTTTGCCATAGTACTGACGGAACCTGCAGGGAGGGATCACAACTGGTTTTCGTATTGTTCAAAGGCGACGCGGACGAGTTGGCCGCGCGTGCGCACGCCTGTCTTCTGAAACAGGCTCTGCAGAATTGCCTTCACGTAACTCTCGGAGATCTGTAGCCGCCATGCGATCTCTTTGTTGGATAGCCCCTCCAAAACGTAGCGCAGCACCTTGCGCTGGCGCTCGTTGAAGACGGGCACAGGGGTGTCGCCCGGTTCCGTTTCCTCTCGCAGCCCACCTAGGCCCTGGTCGAGCCACGCGCCCCCGGCGGCGACGGCGCGGATGCTTTGCTGCAGTTCGGTGAGCGGCCCGTGTTTGAGGAAGATGCCGGCAACCCCCTGCCGCATCAGCCGGCGGGCCTCGTTGTCGCTGACCCAGGCCGTCACTATCAGCACGCGCCCTTCGAAGCCGGCTTGGCGCGCCGCCGGCAGGAACTGCGATGCCCGTTCAGTCCCCAGATCATGGTCCAATAGCACCAGATCAAAGTGGTGCTGTGCTAGCAGCGTCAGCGCCTCGCGAATGCTCGCGCAGTGCTCGACGTGCATTCCGGGTTCGCCCGCGAGAATACGCGAGACGCTCTCGCGGAAGAGCGCATGGTCGTCAACCAAGAGGATATGCAGGGTCGCTTCCGGTGCCTGGCTCATGTTTCCGTCGGATTCTCCACCGGCCACAGTTCCACGGCGAAACAGCTGCCGGACGGCTGCGGCTCATACCGAAGTCCTCCGCCGTGGGAGCGAAGGATGGCCCGCGAGATATAAAGCCCGAGTCCCAACGAATGCGCCCCTGCCTGGAACGGGCGGAACAACTCGTCGGGATTCGGAACCCCGCGGCCGCTGTCTTGAAAACGCACGATCACGAGGTCGTTTTCGAGCGCTGCGGTGATGCGTACTTCCCGCCGTTCACAGGTTTCCAGCGCCTGTTGGCTGTTGCGCGCCAGATTCACAAAAACCTGCAGGAGGCTGTGGCGGTCGGCCTGCACGAGGGGAAGGCCAGGCCGGACGTCCCACGCGACCTCAATGCCGGCCTCCCGCAGCGAAGGCTCGATCACAATCCGGGTCTCGTCGAGGATCGTGTCGAGATCGGCGACCGCCGCTTCCCGGTTGGAGGCTACCCGCAATCCGGAAGTGGCGATCTTCTCGAGCCCGCGGATCAGTGTTCCCAACGCCTGATACTGGCTGCTGGCGGAGAGGTGGTCTTCGGCTGCCAGAGCCGAATGCGCCGACGCGGCGGCCGATGCGAGGTTGCGAATCTCATGGGACATCGCGCCGATCAGCACACGCGAGGTCGCCATCATCGAATCGAGTCCGGCCCCCTCGCGGTCGCGCAGGTTCTCCGAGGCGTCCCACACCACTGCTGCGAGCCCGGGGCCGCCCGAAGCGTGGTAGGTGGAAAGCCAGACGTGCGCGAGAAAGACCTCTCCGTTCCGGCGTTGGCCCTTGCATTCCACGCTGGTGCGAATGTTCATTTCGGAGTGATGGCTGTGCAGCAATCGATTCAGGATCGGCAAGTATGGCTCGACCAATTGTCCTTGCAGCGGCGTCTCGTCGAATCCTAACAGCCCGCGGGCCGATTCGTTGGCGAGCTGGATACGCCCCGAGGGATCGAGGGTAAGAATCGCCAGGGGACTGGTCTCGATGAGGACACGCACCTGCTGCTCGGCTTCCTCCCGCTCCGTAAGATGCTCCGCGAGGAGGCGGCGGCGCTGATTCAGCTCGGAGACGAAGAAGCCGGTCATGGCGAAACCGATGGTCACGACCGTCATGCGCCCGCTCGCGCCGGGCGCCCACCGGAGCGGGTTCAACACCACTGGCACCGTCACCCCGTGGGTTGTGGCCATCGACTGCAAGGGATCGAATGCCTCGCGCAGATAGGCGCAGAAAACCGCCAGAAGAACGATCTGTTTGCCGCTGAGGGCCGCGGCGGAAAACAGCACCGGTATGAGGTATAGGAATCCGACGGAGGTGTTTGGCAACTGCCAGTCGAGCCATCCGACCGTGCACACGGCGCAGGCGGCAAAGCCGCACACCACAAGCCGATGCGACTCCGCGTAGGCCAGAAACTTATCGAGCTGTGTCATCTCCCCCTACGAGTTGTATCACCCTTAAGGAGGCAGAGGGGAATAGAGTTCTACGCAATTAATCGCAGCGGCGAACGTGATTCGTGTTCGACCTGAGCCATCTTGCACTGGCGCGGCGCCTTGTCGGGGCGCCAGCGCAGCAGCCGCGTGCCATGGCGAAACCGGCCGCCCGTGAAATGGTCGTATTGCACCTCCACTACCAGCTTCGGCGCGAGCGGCTCGAACTCTCCCGACCGGCCCGTGCTCCAACGGCTGGGACCGCCGGGAGAGCGGCCGGTGAATCCGGGCGCTTCGCGCAACTCCTCGAGCTTCCTGGTCAAGGCGGGCCGCTCTCCCGCAGGGATCGACGAGGTGAATCCGACATGGTGCAGCAGGCCGTCCTCGCCATACAAACCCAGCAGCAGCG
Organism: uncultured Solibacteraceae bacterium; assembly: GCA_964608645.1. Classification (GTDB taxonomy): domain Bacteria; phylum Acidobacteriota; class Terriglobia; order Bryobacterales; family Bryobacteraceae; genus CAZSQK01. The sequence goes on along the minus strand of CAZSQK010000107.1, from coordinate 12,754 downwards.
AGCCCACGCCGCCGCCCTTCGAGGCGTAGCGGAAGCCGCCCACGACGCAATCGGCGGTGCGCAGGTCCTTGATCTTCTGCATCGACCCGCTCCGTTCACCCGCTTCATAGCGGGCATCCAGGTTCTTTGCGATGATGCCGTCCAGGCCGCCGCCCATGGTGCGCAGCCACCGCCGGGCATCGTGGAGCGAGGTAGTGGCGGGCGACAGGCGAATGCGCCCGTCCTCGCCGAAATATCGCGCGGCGAACGCTTCCAGCCGCTTACGCCTCTCGCGCAATGGACGATCGTCCTGGTCGGCGCCACGCTCGTCGGAGAGCACGTCGAAGACCAGGTATAGGGCAGGATGGAGCTTGGCCAGCATCTGAACGCGGCTGGCGGCGGGGTGCAGGCGAAGCTGGAGCTCGTTGAACGACAGGTCGCCATCCACCGGTATCACCAACTCGCCGTCGAGAGCGAAGCGCCTGGCGCCGAGTTCCGCGAGTGCGGCGACAATATCGGGGAAGTAGCGCGCGAGCGGCTGGCCGGCTTTCGACTGAAGCTCTATGGAATCGCGATCCCGCGAGGCAATGCAACGGAAGCCGTCCCACTTGGGCTCGTACTGCCATTCGGGTCCGACTGGCAATTCGGGTGCGGAAAGAGCCTCCATGGGCGCGATGGTCATAGCGCTCGCTCCAGATCGACGCGGCCCCGGGCGAGCGTCAGCGGCTTCCACAGATCGCCTATTTCGCGAACGCGTTGCGGGACGCTATCGATGCGAAAGTCTTCGACGCGAAAGCCGCGCTCCACCTCGTCCCACGTGACCGGGGTCGAAACGGCTGCACGCGGTTGCGGGCGGACGGAGTAAACGGACGCGAGGGTGCGGCCCCAGGCGTTCTGGTTGTAGTCGACCAGGACGCGGCCCGCCGGGCGGTTGGCGATGCGGTACTCGCTGGTGATTACGTCGGGATAGGCTGCCGCGAGGCGCCGCGCCAGCTCCTTGGCGAATGTCCAGACCTGCTTCTGCACAGGACCGCGCTTGATCGGCACGTAGACGTGGATGCCGCGCGAACCGGTGGTTTTCGGATAGCACGGCATTTGCATGGCATGAAGCGCGTCGCGGACGCGCAGCGCGGTTTCGAGGACCCGTTCGAAGCCGGCGCCGGGCACGGGATCGAGATCGAAGTGGAGATAATCGGGCCGCTGCACATCGTCGCAGCGGGCGTACCACTGGTTGAGATCGATGCAGCCCAGATTGACGAGCCAGAGCAGCGAGCCGAGGTCCTGCACGATTGGGAAGTCGATGACACTGCCGGATGCGTGTTCGATCGCACAGGTGCGAATCCATGCCGGGCGCGGGTCGGGCGCGCGTTTCATGAAGAAGAACTCGCCCGCAGCGCCGTTGGGGTACCGCTTCATGACCATGGCGCGATCTTTCAAATGCGGCAGAAGGAAGGGAGAAAGATCGATGTAATACTGCAGCAGGTCCCGCTTGGTTATGTGCAGTTCCGGCCAGAAGAGCTTCTGCAGGTTGGTAAGCCGCAGTTTCTTCCGTCCGACTGTGAGTTCGATCGCGGTTTCCCCGGTGGGGAGGACGAGGCGCGAGGCGGCTGGACTTGTCGGGGACATACCGCTGGGCCTGCATTTTGGGCGCCGGGAGCGCTCATTCGTACCGAAGCGCGGCCATCGGATCGATACCGGTGGCCCAGCGGGCGGGTAGGTATGCGGCGATGGCAGCTACGGCGAAGAGCAGCGCAGACGATGTACTAACTATGTCACGGGGCCGGGATTGAACGGGGAGAGGGCATTGCCGAGGGACCACTTTTCGGCCCAGGTCTTGCGGCCACTCGCCACGTCGAGGATGAAGCGGAAGAGATCCCAGCCCAGTTCCTCGATGGTGGCATGGCCGGTGGCGATGCGGCCGGCGTCGACGTCGATGAGGTCATGCCACTTTTCGGCCAATGCGGTGCGGGACGACACCTTGACCACCGGCACGAGGGCCAGACCGTAAGGGCTGCCTTCCCCTGTCGTGAAGACGTGCAGGTTCATGGATGCGAGCTGCTGGGTTCCGCAAATGAAGTCGCTGGCCGGAGTGGCGGCGAATACCAGCCCCTTCGCTGTGACCTTCTCGCCATGGGTTGCCACCGAGACGATAGCGGTGCTCCCCGCCTTGGCGACGCTGCCGAGCGCCTTCTCGACAATATTGGCGAGGCCGCCGCGTTTGTTGCCGGGCGTTGTGTTGGCGCTGCGGTCGGCTTCCCCGCGGGCGAGATACTCGTCATACCAGCGCATCTCGCGGATCAGGTCGCGGCCGACCTGGGGCGTGGCCGCGCGCGGAGTCAGGAGGTGGATGGCGTCGCGCACTTCGGTGACCTCGGAGAACAGGACCGTGGCGCCGGCGCGCACCAGGAGGTCGGCGGCATAGCCGACGGCGGGATTGCAGGTGACGCCGGAAAAGGCGTCGCTGCCGCCACACTGCAGGCCGACGACCAGGTCCGATGCAGGACAAGTCTGGCGGCGCCGCCGATCCAACTGCGCGAGGCGTTTCCCGGCAGCTTCCATAATCGCAGAGACGGTTTCGGCGAAACCGTGCTGGTCCTGCAAACGGATCACGTTGGATTCGCCGAGCACGGGCAGTTCATTGCCGAAGAGGCGCGCGGGCTGGAGTTTCTCGCAGCCGAGACTGACGATGAGCGGCTCGGCCGCGGCATTCGCGTGGAGCGAAATGTGCTTCAGGGTTCGAATGGGAACGGCGGCGCCCGGCGCGTCGATGGCGACTCCGCAGCCGTAGGAGTGCGTCACCGGCACGACATCATCGACATTGGGGAAGCGGGGCAGCAATTCCGCGCGGATGCGGCGCGCGGCGAAATCGACCGTCGGCGCGACGCACTGCACGGTGGTCGCGATGCCGAGCACGTTGCGCGTGCCGACTGTGCCGCCGCGATTCCGGAAGCCTTCGAAAGTATAGCCGGCGAGAGGCGGAAGCGGCGGCGGGACTGCGGTCGCGAGCGGGAGGGTATCGAGCGGCGGGGCGGCGGGCATGTCCAGCAGTTCCTCGCGCACCCACGATCCGGCGGAAATGGACCGGTTAGCATTGCCGATGGGCTGCCCGTAGCGCGTCACGGGGTCGCCGATGTCGAGGTTGCGAAGCGCCATCTTATGAGATTGCGGGATGCGCTCCCGGGCGGCAGGTCCCCCGGACGTCTCCTGGCCCGCGGCGAGACCCTCGGGCTCGACGACGATGGCGACATTGTCCTGCGGGTGCACGCGGATAAGCATAGGGGGTAAACCGGCAACGCGCGGGCCGAGTCGCGCTTATGATTGATTCTACTGCAGGCATGGGACGGTCGCCGCATAGCCTTAAAGGGCCTGGAAACCGGTGGCGCGGAGGTCTATCCTTGATTCATGCGGGTGATTGCCGTGGCCCTCCTCGTGGTTCTGCCGCTGGTGGCGGCGGATGAGGATCCCACCGAAGTTTTGCTGAGGCTGCGGGAGCAGGTGCTGGCGCACGGAAAGTGGATTCCCAACCACACCTGCGTCGAGACCGTGGAGCGCGATCGTTACGAGCCGGCGGTCAGTCCCGTGCCGAAGACCTGCGACGCATTGGTGGCGCGGCGCACGCTCGTAAACTTTCCAGCGATGCTGCGGCTGGCGGCGACCGACCGGTTGCGCCTCGACGTGGCCTTGGCGGAGGGGCGCGAGATTTACTCGTGGGCCGGCGCCAGCAAGTTCGAAGACGGAGAAATCGACGAGCTGATTCCCGACGGGGCCATGGGAACGGGCCCCTTCGCCGCTTTGGTGCTCAGCGCTTTCGAGGGGCGAGTGCCGAAATTTACCTATGAGGGCGAAACCACGCTGGAGCACCATCTCGTCTTCGAGTACTCGTTTCACGTGCCGGTGGAGGACAGCCACTACCGGGTGAAAGCGGGGCGGGAATGGCTGGTCACCGGTTACACGGGAACGCTGTGGGCCGACATCAAGACGGCGGAGTTGGTCCGCCTGCAAGTGCGAACGGACGAACTGCCGGCGGCAACGACCTTGTGCGAGACGGTCAGCACGCTCGACTATAGTCCGGTCCACCTGGGCAAGGACGATTATCTGCTCCCAAAGACCACCCGCCAGCGGTTCATCGGCCGCGATGGCTTTGAGGCCGACAACAGCGTCGCGTTCTCGGCATGCCGTGAGTATCGCGGGGAATCGACCTTGACATTTGGCGGGAGCGATCGGGCGATAGGCGAGCCGGGACAGCGCAACGCCACGCCGGCCGCGGACTTTCCGATCGGGCTGCCCGTGGCAATCGAACTGAGCGGCGCGATTCGCTCCGACCGGTCAGCCGCGGGGGATCGGATCGAGGGCCGGCTGGCAAAAGCCATTCGCGACCGGCAGGGGACAGTCCTGGCGCCCGAAGGCGCTCTCCTGGAAGGCCGTCTGATGCGCGTCGAGGTTCGTCACGGCAAAGGCGCCGAAACGGTTGTGTCGCTTCGCTGGGAGACGCTGGAGTTGCATGGGGAGAAACTGAGAATCGCGCTGTTGCCGAGCCGCAAGATCACCGACTTGAAGATCGGTGAGCGGGTCGGGCTGCGGCAACGGGGCGTCGAAATCGAACTGCCCGCCGCGTCCGACACGCGGCACGGCGTTTATCGCTTCCCAGGAGAACACGCCGTGATTGAGGGCGGTTACCGGACCGAGTGGTCCACGGCGAGCCATTGATATGAGGCGATGTGTCTTACTGCTGGCCTGCGCCGCCGCGGCGGCCGGGTCCGGGAATCCGGAGCCCGTACAGGTGCTGCAGCGGGTCATCGCCAAGATTGCCGAGAATAACCGCCGGATTCCGAATTTTACTTGTGTCGAGACCGTCACCCGCGAATACTACCAGCCGGCGGCGCCCGTCCAGCGCGCTTGCGACGTCGTGCTGGAACGGCGGAAAATGCCATCGCTCGATATGAGGCTGCACCCCACGTCGACGGACCGGCTGCGGCTCGAGGTGACGATGTCGAGCCGCGGCGAAATACATGCCTGGTCGGGCGCGAGCCGGTTTGAAGACTCCCGAATCGACGCCATCGTGCAGGACGGTCCGATGGGCACCGGGGCTTTCGGCGCGTTCCTCTCCACGATATTCGAGCAGGATGTGAAGAGGTTCGATTTCGAGGGCGCGACGACAGTCGCGGGCCAGACGCGAATGCAGTTCTCTTTCAACGTTCCGCAGAGCGACAGCCATTATCGAATGAAGGTCTACAATTCGTGGGAGTCCGTGGCGTATCACGGAGGATTCGAGGTAGACACGGCGACAGGCGATGTGCGTTGGCTCGAGGTGCAAACCGGCCCGTTGCCGGCGGCCGCCGTGACTTGCCAGACCACCACCAGGCTCGATTTCGATATCGTATCGCTGGGCAATCGCCCGTTCCTGCTGCCGAGCGCGACACGGCAGCGATTCGTTGCCAGCAATGCCGGCGAGGTGGAGAATCGAATCAGCTTTTCGGGCTGCCGGGAATATCGGGGCGATTCGAGCATTACGTACGCCGACGGGCCTCCGCCGGCCGATGGCGTTCCATCGAGGAGGGTAACTCCGGCTCTGGCGGCAATCCCGTCGAACCTCGCGTTCTCGATGGAATTGCTGTCGCCGATCGACACCGCCACCGCGGCGGCCGGCGATCCGTTTACCGCGCGGCTGGCCTCCGCCCTGCGTCTGGACAGCAAGATCTACGCGCCGAAGGGCGCGCTGGTGGAGGGGCGTCTGCTGCGCGTGCAGGTCGCGTACACACCACCCGTCGAAGCGGTGGTGGTCCTGCGCCCGCAAGCGGTCGAGACTGGAGGCGTGAAAATTCCGATCGCGGCGGTGAACGACTTTTATCGGGCCAGCCAGCAGGCGCAAAAGCTGAAAAAGCGCTACGAGATTCTGCTGCCATACGAATGGGAAACGAATTCCGGACTCTTCCGCTTTCCGGGCAGCCAAGTGGTGGTGAAGAAGGGCTTCCTCTCGGACTGGCGGACCGTTCCGGTAGCAAGCGGCCGGTGAGGGCGCTGCCTATCTGAGCTCGTGGCAGAAATTGCAGTCGATTCCGGTCTTGCGCATCTGGTGGCACGTCATGCATGCGCCCATCGAGATATCGCCTTCTTTGGAGACCTTCTCGCTCTCGGCGACGTTGGCGTGACAGTCGGAGCAGGTGTTATTCGCGGCCAGATGGGTCCGATGGCTGTAATTCACGAACGACGGGATCTTGTACACTCTTACCCACGGCACGTCCTTGCCTTCCTTGGCATACTGGGCCAGCTTCTGAATGGCGGGACTGTCCTTCTTGATGGCGCTGTGGCACTGCATGCAGACCGATGCGGAGGCGATAGTCATACTCTCGCCAGGATCGGGATTCGGATGGCACATCTTGCACTGGAGCTTGAGCGTAGTCGCATGCTGCTTATGGTTGAACGGGATTGGCTGCTCGGGCGGGGTTGCGCCCCAGAGCACACCCGCGGCCAGAATTGCAAGCGCCCACCTCACACGTTACCCGCCCGCATCTGCCCGGCGAGATATTCCGACGCCCGCATGGAGAGGGAAAGAATCGTCATGGTCGGGTTTTGCGAGCCGCCGGTCACGAAGCTGCTGCCATCCACCACGAACAGGTTCTTGACGTCGTGGCTTTGGTTCCACTGGTTCAGCACGCTGGTTTTGGGATTGTCGCCCATGCGGCACGTGCCAAGCTCATGGATGCTGTAGCCGGGGGCGAACATCTTGTCGTTCTTGTGCAGGATCTCCCAGCCAGCGTTGTGGCAGACCTCGGCGAGCGAATCCACGGCGTCCTTCGCCATGTTGAATTCGTTGTCCGTGTACTTGCACTGGAAGTTCAGGACGGGGATCCCCCAGGCGTCCTTCACGTCTTTGTTGATGCTGACGTGATTCTCGTACCGAGGCAGCACCTCGCCCATCGCGGTGGCCGAGAAGCCGGCGCCACGGACGCTGGCGAGCTGTTTGTCGAGTTCCTCGCCCCAAGCCCCGAAGTACTTCGGGTCGGGCGTGTTGCCGGTGCTGAAATCGAAGGAAAAACCGCGAATATAATTCCGCTTCTCGTTCTTCGTCAGGTTGCGATAGCGCGGAATGTAGCCGCTGCCGTTATAACCGCGCGCGCCGTTCTTCGCCTCCGGGATGATCGCGACGACGCTGTTCGTGATATAGAACTGGTCGTGCAGGTAGCGGCCGAGGACGCCGCTCGAATTGGCGATGCCTGAGTTGAGCAGGATGCGCGTGCTCTCCAGACACGAGGCCCCGAGCACCACCGCTTTCGCCTTGACGTGCATCTCGCGGCCGGAATGCTTCTCATGGAAGTTCGCGCCATTGACCAGGCCGGTGTTCTTGTCGACGGTGATCTCGCGCACGACGGCGTTCGGCACCAGCGTGAGTTTGCCGGTCGCCATGGCGTCCGGCAGCAGCAGGTTAAACGAACTGGCCAGTTGTCCATTGCCCGTGGCGCGACGGATCTTGGTGATCGTCATGCCCATGGGTTTGCCGAAGACGCGCAGTTTGTTCGCCGCCTCGCTGTCGGGCGACTCGTCCGGCAGGAACTCCCCGTCGGGGAGTTGCGCGAGGCCTTCCTTCCGGCCGGTCACGCGGAAGATCGGCTCGACGCGCGCGTAGAACGGCGCGAGGTCGGCATGGCTGATCGGCCAGTTTTCGCCGTAGCCGTCGAAATCCTTGCCCTTGAATTCGTAATCGCTGAGGCGGAACGACATCCGGGCCCAGAAATTCGACTTGCCGCCGATCATGCGCACGCGGACCCAGTTGTACGGCTCCTTGGGATCGTGCGTGTATGGAACCTGCTGCTCGTCGACCCACTGGTTGGCGTTGAACTCGTTGGCCTGCAGGACGTGCGAGAGCCTGCCTGGCTTGCCGAAGCCGCGATAGGGCAGATCGTAAACCGCTTTGAGGACCCGGTCGCGTTGGAAGTCCACCTGCGGGCCGGCGTCGAGCATCACGCAATTGATGCCCTTCTTGGTGAGAGTATGGGCGGCCATGCCGCCGGATGCTCCCGAGCCGATGATGAGTACGTCGTATTGCGGTGCAGCCATGATTTTAGAGAGTGTCCAGCGGCAACCAGTACAGCCCCTGCGCCCCAAATCGGCGAGATCCTCCGCCCGATGCGGCCCCCGCGTTGTTAAACTCGCGTGAGTTCACGGTGGCGGTCCGGACGTCCTGCTTGGCGGCGCGAAGAAAATGCGTCAATGGGTCGGCGGGAGGTTCGTAGGTCCACGGCGCGCGCAGCGGTGCGAGGATGGCGGCGGTTTTGGCGGCGTCCGCGTCCGGAAAGCCGGCGTTGACGAGTTCGTCGAGGCCGCTGCGGTACAACTGCTGCCGGTCGGCGGGCGATTCACCAATGAGGAAGTCGAGAAACTCCGGCGCCTTGGCTTCGATCGCGCCCGGCGTTCCGTTTACGGCGGGCTGCAGAATGTCGGAGAGCTTGCGGAGAGCCGCGAACTGCTGCGCGGTAAAGAAGTGCGGCAGGGTGTCCGCCGCCGCATCCGGCACGGAGGTTTCGAGCTTAGGAGTCCCTGCCTGGGGTTGTTGCTGCCCCACCAGCGCCGGCACGGCGCCGGCCGCCGCGACGGTCTGAAAGAATCGCCTGCGTCTCATAGGAATCTCTGCATGATAACAAGGTGGGGAGCGGCCCGCGTTATCCCGGTCCGCCGCCCCATCCGCCTCAAAACTGGATGCGCAGCGCCAATTGGATCTGACGGCGCTGCCCGCCCTTGCTGGTGATGATGCCAAACGTGCCCGGATCCGTCACCGTGGTTCCCGGACCATTCCAGATCGGGTGATTCAGGACATTGAACGCCTCGGCGCGGAATTCGACATTGGCCGTCTCGTGGAAACGGAACCGCTTGAAGAGCGACATATCGAAAGCGCGGGTGCCCGGCGCGCGCAGGTCCGGAGACGTGCGCGACGTGTTGCCGAAGGTGAAGTTGCCGGCCTGCGAGAACACCGACTGGTCGAAGTACGAGTTCAGGCGATCCTCGGTTGGGCCGTCCTTCTTGGCGGACTTGCCGTTGTTGTTCGGACGCTGTCCCGGCGAGCCCAGGTTGGTGTTGTTGCCGCCGTTGCTGATCTGCAACGGCACGTTGGTCTGGAACGTCGCGATCCCGTTCATCTGCCAGCCGCCGAGGACGAAGTCGACCGCCTTCGGAGAGTTCTTCAGGAATGGATGCTTGCGGCCCACCGGCAGTTCGTAGTTGAAGCTCAGGACGAAGCGCTGCGAGATATCTTGCGCGGAGATCGACCGCTCGGCCGCTCGATTGTAGAAATCCTGCTTGGTCCCGGCCGCCCCCAGGAAGGTCACGGTCTGCGAGGCGTCGTCGAGCAGTTTACCCGCCGTGTAGCTCACCTGCAGATTCAACCCATGCGAGTAGCGCTTGGTGACGCCCAGCGTGAAGGCGTGATAGATCGAATTCGCCTGCGGCTTGCGGAACGCGCTGACGCTGGTGTACTGCGGGTACGGGCGCAAGAGTTGCGAGTACGCCACGCGCGGCTGGCTCAAAGATGAGGTGGGATTGGTGATGATCCCGTAGAAGGGATTCGACACGGTGTTCGATCCGAGTAGCTGGTTGCCCAAGGCGAAGTAAGATGCAGGCAACTGGTTGTAGTTCATGCTGCTCTCGCCGTCGATCAGGTGGTTGCCTTTGTTGCCGATGTATCCCGCTTCCACCACGAATCCGGCGCCGAAATCGCGCTGCAGCACGGCATTCCATTCCTGGATGATGGGATTCACCCAGTCGTTGAAATAGCTCTCGCCGATGCCGAGGCCAAGCTGCGTTTCCGGTCCACCGGCGACGCCCAGCGGGCGATTGAAGCCGTTCGGGTAGGGATTCTTCAGCCACGCGGCCGGCGTCACGCCGCCGTCGAACGAGGTGTTGATGTTGGTCGATCCGGTGAAGCCTTGCGTTCCTGAGCTTCCGGAGGTTCCGGACGCCTGCAGCACGGACGGGGAATAGAGAATCCCGTATGCCCCGCGAAACACGGTCTTGTGCTCGAACTGATACGCGAAGCCGAACCGGGGGCCCCAGTTGTTCAAATCGGTCGGCGTCTGGGTGCGATGATTCGGAGTGACGAATCGCATCGCGCCCTTCAGGTTCGGGAATGCCGGAACCTTGCCGGCGAGCGGGGACGGGGCTTCGGGATCCCAGTAACTGAGGCGGTTGTAGCGCTCCGTCCGCGGAAAATCGACGTCCCAGCGCAGCCCGAGGTTGAGGGTCAGCTTGCGCGACACTTTCCAGTCGTCGCGGAAGTAGAATCCGTAGTACCGGCTGGCGCTGGCGATCGCCATGGTGTGTTCCAGCGAGCCGCCTCCCAGGTAGCCGAGCAGAAACGAGGCCATTCCTGCGCCTTGCGTCGTGGAACTGGCGGCGCCCACCTGGCGCTGTGTCCAGCCGTTGTTGAACGAGTACGAACCGGAGGGCGCTCCATGCTGCCGGAAATTCATGAACAGCAGGCGGGTCTCGGCGCCGGCCATGAAATTGTGGCTGCTGTGCACCTTCGTCAGATCCGTGCGCAAGTCGTGCGAGTACGACTGGATGCGCAGCGTCGTGAACGTCGCCTGCCCGAGCGAAGCGACGCCGTCATTGCCGCCGATATCCGTGCGCGGAAACTCCAGATTTTGCTCCGAGGCCGCCTGCACCAGGTTGCCCGGGAATCCCAGACCCGCCAGGTCCATTCCCTGCGAGAAGGGATCGCGGTGGGCGATCTTGCGCGCGAATCCATAGCTGACATTCAGGATGGTGCTGGGATTGAACGTGTAGACGGAATTCAGCGCGACGTTGTAATTGGTGCTGTACGTCGGCCCGTCGCCCGACGAGGATCCGGCGTTGCCGAACCCGTTAAAAGGGAAACTGGGCCCGCTGGAGTAAGAGCCGCGCGCCCACAGGCGGAACCGGTTCGAGAAGTTGTGGTCGATGCGCGAGTCGAAGCGATCGTCGGTGTTCTTCGATTTGCCCGTGTTGAAGAAATTGTTGGCGTTCGTGTAAATGTTGGTCGGAACCGCGTTCGGCGTGGGGAAGTACTTCAGCATGTTGAGCGCTACCGGATCCATGCGGTTGCGCGGGATGATGTTGCCCGCGAATGGCTGGCGGATGTAGTTCCCGGACGCGTCCTGCGTCACCGTATCGGGGTCGTAGATGATAATCGGCTGCCCGCTGCCATTGCGAAGGTCTGAGAAATCGCCATTCTTCCAACTGGCCAAAGGAACCGTGGCGGTCGCGCTGGCGGCGCTGCGCGTCCTCTGGCTCTGTTCGGCGAAGAAGAAGAAAGTCCGGTTGCGCCCGTCGTATACCTTCGGGATGAACACCGGCCCGCCCATCGTCCCGCCGAACTGGTTTTGCTGGAAGGCGCCGAGCTTCGCCCCGTTGCGGTTGTTGCTCCATGAGTTCGCCTCCAGCTTGCTGTTGCGCAGGAAATCGAAGCCCGATCCGTGCAGCTTGTTGGTGCCCGATTTCGTCGCCACCGTGATCACGCCGCCGCCCGTTCGGCCGAACTCCGCCGAAAGCGAATTGGTGATCACCGCGACCTCTTCCACCGTATCCACGATCGGCTGGTATCCCGTGTCCTGAATACTGACGTTGTTTTCCGGGACGATGATCGAAGCGCCGTCGATGGTGATTTCGCTCGAAGCATTCCTTCCGCCTCCCATCCACGGCGTCGATCCGCCGCCGGGGAATACGCCGGGCGCCAACGTGGCAAGACTATAAGGATTTCGCCCGTTTAGCGGCAGGTCGATCATCGCCTTGTTCGTGATGACCGTCGAGACCTCCGACGTGCTCGTGTTGAGTTGCGCTGAGTTGGCGTTGACCTCGACGGTGGTGCTGATCTCCCCGACTTTCAAAGTGAGCTCCAGTTCGATGGTCTGCTGCACGCTGAGGCGTATGTCGGAAGTGACGTTCTTGTCGAACCCCGGCTTTTCCACCGTGAGCTTGTATTCTCCGGGAATCAGATAGGGCTGCAAGAAGGCGCCTTGTCCGTTGGTTACGGTCGACGTCTGAACGCCCGTCTTCTGGTTCTCGATCTTGACCGAAGCCTCCGGCACGGCGCCCCCGGATCGGTCGGTTACGCGGCCCTGGATCGCGCCCGTCGCGGACTGAGCGCTGGCGGAATGGCATAGAGCGAGCGAGGCTACGGCGATGGTGAGATATCTAAACACTGGTTTGCTCTCTTTCTTGGGGCTCAACCGGGGAATGCGCATTCATCGTCCCGAACAGGACATCAGGACTCGAACGATGTTTCCCCCCGTTTACAGACATGAACGCATCCAGTCGGGTCAACTGGCCCCTAGTGGATCGAAGTATATACCCAAAAGGCGGAACTTCCAGGGATTACACGGTGAAGCACGGGTAAAACTTCGCGCTGCCGGCGCTGCGGCTTGCGTTTCCATACCGGTAGGATCAGAATGCAAAGACAGGAAATAGTTCCAGGGGGGCAATCTGGGTTCCATGTTGAAATCCGCAACTGGTGTCGGCGACCTTGCCGTGCAGGAGCCTACCTCGGAAGAGGTCCGTCGACAGCTGCGCGCGATCCTGACCAGCCCGGCATTCGTCGGCAGCAAACGATCTCAACAGTTTCTGGAATATGTCTGCGAGAAGTCGCTTCGCGGCGAAGCCGGCGCCTTGAAGGAGCGAACCATTGCCGTCGAGGTCTTCGGGCGGCCGCCCGAGTCCGATCTCGGCGAGGACACCATCGTCCGGGTCAGCGCCCGCGAAGATTTCTGAGTTGCTTTGTCAAGAGGGATTCTTCGAAAGGGTTTGGAAT
>CAZSQK010000106.1:0-29438 GCA_964608645.1 uncultured Solibacteraceae bacterium | reverse complement strand
CACGATGAAACATGGGCCTTCTCCGCCGGGGCACTTCCGATTCGGTCCTAGCGTTTTTGGTAGGTAATCCGGTCAACTTCGCATATTTGGCCCGCGTGGGCCACTGTACGATGCGATAAGGCGGTTTCGCAGCACCAATCTTGCAGTCGGGCACCCTCCCCCCTCCAACGATAGGCGAGTGCCCAGACGTAATCTCCGAGGGAGGCTGCTATCGAAGATTGGCAGCTATCTGTCGAGGCACGTCACTTACCTGCTGGCCCCTTCGCCCGCAAATTCGTGGATGAACGGCGTTCACGAGAACATACCGTCGAGTAGAACGATGTCGGCGTCATACTCATTCACGGCGGCAAAGAGGAACTTGCTATCCGGTGACCACGAGATGCGGCGCATGATCAAGATGGAGCGCTGGGCGAAATCAGTCAGTTGTCGCATGGAGCCGCCGGCCGCCGGCATCATCCAGAGGTTAGTGGCGCCTTTGTCGACAAGCGGCGCCGCCAGCCAGTTGCCGTCCGGCGACAAGGTTACCTGCCAGAGGTTCTGATCACCGGGAATTCGGCCCGCGGGGATTGTACCGATAACACGAAACGGGCCGTTCTCCGGTTGCGCGCTCCGAATCTCATAACCCATCGTCGGTCCCTCGACGTAGTAAAGTGTCGAACCGTCGATGGAAACAGCGATGGGACCGATCAGGCCCCCACATCGAACCCGAACCACCGTGCCACTCTCCACTTCGGTCTTCTCGACGCACTCGGCCTCTCCCCGCCGAATCTGTAATACAGCCAGCGGCCGTCCGGGTACCAGGACGCCGCTCCGAACCTCCGTTACCGCACCATCCTGATGACGCTCTACTCGACCGGCATGCGCCGGGCCGAGTTGTGCGGCATGCGCCCGGAGCACATCGACGAAGAACGCATGATGCTGCGCATCCCCCAGGACAAGGGTGACAAGCCCCGCGACGTCCCACTCAGCCCCATTCTGCTCGAGCAACTCCGCGTCTATTACCGTTCCCTGAAACGACGCAATGGCTGGATGTTTCCGAGCCGAAACGCGAGTCGGCCGCACGACCCCATCACGGACAAAACCGTCTGGCACGCCTGCCGCCGCACCGCGGTCCGCGCCGGCATCGACAAGCCGGTCCACCCGCATACGCTCCGCCATTGACGTGTGCCTCCACGCAGCGGTCGCCCCAGCCGCGCTGTCCAAAGCTCTCGCGGCGTGCTTCGTTTTCCGCCTCGCAGACGTGCGTCCGCGACGATACCGACACCCTTTCCACGTCAGTTCTATGGTGTCGCGGCACCAGAACACGGCTGAAAGCGCATACGGTCGGCTGCCGCGTCCGCCGCCAACGCCAGCGGCTCGCTTCAAACCGCTCTATCGAAACTGACGCGGCGCTCAGCCTACGTCGACACCCGAAGAGCACCTCGCCACCTCACTTCCGATGGAGATCTAGCGTTTATCATCCAGAATGCCGAGTGCCCACCTTCCGAGTAGGCGCCGAACTCTTGTGCCGCCGCAAAACTTACCGGTTTTGGGACGGCACGGGAGATCATGAATTGCCCTCCCTGGGCTATCGTTGTCCGTGCCCAGCCACGGGCATGGCCGAGAGCAGGACCTGCGGAAACCTCCTTATCCTTTGTCCGGCACTCCGCCGAGGAGACCGGGCATGCGCAAACTATGTAACGGCAACGCTGCGGGCCCGCTCGGCGAGTGGCGTCATCGACAGGACGACCGCGACAGGGCCGGATCGTCTGTCCTGTGTTCTATTTTGGCCGGTTCGCCGCCTCCAGTTTCGCCAGCCGCTCCTCCAGCATGCGGATGTGTGCCTGCTGTTTCTGCACTTCGTTCAGCAGCATGGAGTCGAGCACCTGGTACTTGACGGTTTCGACCTGGCCGTCTGCCGTGTGCGCCACCAGGTCCGGATAGACCTCGGCGACTTCTTCGGCGATGAGCCCATACTGAATCGGCTTCGACCCGTCGGCGAATGCCTTCTGATACCGGTAAGTCACTGGCCGCAGGCGCATCAGATCGTCGCTCGCACCGCCCATGTCCTGGATGTCTTCCTTGTACCGCCGCGAAGAGCTCGTCACGCCCAACTGCCCGGTGGTGGTGTCGATCAGGACCGGCACAGCGCTGTTCGACGTGGTTACGCCGGTCACACCCGCCACATAGAACGCGCTCTGCGTGCCGGACGTGCCGATGCGGATCACGCCACTATCGCTGGTTACGCCTAAATGGCCGATGTCAATATTGTTATTGCCGGACGTAACGTTGTAACCTGCGAAGTTCCCGATCGCAATGTTCGACAACCCGCTTATCGCATTCTTCAACGCGCCGTTGCCTACAGCGGTATTCCCACTACCACTAGTCAATGCCGTCAGTGCAAACTGCCCGACCGCGACGTTGACGCTCGCAGAGCTGGCGGAGGGGAGCGCTTTGTAGCCGAAAGCCGTGTTGCCGGTGCCAAAGGCAGTGGAGTTGAATGCCCCTACTCCGAAGGCCGTGGATCCTGCCGCAGGCGGATTCCCTCCGAAGGCGATCAGCGGGTCTCCCTGATATCGGAACACTCCGCTGAAATTGATGTCGCCCGATACGTCCAGCTTGTATGACGGCGACGCGGTTCCGATCCCGACGTTGCCGAGCCGGTTAATGGTCAGAATGTCAGCGAGCGTGGCGCCGCTGCTGTTTATTAAGTTCCATCGCAAGTACTCACTCCCTGCGCCAGTCGGAGCGTAGAATTGCATATTAGCGACCGGAGAGTTAGTAAGTCCGCCCAACTGCAATTTATAACTGGCTGCAGGAGCGGTCGCTTGTTCGGTTCTTGCAAGGGCACTTACATTCCCAGACGTGGCCTCAACGTGCAAAGCGGCAAGCGGCAACGACGTCCCGATTCCGAGGTTGCCCGAGTTGTCGAGGGCGAGCCGATATTGGTTCGAGTTGGCATCGTAGACCATAAAGCGCCGGCCAGAAGTCACCTCGCTTCCAATTACGGTGCGTTCCCCGCCAGAATCATTGAAGGAAAAGTAGGGCGTAAAGGTGTCGTAAAGCGAGACCTTCCTGGTGGGGCTGGTCGTCCCGATTCCAATGTTCGCGCCGGCCTGAAACATTGACGAGTTGCCGAGGTTCGCCGACGCGTCCGCAAATGCCGCAACGTAACCCCAGGTGCATGTGCCATTGCAAACGGATTTTGGCGTCGGTGTCGCGATTTTGGCGGTGGCTTCGCCAACCGTGGCCGAATCCGACACGGCACCGGTGGGCGCCGCCCCCGCCAGCATATAGGCGGATGCCGGTCTGCCGCCCAACGTCTCTGCGTCCACGGCCTTCAGGGCGTACGGCACACTCGAAAGCCTCCGCCGGGGCTGCTCCACTTCCCGTGTCCGGTTGAACTGCACCCCAAGCCACAAGGGATCGTTCGACGTGAACAGGTCCACCGGAACGCCGTCCTGCAATGTCGCGCCCATCAGAACCGTGTACTTTCCTTCTGCATCAACGTCCACGTTCTGCGTCTCCTGCCAAACGGGAGCGCCGCCCGACTCCTCACGGTAGATCGAGAGTGTGATGCTCTCAACCGGAGATATCGGAAGCCCGTTGGCCGGACGAAGTATGTCGCTGAACCGGATTAGCCGTGGAATCGAAGTCGTGCCGTTGCCAACGGTGTGACTCGGCTGTCGGCCGACAATCGTCTCTTTTACTTGTGTCTGCGGGTCTTGCTGGGCGTGGACGCTGAGCGCGCATAACAGACCCAGAATCGACAAACCGCAGAGCGCCCCTGTCAGAGTGCGGGAGGAAACCCCGCACCCTCGAATCGTTTTGTAGATATGCATCATCGTGAAATCCTCCTGAGTGGAAACATCGCCGAAGGGAGAGCCAAAGGCATTAACCAGCCCCCAAACTCGATCAGCATCTCCCCATCTCCTTCCGCTCTCTTGAACCTGCGGTACGGTCATCGGACGGCCAGGGGTCATCTGGACCATACCGGAGATGTGGCCAGCCTGTTGGCCGGACGAAGTATGTTGCTGAACCGGATTAGAGTGCCGTCCCCTCTCTGCGGCCCCAGTCTGATCGTCCCGGCCATTTGGCGTCAATGAATTCCCCGGGACATCGCCGTGACATTTGCCTGACGAGGCAAGTGCTTGAAACTAGAAGTATTGTGCAGTACACTTTTTGGAATTGGTTGAAAAAGCACAAATGGACCAACCTCGGTTTTGGCGGTTTGGAGCGTTCGAGCTCGACGTCCGTGCCGGCGAATTACGAAAAC
Organism: uncultured Solibacteraceae bacterium; assembly: GCA_964608645.1. Lineage (GTDB taxonomy): Bacteria > Acidobacteriota > Terriglobia > Bryobacterales > Bryobacteraceae > CAZSQK01. The sequence continues at coordinate 25,183 of CAZSQK010000106.1, read as the reverse complement.
ACGGGACCCGAATCCGCCTGCAAGATCAGTCGTTCCAAATTCTGTTGATGCTTCTGGAGCAGCCCGGCGAGGTGGTGCTCCGGACCGAGATCAGCCGGCGGCTTTGGCCGGACGAAATGATCGCCGATGCCGACCAAAGCATCAATGCAGCCATGCGGCGTCTGCGGAGCGCTCTCATGGACTCGGCCGAGGAACCGCGCTTCCTGGAGACGGTGGCGAAGCGGGGCTACCGGTTCATCGCCGAAGTGGAACGCGTCGAGGAAGGAGCCGCGTCTGCCGGGATTGCGCCGGCCATGGCGCCCCTTGCCGCTGTCGCCGACACGGCACCCGCGCCGCCTGTCCCGGATCGCAAGAAACCACTCCGCCTGCGGTGGCATTGGGCGGCGGCTGTCCTGATCACGGCGTGTCTGGGAACCGGATATCGGCTCGTTGGATGGCGCAAAGAGGCTCGACTGCCGTTTCGGGGGCCGATCCCATTGACCACTTTCACTGGCCTGACCACCTACCCCTCATTCTCACCAGACGGAGAAAAGGTGGCGTTCGCCTGGTTAACCCCGGGCCCCAATGGCGCCCGAGTAGGGTTCAGCATCTTTATCAAGCCGGTGGGCAACGGCGATCCCGAGCGGATCAGCGCCGGACCGAACGATCAGCTCCCGAAATGGTCCCCGGACGGCACGCAGATCGCGTTTCAGCGCGCCACCAAAATGGACCACGAGCTGATCGTGGCGCCGGTGGGCGGCGGGCCGGAGCGCAAGATCGCCGAGATGGGGATCGGACTTTCGTGGTCGCCGGATGGCAAGGAGATCGCCTATGTCGCTCCGTACGCGCCCCACGGATCGGGCGCGCTGCTGGTGCAGAACCTCCAGACCGGACAGGTTCGGCAACTGACGCATCCGGAACCCAACGCGGAGGGTCTGGTCGCCTGGTCTCCGGATGGCAAGCTCATTGCGTTTGCCCGCACCCTGGCGGCAGCGGTGTACGAACTGTTCGTGGTTCCCAGCGCGGGCGGAAACGCCCGCCGGCTGACCTTCGACAAGACCATCACCGACGGCTTCGCGTGGACCTCGGATAGCCGCGAGTTGGTCTTTGCTTCCCACCGTTCCGGCACGGCCGCGCTTTGGCGCATTCGGGTGAGCGGTGGAGAGCCGGAGCCGTTGGGGGTGACGGTTCCTAATCCTGCGCATCCGGCTATCTCGAGCCGCGGGGACCGGCTGGCGTTTGCGGACTCGTTGATGGACTCCAACATTTGGCTATATGAACTCCCCAGCCGAGGCTCACCCTCCACACCGGCGACGGTCGAATCTCCGCGTTGTATAGTCTGCTCGACGGTTCAGGACCGCGAGCCTCAATATTCACCCGACGGCCGCAAGATTGCGTTTACCTCGGAGCGCTCCGGCGCTTCCGAGATCTGGGTAGCGGATAGCGACGGCAGCTATCCCATCCAATTGACATCGGCGGGGAGCTCTTTGGCCGGCAACCCCCGGTGGTCGCCGGACGGACGATGGATCGCCTATGAAGCGCGCATCGACGGTAACTCCGACATCTTTATCATCAGCGCCCAAGGCGGCAAGCCCCGCCGACTGACGACCGAGCCATCCAGCGAATCCACGCCAAGCTGGTCGCACGATGGGCGCTGGGTCTACTTTGCTTCCGACCGGGCAGACCGGCGCAACCGCATCTGGAAGGCGCCGTTCGCGGGGGGTGCGGCGGTCCAGGTGACCAAAGGCGAGGCCGCCACGCCGATGGAATCGGCGGACGGCAAGCGTCTCTACTTCTATGGCGCCGAAGGCCACCTGGCGAGCATGCCGGTGGAGGGTGGTCCGGAAGAGACCATTCCGGAGCTCGCCTACATGGTACGGACCCGTGCCTGGACGGTAAGCGGCGACGGAATCTACTTCTACCAGCCCAAAGAAAAAAAGCCCTTCGTATGGTTTTTTAGCTTTGCGACACGTAAAGTAACCTCCGTGCTGGCGCCCGCCAAACCGGCGCTGACAACCGCGCCGGGACTTGACCTGTCGCCGGACGGGCGGAAACTGCTCTACACCCAAATGGACCAGCGGATCGAGGGGTTGAAGATGCTGGAGAATTTCCGTTAGGTGTCGGACGAGCTAGCCGAAGGGCACTACCAGCTCGAACGGTCTCGCGGATCATCTCGGGGTCGAATTCGGCGAACGCCGCGCGCACGGATTGCCTCTGAGTTGTACGGCTGTTCAGCCATGAAGCGCCTGCCGCCAGATTACACCGGTGAGCGCCACGTCATTCGTCGCGCGGGAACTGCCGCGCCAGAACGGGCAGGAATGGGTCGAGTTTGAAGAGGCGCCCGGCCCGGAGCCAGATCCGAAGCAAGTGACCGTTCGCGGAAAGGACCGTCCAATCGCGAGGTGCCTTGACGTGATGTTCGTGGGCGCTGAGCCTCGTTTGGAGGACGCGTGGAAGCCCGCGTCACCACTCGAGGAAGCTGCCGGTGAGCAGGGGAAGCGATGACCAGGCGTCTGCTGCGTGATCGCGCGGCAACTGGAAGGACCGCTTTTGATGACTAGTTTGGAGAGACGAGTTCGAAACCTGGAAAAGACGTCAGGGCTGGCGGAACACAAGCTGGTACTGGTCGTTCTTCCCGCGGGCTCAACGATTCCGCCGGAGGACCAGCGTGAGATCGACGCTGTCGCGGCCAAGAGTCCAGGACCCATTGTCCTCGTGAATCGTCTTCACCCGGGAATTCGCAGTGAACCCAACTGCGAACACGGTTCCGCCGGCCCGAAAACAGCCGCGAATCGCTACCGATAATGGCAAATATCGCCGCCTTCCGTCCCCCAAATTCCCCAGCGCGTGTCTGAGGCCGCTGCAGGCTCCGGTCGCGATACACTCGTTCCGTGCAGAGTGCTAAGCTTCGACTTCTTCCAGCGATCCTGGCGATCGCCTTATCGGATCGCGCGCAGACGGCGCGTCCGAAATGGGACGGCGCCTACACGCAGCAGGAAGCGGCGCGCGGCAAGGTGTCGTATGGGGAACAGTGCGCCGGTTGCCACGGCGCGCAGCTGGGCGGCGGCGACGAAACACCCGCGCTCGCGGGCGCAAAGTTCCTGGCGACGTGGCGCGACCGGTCTGCCGGCGATCTCTCCCATCGAATTCAGACCACCATGCCCGTCGGGCGGCCGGGCTCCTTGTCCGCTCAGATGAACGCGGACATTGTGGCCTACATCTTGGCGAGTAACGGGTTCGCGCCCGGCAGTGGCGCCCCTCGCTCGACGGCGAGCGCGCCGACCGCGCCGTCCCTGCCTGCATTCACTGAAGGCAAGCCCATCGAAAACCAGCCGCCGGAGAATCCGAGGGACCGCCCGTCGTTCCCCGAGCAGACCCGGGCGATCTATCATGCCACCGCACCATATAAGATCACGACGCTCCTCGACCACTTGCCCGCTCCCTGGAGCCTCGCGTTCCTGCCGGATGGCAAAATTCTCCTGACCGAACGGTTGCCGGGCAGTATCCGGATTCTCGACCGGAAGGGCGCGCTGTCCGATCCGGTCGCCGGCGTGCGAGAGCTCGCATCGCCGGACGCCAAAGACATCGGCCTGCTCGACGTCGTGCTTGATCCGAACTTCGCGAGGAACCGCCGGATCTTCTTTACGTTCTTCGACTACATCGACGGAACGAACAGCAACACTTACGTGGCGCGCGCCACTCTGGACGCGGACCGATGCGCGGTGACCGATGCGAAGATCATCTTTCGAGCGGCGCCGAGAATCCCCACCAAACGTCTGGGCGGCAAGACGGGCGGCCGGATCGCCATCGCGCCCGACGGCACACTTTTCGTGGTGATCGGGGACCGCTCCGATTCGCCGCCGTGGGACGTCGCGCAACGTTTGGACAATCACCTCGGCAAGCTCATTCACATCACCCCCGATGGCGCTCCGGCGCCCGACAATCCCTTTCTGGGAAAGCCCGGCGTTCTGCCGGAGATCTGGTGCTACGGTCTGCGGAGCCCGCAAGGTCTCGCCTTCGACCCCAAGACGGGCCGCCTGTGGGAACACGAGCACGGGCCGCGCGGCGGCGACGAGCTGAATATCCTCGAGAAGGGGAAGAACTACGGATGGCCGATCGTCACCCGCGGCATCGATTACCCCGGCGGCACGATCGGGGAAGGCCTGATCCAGAAGGACGGAATGGAAGAGCCCGTGTACTACTGGGACCCCGTGATCGCGCCGTCGGGATTCGCGTTCTATACGGGCGACCTGTTTCCCGACTGGCAGGGAAGCGTTTTCGTGGGCGGGCTGCGCGCAGCGATGCTGGACCGGCTCCAGATCGTGAACGACAAGGTGGTCGCCGAGGAACCGCTGCTGACTGAACTAAAGTTGCGCATCCGCGACGTCCGGGTGGGACCGGACAGCGCGGTCTACGTTCTCACGGACAGCGGCAATCCCGGAATCCAGCCCAATACTCCGCACACGGCGAAACTGCTTAAGCTGACTCCGAAATAGGCGCCGTTTCCGGCCCGGGCCAGGGGCCCATCCCGTGTCTGGCCCGTCGCGACCCACAAAGGGGGCAAGACGACGGCGCGCAAAAATAGCTACCGATATTGCGAGATAACGCCGAGCCGCGCCTTCAACTTCCGGGTGGCGTGATCCAGGAGCAATCCGGTGTCTCGTTCCGAAGCGCCCGCGAAGCGGCGACTGCGCGATAGGCGACGAATCGGCTCACCTCTCGTTGCCCCACGATGAAGCACTTGGTAGATGCGAGCCGGACCAAACCAACAGACTATTCTCTTGGGCGTTCGACTGGAGACGGATGATCGTTCAACGAGGCGCCGAACTGAAGCTTCGAGAAAAGCTCGGTTCGAAACCTGTGATATAGTGCTGAGGACCTATGAACGCCCGCCGCCTCGGGCACTTTGAAATTCTCGAGCCGCTGGGCGCCGGCGGGATGGGCGAAGTTTACAAGGCGCGCGACCTCGGACTCGAACGGCTGGTCGCGCTGAAGGTGATGCTGCCCGTTTCGGGCGCCGCCGACGCACAGCTCAAGCGTCGCTTCGGGTTCGAGGCGCGGGCGGCATCCGCGTTGAACCACCCCAACATCGTCACGATTTACGAGATCTCGTGCGTCGACGATTGCGAGTTCATCGCCATGGAGTTGGTCGACGGGCGGACGCTGCACCAGATTCTCGGCGCCGGGCTGCTCCCCCTCGCCGACGTTCTGCGCTACGCCGGGCAGGTGGCCGACGCCCTGGGGGCGGCGCACGCGCAGAACATCGTTCACCGCGATCTGAAGCCCGGCAACATCATGGTGACCGCGCGCGGTCTCGTCAAGGTGCTCGACTTCGGCTTGGCGAAAGCCACGCCAGCCGCCATGGGCGCGGACGGGGAGACCATCACCGCTCACACCGAAAACGGCGTCATCCTCGGCACCCTGGCCTACATGTCTCCCGAGCAGGCGGAGGGGCGTCGCGTGGATGGCCGCTCGGACATCTTCTCATTCGGCGCCGTGCTCTATGAGATGCTCACCGGACGCCGCGCCTTCGAGGGCCAAAGCGCCGCCTCCACGCTGGCGGCGATTCTGCGCGACGAGCCCCGCCCGGTCGCCGAAATCCGCCCGGACGTCCCGGGCGAGGTTGCGCAGATCGTGCGGGATTGTCTGCGCAAGAGCCCGGAAGATCGTCCACGCTCGATGGAGGAAGTCCGAAGGCGGCTGGAGCAACAAAAGGCGGCGCCGGCGGCGAATCGGGCGCGGCTCCGATTCCGCGGCGTCGCGATTTCGGCCGTAGCCGCCTCGGTCCTCGGCGCGGCCGCGTACTTCTACGCCGCGCTCTCGCGCCGCGAGCCCGCCGCGCGGGACTACGCATTGACGCGCATCACCAACGACTCGGGCTTGACCACCGATCCGGCTCTCTCTCGTGACGGCAAGCTGCTGGCGTATGCGTCCGACCGTGCGGAGGGCAACCTGGACATTTGGGTCCGGCAGGTGTCGGGCGGCGATTCCGTCCGGCTGACGCACGACGCAGCCGACGAGTACGAACCGGCCTTCTCGTCCGACGGCACACTCATCGCGTTCCGCTCTGAGCGCGACGGCGGCGGCATCTACGTGGTCCCGAGCCTCGGCGGATCGATTCGCATGATCGCCAAAAAAGGCCTTCGGCCGCGCTTCTCCCCCGACGGGCGGTGGATCGCCTTTTGGGTACAGGACCCCGCCAGCCATTGGGGCAAGGCGTACGTAGTCTCGGCCTCCGGCGGCGCGCCGCGGCAGGTGGCGGCGGATCTCGCGTCGGTTCGCGGGCCGGTATGGTCGGCGTCCAGTGACGCGCTGCTCATCCTGGCGGCGAAAACACCCGGAGATCACCGCGACTGGTGGATCGTGCCGGCCGCGGGGAACGGAGGCGCTTCCGTGCAGGTCGGGGCCAGGGAATCGCTCATCCGCGCCGGCCTGGACGCGGACGGCGAGCACCTGATCCCTGGCGACTGGTGGAACGACCGCGTTGTGTTCGCGGGAACTAAGGGCGACACCCACAACATCTGGTCCGTGGGCCTGTCGGCCCGCACGCGGAAGCTCGAGGGCCCCCCGGAGCGGCTCACGGAAGGATCGAGCGCGGACGATGGGCCGGTGTTTTCGGCGGGCGGAACGGTCGCCTTCAGCAGCGGGGCGGGGACGATCGGATTGTGGACGCAGCCGATCGACGCCGAAACCGGCGCGGCGAGCGGCCCGATGGCGCGGACGACGGGGGTGACCGGCTATGCCCCCGACGATCCGAGCCTCTCCGATGACGGCGCAAGTTGCGCGTTCAGCTCCCGCCGCGGGGAGGTATACGAGATCCATCTGTTCCGTTTCTCCACCGGGCAGGAGACGGTGCTGGCCAGCGGTTCGGGTAAAGGCGATCGGCTGGTGACGCCGTCCGTGTCGCACAACGGCTCGCTGGTGGCCTTCCGCCACGCCGCCGGGAAGAAGACTGGAGTTGGCGTAATTGCGGCGGCGGGCGGATTGGCGGAGGATCTGTGCGACAACTGCGGGACGCCCGTGGGTTGGGTCCCCGGCGATCGTCAAATCTTGGTTGCCGCCGACGGCAAAATCGCGCTGCTGGACACCCGGACTCGCCAGGTGCGGAGGGTTCTCGAAAGCGCCATCTGGAAATTCAACGAGGCCGACCTCTCGTCCGATTCGCGGTGGATCGCGATCCGCGGCAGGACCGGGGGCGATCGGAGCGTGATTTTCGTCGCGCCCTGGAACGATGGCGCGCCGGCTCCCGAAGCGCAGTGGATCGCCGTGACCGACCCGGCTGACTATGCCGCCGTGCCGCGGTGGTCTCCCGATGGCTCGCTGCTCTACTACGGCATCGGGCAGGGCCGGCAGATCGGCGCGCGGCGCCTGGACCCCCGAAGCAAGGCGCCGCTCGGGCCGCCGCTGATCGTCAATGCTTTTCCCCTCGCGCGATTTCACATGACGTTCTCCCACATCTCGGTCGCGGGCGGTCACATCGTGTTCGCCGTCAACGAAACGCTCGCGAATGTCTGGCTGCGAGCGCCCGAGAGCCGCTGAGGGGCGCGCTCAGCGCTTCACGGCCGAATAGGCGAATCGATTCCACGACCCTGGATTCCCCACGACCACAAATTGGCGGCACTGCTGGTCGAGGCGCTGGCGGCGCACTTCCAACCAGGCAAGTATCGGGACGCCTACCGGGAGAATCTGCGAGCGCTGCTAGATGTCAAGATACGGGGCGAGGAGGCGGCCGCCCCCAGACTGGCCCCGCCACTCGATCTGCTGGAGACGCTCCAAGCCAGCTTGGCCCGCCCGCGGAAAACGGCGAACACCGTCAGACGTTCCACCCGATGGTCAGCGCGTCGTGATCACACTCGACAGCGAATAGTTGGTGGATGCATTCGTGGTGCTGCTGACCGTCACTCCGGGCTCGCTGGTCGATGTCCAGGCCACACCCAGCGCGTTGTACTGCGATGAAATTGTGCCGCCCGGCGTCTCACCGCCTGAAAGGCGGCGGGATTAGACCTGGAAGCAGAGCTAAATTGCCCGATCTGTCGTGCCCTTAGGCGCCTATTTTCCGGTGTTCGGTGGCCTCGTCCGATCAATATTCGGCATCAGGGGGTGAGTGCGCATCACGAAATGATTCGGGCTCCGAAATGACACCGCGATCGACGGGTAGAAAGTAGGCTCTCCCGCAATTTCGTATGTGAATCTCAACTCGACAAGCCTATCGACACACTCCGCTCTGAAGCGTGACTGCTCAATGGCGAAGCGAACATCGGCCTGCTGGCCTTCCTCGCCTCCAGCGAAGACCAAGCGGTCCGCACGGCCGTGTTGGTCAACGTGAAACCGAATTGTGACGGTGATTGCTGGATTGGTCGACCGAGCCAGTACTGAGAACATCGGCAACTTCAATTCCTGAGCGCAGGCGCCAACGTCGGTCATTGCGTCCGCTGCTTCCAAGGGGAGCGCTGCAAAGCACGCCAACACTATTGAACATACGCACAACGTGTTACTGTGAATTTCAATATTGAACCGCATTTCTTCAGTTCCTAAACGACTGGTACAGGTCCGAAGGCGAAGGTGGTCGCATGGCAGAAGTCGCGGTCACCGGCATTCAATTGGGCCATGACCGCCAGGCGCGAGAGAACGCGATCTACTACGAGAACTCCTCCGCAACGCGATCCTCTGGACCGCCGGACGCCTGTAGCCCTACTTCATCAATTCCGCGATCTTGTCCTTCACGGCCGCGCCCCAGATGTCGTATCCTTTCGCGCCAGGGTGCAAGTTGTCCGGCCGGAACGCGCCCGGCAGAAAATATCCGCGATCGTCCAGGAACTTCGCCCCGATATCCAGGTAAAAGACGTGCCGCTGGTCGTCGAGCCGCGCGACGATCCCATTGATCTCCGCGATCTTGTCCCGCACCGAATCGCCGGGATTCCCTCGCGGGAACACCGCGAGCAGCAGGATCTTCGCGTCGGGAAAATCGGTCCGCATCTCCTGCACCACGGCCCCAATGCCTTCTGCGATTTCCGCCGCTGTCATGGTCCCCGCATTATTGGTCCCGCCCGTATTATTCGTCCCGATCATCAGCATGATCGCCTTCGGCTGGAATCCCTGTCCTTCCCCGTTCTTCAATCCCCAGAGGACGCCCTGCGTGGTGTCGCCGGCAATGGCGAAGTTCGCCGTCTTCATTCCGGCGAAATACTTCTCAAAGACCGCCTTGTTCTCGTCGTTCTGCACCCACCAGTCGGTGATCGAGTCGCCGTCGAGCAGCAGGTCGATGTCGCCCCTCTTGGCAATCTCCACGAACCGCTCGTGCCGCGGCCCCATACGCTGCTGTGTCTGCGTGTAGGTCGCCGCGACGTTCAAACGGGGCGGCTGCAGGAGCAGCAGTGGCGCGAACTTCTTTAACACCGGCTGCGTCGCCGATTGATTCGACGCGATCCAACTCGAAACGGCCTGGTTGACCTGCGCGATCTCGGGCGGCGTCGGACGCGGGATGGCGACCTCCGGCGGAACCGGAGCCGGCGACCCGATCACAATCGGCACGAAGCCGCCGCGGCCCGGACCAGGCGCGGCGGGAGGAGTGGTCTGCGGAGCCTGAGCGAATGCTAGGCTGCTCACGAATAATAGGACAGCTGGACTGTAGGGGGCCATGCGCGCCATTCTACGCGACACACGGAGCCCCGCACAACTGCTTGACCGCGCGGCTCTGCATCCGCGGTTCACGTAGCTTCTCAAGCTGATCGGCGCATAATGGCTGCCGATATTGATACGTAACAGTAACGGATTGCCGGCAATCCTGAGAGAAGTAGCCTACCGAGACCTGGGCTCCCCGGATCAGATGGCTTTTCTCGAGCGCGGGGCGGACTTTGGCAGGCCACACCTGTGCTCTGGGGGCACGGTTCCGGATGGGAACTCGGATGAGCCGTACGGCGTCAGATTAGGCGTGTGGAGGCGTCCTATGTCGAGACGACTTATGGTAGGTGCCGTGTTGTCCTCGGTCGCGATGGGGGTCTTAACCGCCGGGGACGACCAGTTGCGCGTGACGGGGCCGTTCACGCACGAGAATCTGTCGATCTATCTGCTGCATGGTGGCAGCAAACAGGGCGCCGTACAACTGCTGACGCTCGGCGAAGCGATTGAGCAGAAAAAGGCTGCAGTGTACGAGACTGGCAATGTGCAGCAACTCGCGATCGAGAACTTTTCGACGGAGCCTGTGTTCGTCCAGGCGGGAGACATCGTGAAGGGTGGACAGCAGGACCGCGTGCTGACGACGGACTTGCTGCTGCCGCCGAAATCAGGGAAGTTGCCGATCGCTTCGTTCTGCGTCGAGCAGGGGCGATGGACGAAGCGAGGTGCGGAGCCGGTCCATCAGTTTAACGCGGCCATGACGGCTATCCCAACGAAAGAACTGAAGAACGTCGTGCGCGAGCCCGGGAACCAGGAGAAGGTCTGGGCATATGTAGCAGAGGCGAGGACGAAACTTGCGTCATCAGCCGGCGGAGTTGGCGTCGGTCTCGCAGGAGGGGTTGCCGGTGGCACGATCGGTGGGGCTGGGGCGCCGCCACCTCCTCCGTCCGGCGCGACCAGCATGCTGATTGCGCTTGAGGACAGGAAGGTGACTGAGGGGATCGACCGCTACGTCACAGCGCTACGGAAGGTCGAATTCGGCAACGCGATCGGGTATGCGTACAGCGTGAACGGCAACTTCAGCGGCGCTGATGTATACGGCTCGTCCGATCTCTTTCGGCGGATGTGGCCGAAGTTGCTGAAGGCGAGCGCGGCGGAGGCCCTGGCCGAGCGCGGGACCACCGCGGCACCCCGAACAGGCGGCGTGGAGATCCAGAAGGTGCTGACGGGGGCAGATACCGGCCGCGCCGGCGCACCGCGGAAGAACAGCGACCTCACGGTGACGAAGAAGGAGTCCGAGAAAGCCGTAGTCTACGTGACGACTGATCGTAACGGCGCAGAGTTGCACAGGAGCTACGTGGCAAAGTAGCGCAGCCGCCGACCTGTCGCGCCCGGATCATCTGGCTGGGTCGGAGTCGCCGACTTTCTGCCTGTTCGGAACGTCAGAACTGAAGACCATGCAGGTCCTTGTCACGGATGGTGATCTTCTCTATCAACCCGTAGAAGTAATTGTCAACGCCTGGAACAGGAACATCATCCCTTGGTGGCTATTGTTGCCGCAGGGCGTCTCGGGCGCGATTAAACGCCGCGGCGGAATCAAGCCGTTCCGTGAAGTCGCTCTCCATGGCCCGATTCGACTAGGAGGCGCCGTCCTGACGTCAGCCGGTCGCCTTCCTTTTCGAGGCATCATTCACGTCTCGGGTATTAACATGTTCTGGCGCGCCTCTGAGTACTCGGTGCGCCACTCAGTTCGCAACGCAATGACACTGGTCTCCCAACAGCACTTCTCCTCGGTAGCGTTTCCACTAATCGGAGCCGGCTCCGGCGGCGGCGCCCCTGAGCAAGTTCAAGCATTCATGCTCGACGAACTCTCGCACATCGATTATGAGGGAGCGGTCTACATCGTTCGATTTCGTCGCTGAGGAATGGGCCTGGGTCAGTCTTGGAAAGCAGAGCCGGGTCGCTTGTCCCGAGCGCCGAAGCCTGGCTCCGCTTTTGTGGTCGATGCAGATTCCCGCTTCCGTCCAAGGGGTGCGGGCGACGGCTTCCGAACGCCTTTGGATGCCGTAGCTTGAGCTTGCACTGGCCGGAAGGCCTGTGCCGCTGAATAGATTTTTCGTAACCGCGGGACGAAACGGCAGTATAAGCATACATGGCGAACCTGGTGCGCGATTTGCGTTTGTCCCTGCGTGGCATCCGTCGAAGTCCCCTGTTTGCTTCGGTGTCGGTGCTGTCGCTGGCCCTGGGGATCGGCGCTAACACCGCAATCTTCACCCTGATTGACCAGCTCATGCTGCGAAAACTACCGATCAAGCACCCCGAGCAACTGGTGGTGCTCTACCAGCGCGGCAACCACAACGGAAGCAACATGGGGCGGTGGATGCACTCGTACCCGATCTACCAGGATTATCAGCAGAAGGCCGAGCCGCTCTCCGAGGTCCTTTGCCGCCGGCTGGAATCGGCATCGCTCGCGGTCGGCAACGAGACGGAGCGCGTGCTCATGGAGATGGTTTCGGGCAATTACTTCACGATGCTGGGGGTGAAGCCGGCGATCGGGCGCGTCTTCAGCTCCGAAGAGGACGACCGCGTGGTTGCGGGGCACCCCGTCGCGGTCTTGAGCTACCAGTATTGGGTCAACCGCTTTGCGTCCGATCCGAGCGTCATCGGCAAGAAGCTCCTGGTGAACAACTATCCGATGACGATCGTCGGGGTGTCGGAGCCGCGGTTCGCGGGGCTCGATCCGGCGCAGGCGGCGCAGATCCGTGTGCCGATCCTGATGAAGGAATCGCTGATGCCGGAATGGTCGTGGTTCAACGCGGCATCGCGCCGGGCGCGATGGGTGCAGGTGTTCGCGCGCTTGAAGCCGGGATATACACCGGAATCGGCGCGGGCGCCTCTCCAGGTGCTGTTCCATCAGATTCGCGAGTATGAAGCGACGTTGCCGGAGGCGCGCGAGTGGTCGGCGTACTCGCGCTCCCGGTTCCTGGAAGGGACGATCAACGTGGAGAAGGCCGCGACGGGCTACTCCGACCTGCGCAACACCTTCTCGACGGCGCTGGTGGTGCTGATGTGCATGGTGGGGCTGGTGCTGCTGATCGCGTGCGCCAACGTGGCGAATCTGTTGATCGCGCGGGCGTTCGCGCGGCAGAAGGAGATCGCGGTGCGGCTCTCGATCGGCGCGTCGCGAGGCCACCTGGTGCGGCAGTTGCTCACAGAAAGCCTCGTATTGTCGTTCGCCGGCGGCGTCGCAGGCGTGGGGCTCGCTGCAGTGCTGACGCGCGCGCTGCTGCTGCTCGCGCCGTCGGAGGGCAATCCGCTGCTGATCCAGCCGACGCCGGACGCGCGTATTCTCCTGTTCAGCCTGGGGGTGACGGTCCTGACCAGCATCATCTTCGGCCTGGCGCCGGCGCTCCGGGCGAGCAGCCCGGATCTCTGGACTACGCTCAAGGACGCCGTGGGATCGATCGCGGGTTCGGGCGGCTCGGTCTACCTGCGCAAAGGCCTGGTGGCGGCGCAGGTGGCGCTGAGCTTCGTGCTGCTGTTCGGCGCGGGCCTGTTCGTGCGGAGTCTGCAAAATCTGAAGGCTACGGACACGGGGTTTCGCGAGCCCGACAATCTCGTCACCTTCCAGGTGAATCCGGCATTGAATGGATACAGCAAGGAGCGCGGGACGATCTTTTACCAGACCCTGTTGGAGCGACTGCGGGCGACGCCGGGGGTGCGGTCGGCGGGCGTTGCCGCGGTCCCGGTGCTCCACGGCTGGGAGTGGGACAACACGATGCAGGTGGAAGGGCACAAGGCGAAAGACGGCGAGGATATGCAGGCCTTCATGAACGCGATCTCGCCGGGATATTTCGCCACCATGGGGATTGCGCTTGTCGAAGGGCGCGACTTCGACCGGCGGGACGTAGACCGCGGCGATAAAGCCAACGTAGCGATCGTGAATCAGGAGTTCGCGCGGCACTTTTTCGGCGACCGGAGCGCGGTCGGGCGGCATATCGGGAACGGCGTCGGCCCGCAGGCGAAGCTCGAGGTCGAGATCGTCGGGGTAGCGGCGAACAGCCTGTACGAAGGCCCACGCGAGGGCGTGCGGCGGCAGGTGTACATTCCGCAATCGGGCAATAACGGCTCTGCGATCTATGTGCGGGCCGGACTGGGATCGACATCGGCCTACACGGCGGTGAAACGCGCGGTCAAAGAGCTCGACGCGGGAATGCCTGTGTTCGATCTGAAGACGGTTGGCCGGCAATTGGACGAGACGCTGCTGACGGAGCGGCTGACGGCGCTGTTATCGGCGGGCTTCGGGCTGTTGGCGACGCTCCTGGCCGCGATCGGCCTCTATGGCGTGATGGCGTTCGTGGTCGGACGGCGGACGAAGGAGATGGGGCTGCGGATGGCGCTGGGAGCGGGCAGCGGATCGGTGGTGTGGTTGGTAATGAAAGAGGTGCTGCTGCTGCTGGCGATCGGGCTGGCGGTCGGAGTGCCGTCGGGGCTCGGGTTGGGACGGTTCGTGGGGGCGCAGTTGTACGGGATCAAGGGCGGCGATCCGGGGATTGCGTCCTTGAGTGTGCTGGTCCTGGCGTTGGTGGCGATCATGGCCGGCCTGATTCCCGCGCATCGGGCGAGCAGGATCGATCCGATATTGGCGTTGCGGTACGAGTAGACGAACTGCATGGATCACACCGCCGACCAGAATAGCTACCGATATGCCGGCGCTTCCGCCGTCACCTCCACTCTCGTCGTGGTCGCGCCTAGCTCCAGCTTCAACGACAGGGTAACGGTGTCGCCGACGCTGACGTTCCGATTCTTCTGCTCCAGTGGCGTGGAGTTAACGCCGCGGCACAGCGTCCTTCACCACGACCAGCACTTTGCGCTGGGCGGATGTGGGATGGAACGTAAACTTGACGCGCGAGATAGTGGCCTGGAATTGAACGTCGCTGCCGATGGGCAGTTTCTTCCAGACCTCCAGGCCGGCCGGGGATGCGAAGGCCGTGACGGTGGAGAAGGCGTACGTGCCGCCCCCCGAAATGATGGACGGGACATCGGGCATCCGAATCTCGATGCAGTCGCCGGTGGTCCCGTCCGCGACAATGGGACACTGCGACCGGGCGGTGATGGCCTGCAGCTTCCCTTTCCAGGTGACGGATCCTTTCAGGACGCTGGTGGGTTCGAGGGCACAGTTGCTGGTTTCGGTGCATTTCTCGAGGGCGTCATGGAATTTGGCCCAGTCGGATTTCCAGGAGGCCTGAGACCATACAACAGAGGAGAGGCAAAGAATCGCAGCGAATCGCAAGCTGGCTCCTTCTGCCGCAGGATATCAAATTGCGAATTCGAGGTAAATGCGGCGTTACAAGGCTCGATCGGCTGGTGAGTGAGGCGGGCGCGACGGAGGAGCGATAGAATCGGACCGATGACGACGGTTCGAATCGCGCCGGCAAATGTTTCCGGCGACGCGTGAGGAGAACCGGCAGGAAATCCGGCTGGCGCCCAAGTGCGGCTGCCACCAGCACTGAAGGATTTCCAGATCGAGACGCTAGTCGATCACGAGACCCTAATCAGATCCGTGCGAGCGAGCCTGGGATTCCTCGGGGTCGCCCTGGAGCGTATTACCGTCCCGTTGCTCGCAGCTGTGTATCGTGCCCCATTTGGAGGAGCGGACTTCGGTGTATTCCTGACGGGTCCCATGGGCACATTCAAGACTGCTCTAGCGGCCCTCTGCCAACAGCACTTCGGCGCGGCCATGGACGCCCACGGGTTACCCGGCCATTTCGCTTCGACCGCGAATGCGCTCGAGCGAACGTGATCCAATGTAAGCAGCATTTTCCCCGACACGCAGACCATAAACCTTCGGCTGGCTGGAACTCCCTTCCAGGCCCGGCACGGCGAAAGAGACGCGGCGTCACCTCGCCCGCTACCGTTACCTGCTCGGTGGCCCGGCCCGGGGTGAGGACCGGACTACAAGGAGCAATTCTCAAAACGAGCTTATGAGCTTCAAAAGCCCTTGCGCCGGGCTGCGGCAGGCATATAATACGGTAGTTCGAAATCACATGGCCCCGTATCAGCACCGTCGATAGGATGATCATCGCGCGGGATGGCCGGAGCATGAGTGGTGACCGTCTGGTCGAAAGAAGAATTTCCGCTGCGCGGCGGCCCCAGCGTCGTAACCATAAACGTTACCGCGATCGAGCGGTAGACATCGGCCGCTAAAGGGAGGCGCAATGAAGTATGTGCAACTGGCCCTGATTCTCGGCAACTGCGCTGTATCGTGCCTGGCACAACCCGCGATGTCCCGCGGACAGCAGCAGCTTTCCCTAAACTATAACGAATGCATGGACCGGGCCCGCCAGGCTCTCAGAAATGTGGGTTTCACTATGGAGGGCGCAGGTAACGCTGCGCAAGGCTGGAGAGAGGCAAGCGGCGCTTACATTATGTGCAACGAAGCGCCGGGCGGCGGCATGGTTGTGAACATAGTGGTCGCCACGATTACGAACGATGCGGGAGTGCCTGGTGCGCTTCGGCAGTGCTTGCAGGCACAGATGGAGAGACCCGGCACGCCGTCAACCTGTGGCAACACCGGAGCGCCTCCCGGTGGCGGTTGCACTACGCTTTCCACCTACGACCTTCTTGTAAGCAGAACGTTCGATTGGGCCGACAATGGCCGTAACCTTGGAACCATCAAATTCGATAAGAATGGAACGGCCTACCCGACGTGGAATAACTTGATCGAGACTTGGCGCTTGGACCAAAATGGCGACTTGGTCAAAGATTACAACCACGGTGAAATTGTGGTCAGGCTCAAACGTCAGGGACAAGGGTGTACCTTCAACGGCCAGCGAGACCCAACAAGCCGGATAAAGGACGGGGTCACGACCATAATGACCGCCAAATGACTCATCGGGGCACGGGACCGAGGCATTGAACGAGGCCGCGATCAGCTGATCGCGGAAATAAGCATACGTGCTACCACCGAAGGCGACAGTCGCAAGCCGCTCTCGTTTGTACACGACACAGCGGACGGACTAATCTACTTCACGTGGGTCGCCTACGGTGAAAAGGGCGCCTTCATTCGCTGCTCCGGCCGGATTACGTGCTACTCGTCGATTGGTCTTCCGGTGGAAGTCGCTCGGGCGCTTTGTCCGGATCCCGACGACCTGGACGGAACGCCCCCGAGTTCGCAGCAGCCGCCACATGGCCCGGCGCCTCGCAGGGGGGCTTGGTCAACGAAAGTCCACTTTGCGTCGTCTCATCACGCGTGCCTCACGGCTTCCATCGGATCCACCCTCAGCCACGGCATCGCCGATAAGCACGTCATGACCAGCGCCAGCCCCATCACTACCGCCGTCACCGGCAGCAGCACCGTCCACTCAACCGCGCCCATCCGGTAGAACTGCGACCGCAGCAGCGTGCTCGCCACCATCCCCAACGCCAGCCCGATCGCCACTCCCGCGCCCACCACCAACGCCGATTGCCTCAACAGCATGGCCAGCAACTGCCCGCGCCGCGCGCCCAGCGCCACACGAATCCCCAGTTCCTTCTTCCTTTGCCCAACCGAATACGACACTGCCCCCGCCAGCCCGACCATCGCCAGCAGCAGCCCCAGCCCGCTCAACACCTCGCCGCCCCACGTAATCGCCCGCATTCCAAACAGGCCCAAATCCACCCACTCCGCGAACGTCACCGGCTCGACCATCACCTTCAGCCCGAGCCCCCGCATTGCCTTGCGAAACGGCTCTACCCACCACTTCGGATCTCCGCTGGTCCGCGCAATCACCTGGATGCCGCTTCGGTATTCCTGGCTCAGCGGCAGATACACAAAAAGTCCCGGCTTCTCTTCACCGATATCTTTCTTCGAATTCGCCGCCACTCCCACGATTGTCACCGGCCGCGGCGGCTTGCCCACCATGAACACCTCACCCAGCGGATTCCGGCCCTTCCAATAGGTCTCCGCCATCCACCGGTTCACAATCGCCACTCCTGGCGCCTTTTCCCGATCATGGCGGTCGAACGACCGGCCGGCCACGATCGGTATCCCCAGGGTCGCGAAATAAGCCTCATCTACCGCCGTGTGAGCGCTGATCGCTTCGCCCGTTCCCGGCGCCTGAATCGGCAGATCCTGCGCGCCGAACAGCGGCAGATCCCATGCCAGCGTCACCGCCTGCACTCCCGGCAGCGCCGCCGTCGTCCGCCGCAGCTTGTCGTAAAAGTCTGCCGCTTGCGACTGCTTGTATCCTTCCGCTTCCGTGTACACGTTCAGCGCCACCAGATTGTGCGCCGAAAATCCGAACTCGTCGTTACGCATGTTGTACAGATTGCGCCGGCATAGCCCCATCCCCACCATCACCAGAGTGCACACCGCCACCTGCACAACGATCAGCGCGTTGCGCCGCAGATTTTTCCGGGATCCCCCCACCACCACTTCGCCGCCCAGAATCTGCGCCAGCGCGGGCGATGACGCGTACAAAGCCGGCGCCAACCCCGTCGCCACGCTCGCAATCGCTACCAGCGCGATGGTAAATCCCAGCACCGCTCCGTCCAGCCGAAGGCTGATCGAAAACGAAAACGAACCCCATATCGGGAACACATAGCTGAAATTCCTCAGCCAGCCAGCGATCCCCGCGGCCATGCCGTAACCCAAGGCGCCGCTGGCCGCGCACACCGCCGCGCTCTCCCGAAGAAACTCACGGATCAAGCGCCCTCGCGGCGCGCCAATCGCCAGCTTGATCGCCGCCTCCTGGCGCCGTCCCGCCGCCGCCGCCAGCATCAGGTTCGCGACATTCGCGCACGCAATGAGCAGCACAAGAAGCACCAGGAGCATAAGGACTCCGCTCGCCACCATGAGGTCCGGAATCGCATCCGGCGGCAGTAGCGTCGCCCGCGTGACCACCGCCGTTTTTCCCTTGAGCTCCTTCGGATACGCGCTCGCCAACTGCCCCGCCAGGCCCATCATCTCGGCTTGCGCCTGCGCGCGTGTCACGCCCGGCTTCAATCGTGCGGTCAACATCAAATGTCCCTGCGACCGATCCGCCATCCAGGATCGATCCTGATCGTGCCTCAGGCTTCCGAACAAATCTCCATTTGCTCCGTAGAACCCACCTGTGAAACTGGGCGGCGCCACCCCGGCAATGGTAAACCCCGCCAGCTTCTTTCCGACGATGTCGCGCTTCGATCCCAGCCGGTTCCAGCACGGCCACGACATCACCGCCTCGTCCGCGCTTTCCGCCGTCTCGCCCGACGTAAAAAATCGGCCCAGAAAGGGCTTGATCCCCAACACGGCGAAATAATTTTCCGACACCGACCGCGTCGCCAGCTTCACCTCGTGGCCATCGTCACCGAAATCCACGTTCACGCCAATCGAATTCGGCGCCGCCGCAATGTCGGTGAACACGTGATTATTCTTCCGGAAGTATTCATAGTCCGGATACGAAACCTCGCCGATGTCCTCCTGCGCGGAATGCGAATAGATCATCACCAACCGGTCCGGCTCCGCTCCCGAAGGCGGGAGCAGCAGCACCGTATTGGACACGCTCAACGCCAATACTCCCAGCGCCATCGCAATGGAAAGCGAAAAACAGGAAACCGCAATCAGCTTCCAATACCGCCGCGCCGTCCGCAATGCCGTCGCCATAGTTGGCCTCCAGAATTGACGCTATTGTGTCACGGACCTCCCTGTGAAAAGCAGCCACTCCTGTGCCCGATTTTGTGGCACAGCCCACGGCCTGGGGCGCAGTACATATCATTCCCGAGACTTCTGAGGGTGGCCGCGGTCCGGCAGGCCGACGAGTTAGAACGAATTGGGACTTGGGATGGGCAACAGGGAAGCAACGCCAGTTGGCGACGGGCGCTGGATCACGTTGCCTCTCCCCGGCGCGGCGGGTTTGGGCACATGCTCGGCGGATCGTGATCGTCGATCTCCCTGCTAGTGGTGATGCGGAATATTCAATTGGCACCCACCCGGATACTTCGTTGGATCCAGCACGCGGACCAACTGCATCATGCCGCGGTCTTCGTGAGCCAGGATGTGGCAATGCAGCACGTAAGTTCCGGTGAAGTCGACGAAACGCGAGCGGATCCGAACCTTTCCCGGCGTCACTGTGTTCGTGGCGGGGTTATAGGCTCCTGCGGGAATCGCGACAACATCCTGCCAGACCGGATCGGTCTTGTCGGGCGGAGAATACGTCGTATACGTGCCATTCGCCGCCGGAACGCTAATCTCCATCACCTGGAACGGATTGATGTGGATGTGGAAAGGATGTGGAATCGTCGACTCGTTCGACAGCTCCCAATCTTGCAGCGCCTCTAGCGGCACGCACTGGTCGACCTTCGTCTCGCTGAATTGTTTGTGATCGATCTCGAAATGCGGCGCCAGGTTGAGTTGAGGCGGTGTCGTGGTGAGATTGTTGACACGTCCTCCAGCCGCCCCGGCATTCCGTCCTGGCTGATCGCCCCAGCCAAAGACAACGGGGTGAGGGCTGCCCGTCGGAGCAGGCAAATTTTGGAGGAAGGGCGGCATGTCCAGCCACGTAGTCGGCAGGCCCGGTCCGGACACGGGGGTTCCCGCGACATTGATGTAAAACAACGGTGTGCCGGTCGCAGGAAACGCTGTCAGACCGGTTTTTGCCGTGGGCAGAACGTGGACCAGCACGTCCGCACGGTTTCCGCCGAAGAGCGCCAAGCCGCTCTGAATCGCATAGACCGATGGATATTGGACACCCTTCAGATATCCCTGGAGGAACGGCTGGTTTGTGAAATTCTGGGGACTCAACTGAACGCCGTCCATCGCCGTCTGGGCGAACTCGAAGTCCGGCGGCGAGGAGAAGATGCCCGCAATCACGCCGCCGAAAAGCCGTCCGACCGTCGCATTCACCAATCGCCACAACTGAACCTGGCCGGGGCGCATCGTAATCACCGGCTGGAATTGGCCGTTCACCATGATGTTATTGGAGCCGTTTCGTACGTTGGCGGGCGCACCCTGTAATTCCTGGTTCTGCTGTGTGCTGAGGTTCTGGAAGACCATCACTTGTTCGAAGCCGGGCAGATAGTTGCCGCTTGCATCTTTACCGTATTTGCTTTTGAGAAACCAGTCGTAACCTCCCGGGGTATTGTCCCCTCCCGGGGTATTGTCTTCGATGATAAAAGCGCCCGCGAGTCCATTCATCATGTGCAGCGCCGTGGATCCATGCTTGTGCGCATGGTACCAGTGCGTGCCCGGCGCCTGTCCCGCCTTGTAGGGCTGCTTTGTATACGGGTTGGCGGCGCCCACGCGGGGCAGCTTATAGCAGTTGGGAAACCCGCCGGAAAGGTACTGCGGCCACAACCCTGCCTTGATCAGCTTTTCATTCTCTGCCCACATGCCGTTGCCTGCCGCCTTGACCTTCGCTTCCTGATATCGCCGGTACTGGAGGGGCATTTTTCCCCACGCTGTCGGACAGTTGGCAAACACCTCCTGGAACCACGAAAGCATCTGCTTTTCGTTGAGTGCGGCATCGGGCATGACCTGGACCAGGACGTTGTCGCCCAGTCCATCCGGACTCACGTGAGTTCCATGAAAGTGAATGTTCGCGGTGCTCGAACCGTGGAAGCAGTTTGGATAGGTGTCGGCCCCGGGATACAGGCTGGGATTCGCGCCGAGGTCGCAACCCTTCTGGCCGCTGCCTTCGGCGGTTACCGTCGTGTACTTGAATTTCTTGTCATCCACGCGGTTGAAGAATGCGATCTGAACGTCATCGCCCACTTGAGCCCTAAGCGTGGGGCCCGGGCCGGCCGCTGATCCGGCACTCACCGCCGGCACCTTGGACGGCGTGGTGGCCGGAAACCATCCCTGAAAGTAGCGGAGTTGGGCGGCATTCGACACATTGGGAATGCTCTGCTGGAATTCGCTGCTCGCCTCCATCACGATATTCAACTTCCCGCCGCTGGATTGAAGTTGTCCAGGATTGGCAAACGGCGCTTGCCTCGCTTGTGCAATGGCCGTCCGGGGAAGGAATCGGCTTGCCGCCAGGGCCGCGCCGGCGCCAAGCGCCTCACGCAGGAAGCGCCGCCGCGACTTCTTCTCCCATCTGCTGGAATTGTTGACTCTGCGTTTGCCCTTCGTCGTATCCGGCATAAGTGGCTCTCCTCCAGTTCGGTCTAGGTGATTTTGATGGTCGATATTTGCGAAACTTGAACGCCCAGGCCGTCCACGGCGACCAAATTGACGGTGTACGTCCCCGCCACGGAGGCGTTTGCGACAACGGCTCCGTTCACCACGGAGACCGCCATGGTCGAGGGTGCAACTACCGCGCTGGTTATGGAAACCGGCAGCATCCCGCCCTTCGTCAGAGCAACATTCGTGTTCACCGTGCCCGACAGAGTTGCGCCGGCCGTGAGGAAGTCCGGCCAAATCGTCAGTGTGCCCGTCTCGGCGGGGTGCACAGCGCAAACGAACGTCGTCGCTTTACCGAGGATTGGCGGCGCCGGAAATGGCGTAAAACCGGGTGTCGATTTGCCCGGTTCGACATTCAGATTCGAACAGCCCGGGACCGGCCAGTGCTGGACACTATCCTGGTTGTTCCAGAATACAGAGTCGCTCTGTGCCGCATTGACCGCGGCAAATTGTCCCTTGCCGCCGCCGTCCTTATAGAATCCGTTTGGAATCACGGAACGCCTGTCTTGCGCCATACACCCTCCCCATAGGCTTTCGATAAGAGTCCCTTTGGTGAAGCCCAATACTCAGGAAACGACTCAGGAAACCGTTAGTGTGATCTTCTGCGAAATCGCGGCGGCAACGGTCGAGCCGTCCGTTGCTACAAGGTTGACCGTGTACGTGCCCGCTTGCGTTGCCGTCGCGACGACGGCGCTTCCCGACGCGTTTGCGGCTACACTCACCACGGACGAGGCTGGCTTGCCTGAGCTATCCGTGACCGTAGCCGCGGTAACCGTAATCTTGGGGGTTCCTCCCGTGGTTAGCGGAATGGCTTGTTTGGCGGGACCCGAAGGCGACGAGACGGCCGCAAACGCTGCAGCAACGGTCACCGTGATGGGGGTCCCTGAAATCTGAACGCCAAGATTGTCCGCCGCCGTCAGATTGATGTTATAGGTTGCGGGCTGCGAGGCTACAGCGACAACGAAGCCATAGTTCGCGCTGGAGGATCCCGGCGCCGACACGGTGATATTGGCCTGCGACCCTCCGGTAACGGTCACGGGAGGCATTCCACCGGCGGTGATTTGGATCTCCTGCCCCACGACTCCGGTGACCGGTGTTGCAGCGGCGAATGCCGCCCAAATCGTCAGCACGCCTTGCTCGCCCGGATGCAGCGCGCAATTGTAGGGAATCGCCTGGGGAATATTCGGCGCGCCGGGGGCGCCTTGATAGCCGGACGTCGATTGACCGGCCGGGGCATTCAGGTTCATGCACAACGGCGTCGGCCAATGCGCGACACTGTCGTTGTTCGTCCAGGATACCGAATCGCTTTGCACGGCATTGCCGGCAGGAAACGGTTTCCCGCTCGTGGAAAAACCCGGTGGAATAACGATCGTTCGCTGTGCCATCAACCCCTCCAGGCTATATGATGTACGAAAATGGACTAATCCTGACACAAGAATTGCCTAAGATCAAGCAATTCTTTTGAAAAAAAACTAAGTATATCTATTTCGCCAATCCGGCCCGCAGATCGTGGCGGCGTTGGAGCGCTACGGGGAATTCCCGCAGGGTGTATCCCGCGGGGTGTATCCCGCGCGACTCGTCGAGTGGTCTCCCGGTGAAGTCGCTCGGGCGCTTTGCCCGGAATGGGGACCATCCACCCGGATAAGGGGGATCCACCTGACGCTGAATCGCGGCAAGTGACCGATCTGGAGGATATCGCTATACACTAAGCCGCGAGGATGTATACTATGCGGAACGGAGGGTATATGGAGCCGACTGTTCGCCCGACCACCCTCTCCTCGTGCCTCGGCGTTCTTAGCATCACGGCACTCTGCGCCATTGCGCTTGGCTGTTCCACTCCGTCGACCAACCCAAGTGGCAGTCCCCTGATCTCATCGCGATATAGTGCACCCTATGACTTCGGATCGACTGCCGCCATGGGCGTCTACAGATACGCATCAGAGTACGTCGATCTCGACGCGGGCGCGATCGACTTCCGAGTCAACACGGCCTCGGATCTGCGCTCTGTCTTAAGCGGAATTGATATGACTGCGGATCACGCCATGGACGGGACGGGGATTGGCAGTGAGCCAAGCGCGTACTTGTATGTGCGGAACGGGCCAGGTAACATCCATCAGTATCGAGTGGTCCTGGATTGGACTTACCTCGTGGATGGCAAGGACTGGACCAAACTTTACAAGATCGAGCCCGCGGCCGCCGCCATCCTGCGATCGCACGTCAAGGAGTGAAGAGCGTCTATGCGTGTCCTCAATAACTCGCGTCCTGCATTCTGGCTCTCCTTCATCTTCGTCGTTTTGGCGGTGTATACCGCTGGGCTGCGCCCCGCTTTTACCGCCGAGCAAACGATCAACGTTGTTGAAAAACCTGACGGCGAAAACGACGAAGCCGGTTATGACAAGGCGTCGGCTGAGCGTGTAGACAACCCGCTACGCACGTCTTCCACAAAGGACATGGTGGACAAGATCTTGGGTCGCCTGAAGGAGGGCGACTGCATTAAGGAGTTGAATATTTACGGGCACGGAGGTCCCGGCCGCATCGCGACTGGAAAGGGAAACTCCCCACCTGGAGACAAGAACAAGGATCCGTACGTCGACGGAGACGCTCCCAACCGCAGTTCGTGGGAGCCCGAACTGAAGCGCCTACAGGGCAAATTCTGCAAAGGCGCCACTGTTAATCTGTATGGCTGCTATGTCGGCTCCGGAGAGCAAGGCGCATCGAAGCTGTGGGAATTGGCCAAGCTGTTGGGCGTCGAGGTCGGCGGCGCTGTCGAAAAGGTCGAGGGACGTGAGGGCTATCCCGCCCACACTGAGAAGAACTGGCAGAAGGCTACACCAGACGGCAAAAAGCCGGAACCGAAGAACCATGGGTAACCCGCCAGCAGAGTGAGAACATGATTGCAAAGCTTCGGGGTGAGGATTTTTCGACCGCACCGTTGGGAACTTCAAACCGGCGCTGGCACCGGCCGAGGGTCACGAGGGGGCACTTCGAACGCGTGATACAGCCAAGTGGCGCATGAACCAGCTCAGAGATGAGATTCAGCCTTCGTTCGGCAACATCCAGCGCCACAGAAAGGACTCGGACCGGTTCCTATCCTCGTGCCGGAGGTGTCGCAGAGCGATCCGGAGCGTTACTCGGGCCACGTTTGCGCAATGATCTCCCGCGTAGCATGACTCCAAAACGGACAAGGCCCGCGCGTCGTCGAGTTGTCCCAGGGCCCAGACAGCGTTATTTCGCTCGCGGATATCGCAGGACTGGCAGTTCACCAATGCGATTAGCGCTTCAACGCGCTTCCCGGGAAACTGCGATTGCGCCGCACGGCTGAAGCGCCGCAGGCTCGATCCGATGATCAATCCGTCGCTTGCGAGTAAGGCCAGTAGCAGCAAAAACAGGGTCACAGATGCCGTGGCTGTGAACTTCCTTATTTTGCGGCACATGAATGCCTCCTAG
>CAZSQK010000105.1:0-29463 GCA_964608645.1 uncultured Solibacteraceae bacterium | reverse complement strand
CATCGATCATGTTGATCAGCAGAATCTCCTCACCCCGCCCTTCCAACCAGTCGTGATCGCTAGTGTCCCACTGCACCAACTCGCCGAACCGGCTCCGTCGCGGCCGCCATTCGTGGATTTTTTCGATGTGCTGTTTGCGCGCCCGCCACAGCTTCGCCTCGATCATCCACTGCCGTACGGTCTCCCGGCTCACCTGGATGTCGTGCTTCTTCTCCAGGTGCTCGGCTGCCAGCGTCGGCCCAAAGCCCCAATACACCGACTGCGACAGGATCGCGATCGCCCGCTGTTTTGTATCGGCATTGATCTTGCGATTGGATGGCAGCCCGCGCAATGCGTGAACCACAACCTTGTCTCCTCGCCGCTTCAGTGCCCGCAGCAGCCGCCTCACGTGTCTCTCCGTGATCTCCAGTTCCTCGGCTGCCTGCTTCTGGGTAATCAGTTTCTTCTGTGCCTTCTTCAGGGCCACCAGGCGGTCCCGATCGGCTTGCGTCATCTGTAGCTGTCCTTCTTGCACCTCCCCAGCCTGCGCGGCGTCAATAGGACATTTCTACTCTGCGCAAATAGGACATTATCATTTTGCGGCGACACTTTCATTCAAATCAGTTGCAGATGGCCGCACGGCCCCCGATCATAAGGGATTGGGGGTAAGCCACGGATCCGATACTGATTCGGGGAGCGCGGCAGTTGCTTACCCTGCGCGGTCCCAAGGGCCCACGCCGCGGGACTGGCCTCGACGAGGTCGGCCTCATTCCGGACGGAGCAGTGCTGATCCGGGACGGCGTGATCGAAGAGGTAGGACCGAGCCGCCGGCTGGAAAATCTGGCAGCGGCCCGTGGAGCGATGGAACTCAACGCCGCGGGCCGCGTCGTGATGCCCGGCTTCGTCGACAGCCACACGCACCTGGTCTATCCTCCTCGTGGTCCGAGGGGAGCCGACCAGGAAGGAGCCGCCCGTGCTATGCGCACCAGCAGCGCGCATCTCCTCGAGGCGCGGACGCGGCCGTACCTCGATGCGATGGCGCGGCACGGCACCACCACCGTCGAGGCAAAGACTGGCTGCGGCCCGGACGAGAGCGCCGAGGTCAAGGCGCTCAAGGTCCTGGCGGCATTGCGCGCGGGTCCGATCGAGTTGATTCCGACCTTCCTCCTGCGCATCCCCCTCGGCGCGTCCGACGCCGATACCGACCAGGTGGTGAGGGAATTTGCGCCCCGCATTCAACGGCGCGGCCTCGCCGAGTTCGCCGACCTCTGGTGGGATGGCCATAACAGCCGGCAGGGAACCTATGCCCATTTCCTCGAAGCCGCGGCCGCCGCGGGGATGGGTATTAAGGTGCACGCCGAAGGGCCGGGCTGCGTGGGGGCGCTGGCGTTGGCGATCGGACATCGCGCGCTCAGCGTCGACCATCTCGAGCACATCACGGAGGACGAAGCGCGGCTGCTCGGCAATGCGCGCGCCGTGGCCACTCTCATGCCGTCGGCGTCGCTCGCGAACTTCGGCCCCGTCGCGCCCGCCCGCCTCTTGATCGAGACCGGGGTGGCGGTGGCTCTGGCAAGCAATTTCAACCCGCACCATACTCCCACACTGAATATGCAATCCGTGGTGGCGCTGGCCTGTATGCATATGGGCATGCTATCCGGCGAGGCCATTTCCGCCGCCACCATCAACGGCGCCCACGCGCTGGGACTGGCGGACCGTATCGGCTCGCTGGAGCCCGGCAAGTCGGCGGACATCCTCCTTCTCAACCTCGACGACTACCGCGAAATGGCCCGGTACTTCGGTGTGAACCTGGTGCACGCGACCATCAAGCGCGGCGCGGTTATCTATAAGGAGGGGGAAGTGCGTCGCCCGCGACGCTCCTGAGGGACGCATGGTACAGTTTCCAATGTGGACGGGTTCCGGGGTGTCCAGGCCGCTGCGATTACCCCTAGAGGCAAGAACGGTGAGGTGGATTTCGGCGCCGCTTTTGAACTCGTCGATCATCTTTGCCAAGGCGGGGTGAGCGGGATCCTGCTCTTCGGCGACCCCGGCGAATACCCGTCGTTTTCCGCCGCCGAACGCGCCCGGCTCGTGTACCTGGCGGTGAAACGAAGCCGCGTTCCGGTCCTCGCCGGCATTGGGACCGCGACCCTCGACGCATCCATTGAGTTGGCCCGTGAAGCGCGCGACGCCGGGGTCGCCGCCATCGTCCTGCCCCCGCCTCTCTTCTTCCGTTACGACCAGGACGACCTGAGCGCCTTCTACTGCCAGTTCGCGGGAGAAGCCGGCGCCGACCCGCCGATTCTCATCTACCGCACCTCGGCCATGGAGGTCGAGACCGCGCTCCACTTGTGGGAGACCGGGAAATTCGCGGGCGTCGTGGATGCCACCGGCGATCCCGAAGCGTATCAACAACTGGCCGCCGCGTCCGTCCCCGTCCTTTCGGGAGACGACGCCATGGCATGCCGGTCCGGCGGACGCGGCATGGTCTCGGCGGCCGCCTGCGCCGTCCCCGAACTGCTGGCCGCGCTCGATCGCGCCCTGCGCGACGGTGTGGATCGTCAGGTTCAAGACCTCGACCGCAGTTTGCAGGAGTTTGTGCGTTGGTCGGCACACTTCCCGGAGCCGGCGGCGCTGAAATTGGCAACTGGTTTGCGAGGCTTGAAGACCGGACCTCTTGCCGTGCCGCTTTCCGCGCGAAAACAGAAAGAGCTGGACGCCTTCCGCGACTGGTTCCAGCGATGGCTGCCCGCCGTCAGGAAACTGTCTGCCAATGCGTAGCCTGCTGGCTTTATGGATCGTCGCACCCGCGCTGTGGGCGCAGACCGGCGCGCAGGTGGCCACCTTCCACTCCGCCGTCGACAACTCCGAACAACCGTACGCGCTGTATGTCCCGCGAGGCTTCGACCCGGCAAAGACGTACCCGCTCGTCATCAGCCTGCATTCCGAGGACACGAATCACCGGATTAACCTGCGCCAGGTCTTCGGGCTTTCCATCCGGTCGGGCGAGACGAATCCCGAGGACTTGCGCCAATTCGCCGTTCCCCGCGACGCCGGATTTATCGTCGCCTGTCCCCTGGCGCGCGGGACCATGAACTACCAGGGGATCGCCGAGCGGGACATTTTTGACGTGCTGGCCGACGTCGAGCGGCGCTTTCCCATCGACCCCGACCGCGTCTATCTCACCGGCATCTCCATGGGCGGCGCGGGAGCGCTCCGCCTCGCTCTGCGGCGGCCGGACCTTTGGGCAGGGGTCGCCGCGGTGTGCCCGGCGCCGCTTCCTGGCTTCGACGAGCTTGCGCCCAACGCCGTCAATCTGCCGGTCCGGATCTTCCACGGGGAGCAGGATCCGATCGTTCCGGTGGCGAGTTCCAGGCTTTTGCAGCGCCGCCTGGTGGACGCGGGCGTCGCCGCCGACTACATCGAATTTCCGGGGCTGCGGCATAACGCCTGGGACCTTGCCTACCGGGGCGGCGCCGTTTTCGACTGGTTCGAGAGCCTTCGCCGCAACCGCTTTCCCGATCGCGTGCGGCTCGTGGCGCGGTCGTATCGCGACGACACAGCCTACTGGGTGCGCATCGACGGACTGACGCCGGGTGTGGCGGCCTCCATCGATGCCAGGCGCACCGGGGCGGCGGAAGTGTCCGTCGAGACCCGCAATACCGATGGATTTACGCTGTCGCTCGACCGTCCGGTGGGCTTGGTGACGGTCGACGGCTCGCCGCTGCGCCTTCGCCCCTCGCCCTCGCAATCCTTCGTGAAGAGCGGCGGCAAGTGGCGTGCCGGCCATTTCGAGCCGGCGGGAAAGCGGCCCGGCGCCGAGGGTCCGATCGCCGAGGCGGTGAACGGCCGCCAGATCTACGTGTACGGCACTGGCGGCGCGCGAACCGCCGAAGAGCTGGCGTCGCGGAAGCAGATGGCGGAGACGGCCGCGTCCTGGTCGAGCGTGCGATCGCGCCTGACGCTCGCCCTGCCGGTCAAGGCCGACACGGCGGTGACGGCGGAGGATCTCGACACGGCGGATCTGGTGTTGTTCGGCACGAGCGAGACCAATGCGCTCATCGCGCGCTTCGCCCCGCAGTGGCCCCTGGCGCTGAATGCGGGCGCGGCGGACTTCGGCCTGCTCTTCATCGCCCCGCTCGGCAAGCACTACGCGCTGGTCAGTTCGGGCCTCCCCTGGTGGACGGGAGCGGAGGAAGCCAACCGCGGCGGTCCGCGCGACGCGCCCGGGCAGTATCGCATTCTGAGCACCTTCGGCGATTACATCCTGTTTAAGGGTTCTCTCGCCAATGTGGTGGCGGAGGGCCGATTTGATACAAACTGGAAGGTTCCGGCCGCCGAGTCGGCGAAGATGCTGGCCACCGGCACCGTGACCGTCCATTGACATGACACCTGACGAATTCCGCCGCCACGGCCACGAGGCGATCGAGTGGATCGCCGATTTTCTCGAGAACCCGTCCCGCTACCCCGTGCTCTCCCGCGTCAGCCCGGGCGAACTGACGGATGCGCTGCCGGCCGCCGGTCCCGAGCGCGGCGAGACCATGGAACAAATCCTCGCCGATTTCAACCGCCTCATCATCCCCGCTCTCACCCAGTGGAACCACCCCGGCTTCTTCGCGTACTTTGCGAATTCGTCGCCGCCCGAAGGCATCCTCGGGGAGCTGTTTACGGCGGCGTTGAATGGCAACGCCATCCTGTGGAAGACCGGCCCGGCGATCACCGAACTGGAGCAGGTTGCGCTACGCTGGCTCCGCGCGTGGAGCGGTCTGCCCGACGCGTGGTTCGGCGTTATCTACGATTCGGCGTCGACCAGCAGCATGCATGCTCTCGCCGCGGCGCGGCACGCGAAAGATCCGGATTCGCGCACCAAAGGGGTGCGGCCCGGTCTCGTGGTTTACACCTCGGAACAATCGCACTCCTCCATCGAGAAGGGCGCGATCGCCGTCGGGATCGGACAGGATCACGTGCGCCGCATCGCCGTCGACGACGAGTTTCGCATGCGTCTCGACGCGCTACGGGACGCCATCGAAACCGACCTCGCGGCAGGCCTGCGTCCCTGCTGTGTGACGGCGACCGTCGGGACCACGTCGACCACGAGCGTAGACCCCGTTCCGGCCATCGCCGATCTGTGCCAGCAGCACGGCATCTGGCTGCACGTCGATGCCGCCTACGCCGGCTCGGCGGCCCTCGTGCCGGAGCTGCGGTGGGCGTTTGCCGGCTGCGATCGCGCCGATTCCTTCGTCACCAATCCCCATAAATGGCTGCTCACGCCCATGGATTGCAGCATTTTCTACACGCGCCGGCCGGACGTTCTGCGGCGCGCCTTCTCCCTGGTTCCCGAGTATCTGCAGACGGCGGAAGACCCGCGCGCGGTCAACCTGATGGATTATGGCGTGCCTCTCGGCCGCCGCTTCCGCGCGCTGAAATTGTGGTTCGTGCTCCGCTCCTTCGGTCGCGAAGGTCTGGCCGAAATCATCCGCGGCCATGTGGGAATGGCCCGGGATCTCGCCGCCTGGGTGGACGACGACCCGTCTTTCGAGCGCACCGCGCCGGCGCCGTTCTCGGTGGTGAACTTCCGGTACAAGGGATCCGACGACGAGAACCGGGCGATCCTCGACCGCGTGAATGCCACCGGCGAGGTGTTCCTGTCCGGCACGGTTCTACGGGGCCGGTTTACGCTTCACCTCGCCATCGGCAATTACGGCACGCGTCGGGAGCACGTCGCCCGCGCGTGGGAGTTGGTGCGCCGGGAAGCCGCCGCTATCGGATCGCCAGCCCCACACCCGGCTGGCTGAACAGGTTGCCGGCGCGCAGCACGACCGGTTGGAAGGCCGCCGCTTCGATCATTTCCGGCACGCGCACCCGCACCTCGACGACTCCCGGGCGTGTTGGGGAAATCCGCGTCGAGAGAATGTCGGCCGGACGCCCTCCAATATGCGCCTCGACCGGCAGCTCCGGGGAGCCGATGCCGGTGGCGTCGAGCGTCACGGCCGAGCCGCGCAACGCCGGATGCTCCGGACCGTTGGCCGTGCCGTCTTCGTTGCGCGCCTGGGCGTTCCCACGCCCGTACGGATTGGTTCCGAAGATCGTCGGATTGGCCGGCGTTACGGTGAGCTTGACGGGCTTGGATCGCCGTCCGCGGCGTGATACTTCAAGCGTGACTTCCCTCGCGCCCTTCAACTTCCCGGGCGCCACGAAGCGGACTTCGTTGTCCCGAGCCGAAACCACCCGCGCGGGAACTCCGTTCAAGAGCACCGTGCCGGCAAGGTGGCGGCCGAAGACCGAGAGCACTTGCCCCGCAGCGATCGCTCCGTTCCCGGCCGACGCTACTGTCGGGACGCCGTCGTCGGCCGTTGCGCCGCCCATCTGCGCCCCGCTGGCCGGGAAGATGTAGCAGGCAATGCCTTCGCCGGCATAACCGGCGGGCAACTGCTTGCCGTTCCTGGCGAAGAACTCGTCCGCGTCCGGGGTCCAGAAGTGCAGATTCGCCCCCTGGAACGCCGCACGATAGAAGGGAATCGTGTTCGTCACCTGCGGTGAGACCTGCCCCTGGGCATTGATATAGGGCATCACAAAGGCCGCGACACCTTCCCCGACATACGCCTGCTGCGCGTTAATCAGGGTGAGAAACTCGTTGCGGTCCGAGGTCCACAAATGGCTGTTGGTGGCGTTCACAAATACGCGATACCACGCCATGTTGGGGACGCCGCCCACGGTCGTCGAACCGTCCATCACCAGCCCCGAAATGCCCTGCAGCGCGAAGCCGCGCGTCCCGAGGGTGTCGTACTCGTTCTTGTCGAAGCTATACAGGTACGACTTGGAGAATGGATCGTAGATGCGGTACCACGGACTGGTGCTGACGGTGGTCTGAGTGGGAAACCAGACGCCATAGACAAGCCAGTTGGTGCTGAGGTTGTTGTGATCGGTCGCCTGCATCCAGATGTGGCGCTGTCCGGTGAACGTGGGCTGGAAGGTGAGAGCCACGACCAATGTCAGAGTATTGCCGTTGCCGGTCGCCGACGAAGTGGCTCCGTTGAGCGTGCACTGGCTGTTGGAGACGCTGCTCGCGGCTCCCGGCGCCACCGAGCCGGCGACGGAGTCTCCATCGTTGGCGATGAGAGTGAACAGCCCTGCGCCCGGCGCATATCGGATGTAGCAGCCGCCGAAACGCGCATTCGACTCCCATCGGGGATGAATGATGAATTCGGCGCTGCGGATGGCTGCCCAACCGCTCGGATGTGCGTAGACCAGGGTGAGAGTCGCCTTGGGTCCTGTGCCCTGGAAGGGGCTCAGCGAGACGAGCGAGGGAATCTGCGTGGGGTTACTGGCAGCCTGGGTCACGGTCAAAGTCTGCCCGCCGGCGGTGACCGTCCCGCTCCGCTGCGTGCCGCTCCCGTTCGGCCCTGCCGTGAAGCCTACGATTCCCGCGCCGGTCGCTGGGCTTCCTGAGGTGATGGAAAGCCATGCGGCGCTGCTCGTGGCGCTCCACGCGCAGCCCGCGCCGGTGGTTACCGCGAGGGTTCCGGTCGCGCCGCCCGGCGGAACCGTGATGTTCACCGGGTTGACGGTATACGAGCAACTGGAGGCCACAGCCGTCGGATCGGTCGCGCTGGCTCCCGCCGATCCGCCGCCCGCGACGCTCACCTGGTTGGTCACGAGCGCGGGCGCATTGGCGGCCACGTTCGCCGTAACCGTGATGGGTGGATAGCTGCCGCCCGCGGCCAGGACGTCGCTGCGCACGCACGACGCGCCCCCTCCCGGGCAGGTCCATCCGGTCCCCGCCATCGACACCAGTGTCAGCCCCGCCGGAATCGTCTCCGTCACCGTCACCTGTCCGCTGGTAGCACTCGCGTCGGCGGCATTGGAAACGGCCACGGTATACGCGACGTTCGCTTGCCCCTGTGTGACCGTCCCGCTGTGGGTCTTCGTGACACTGAGCGCCGGAGGCGCAGCCGCCAGCACGGTCGTGACGTCCTGCGCCGCGGTCAGGGCCGCGCCGCCTCCGGACACCGTCGCCTGGTTGGTGACCTGCGAGGGGGCATTCGCGCCTACCTTAACCGTAACCGTAATCGAAGGCAGTTGGTTGCCGCCCGCTAGCGAATCGCTTCGTGTGCACGTGGCGCCCGCACAAGTCCATCCAGCGCCCGTCATCGCGGTTAGCGTCATCGCGGCGGGCAGGATCTCCGTGACCGTGATGGTCCCACTCGTAGAAGCGCTCGCGGCGGCATTGGCGACCGTCAGCGTGTAGGTCGCGTTCCGGCCGGCAATGACATTGCCGGCGTGCGAGCTGCTCACCGTCAACACCGGCCGCGTCCCCGCCGGTGTCAGCAGTCGGATCGTGGTCCCGGTGTTATCGGCGACGTATAGGTTGCCGCCGGCGTCCACAGCTACCCCGTCCGGCGCCGACACCTTTGCCTGGAGGGCCGGACCGCCATCGCCTTCGGCGCCTGGGAGGCTGTTCCCCGCGATCGTGCTGATGAGGCCGGCCGCGGTCACCATCCGCACGCGGTGCCCATTCTCCGTGATGTAGAGGTTGCCGGAACCGTCGATCGCCACCGCATTCGGACCCGCCAGGGATGCGCTGGTGGCCGTGCCGCCATCGCCAAAGGAGCCGTATACGCCATTGCCCGCGACGGTCTTGATGATTCCGTCCGCTCCGATCCGCCGCACACGATAGTTGCTATTGTCGGCGAAGTAGGCATTGTTTCCGCCATCGAAGACCATGCCCGAAGGATAGGCGATCCCCGCGGCGGTGGCTTGGCCGCCGTCCCCGGAATAGCTGGCAGTGCCGGTTCCTGCGAACGTGCTCAGCGTCCCCGCCGCGACCTTGCGAATCCGCGCGTCTTCCAGGATATAGAAGTTCCCCGCGCCATCCACCGCCACTCCGTTCGGAGAGCGTAGATAGGCGCCCGCGGCAGGAACGCCTTCACCCGTCGTACAACAGGTTCCACCCCCCGCGACTGTGGTGATGATCCCATTCGTCACCTTGCGGATTCGGCCGTTACTCCTGTCCGCGATGTAGAGACTGCCGGCGGCGTCCACCGCCACGCCCGATGGCGCCGACAGTTGCGCCGCAACCGCCGCCGCGTTGTCGCCCGAGAAGCCCGCGGCCCCCGTTCCCGCCACCGTCGAGATGATCCCGGACGCGGAGATCTTCCGAACCCGGTGGGTATTTGCGTCGGCGAGATAGAGATTGCCGGCGCCGTCCCGGGCGATCGCGCCCGCCGATGTGAATGAGCCGAATGGCGCCGGTCCGCCGTCGCCGGTTGCGCCGCCGGCAACCGTGACGATCGTGCCGCCGGCAATGCGCCGGATCCGATTCTCCGTCTCCGCGGCGTACACCGCTCCGGACCCGTCCACCGCCACCCCCACAACGTCCGACAGCCGCACCGACGTCGCCGGTCCATCGTCTGAACTCGAGCCGCCGCCGGCGATCGTCGTGATGATCCCATTGGCTACTTTGCGGATCAGGCCATCGACCTCGCCGATGAAGAGATTGCCCGCGCCGTCCACCGCCAGGGCATGTGGGAAGCCGATGTACGCGTTGGTCGCAGGTCCGCCGTCGCCCCGCAACGAACCGGCGCCCGCCACTGTGTTGATCGTGCCGCCGGAGACTTTGCGAACGCGCCCGGCGAACGCGTCGCCGATGTACAAGTTGCCCGAGCCGTCCGTCGCGAGCGCGAGCGAACTACCGATTTTGGCGCTTGTGGCGCTGCCTCCATCGCCCGAGAAGCCGGCGGACCCGGTCCCCGCCACCGTGACAATCGCGCCGCCCGACACCTTGCGAATCCTGCCGTATTCGCCGATATATAGGTTGCCCGACACGTCCACTGCGACGCCTTGCGGAGAACTCAGGTAGGCGCTGGTTGCCGGTCCGCCATCCCCTGTCGCGCAACAGGCGCCGCCGCCCGCCACCGTGACGATGCTGCCGTCCGCCGCCACTCTGCGGACGCGGTTGTTTGCGCTATCCACCACGTAGAGGTTCCCGGAGCCATCGAGGGCCACCCCGGCGGGAAAATTCAGTTGCGCGCTAAGCGCCGGGCCGCCATCGCCCGAGAAACCTCCAACGCCGGTTCCCGCCACCCGAACCAGCGTCCCGCCGGTGTCGAGCTTGAAGATCGCGTGCTGCTGGCTGACGCTGAAATAGACGTTCCCTGCCGCGTCCGCCGCCGCCGCCGATGGCGCGCCCAATCCCGCCGCCGTGCCGGCGATTGCGGTCGGCGGCAGGCCGCCTCCCGCGATCGTATCGATGAGGAATTGCGGCACGATCCCCGACTGCGTAATGCCGAGCGTCTGCCCGCCCAACGTCACCAGGGCGCTGCGCTGGCTCACCCCCGGATTGGCTGCCACTGTGAAGTTCACCACGCCGTTTCCCGATCCGGCCGCCCCGCCGGTCAAGACGAGCCACGAGGAATTGGAGTTGGCCACCCACCCGCATCCCGGCGGTGCCGTGACGTTCACGGTTCCGGCGCCGCCCCCGATGCCGAAAATCGACGCGCTGGCACTCAAGGCATAGCTGCATGATGGACCTGTCACCCTGACGATCCCCAACGACTGCTGGCCGCTCCAACCGGCGCCGGATCCATACGCTTCTCCCAGGATCGTGTGCACGCCTGCGAACGACGCGTCGAACGAAACCTGGAGCGTCATGGTAAGCTGATTGCCCGCACGAATGAAGGAGGTCCCATCCGAATAGACGGTGCAATAGCCGCTGGAAATGCTCTTTCCAGGTGCTCCCAACGTGAAACCGGTCGATCCCACCGAAACCCAGCCGCTGCCCGGATTCACTACGATCTGGCAGCGCGTGCCGGCGTCGAAGGAGAGATATGCGAACGCAATGTCGGTGGCGCCGAAGGTGTCCGCGAACTGAACCGTAAACTGGCCCGACGATCCGGACGCCGCCGCCGGCGAAACACTCAACACGGTGATCCCGCGGCCTCCCTGTACGATCACGGTGTTCTGCCTCCCCACCGAGATCGAGCCGCGCCGCGCCGGATTGTCGTTGGTGTTGGCGTCCACGGAAAACGTCACGGTCCCGTTGCCCTGTCCGCTGGCCGCCCCGGTAAGTCGGATCCAACTCGGCGCCGCCGTGGCTGTCCAGGAACACCCGCCTGGCGCGGTCACCGTCACCGTCCCTGTCCCCCCGGCGGGTGTAAACGTCGTCGCCGAGAATTGTGTGGCGGCGCATGGCGTGTCATAGCCTACCGACACCGTAAGCCCGGCCGCCGAAACGCCGCCCACGTTCAGCGTCAACGGTGTGAAGGGGTCCGCCCACGACTGTCCCGCGGTGAGCGCGGCGTCCTTGAAATCGTTGGGCGTCACCGTGGGAGTGAAGTCCACCAGGTAGGTGACGGTCGGGTACATGTACTCGTGGTGGATCAGCGCGCCTTGAAACACGTTGGACCCTGCCATATTTTGCAGCGAACCGTCCACATCGCCGATCGGCTGCCGGTATTCCACCCATAGCCAGTCGCCCGCCGCCGCATCCCGCAGGATCCGCAACCCGCGCACGCCCGCGCTCTTCTCCAGCGGCGCCACCGTGAACGTCCCGGGAGAAGATACGACCTGGTAGCCGTCTCCCTCGTTCAGCCAATGGATCACTAAGCCCTTCTGCTGAGCGGGATAGTGACCCGACGTAAAGCCCGTGCCGAAGTAAGGTTCTCCCATCAAGGAGAACGGATCGCCATATTCCTCGTAGCTGGTTCCTTCCGTGTTGATAGCCCCCAGCGGCATCGCGCCGTACCCTTCCGACGTCGAATGGTCCAGCCCGATGGCGTGCCCCAGTTCGTGCGCAAACAGCGCCACCGGCGGCTGCGCCTGCCCCGGAAAGATCGGAAACTTGCTCGCCGAAGCAGTCAGATTCCCCCGGCTCGGCGATATGACCGTGCGGCAGCCCATGCTGCTGATGCCGTCAAACGACGCGCAGCTTCCCACCGGGAACAGGACGGCGATGCGCGTGAATTGCGACAGGTCCACGGTCGGATCCGCCGCGGCGATCGCCTCCGTCATAATCTGCTCGTGGCTTTCGCAAGTGTAATCGTGACTGATCTGAAACGGCCCCAATACCCGTCCGGTCACCGACGTCAGTCCGTACGACATCTCCTTCCAGAAACCATTCAACGAATCGGTGTTCTTCGTATCGCCGGGGCTTCCGAAGAATCCCCGCGCTACGCTCGTGGGGTTGATTCCCGGCGGAAATGCCGGGAACGACGGACTGGTCGCCATCAGCACGGCGGTGTTCTGTGGGCCTGTCGTCGTGCAGTCAGCCTGCGCTGCCGGCGCGGGCGCCGCGGCTTGTCTCACCTCGACAACGGCGATCTTTCCTTCGACCGCCAGCCCCCGGACGCTGACCCGGTCCCCCGGCTTCTGTGCGACGCTCGCCGCGACGAACAGATCGAACCGGCGGACCTCCGTTTGCAAATGCCATCGGGTGCGGCTCCGGCCATGCCGGAAATCGTCCTCCACGGTGGCCTCCAACCGGCCGTCCCACTCGCCCGCCGATTCCACGGCGGCCCCCGGCGCCAGCCGCCCCAACACTTCCACCAGGTCGGCCGGCAGCGCCGCCCCGGCCGCCAAGGCAGGGTGCTCCACCATCAGTTGGGTCAGCAGCCTCTTTCGCCGGTCCAACAACGCCCCAAGCGAACCAGGCGTGGCCGGCTGAGCGGTCGCCGCCGCCAGTTCCCACCGCACCGCGTCCAGTTGAGTCAGGATTTGCCGGCTGTCGCTCGCTTGCTGTCCCGCTGCGCCGAACGCCAGCGGAAGCGCCACGAGCAAGGCGCGAAAAGAGGTCCCAGAAGATCGCGGGGACATTATAGTATATTAAGGTTCTTTTACATGAAATACAATGGGCCGCGGCCGTGCCGGATCCCACGCTGTACGATAAAGGGGTGAAGCGTTTTCGTATTCTGTTGTGCTCTTCGATCGGCCTCGCCATTGGCCTCGCGCAGTCCCCGGGCGATCCGGCGCTGACGGCGCGGAAGTCGTTGGACCTCCTCCTCGGCGGCAAATACGCGGACTTGGCGCCGCTCTTCACCCCCGAAATGCAAAAGGAGATGCCCGAGGCCGCACTCGCCAAGCTCGGCGCGCAGATTCAGGGCTTCGGCGCCCTCGGCAAGGTCGACGACCCGTCGGTCCAGAAGACCGGCGTCAACACCATCGTCGTGTTTCCCGTCCACTTCGAGAAACAGAACCTCAACGTCCGCTACATCGTCACGCAGAACGGATTGATTGGCGGGATGTTCCTCCTGCCGGGCCAGGTCTCCTGGCAGCGGCCCCCGTACAGCAAACCCGACGCGTTCACCGAACGTCCCGTGACCGTCGGGGCCGACGAGTGGAAGCTGCCGGGCACTCTGGCGATGCCGAACGGCGCCGGGCCTTTCCCGGGCATCGTTCTGGCGCACGAATCGGGGCCCAAGGATCGGGACGAGACAATGGGCGGCGCAAAGGTCTTTCGCGATCTCGCCGAGGGCCTCGCCTCTCGCGGAATCGCGGTCCTGCGCTACGAGAAGAGAACCCTGCAGTATCGCGGCCGGCTGGCCGGTCTGCACGGGAAGACCGTTCATGAAGAGACCGGCGAGGACGCTGTGCGCGCGCTCGCCCTGCTTCGGGAACAGAAGGAGATCGACCCGAAACGCGTGTACCTCCTCGGTCACGGTCTCGGCGGCTATGTGGCCCCGCGCGTCGCCGAGGAGGACGGCAAGCTCGCCGGACTGATCCTGCTCGCCGCCAACGCGCGCCCGCTCGAGGATCTCGTCCTCGACCAGGCCCAATACCTCGCCGTTCCCGCCCAGGACTTCGCGGGGATTCAGGCGGCCGTGAAGCGCGTCAAATCGCTCGAACCGGGCGACGCCGACGCGCCCCCGCTGCTCGGCATTCCGGTCTCCTACCTGCTGGACCTCAAGGGCTACGATCCCATTGCGTTGGCGAAGCGGGTCGGCGTCCCTATGCTCGTCCTCCAGGGCGAGCGCGATTTCGAAACCACCATGAAGGACTTCACGCTCTGGAAGACCGGCCTCGCCGCTCGCAAGGACGCGCAGTTCCACAGCTACCCGGCGCTCAACCACCTGTTCGTCGCCGGCGAGGGCAAGAGCAGCGAGGCGGAATACCGCAAGCCCGGTCACGTCGCCCCCGAGGTGATCGACGAGATCGCCAGGTGGCTCGGAAAGTAGCTACCAGTCCACGGTTTTGCCGGGTTCGAGCGGCCACACTTCGGTTTCGAAGTTCCCGATCAGCGCCAACAGCTCTTCCGGGCGGCCGGTGAGCGGCGGGAATGTGCCGAAGTGCATCGGAATGATCTTGCGCGCTTTGATGAGTTTGCACGCCAGCGCGGCCTCCCGCGGGCTCATCGTAAACAGATCGCCGATCGGCAGAAACGCCAGCGCCGGCTGGTAAAGCTGCTCGATCAGGTGCATGTCGGTGAAGACGTTCGTGTCGCCGGCGAAGTACAGCGCCCGCCCGTCCGGCAGCCGCAGCACGTACCCCGCCGCCTCGCCGCCATAGATGATTTTTCCATCGTCGAGGATTCCGCAACTGTGGACGGCGTGCGTCATCGTGACCGTGACGTCACCCACCTTTTGCGAGCCGCCCTTGTTCATCGGACGGGTGTTCTTCACTCCCTTCGATTCCAGCCAGTGGCACGTCTCATAAATCGCCACAACCTCCGGCGAGAAGCGCTGCGCCAGCGGCACGGCGTCGTGGATATGGTCGAAGTGCCCGTGCGAGATGCAAATGGTGTCGACGCGCTGAATTTCGTGACCCTTCGGGTACGAGGGATTGCCGTCGGTCCACGGGTCCATCAGGATGACCTGGCCCGACGGAAGTTCGAATTGGAAAGTGCCATGGCCCAGCCAGGTGATGCGCATGCCACTAGGTTCGCACAGGCCTACCGCTCCTTGCGATTGTGCCGCTTCATCGCTTTGTGGATGACCTTCCACTGCCGCTTCTGTTCCAGCGCGGCGAGTTTGTCGGTCATCACATCGTGGTGGCGAGCCTCGGCCAGCAGCTTCCGATAGCTCTCCAGCCGGCCGGCCCCGATATCTCCCCGGACGAACGCCGCCTCTACCGCGCAGCCCTGCTCGCCGCGATGCGAGCAGTCGCGGAAACGGCACCCGGCCGCGATCTCCGCGATCTCGTCGAACGCCGCGTCGACGCTCTCCTGCGTCGCCCAGAGCTGCAACTCCCGCATCCCGGGGGTGTCGATCAGCGCGCCGCCCGACGGCAGTGGGACCAGCTCCCGATGCGTAGTCGTATGCCGCCCGCGGCTGTCCGACTCCCGCACGTCGGTCGTCGGGAAACGCTCCTCGCCCAGCAGCCGGTTGACGATCGTCGATTTGCCGACGCCCGACGACCCGAGCAGCGCCACCGTGATCCCCGGTCCGAGAAACCGCGCCAGACCGTCCATCCCCGCGTCTTCCCGCGCGCTGCACGAGATGATCGGCGCCTCGCCCGCAACCGCCGCCGTCTCTTCGATCCGGCTGGCCAGATCGCCGCACGCGTCCGCCTTGTTGAGCACCACCACCGGCGCCGCCCCGCTCTCCATGGCGAGCGTCAAGTACCGTTCCAAACGGCGGAGATTGAAATCGCCGTCGAGCCCGCAGACGAGGAATACGACGTCGATGTTCGCCGCGATCGGCTGCTGATCTTCGCGGCGGCCCGCGGCGCGCCGCGAAAACAGCGTCCGCCGCGGCAGCACCGCATCGACAATCGCCTGCCCGGCGCCCACGATGCGCGCCGCCACCCAGTCGCCGGCGACAGGCATCGCGGCCCGGTCCGGCGTGCGGTGCCAAAGCGCTCCGGAAGGCTCCGCCTCCAGTTCGCCGGATTCGGAGTAAAGACGATATTGATCGCGTTGGGAGATCGCGACGCGCGCCAGAATCAGGCCGTGTGCGGCGTGCGGTTGAAAAGCGCCATAAATCGCTGGGCTGGCGCCGAGGGACTGCAAATACATGACTGTCGCTCCAAAAGAGACACTTGGGGTTACGGGGTTGGAACGCCGCGCCGGGTTAGCGGACAGTCACAGTCATAGACACATCGATAGGCTAGCATAGTCTTTTACCCACGGAAGGAGTTTGAACATGCAAACCAATACGACCCGGGAAAAGCTGGCTCGGGGAGAAACCGTTCTCGGGTGCGGACTGCAGTGCTACCGGTCGGCCGAGATCCCCCGCACCTTCGCCGCCGCGGGCTTCGATTACGTGTTCCTCGATATGGAGCACGGGTCCTACGATCTGGAGACCGTGCAGGACATGATCCGCTCCGCCACGGACGCCGGCATCACCCCCATCGTGCGCGTCGGCGAGTTGTTGTACTCGCTGGTAGCGCGTCTCCTCGATTCCGGCGCGCAGGGCATCATCCTGCCGCGCGTCGAGGACCCCGCCCTGCTGCGCGACGCCCTGAGCTGGCTCCGCTTTCCGCCCGAAGGCAAACGCGGCTACGGCGTGAATCCCACCATGGTGCGCTATGAGGCCCGCGGCTTCCCCGAAATCATCGAACACCAGAACCGCAACACCCTCGGTGTCGTGCAGTTCGAAACCCGCGCCGCCATGGAACGCGCCGACGAATTGCTCTCCATCAAAGGGCTCGACATCGCGATGGTCGGTCCCGCCGACCTCTCCATCTCGCTCGGCATTCCGGGACAGTTCGACAACCCGCTCCTGGTGTCCACCGTCGAGGCGCTCATCGAAAAGTGCAACCGTCACGGCGTCGTGCCCGGCATTCAGACCCGCGGCCTCGCCATGTCGAAGTTCTGGGCCGAACGCGGCATGCGTTTCATCGGCACCGCCGCCGAGCACGCCCTATTGCTCGAAAAGGCGAAGGAGACCGTCGCCGCCTTGCGCGCGGTAGGCGTCGCACAAAAGGCCTAACCGGATCGCGGGCGTCCGCCCGCCTAGGACGCTCGTCCGGCCGGAACCTGCTCAGCCACGTCGACCAACACTGGGTCCATTGGGTCCGGAACGTCTGCCAGTTCCGTGCCTTGCGCTGCTTGAGATTGCGGAAGTGGTTGTTCCTGCGTCCGTCGCTGGCGACGCAGGCTCCAGGTCAGAGCCAGCCCGAACGCCAGCCATCCCATCGCAAAAATCAAATCGGCGACCATCGTGTAGGTCCTTGCCGAGCGGGAGAATCCCGTCCCGGGGGACCTTCCAGGCGCGAGATCCTACCGATCGATATTTTTTTGGGGCGGCATAGGCGGCGCACCGGCATACCGGACCGATTATCTATCGGTCACAGCGTTGCCTTACTGTAGCGTAGATTGTATCTTTTGTCACATCCACAATAAATCCGATAGTTCTAGGAGTTTCAGGACCCTCTTATCGGATGTCTATCTGCCCGGCGCGAGCCTACTCCACCATTCGCAGCCGCAAATGGCGCAGGTTCGGCAGCAGCACATCCGGCCGCTCGGCCACTAATTCCCCGACCGGAGAGATACCGGTTCTCACCGAAATCGCGCGGATACCGTTCTCGTGCGCCGCAATAATGTCCTGCGGCGCATCGCCGATCAACGACACCGCCGCCGTCCGCTCGATCCACCCGTTCCGCCGGGCCTCCCGGATCGCCAGCTTCGCCAGCCCTCCGCGCGTCTTCGCCATCTCGCCGAACGCCCCGAACCGGAAGTGCTCCCGCAGCCCGGCCCGATCCAGTTTCCGCCACCCGATCCGCGTCAGGTTGCCCGTCACCAACCCCAGCAGGAGCCCGCGCCGCGTCAGCTTTTCCAGCACCGTCGAAACCCCGGGGCAGTGCTTCTCGTGCAACGGAGGGCAAACCCGCAAATAATAGCGTTCCGCCGCCCGGCCCGCCTCCGGAAGCGCCTCGCGGATGCGCGCCCGAGCCATCCCCGCCCGCGCCATCATCATTTCCATAATGACCGGATCGAGCATCCCCTGCACCGGAATGCCGTCGGTGGTCGTGTCGAGCCCGGTAGCCCGCCGGACACCCTGTACGAGCGCCTCCCGGTGGTGCGGTCCGGCGCGCCGCACCAGCGTGCCGTCGATATCGAAAAGAACCAGAGCGCGATAGGTCAAAGGTCATGATAACGCCCCATGGCCGCTACAATAGGTTCTGTGCATCAGTCCAAGTTCCGCGTAGGCCTCATTCAGATGGCCTGCTCGACGGATCCCAATGAGAACCTCGCCAAGGCCGAATGGCGCATCCGCGAAGCCGCCGGACGCGGCGCGCAGATCATTTCCGTCCAGGAGCTCTTCCGCTCGCAATATTTCTGCCGCGAAGAGAATTGCAGCCTCTTCGACCTCGCCGAGCCCGTCCCCGGCCCCACCAGCGAAAGCTTCACCAAAGTGGCCCGCGAGCTCGGCATCGTCATCGTCGGCTCCGTTTTCGAGCGCCGCGCGGCCGGCGTCTATCACAACACGGCATTGGTCATCGATGCCGACGGCGCCTTGCTCGGCCTGTACCGCAAGATGCACATTCCGGACGATCCGCTGTACTTCGAGAAGTACTACTTCACGCCCGGCGACCTCGGCTTCCGCTGCTTCGACACGAAGTTCGCGCGCGTCGCGGCGCTGGTCTGCTGGGACCAATGGTATCCGGAAGCCGCCCGCCTGGCCGCTCTCGGCGGCGCGCAGGTGTTGTTCTATCCCACCGCCATCGGCTGGCACCC
The DNA here is from genome assembly GCA_964608645.1 of uncultured Solibacteraceae bacterium. Taxonomy (GTDB): domain Bacteria; phylum Acidobacteriota; class Terriglobia; order Bryobacterales; family Bryobacteraceae; genus CAZSQK01. Next base: position 10,877 of record CAZSQK010000105.1, on the reverse strand, counting down.
CTCCGAGAAGGCCGAGTTTGGCCCCGCGCAGCACGACGCCTGGCGCACCATCCAGCGCTCCCACGCCATCGCCAACGGCCTGTACGTCGCGGCCGTAAATCGTGTAGGGTATGAAGGACCGCCCGAGCACGGGCTCGAATTCTGGGGAGGCTCGTTTGTCGCCGACCCGTTCGGGCAGGTGCTCGCCGAAGCCACGCACGACCTGGAGGAGACGCTCATCGTGGAATGTGACCCGCGCCGCATCGAAGAAGTCCGCCGCAACTGGCCGTTCCTGCGCGACCGCCGCATCGACGCCTATTCCGGAATCCTCAGCCGGGTGCTCGATTGAACGCCGAAGCCAAACGCGCGCACGGCTTCCGCATGCCGGCGGAGTGGGAGCCGCACGAAGCCACCTGGATCGCCTGGCCGCACACTCGCGAAGACTGGCCCGGCCGTTTCGCGCCAATCCCGTGGGTCTTCGCCGAAATCGTCTGCAAGCTCAGCGCCGTGGAGCGCGTCCGCGTCCTCGTGGACGACCGCGCGCTCCAGGAGCAGGCCCGCCGCCGTCTCCGCCGTGTCGGCGCCAACGTCGCCGCCGTCGAATTCCTGCCTTGCCCCACCAACCGCGTCTGGACCCGCGACTACGGCCCCATCTTCGTCTCCAGCGTGCAGGGGGAACTGGCCATCACCCAGTGGCGTTTCAACGGCTGGGCCAAGTACGACAACTGGAAGTTCGATGCCCGCGTCCCCGATTTCCTGGCGCGCCGCCTCAAACTGGCGTCCTTCACCCCCGGTATCGTGCTCGAAGGCGGCAGCATCGACGTCAACGGCGAGGGCTCCCTCCTGACCACGGAAGAGTGCCTCCTCAGCCCCGTGCAGGCGCGCAATCCCGGCCTCTCCGCCGACGATATCGAGCGCGTCCTCCGCGACTACCTCGGCGCCGACCGCGTCATCTGGCTGAAAAAGGGAATCGTCGGCGACGACACCCACGGCCACGTCGATGACGTGGCCCGCTTCGTGGCGCCGGACACCGTCGTTGTCGCCTCGGAATCCGACCGCAGCGACCCCAATTACGAGCCGCTCGCGGAAAACGCCGCCATTCTCAAGGATGCCGGTCTGCGGGTCGTCAAGCTTCCCATGCCGCGCCCGGTCGTGTTCACCGGCCAGCGTCTGCCGGCGAGTTATGCGAACTTCTATATCGCCAACGGCCTCGTGTTGGTCCCGACCTTCAACGACCCCAACGACCGCATCGCGCTCAACACCATGGCGAAGCTATTCCCCGGCCGCGAAGTCTGCGGCATCAACTGCACCGAGCTGATCCTCGGACTAGGCGGCCTGCACTGCATGACGCAGCAGCAGCCGGCCCTGGAGGCCGTGTCCGAGTAACGAAGTGCTCGCAATGCGGCGGCCCGCGGCTACAATAGATTGACCATGGCCAAGCGCCGCCGCCAGGGCGAGCCTCGAACCTCCAATCGCGACGAACCGGTGAAGCCTCTTGGGAGAGGATTGCTGCCGGGTCTCCATCCGCTGCTTTCCGCGTTCGCCCTGTTTCTCCTTGTGGTCGGCGCGCGCTGGTGGCTGATCGGCCGTTACGGCGTCGATGTTCCCTGGCTGGACCAATGGGATGCCGAGGCTCAAGGACTCTATCAACCCTGGCACGCGGGAACGCTGACCATCCACGACTGGTTTGCCCCGCATAACGAACACCGTATCTTCTTCACGCGTGTCCTGGCGATGGGTCTCCTGTGGTTCAACCGCCAATGGGATCCCCGGCTTCAAATGACCGTAAACGCTGGTCTCTACGCGCTCATTGCCGCCGCGCTCTTCCTGGTCCTTCAAAGGGGCCGGACGCCCGCGTTTCAACTCTTCTGCTGGATGTTGCTGGCGGCGCTCGGCAGTGTTCCTTATGCCGCCACCAACACCCTGCTCGGCTTTCAATCCCAGTTCTATTTCCTCGCAGGCTTCTCCCTTCTGGCGATTTTTTCATTGGGGAACAGCCGCCCCGGCTCCCTGTCGTGGACTGCCGGTTTGATCGGCGGCTGTGCCGCGCTGGTCTCCATGGCTTCCGGATATGCGGCCGCTCTCGCCGTCCTGGGGGTGCTGCTATGTTCGACGTTCCGTTCGGCCAAGGCGTTCGGACAGGAACTGCGTCGAAAATGGATGACCGTTCTGGCAGCCTGCGGGCTCATCGCAGCCGGAGTCTTGTTGCGCTACACTCCCCCGCAGTACGCGTCTTTGGCGGCAAAATCCATCGGCGACTTCACCCGGTTTCTTCTGGCATGTCTATCGTGGCCGGGCAAGCCGATGTTCCTGGTGGCCCTGATTTCCTGGATGCCGTTTGCGGCATTTCTGGCGAACTATCTTCGGAAACGGACACGGGACGAACCGGTCGAACGCTTCATTCTCGGCATCGGTTTCTGGGTGCTCCTGCAAACCGGCGCGCTGGCGATCTTTCGCGCCGGTTCCGGTGAAGGTGTCGAATCCCGCTATACGGATATCCTCGCCTTCGGATTTCTGGCGAATGCCATCTGCGCGGTCTGGCTTCTGGACATCGTCGGCAATCTCCGGCGATGGATGCCGGCCCTCGCCATAGTCTGGCTTGCGGTGGACGGGATCGGTCTCTATGCCGCGGCCTCCGGCGGCTTGCCCTTCTCGTGGAAGCACGACATGGAGATTCGGCGCGCCGCGATCACCGGCTTTTTCGCTACCGGAGACCAAAGTTATATCGACCGCGCCCCACCCTATCCCGACGCAAAGCGCGTCGCCGCTCTCCTGCTGGACCCGGCGCTTCGCCCGATCCTGCCGGCCGGGATCCGAAAACCACTCGCCCTGTCACCCCTCTCAGGGTCGCCCGCGCCCGAATTTCTCAGCGGGCTGAGCATGCCGGATCTGGAGAACGTGACACCCGATGTGTGGGCCTTTCCGGGCATGTTTTCCCGCTTTGCCGTCATTCCGCCGTCGGCCCCGTTCGCATACCGCATCGAGAAGACGAGCGCTCTGCCGTTCCTGCTGCTGTATTTCGCAGGCGGTACTTACGATGCGAAGATCGCTGACTCTCGCGACGCGCGGCATACGCTCATTCCGCTGCCGGGTCACGATGGCCAGGGCCATCACGCCTTCGCCTACTGTCCAACCGGGGCGTGCGTCTTAAAGGGCGCCAACGGACCGGCGCCATTGATGGTCATGGAGCCGAAGGAAATCGGGCCGCTGTCGATCGCGTCGCTGCTTGCCGTGCTGTGGGGACCCTTCGTCATGGCGGCCGGAGCCCTCGCGTTTCTCGCGATTGTCTTCGTGCCGCTCGCGCGTGCTCGCCAAGGCCCAGCCGGGGGAGCAGAGTCCCCCCGCCAACGACCGAAATCGTAAGCGCGGCAGCGATACCGGGCGGCGCGTCATTTCACTGACAACCCGGCTCGACCGTAGTCCCCGTGTTTCCCGATGATGGCCGAAATGCGGCCCTACCGGAAGCAAGCGGTCACATGCGTTGGATCGGCGCCTCGACGATGGCCTTGGGTGTGGCAACCGGATCTTCCACCCGCTGAATGATCACCAACACGCTACAAAACGGTGAAAAGATGCACAGACAGGGATCGGGCAAACAGAGTACCTTATCTACGGATGCCCCTTCAGGAAACCTGCCAGAAATGCGTGGATCTATGGAGGGAATATGGGGCCGCCACACGCGAACACGTCGGTTTACTCCGGGAGCAGGAGCAGTCCGCTGGCATAGAGCCGGAACAGTTCCGCGCGCTGGACTCAGCAACAGAGCTTGCGGCCATCCGCCGGGATTCCGCACGAAACGCCATCAAGCTTCATCTGAAGGACGACCACGGCGCGAAACTCACAATGACGGCCTAGCGCCGCATTGGGCTTTTCCGACAATCCACATGTAGTGACGTGTTCCATCAAGCCCGATTCTCAAGGCATTGGGGCCTGTTTTGCAGGTATATACCGGATTTGCCCGCCACAATTTGCCTGATTTCGCCGCCCTAATCGTCTACCGGCCACGCCTCAGTCGCAGTTCCTTCAAGATGATCGTCTGCTTCAGATCGGATTGGCCCGCCGGGATCTCCACTGGATCGCCGGACCACCACTGGTTATGGCCCCATAGTGTTGCCATAAGCCGATAGTCCCCGACGGTCCAAAGATGAAGGGTCACTTGACCGGCTGCGTCTGTCGATTCATGCGCCCCGGAATTCGTTGCTGCTTGATTCCTTGGATCGAGGCCGCTGTCCTGAACGATGGCGCCCGCTACGGGCACACCATCCTCGCTCGACACCAGAACCTGAACCCGCCTCTTCGGCCCGAAGTCGGGCAGACGAAACAGAACGTCGTGAATCGACCGGCCCTCCGTGACGACTAGGTGTTCCGCCGCGGGCCAGCCGTAAACCCCCGGATAGTAAGTGTTGGGGAGAGGGATCTGGAAATTCGCATTGAGCTCGCTGATATCGGATGAGAGACAGTACCAGCCCGGAAACACATCCCGAAACGCGAAGCGGCCATTGCTGTCAGTGCGAGTGTCATTGAACAGCGGGTACTCTCTCGCTCCCGACTTGGTCCACCCCAATCTACGCAAAAGTGCGTCGCGCAGAAAGGCAAGACTGAAGCGACTCTCCGCCAGCGAGCATCCCTGGCCCGACAGATGGAACGTCGCATTGCGAATCGGCTCGCCGCGGGCGTCCACGACACGGCCGGTGACTTCGGAGTTGGTTTCCATCTGGATGCGGAGGTCGGCGCAGGACGCCGGCAGAATCGAAACCTCCCGCGCTGGAGTTGTCTGGGAGAAGTTTGGCCGTCTGGCGATGACTTCATAGTTGCCGGGAGGCAAGGCCGCGACCTCCCAACCGGCATCGTCGGGCATGCCCCGGAACGTCCTGCCGTTCCCGGTGAGTTGGACTTCCGTGCCGGCAACCGGCGCCTGCCACTGCCACTGCGCTATCACGGATATCGAGGCCGCTCGCCGTGCCGCCACGGCGCGGCGGAACTCGTCAACGAACGCATGAGTTACGGGTAGGTTTAAGCCGACGCAGTTATTTTCCAAATAATGGCCGTCCTGCAACGATTTCACCGCGAAGAACTCGGCCTGACTGGATTGGTTGCCATAACCGTCAGCGAGAAGCACCCTGATAGAGCGAAGAGCGGGCGGCCCCCAAAGAAGTTCCTGAACGTCGAAGGTGACAGTGACGGCTCCGGCGCCGGTTTTCTCGGGCGTGACCGAGACAGGTCTCCCGATGAAAACGACCATGTCGGGCTCGAGGCGCCGGCATAGGGACGGCGGGGCCATGCAATCGCCTGTGGCGAGCAAGTGGAGCGGGGCGATAAATGCAAGCGACAGGAGCATCCGTTCGATGCGCATCGTCTCAAGTGACCACCACACTCCAATTATGGCCGTTGGCGAAAATCGTGGGTAGATTCCGGTTCCCCCCGGTGGGGGTCGAATGACAAAACGTAGTCGCTCCCGTCTCGGAGCAGGGTGCGAACGCCCGCGTTACTCCGGCAAGCGACTAACCCAGGAGATACACCACGGTCGTTTCGATCTTCCCCGGATCGTCGGACGGGTCGCCGTAGATCTCCCAGGAATAGCCTGCGAAGGTTCTGTTGTGCGACTTTGCCCATTGATGGATCGCGTCGTGAGCCGCACCCAGCTGATCGTAACCGCCCCTGTGAACGGCTATGGCCGCCTCGCCGGCAGGAGTTGCAGTCTCGTAGACGTCTCCCGAACGAGTGAAGCTTCGTGCGACTTCGACGCCGAAGTCCACCTGCATGGGGTCGCTGCGGCGGGCCGGATGGTGATATAGAAAAATGTTGTGCCCGTCCGTGCGCAGCCCCGGCTGGCTGCGAAGGAATGCCCACACCTGGTCCAACGCCGGCCGCCACGCCGAGGCGATAGCGCCGATGGCCACTTCGCGCCGCACCGCCGCTAGTTTGCGCGAGGTTACCGTCGTCACCGATACGTCGCTTACCATGTCTCCCAATCTCCGTCAATACACCATCAGCGTCTATCGGCGGCCCTATTCTCCGTCCGGTTTTCTGCCGAAGAACGTCCCACAGGAACCCTGCATGCAAAGAGCTGATTCTCTGCCCGAGACCGTGCTTGGAGCCGTGTTCGAAGTCTCCAATACCCTTGGCGCCGGATTCCTCGAAAGAGTATACCAGCGCGCTCTACTCAGAGAACTCCGCCTCCGGGGAATCCGAGCCACTGTGCCCGGAGCCTGTATCTTCTCGTAAAATTTTCAGAATCCCAGAGTCGATTGGAAGCGAATCGTCCTCAGCTTTCCCATACCCGAACCGCCGCCAGCCGCCCCCGCAGGGTCATGAAGATCTCTCACAAACTATCCCGTAGATTCAGCACCCGAATCAGCCGCCGCAGCGAATTCGGATGAATCCGCAGCCGTTCCGCCGTCAGATTATGATCGCCGCCCGACTCCCGCCACGCCGTCAGAATCAGCTCGCGCTTATTTTCCGTCACCGATGTCTGCAGCGCGCCCGGCGCCGCCGGAACGTCGGCCGATTCCAGAATCGTCTCGGGCAGATCCTCCGGCTGCAGAATCTCCGACTCCCCCAAAACCACGGCGCGCTCGATCGCGTTCTCCAATTCGCGGATGTTGCCCGGCCATCCATAGGCCATGAGGCAACGCTCGGCCTCCTCCGAGATCCCCGTCACGCGCCGCCGGCAGCGCGCCGAGGCGCGGCGCAGGAAATACCGCGCCAGCGTTACCACATCCCCCGCCCGCTCCCGCAGCGCCGGCGCCCGCAGCGAAACGACATTCAGACGATGGAACAGGTCCTCCCGAAACACGCCGCGGCGCACTTCGGCGGCAAGGTCGCGATTGGTCGCCGCCACGATTCGCACGTTCAGCGCCAGCGTGCGCACGCCCCCCACCCGCTCGAACTCGCGCTGCTGCAGGACCCGCAGCAGCTTGGCCTGCAGCAGCGGCGCCAGCTCGCCGATCTCGTCCAGAAAAACCGTGCCGCCCTCCGCCAGCTCCAGCTTCCCCTTCTTCTGCGCCACCGCCCCCGTGAACGCCCCCTTCTCGTGCCCGAAGAGCTCGCTCTCCAGCAGCGACTCGGTCAGCGCCGCGCAGTTGATCGCGACGAACGGCTTCGATGCGCGCGGGCTCAACCGGTGGAGCGCGCGCGCCACCAACTCCTTGCCGGTTCCGCTTTCGCCCAGCACCAGCACCGACGTGTCTTGCGGCGCCAGGCGGCCGATCAACTCCGTCAGCTTCCGCACCGCCACCGTCTCGCCTACGATGCCGGTGTCGTTGACGTCGAGCTGTCCGCGCAGCAGCTCATTCTCGTTCTGCAGCCGCTCCACATCGCGCACCCCTTCGAGCGCCGCCCCCGCCAGCGTGGCGATCGCGCTGAGCGTGTCGCGATGTTCGGATAGGTTGTCCGCTTCTTCCGGCGCGAACCACACCACCAGCCGGCCCGCCACCTCGCCGCGCACCAGCAGCGGCAGCTCGACCGCGTCTTCGCGCCGCGCCGGCCATCCGCCTCCCAGCGTGACGGACCCGCCGCGCGACGGCACCAGGTCTCCGATCAGCGCCACGATATGCTTCTCCAACACCGTTCGCTGCGGCTCGCTCTGCGCCGCGGCCAGCGCCCGGAACAGGAATGTCAGCGAGCACGCGCGCAGCAGTGTGTGGTTCGGCGGCGCGGGGTCGGGCGCGGCGCCGGCCTCCCGGTACGCGAAAATACTTTCTCCGATGGCCACCTGGTCGCCGGGCTCGAGTCTGTGCTCGTGCACCCGCAGGCCGTTGACGTACGTCCCGCTGCCGGTGTGGCAGTCTACCGCGTAATAGCCGCCGCCTTGCGCGCGGATCGCGCAATGCTCCCACGCCGTGCCGGGCTCGGAGAGTGTGATGTCTCCGGCCGGCGATCGTCCGATTTTCAGTCCCGAGGCGCACAGAGGAAAACGCTCGCCCAGGAGCGGACCGGTAATCGCGATGAGCTCGGCTGCCATAGAAGCAGGTTCAGTTTATCAAGCCCGGATGAACGCCATGGTTCACCCGCGTGAACCCGTCGGTTCAGATTCCATGGCCACTCGACGGCGAATCAATCGTTTACCTCCTGGTCATCCGGGTGCCTTTATCCGGCCCGTACTCGGGAACGCCAAACGAAAGCGACCCTGAGGAAGGAGGATGAGACGATGAAGACCTTGACGACGACTTTGATGGTTGCGGCGGCTGCTCTGGCGGCTGTGGCGGGCAGCGCTTCGGCGCAGACACTGAAGGCGGAGATTCCGTTCAACTTCCGCGTGGGGAACAGCCTGATGGCGCCGGGGACCTACCGCGTCGCGATGCTGTCCGGCGCCGGCGGGCCGATCTTCACCATCCAGAATCTGGACACAAACCGGTCGGCGATGCTTGGCAACTACGTGCTCACCGATGCTTCCAAGGCGTGGAAAGCCGCCGGGATCCCGAAGCTGGCCTTCGCATGCGTCGAGTCCCATTGCTCCCTCCAGGAAGCATGGTCCGGCGGCGCGCGGTCGTACCGTTTCCAGGCCCCCAAGGCCGGACGGCATGACGACCCCCGCTTGGCGGAAATCAGCATGACCCGGGTGCGCGCGGACTGACGCCGCCGGCGTCTCCAGTCTAACCAAAGAGAACGGGACAGGCGCTTCGCCTGTCCCGTTTTTGCTGTTTCCGTGTGTTACCATGCGAAAGAACTTCGCCGCGGTGTCTGAGCTGGCCTTTCTCCGAAGTTCAACAACCTTTAATAGATGAACTTACGCTCTCTTTTCAGCCTGTTTTCCTCGGACCTTGCCATCGACCTGGGAACCGCCAACACCCTCGTCTATGCCAAGGGGAAGGGCATCGTCGTCAACGAGCCTTCCATCGTGGCCATCAACAAGAACACCGGTGAGGTGGAAGCCGTTGGCAAAGAGGCGAAGGAGATGCTCGGCCGCACGCCGGGAAACATCGTCGCCATTAAGCCGATGAAGGACGGCGTCATCGCCGATTTCAAAGTCACCGAGCGCATGCTGAACTACTTCATTCAGAAAGCGCACGGCCGGAAGATGCTGGTGCATCCGCGGATCGTCATCGGCGTGCCGAGCGAAATCACCCAGGTGGAAAAGCGGGCGGTCATGGACTCGGCGTATCGCGCCAAGGCCAGCGAGGTCCACCTCGTGGAACAGGCCATGGTGGCCGCCATCGGCGCCGGCCTGCCCATCACGGAGCCGTCCGGCAATATGGTGGTCGATATCGGCGGCGGCACCACCGACGTCGCCGTGATCTCGCTCTCCGGTATCGTCTATTCCCGCTCCGTGCGCGTGGCCGGCAATGAAATGGACGACGCCGTCATGCAGTACCTCAAGCGCAAGTACAATCTCCTGATCGGCGAGCGCACCGCGGAGGCCATCAAGATCGAGATCGGCTCCGCCTATCCGTTGGACAAGCCGCTGACCATGGAGATCAAGGGCCGCAACCTCATCGAGGGCGTGCCCCGCACCATCACGATTGAAGACGCCGAGATTCGCGAGGCTCTGGGAGAATGTGTCGCCACCATCGTCAACGCCATCCGCGTGGCGCTGGAACGCACCCCGCCCGAGTTGAGCGCCGATATCAGCGACCGCGGTATCGTGCTGACGGGCGGCGGCGCGCTGCTCAAAAACCTGGACAAGCGCATTCGCGAAGAAACCGGCCTCCCGGTTTCGATCGCCGACGATCCGCTGGCCTCGGTGGTTCTCGGCACCGGCCGCATGTTGAGCGATTTCCGGCTGCTGCGCAAGATTTCGATAGACTAGGAACAGAGGGCCGGATCCGCAGGCCGTTCCCCCAGTGTCATGGAGTCGTTTCTCAACCGGTACCGCAACATCACCGTCTTGTTGCTGGTGATCTTCGCGCAGATCGTGCTGCTGGCGATTCAGGTGAAGAATGACCAGGACGTGCGCTTCATCCGCGTCTGGGCGGTGACCACTGTGACCCCGGTGGCGCGCATCGTCGAATGGTTTCGCGGCGGCAGCATCGGCTTCCTCCGCCACTACATTCTCCTGCACGACGCCGGCGAGGAGAATCGCCGGCTGCACGAGGAAGTCGGCCGTCTCCGCATGCAGAACAACTTCCTCGTCAATGAGCTGAACACCGCCGAAAGAGCCAAAGCGCTCCAGGTCTTTCAGACGCACACGCCATCTAAAATGCTGGCCGCGAATGTGATCGGCGCCGGAGCGGGTTCCAATGAGAAGGTGGTCTTCGTCAGCCGCGGTTCGGTCGAGGGCGTGATGCGCGGCATGGCCGTGGTGACGCCGGACGGGATCGTCGGCAAGGTCATTGCGGCATATCCCACCGCGTCGGAGGTGATGCTGATCACCGATCCGGAATTCGCCGCCGGCGTCGTGTCGCAAAAGAGCCTCGCGCGCGGCACGCTCAAGGGGCAGGGAAGGCCGTTGTGCAAGGTGGACTATGTTCCCTTCGAGGAGAAGGTGGAGACCGGAGAGTGGTTCTTCACTTCCGGCGACGACCGGGTCTTCCCGCGCGGCTTTCCGGTGGGTGTTGCCAAAGTGGTGGGTCCGGGAACGCCGTTCAAGGATATCCAGGTCGAGCCGAGCGGTATGCAGCACGGACTGGAGGACGTATTGATCATCCTCGAAAGCGTTCACCAGGCGATTCCCGAGGCGGCGCCCACCAACCAACCCATATTTCTCGCGCCCCCGCCCCCCGGACAGCCGCAGCCCCCCGCGGCAACCGACCCCAATAATCCCACCGCCCCCGGCGCGGCGGCCGCCCAGCCGGCAGGCACCGAAGCCGACAAACTGCGGTCGATCTACAAGTCCGTCGGCGACGCGCAGAATCACAACTACGGGGAAGGAGCGCCAGGAACCAAGCCCCCCGATTTCACGAAGCTCCCGGCCGCCCCCCTGCCGCCTGGCGCCGCGACGCCCCCAGTCACGCAACCCC
>CAZSQK010000104.1:0-29896 GCA_964608645.1 uncultured Solibacteraceae bacterium | reverse complement strand
ACCGGCCGGGCGGCGGACCTCGCGGAGAGCGCGGGGACCGTCCCGGCGGCGATCGCGGAGGCGACCGCGGCGGAGAGCGCCGCGGCGGATTCGATCGGGGGCGTCCATTCGAAGGGCCGCCGGAGATCGAACTGGAGAAGCTGATCAGCGACAGCCTGTATCTCGACAACCAGGCGCATTCCATCGTCAGCCGGATGCGGGACATGGATTCGGGGACCAAGACGCAACTGCGGCGGCTTTACAGCGCGGTGCGGCGGGCGGTGCGGGCGCCCGAGGGCGACCGGCAGCACGAGTTCGTCATGTTGCGCGCGCGGCTGGCATACACCATTGCGCGGCACGGATTGCGCAGCCTGGACCAGCTCGAAAAGCTGCTGTTGCAGGTGACGCGGAAGAACGACATTCGCGGATACGAACGGTTCAAGGACCTATTCGAGGCCATCGTGGCCTACAACGAGTAAAGCATGAGCGCACACACCTCCCAAACCGAGTTAAGACTGATCGGCAAGCTGATTCTCGAAGGCGAGATGCACTGTGAAACCGGCCTGCACGTAGGAGCGGGCAAGGGATCCCTGGAGATTGGCGGCTCCGACAACCCCGTCGTCAAGGACGCGTTCGGCCGTCCGTACGTGCCGGGCAGCTCGCTGCGCGGCAAGATCCGGTCGCTATTGGAGCAATCGTCGGGACTGGCTGCGCCGGGCGAGCTGGTATACCTGTCGCGGCGCAAGGGGCAGGAAGTGCGCATCCACCAGAGCGACCGTCCGGATGACGAGGTTTGCCTGCTATTCGGGCGCAATCCGGGGCGCATGGAGCGGGTGCAGGGCGAGACCTTGGAGACGACGCAGGCTACTCCGGCGCGGCTGGCGGTGTTCGACGCCCCGCTGGTGCCGGAGAGCATCACGGCGCAGATGCGCGAGAACCTCGACGACGAGTTGACCGAGGTGAAGAGCGAGAACGCCATCGACCGCATCACATCGCAGGCGAATCCGCGGACGCTGGAGCGGGTTCCGGCGGGCGCGCGGTTCAAGATCCGGCTGGTGATGGATGTGCTGTGCGAGGAAGATGCGCCGCTGTTCCAGCGGGTGCTGGAAGGGCTGCGTCTGTTGGAGGACGATTCCCTGGGCGGCGGCGGATCGCGCGGCAGCGGCCGGGTGAGCTTCGCCGGCCTGCGGCTGGTATGGCGCGGGCGCAGCTACTACGCATCGGGCGCGGCGGAGAAGGAAATCGCCGCGGGCGCGACCGCCGGAGCGATTCAGTCCGCGGTGAATGAGTCGGGCTTCGCGTTCATGCAAGAGGGCTGATGGCGCTCATGAAGAGGCTTCCGCGAGAGCGCCGGGGTCGGCGAACGGCATGAATCCTGGACTGGTAGTCAAGCTGCACCCCGCCGGACCCTGGCGGATCGGCCCGGACTCGGGCGCGCGCAACCGGGTCGACGCCATTTACCACAGCGACACGCTGTATGGCGCGGTGACGTCGGCGATGACGCGGCTCGGGGCGCTGGAGGAGTGGCTGGACGCGACGGCGCGCAACGCGGCGCCGGAGGTCTGTTTCAGCTCGTGCTTCCCGTTTCTGGACGAGATCGGTTTCGTCGCGCCGCCGCGGACGGTATGGCCGCCGACTTCGCCAGCGCTGATGGGCGCGCGGGTGCGGTGGAAGAGCGCGCGTTTTGTGCCGCTGGGCATCGTGCAGGCGATTCTGGCGGGGCAGCGGCTCGACGACAGCCAATGGACGGTGGATGGTCCGAGCGAATGCCTGGTGCCGGCGGGCCGGCAGGGTCCGTTTCGGACGGGGCTGCGATGGAACGCGGCAGTCGACCGGCTGAGCGGCGCGACGGAGCGGCATTCGACTGCGTGCCTGGAGTTTCGTCCGGGCGCGGGACTGTGGACGGTTGTGTCCTTCCGCGACGACGGCGCGCGGTCGCGGTGGATCGAGCGGGTCCAGGCGGCGTTCCGCTGGCTGGCCGATAGCGGTTTCGGGGGCGAGAGGTCGCGGGGTTGGGGCCGGGCACACGCGCCGGAGTTCCTGGAAGGCGTGCTGCCGGAGATGATTTTGGGGGCTGGAGAGGCTCGGACGACGGCCGCCGCGGTTCCGGCGCCCGTGGTGGAAGCAGCGGAATCGAAGGACAAGCCCGAACCTGAAGGAGCGGCCGAAAGCCAGAACGCGACGCCGGCCGAAGAACCGGCGGAGGCGCCCGTTCCACCGGTAGGGGAGCCCTCCGGCGAAGAATCGGCAGGCATCGCGGAAGACCTTTCCGCCAACGTTCCCGAGTCCGCCGCCGTCGAGACGACCGTCGAGTCTCCGGCGGAGGAGCCTTCGCCGGTTTCGACGGTCGAGGAGTCCCCCGCCGAAGAACCGACCGCCGCCGCGGAAGATTCTGCGGCTAACGTTCCGGAATCTGCCGCCGGGGAAACGCCGGCCGAACCTCCGGCGGAGGAGCCTTCGCCGGTTCCACCGGTCGAAGAGCCGCCCGTCGAAGAACCGCCGGTCAAGGAACCGGAACCGGCTCCGGCGCAGGAAGCGGCGCAGAAACAGGCGCCCGACATCGCCGCGCTCGCCGCGCCAAGGACAGCGCCGGCCGGACCGGTCCATGCGCACTGGCTGCTTTCGCTGTTCACTCCGGGCGCGGACGACACGGTGGATTGGGGCCGCGGGAGTTATACTCTGCTGACGCGGAGCGGGCGGGTGGACGCGTCGGGCGAGTTGAAGAAGCAATTGCCGATGATCGCGGAAGGGTCAGTGGTGTATGCTGCAGCGGCGCCCTTGGGGTCGGCGCCCAATGTCGCGCCGGACGGGTTCGCACACCCGGTCTTTCGCGCGGGGTTCGCGCTTTCGATTCCGCTGCCCGAGGTGTCGGGATGAGATACCGGCTGACAACGCTGACGCCACTGCTGGTTGGCGATGGGCGCAAACTGAGCCCGATCGATTACATGGTGTGGAAGGACCACGTCAATGTCCTCGATCAGTGGCGCATTTTCCGGCTGCTGGCGAAGGGGCCCCGGCTGGAAGGGTATCTCACGCAGTTGAAGAAGGCGGATAAGCTGGATTTCGCGTCATGGGGCGGGTTTGCCCAGAATTTCGCCGGACGGCGTGTCCCGTTTGAGAACGCGGCATACTCGGCGTTCTGGAACCGAGCCAGCGGCGAGAGCCTGCACATCCCGACGTTCGCGTCGGGGGCGTCGGGACCATACATGCCGGGCACCGCGATCAAGGGCGCGCTGCGCACGGGCATGGTGTTCGCCAACTGGCGCGACGGCATGCTGCAGGATGTGCTGGGGCGCGTGAAGGGCGAGCGGCTGCCGCGGCGCCCGGCGGAGAGCGTCGAGGAACAGGCCGTTGGATCAGCGGGTGTGAGCCGTATGCGCTTTCTGAGCGTTGGCGATTCGTCGGTGATTGCGGCGACCGATTTCAAAATCTACCTCCTGCGGACATCGACGCTGCAGCCGCGTGGAGCGAATCTGGCATTGGGATGGAAGACCAGCCCGCGGGGAGCCGTGGACGGGGCGCGTCCGGACGATAGCACGCCGGCGTTCGCGGAAATGGCCGCGCCGGGCACGACGTTCACCGGCGCCTGGGAGGAGAAGCGCTTCTTTCAGCAGCCCGAAGTGCGCAGGTCCGTGCGCTGGCCGGAGTCTTTCGACCGCGCGCGGATTTTCGAAGCGGTCAACGTGTACGCCGGAGGCTTGCTGGCGTTGCAGCGGCAGTACGCCTCATGGGCGGGAATGGGCCTGCTCGACCAGAACCTGGCGGCGCTGGAGGCGCGGTTGGGCGAGGCGCGAGCCAAAGGATCGTGCCTGCTTTGCATCGGTTGGGGCGGCGGGCTGACGACTAAATCGGCATGGCTGGATGCGACCAACGCCGATTACCGGCAAATCCTGTCGCAGTACGAGATTTACAATCGGGCGCTCGCGACGAACCTGCCGTTCCCGAAGACGAGGAAGGTCGTCTTTTTGGGAAATCGCCCCGCGACTCTGCCGGGATGGGCGGAGCTGATGGTCGAAGAGTAGTCCGCAATTTTCACACGCCTTCTGAAGCGGCGGCGCTAGCCTGCGCCATCGACAGCATCCCGGCAGTGGCGAAGGCCGCGATCGAGAAAGATCGCCGGTGGCAAACTCGGAATTGTCGAGACAGTGACAAAGGGCAGCACGACGCTGTATGACGCGGCGTACACGACCGAAGCCGGGAAGAAGGCGGCCGTGCTGGTGAAGGCGGACGGTACGGAGACGAGGACTAATGAGGCGTGCGGCGGCGATTGCCGTTCCCCCAGACTCCGTGAACCTTTTGTAGCCGGGAAGCGTCTTACCAGCCATGCGTTCCCTAATGCCGATCGTAGCGCTGCTGTGCGGGGGTTTGCCGGCTGCCGCACAAACGGGACCCGCGGGACATTGGGAGGGCACGGTGCGACTGCCTGACCGTGAAATCCAGATCGCGGTGGACCTTGGCCAGGATGACAAGGGGGCTTGGGGCGGGACGTTCGCGCAATTGACGCAGAACGTTCAGAATGTGCCGCTTGCCGGTCTCAAAGTCGACGGCAAGAGCGTCAAGTTCCGGATCGCCGCCGGCGGTTCGAACGCTCCCGACTTCGACTGCAGCCTGGATGGCCCGGGGTCCATGAACTGCACGCTGACGACTCCGAACGGGTCCGTCAATGTTTCGATGAAGCGGACCGGCGACGCCAAGATCGATCTGCCGAAATCGAGCGCCGCCGTTGCCGGGGAGTTCGAAGGGGACTGGGAGGGCGCGGTCGAGACGCCAAACGGACCTGTCAGGCTGACCGTCCATTTCCGAAACCAGGCGGACAAGACGGTCAAGGCGACGCTCGATAACCCCGACCAGAATGCGGTGGACCTGCCGCTGAGCGACGTCGTGCAAAAGGGTTCCGGGATCGAATTCCGCTTGCGAATGGTGAACGGCGGCTACAAGGGCACGATGAACAAAGAGGCCACCCAACTCACCGGCGAGTGGAGCCAGGGCGGCGCTTCCGTGCCATTGAATTTGAAGAAGTCCGTGAAGTAGCCGCTTGACACACTAACGAATTAGTACTACAAAGTGTAGCATGCGGTTTGCGCTCTTCTTTCTAGCAGCCCTTGCGTGGGGCCAGGAACCGATTCCTCCGCTTCTGGAGGCGGCGAATGCCGCCTATCTCAAGGGGGATTACGAGACGGCGCGCCAGTCACTCGTAAAGGCGTGGGACACGGCGCAGGAGACGGCGCGGGAGGATCCCGTGCGGTATGACATCCTCAAGCGCCTGACCTCGATCCGCGCCGCCGCGGGCGAGTTTGCCGACGCCGACAACTACCTGCAACTGGCCATCAACTGGCGCGAGAACACGAACGGGCAGAACGACCCCAAGGTCGTCGACGACCTCCTGCTCTCGGTGCAGTTGTGCCGCGGGATGAAGAGCTACGACCGCGCGCTCATGATCCTGCAGCGGGTCATGGCGATGCACCGCGTCGCTTACGGCACGGAGACCACCGTCTTCGCGGACGACCTGAGCCGTGAAGCGCAAATCCAGATGGAGAAGAAGAATGTGCCGGCGGCGATCCGGGCGCTGGATAATGCCATTGCCATTCGGACCAAAGTGGTGGGTCCGGTCGACCCATCCCTGATCGGCGACCTCGACCGGCTGGCGGGAGCGCACATCTTCCTCCGCGCGTACCCGAAGGCCGAGGAGGCCTACCGGCGGGCGCTGGTCATACGCGAGACGCTGTTCGGGAAGAACGACGCCGACCTGATCGCGACGGTCGATGGGCTCGCCTACGCCTGTTTCGGGCAGAAGAAGTTCGAAGAGGCGGACCCGCTGTATCAGCGGCTGATCGGACTGTGGACGAAGTCGGTAGGCGACGATCATCCGATGGTCGCGATTGCGTTGGATAAAGTGGCGACATTCTACGCCGAGCAGAAGAAGTACGACCAGGCGAAGGAGGCGGCGGAACGGGCCAATGCGATCCGCGCGAACTTCCTGGCGACGGGACTCTCGGGGGCCGCGACGGAACAGATCGCGGAGGGCAACAAGGAGGCCGCGATGGCATTGTACCGGCGCGCGCTGACGGCGATGGATCCGCCCAATCCGATCTTCGACGAACTGCGCGTGCAGATCGACGAGATCGTCAAAGCCATGTCGGCGCCCCCGCCCAAGGCCCCGGCGCGGAGGCCGGCCACCAAGAAGTAGCGTTTGCTACAATTGCGCCATGAAACGCTACATCGCATTGACGGGACTGCTGCTGATCCTGGTCAGCCTGGCCACGGCCGCCGACCTGACGGGCAAATGGCAGGGTTCATTCAATTTCAACGAACAGGCTGTGCCCCTGACCTTCGACCTGAAGGGCGCCACGGAAATCACGGGCACGGTGACCGGTCTGCCATCCGGCGTCGCACAGATCAAGGAAGGGAAACTGGACGGTGAGAATCTCACGTTCTGGTTGATGACGGAATACCAGGGCAACGCCATTAAACTGGTTTACCGCGGAAAGGTCAGCGGCAGCGAGATCAAGTTCGAATTCGGCACCGAGGACGGCAGCTGGGGAACGCAGTTGGTGGCGAAGAAGTCGTAACGAAAAAGACGACCGGGTGTCACTTACAGACGAAGTTCGCGGCTTCGTCGGTGCTGCCCGTCCCGGTGAACGTTGCGGCTTGCGGATAGGGGCATAGCGGGCGTGTGCGCTCGCCCTTCTTCGCGATAATTTGAGCGGGCGCGACGCCCTCTTCCACCCAACGCTCCAGGGCTGCGTTGATATCGTGGGCGGGGTCGCCCGCGGCGCCGGCGGCGGCCTGGCCGAAATTGTTGGGGCCGGGGCCTCCGCCGCAATGCTGCATCCCCGGGACCATGAACAGGCGCACGAAGCTCTCCGGCTTTTTGATGGTCTTGAAATAGGCGATCGCGTTGAGCGGCGTAATCGCCGCGTCGCTCCAGCCGTGGTAGATGATCAGCTTGCCACCGCGAGCCTGGAACTTGCTCATATCGGGGTCGGTCGCGTTCAGGGTTTGCGCGAGCTTATCGTCGGCCTTCTTCGTGTCGCGGTCGGGCTGAAAGGCGCGATAGTCCCAGGCCTTGTCTTCATACACCATATTGGCGAAGAAGTTCGACCCGAAGGCATACCCGATGCTCTTGCCGGGCGCGGAGCCGGTGGTCCAATCGCCCCATCCGCCCGTGCCCGTGATGCCGCCGACGACATAGCCGGGGTAGAGCGAGCCCTTCGCGCCGCGCAAGCCCCCGAGAATCTTCTCCAGCGCCGCGACCTGCGGCGCCGTGAGGCAGCTATCGGAATCCGCATCTTTGCAGAGCAGCGTGGAGGGCTTGAACCGGCAGCGGTCGGGGCTGTCGATGACGCCGTCGGTGACGCCATCGGCAGCGTCGCAGGACTGGAGCGTCGCGGTCTCGATGGCCGCCAGCTTCGATTGCGGGATGTATGCCCCGGGTTCCGACATCGCCTGCGCGATCCAGATGCTGTTGGCGAGCAGATGTGTCCAGTGGTTGGCGGGCGCGCCGGCGATGATGCCGTCGTAATCGGCCGGGTAGCGCTGCGCTTCCATCAACGCCTGCCGCCCGCCGTTCGAACACGAATCGAAATACGAACGCTTGGGCGCACTTCCGTAGAAGGCCGCGATTGCCGCCTTCGCCGCCACCGCCGTCTCGTGGATGGCGCGATAGCCGAAGTCTACGACCTTCTCCGGGTGGCCGAGCGCCCATGTCCCGTCCGTGCCTCCGGCGCGATGGCCGGTGTCGGTGGATGCCGTGGCATAGCCGTGAGCCACGGCGAAAGCCAAACCCTGATAGTTGATCGCCCCGGCGAAGCCGCCATTGCCGATGCCTTCGAACTTTCCGTTCCAGTCCGCGGCGGGCATCCAGATTTCGAACTGAATGTCGGAATCGCCGGAGGGCTTGCTGGCGCCGGCGATGCGGCAGAAGGAGGGCAGATTCGGGATCGGCCGCCCGCCCGGCGGGGTAAAGGCGCCCGCCGGGAGCTCTTCGGCGGTCGCGATCGTGGTGTGCGGGATAGCCAGCGACGCGAGCGAGTCGCACGTCGCGGCGACAGCCGGCACTGCGGCAAGCAGCAGGGCAGCGATCCGGTGATGCATTGCGAACCTCCTCTTACTTGCGCGCGACGAGCACGCGCGACGGGTAGAATCCCTGGCGCACTTGGCGGTCGTGCAGAATCTCGAAGCGCATCGAATCGATCAGTTGGGGCACACGTTGTTCCACCTGCCGTCCCCAGAAGGCGGGCGCGATCTTCCCCAACACTTTATAAAACGCGTTGAACACGGCGGTGTTCTGGCCGATGAGGACGAGGGTCAGCTTGCCCTGGCTTCGCAGGATGCGGCGGAATTCGTGCAGGGTGCTGACAATATCGTCGGCGGAGAGCAGTTCCAGCAAATAGCAGCAGAAGATCGCGTCGAACGATTCGCCGCGAAACGGCATGTGCCGCGCGTCGACCGCCTGGCAGTGCGTCTGGGAAGCGGGAAAGCGGCGGCGCGCGACGCGCTGCGTGCGGGCGGCCATGTTGGGCGACAGGTCCACGCCGACGGTCGAGCCGCTCCGGTTAGCGCGCACGAGCCGTCGAAACATCTCACCCGATCCCGTCGCCACCTCCAGCACTTTCATTCCGTCGAGCAGGCCGGAGACCTCCAGGGCGCAGCGATGCGCGCGGGAGTGAAACAGCATCGTGGAGACGGGGTACACCGCCGCCAGGCGGTCATATACGCGCCGGGTTCTGAGGGACAAGGTCGCCGGCAAGCCGTTCACCGGCCAAGTCCCTACCGATTCTTCCATTCTGTTCAAAATGGCTCCTCTTCTCATGAGACCGCCGCCAGGTTCGTGTGCAGCTCCGGGGCCTCGATCTGAATACGGGTTCCCAAACCCGGCTGGGAGTCGATCCACATCCGGTACTCGTTCCCAAACAATACTTTCAACCGTTCGTTCACGTTGCTGACGCCGATGCCGCGGTCGAGCAGCGTCGCCAGCTTGGATTCAGGGATGCCGACGCCATCGTCTTCCACGAGCAGGTTCAATTTCGATTCGGTTCGATGCGCGCGGATGCGGATGGTGCCGCCTTCCACCTTGCTGCTCAGTCCATGCTTGATCGAATTCTCCACCAACGGTTGCAGCAACATACTCGGCACCAGCATGTCCAACGTGTTCTCCGCCACATCCGTTTGAAACCGCAGCTTGTCGCCGAAGCGCATGACTTCGATGGAAAGATAATCTTCGATGAAGTTGAGCTCGTCGCGCAAGGTGCTGAAATTCTCGTGTTTGCGCAGCAGGCGACGGAGGACCTTGGATAGCTTGACCACCATCACGCGCGCCTGGTTGGGGTCCGTCCGGATCAGCGACGAGACGGAATTCAGGGTGTTGAAGAGGAAGTGCGGATTAATCTGGCTGGTGAGCGCGGCGAGGCGCGCCTCCGCCAGCAGCCGTTCCTGTTCTTCGAGCTTCTTCTCGTTGCGCGTGCTGTTCCAGATCTTCAAGGGGACAAACACGGTGAAGATCGCGGCGAGATAGACCACGAGGTTTTCCGCGAGGTCCGAGGTGGGCGGCGCGAGCAGGAAGACATCCTTTTCCAGGAAGCGCGCCATGCCGCGGCGCACGCCTTCGGCCACGAGCACGCCGGCGAAGAACAGCAGGTGAAACGAGGCGCGGCGATAGTTCTTGCTCTCTTTGAAGAACCGGTAGATGCTGAGGTCGAAAAAGGAGAAGCGCCAGATCTCATCCGGGTTCGGAGCAAGATCGCGCAGGAGCCCGCCGAGGACGCCGACGCCGGCGAACAGCGGCATCGTCAGGTGCTGGCCGATGAAGACGGCCGGCAGCGAGATCAGCACGCCCGAGACCAGCCCGGTGACGTACCCGCCGAGGATGCCGGCGATGAGACTGCCCTCGAGTCCGAGATCCGCGACCTTATACGTGGGCGCCAGGACCCGCATGGCGACGCTTCCGCCGAACACAATCGAGAGCAAGACGGAGAGTGTCATGCGCTGGTTGAGGGTCCGGCTTTCCAGCATCAGCATCGACTTGAAGGTGCTGGAACGGGCGAGAATGCTGGCGATGGAGGCCATCGCACCCAGCTTCAGGAGCAGCGGAACCAGGTAGTCTTGCAGCATTCAGTCTCGGAAGCCATTATAATAAAAGGATTAAGGTTCCTAACAGCGAAGCATGAACAATTCCCCGTCGTTTCGGCTCGAGAAGGTGGCCGAAGCCGACTTTCCCAGTGAATTTGGGTTTTTCCGGATCTTCGGTTTTCGCGGCCAATGGCCGGGGCGCACCGAAGAGGCCGTAGCGTTGCGCATGGGCGATCTGGAGACGGGCGACCCGCCCCTGGTGCGGATTCATTCCCAGTGCCTGACCGGCGACGTGTTTCACAGCCTCCGCTGCGACTGCCGGGCGCAGCTCGAGATCGCGCTGGAGACGATCGCGGGGTTCGGCCGCGGGCTTCTGATTTACGAGCACCAGGAGGGGCGCGGCATCGGGCTGCTCAACAAACTGCGGGCGTACGAACTACAGGATCACGGAGCGGACACGGTGGAGGCCAACGAGCGGCTGGGCTTCGATTCGGATCTGCGGAACTACGAACTGCCCGGGGCCATCCTGCGGTATTTCGGACTGGAGGCGGTGCGCTTGCTGTCGAACAATCCGGAGAAAGTGCTGGCGGTGGAGGCGGCCGGGGTGCAGGTCGTCGAGCGCGTCCCGTGCATCGCGGACGCGCTGGACACGCGGGCGGCGTATTTGGCGACGAAGCGGGACAAGATGGGGCACCTGCTTTAGATACTGGCCCGCAAAGTCTGAGAATTGGTCTCGCAGAATTGTCATTTGGACAAGCTGTCAGCGTTCAGCGATCAGCGGTCAGCCAGCGAGTTGGATTTGAGGTTCGGGGGCTGGCCAAAGATCTGCAACTGATCCAGCCCAAGGAGCTTTGGGCCGTCCGTCCCGGGCTATACTACTCGGCATGATGACACGATCGCTGACTGCATTCTTAATGATGGCGGCTCTCGGAGCGGCGCAGAGCCCGCCGGCGCAGACTTCCGTGACGATTAACGGAAAGTCGATTTCCATCAAGTATTCCGCGCCGTCGATGCGCGGCCGCAAGATTTTCGGGGCGGGAGGCGTCATTTCGAACGACGTGAACTACCCGGTCTGGCGCGCAGGCGCGAATGCGGCTACGGCCCTGCACACCGACGCCGACCTGAGCATCGGCAACCTCAGCGTTCCCAAGGGCGACTACACGCTGTTCGTCGACACCGGCGCCAATCCGTGGCAGCTCATCGTCAACAAGCAGACCGGACAGAGCGGACTGGAATATGACAAGGCGCAGGACCTCGGACGGGTGGCGATGAAGGTCGTCAAACCGGCGGCGCCGATCGAGACTTATAAGATGACGTTGTCGGGCGCGGGCGGGAATAAGGGGAAGCTCGAGCTGGCCTGGGAAAATGTCGCCGCCTCGGTAGATATCACCGTCAAATGATCGCCCCGGCCCGTAAGCTGATACAATCGCCCTCAAATGGAAACAGCTTATGGCCCCGGAACGCTGTTTTGCGCCGAATGCGGGCGGCCCTGCACAGCCGATGAACTGGCGCGTTTCGGCGACCTCCTCGTCTGCTCACAGTGCAAAGACAACTATGCTCAGAAGTTGCGCGAAGGCGTCGCTCCTGTAACGGCCGTGCGGTATGGCGGCTTCTGGCTGCGCTTCGTCGCCAGCATCCTTGACGGCATCATCCTCATCATCGTCGATACGATCATCGGGTTCGCCTTGCGCGGCTCTCTGATCCCGATCGCGCGGCAGCCGGCCAATCCCGGCTCGCTGACGGAGATCTGGTCCATGATGGGTCCGTCGCTGGTGTGGAGCACGATCGTGAACCTCGTCATCAATGGCTCTTACGAGTGCATCTTCATCGCGATGATGGGGGCGACTCCGGGCAAGATGGCGCTGGGGCTGAAGGTGACACGGCCCGATGGCGGCCCCATTACGGCCGGCCGCGCCGTAGGCCGCTACTTCGCAAAGGTCGCGGAGGGGTGGATCGTTCTGATCGGGTGGATCGGTTATGTCATCGCCGGCATCGATTCGCAGAAACGCGCGCTGCACGACATGATCTGCGACACGCGCGTCATCAAGACGCGCTGAGCGATCCCATGGCCATCCCCTTCTGCGCGAAGTGCGAGATGCCGCTGCCGATGTGGGAACTGGCCGCCGGTGAACAGGCCACGTGCACACACTGCGGGTCGAAGAACCTGGTGCGCGCGTTTCCCGCCATCCTGGAGCGCGTCGCGGCCGCGCCGCCGGCCGAAGCGGCGCTGGAGGGCGAGGCGGCCTGCTACGATCATCCGGCGAAGCGAGCCGCCGCGGCTTGCAGCCAATGCGGGCGCTTCGTATGCCAGCTCTGCTCGGTCGAGTTTGCGAACGGCGTCTGGTGTCCGTCCTGCGTAGCGTCCGGCGCGGGGGCCGCTAAAACGGTCAACGCCGACACCTATCGCGATCTGCACGACTCCACGGCCCTGATCGTGCCCCTGGCGGCGCTGCTCTTCTGGCCGGCGGTGGCCATCGCGGCGCCCGCCGGCCTCGTGCTCACGGCGATCCGCTGGAGACGTCCGCTCAGCCTGGTGCGCCGCAACCGCTGGCGATTCGTGGCGGCGGCGATCGTGTCGGCGCTGGAACTGGCCGGCGTGGTCTGGCTAACCGTGTATCTCATTCTCCGCGCCAAGGGGGGCGAATGATCTACCGGAAGCTGCCGGGGCGGCGCCGCGGACTAATTCACGGAGCCAGCGTATGGCTCGCGCCCGATCACCTGCTCTCCGTCCGCTCCCATCGAATCCGGGAGTACTACAAGCGGTATTATCTGCGCGACGTGCAGGCGGTCGTGGTGGCGGATGCCCCGCGCTTTCACGTGTCGACGCGTTTGATCGCCATCGCCGTGCTGTGGGCGATCGCGTATTTGGTGTCGCGGGCGCGGGCGGACATCGCGGCCACGGCTCTATGGATTGCGGGCGGAGGACTGGTTCTCGGGTGGTTCCTGGTTTCTCTACTGGGCAGCTGCCGTTGCCGCATTTACACGGCGGTGAGCAGCGACGAACTGCCGTCCATCTACCGGCGCTGGACCGCGCGGAAGTTCCTGGAGCAAGTCACGCCGCGCATCGCGGAAGTCCAGGGGGTGATGGAAGGAAACTGGGCGGAGGCGGTCGAACTCCGGATCGCGGACGGCGGGGAGGCCAAACGCGCAACGTCGGCGGGGCGCGCCGGCGCCACGCGCTCCTGGGCTACCGACCTCCTGACGGGCGCGCTGCTCGCCACCGCTCTCACGGGCGCGGTTTCCTTGTCCCGTTCGTCGCGCCCCGTGCAGTTCGCCCTGTATGCGTGCAACGGCCTGGAGATTGCCGGCGCGGTCGCGGTGGTGGTGCAGCATTATCGCGGCAAGCTGCGGCCGGCGATGCAGAGGCTGGCGGTGGCGGCGTTGATCGCGATGGGATGCCTTTTCTACGCGCGCCCACTGGCGGCTGGAATTGCGGCGGGCGCATCGGGGAAACCGACGGCGATCGAAGTCGACGTCAACGGAATGCCGAAAGCGCCCATCATCGTGCGCCAACTCGAGGTGGCGGCGAGCACGGCGCTCGGGCTGATCGGCCTGGCGATCGTGCTCACGGCGGAGGACGATCGCGCATGAGCGTCATGACCCTGCAGCACCGCTGCTGGAATCACGACGCGCGCGAGGCCGTCTGCCGCTGCCCGTCGTGCGGGCGTCCGTACTGCCGGGAGTGCGTGAGCGAGCACGAGGCGCGCCTGTTGTGCGCCGGCTGCCTGGGCCAGCAGCTTCGCCAACAGCCGGCGCGGCGCGGGCGCCGGCTGGCGGCGGCCTCCTTGACTGTCGCGGGGATCCTCACGGCGTGGATGTTGTATTACGGCGCGGCGCGCGCGGTCCTGCTGATCGGCAGCCGCGGGGCCGCCGAGGAGGCCGCATCGGAGGCGAAGTAAATGGCGGCCCGGTGGCGGTCCTGGAGGACGCCATCCACCTGCTGCGCGAGGCCGGCGTGGAGACGCTCGCGCTGCACTGGATCGGCAGCGTGCCGATGGCGCTGGGGGCTGTCGCTTTCCGGAACAGTTTGGGCGACGCGCGGATCACGGATGCGCGGCTGGCAGCCTCCGCGTTGGGCATGGCTCTGCTGCTCGTCTGGATGAACTACTGGCGGGCGGCGTTTGCGCGCACTCTGCGCCGGAGGTTGAGCGGCGCCCAGGGCGGCGCGGCGAAGAGCGGGATTGCCACGCACGCCTTTCTCGGTGCGGCGCGCTTCATTGCTGTGCCCGTCGCGGCGCTGATCCTCTTTCCCCTGCCCTGGGTCATCGCGTTCTTTCGAGGCGCGGCCGCACTCGAAGATGCCGACCCCATCGAGCTGATGCGCCGGGCCAGGCGGCTGGCCGCGGGCGACTGGGCACTCCTGCTTCTGCTCTGGCTCCTGTTTGTCGTCGTGGCGCTCAATGTGGCCAGCGTGCTCGCCGCGCTGCCTCAGCTGGTGCGCATCCTGACCGGCTACGAATCGGTGTTCAGCCGGAGCGGCTTCCTCTTTGTCACGAACTCTCTGTTTTGGGCGCTCACCCTGGCAGCGTCGTGGCTGGCGTTCGATCCCTTCGTGCAGGCGGTGTACTGCATCGTGACGTTTCGCGCCGAATCCCGCGAAACCGGCGAAGACGTGCGCGCGGGATTGCGGCGGATTCGCGCGGCCTTGCTGGCGGTTCTGCTGGCCACGCCGCTGTTCGCCCAGCCGGCGGTCCATCCGGAGGAGTTGCGGCAATCGATCGGCCAGGCCATGCAGGCGCACGAATACGATTGGCGGCTGCCGCCGGTCCCCGGCGCGCCATCGAATCCCTCGTGGCTGGTGAAGACGACGGACCGGGTGATGGCGCGGCTGCATTCGACGCTGTCGGCCATCGGCGAGGCGCTCAGCCGCTTCTTCCGATGGCTCGGGGAGAAGTTGCGTCCTCCGGAATCCGACTTGCGTCCGGGGGGCCCGGGCACGGGGTTGCGGGGCGGCATGTGGGTCGTGATGGTGCTCGCCGTGCTGGCGCTCGCCGTGTTAGCATGGCGCGCGCCCTGGTCGAGGCTCGCGCGCCGGGCGCCGCCGGTCATTGCCGAGGCAGCGCCGGTGCGCCTGGATGCGGCCGACCTGGTGGCGAGCGATCTCCCCGAGGATCGCTGGCTGGCGCTCGCCGATGAGGCCTTGCGCGACGGCAGCACGCGGCTCGCCTTGCGCGCATTCTATCTCGCGAACCTCGCGTGGCTGGGGCGGCTGGAGTTCCTTGCGATCCATCCGGGAAAAACCAATCGCGAGTACGAAGGCGAATTGCGGCGGCGCGCCCGAGCGCTTCCCGAAGCCCAGCGACTCTTCGCGGCGAACTTAGCGGCGTTCGAACGGGCATGGTACGGCATGCACGAGGTCTCGCCCGGCGATATCGACGGCTTCCGCGCCCGCACGCAAGAACTGAAGGCGGCGCTGGCGGCGGTCCGGGGAGCGGCGGCATGACGGGTCGCGGGAAGGGCGCCTGGCTCGCGGCCGCCCTGGCGGTGGCGTTCGGCGGGGGAATGCTGCATTTTCTCGGCGTAGAGTTCGAAGCCGGGGACGTGTACCCGGAGCTTTCGAGTCTGCGGGCCGATCCCCAGGGCGCGCGGCTCCTCTTCGAGAGCCTGGCGCGGCTGCCGAGCCTCACGGTTAGCCGGAATTATCTGCCGCCGGAGTTGTTCGAAGCGGACGGCGCCACCGTGCTGTTTCTCGGCCTCGACCCGCGGGAGTTCGGAAAAGATATGGACGACCTCCGCCAACTGCGCCAACTCGCGGAACGGGGCAACCGCGTCGTCGCGGCGATGCGCGCGCCCGCAGGAAAGGCGGATATCCCGGCTACCAAGCTCAACCGCGAATGGGATCTCCGGCTTGCGGCGGACAGCCGCGGCGTCTACTTCAGCAAGGCCGAGGGCTGGGAAGTGATCGATCGCGCCGGCCATCGAGCGGTCACCGTGCAACGCGCATTCGGCCGCGGCAGCATCGTCATGCTGGCCGACGGCGCGGTGTTCGATAACGAGTCGGCCATCGCTGGAGATCGTCTGGGCGCCGTCACAGCCGCCCTCGGCGGGAGCAGCCGCATCGTGTTCGACGAATCCCACTTCGGCATCCGGCAATCGGGCAGCGTGGTGGGCCTGGCGCGGCGCTTCCGTTTGACCGGGATGGCGCTCGGGCTGATCGGGTGCGCGCTGCTGTGGATCTGGCGGAACGCATCGGCTTTTCCACCGCCGGCGCGCACGGCCCCCGTCGAGCGCATGGCGGGCCGGACGTCGGCCGCGGGCCTCGTGACACTGCTGCGGCGGTATATCGCGCCCAGTGGGATCGCCGACGCGTGCTGGGAGGAATGGGTGGCGGCGAACCGGCGGGCCGCCCCCGCTGCGGCCGTCGAGGTCCTGCGCTCGAACGCGGGACCGGTGGAGAAGATGCGGGAGTTGCATCGGTTGGTGGCGCGCGCGCCGAAAGGAGTGCTTTGAACTTCGAGGAATTTCAAACTGCGATCACCGCGGTCACGAGTGAGATCGGGAAGGTGATTATCGGTCAGGAGGACGCCATCCGTTACGCGCTGGTCGTCATGCTCGCCAATCAGCACGCCCTCATCGAAGGCGTGCCCGGGCTCGGCAAGACCCTGCTGGCGCGGACGCTGGCGGCGGTGCTCGGGTCCGAATTCAAGCGCATACAATTCACGCCCGATCTCATGCCGGCCGACATCACCGGCACCAACGTCTTCAATCTCGCGCGCAACGAGTTCTCGCTCGTGCGCGGACCGCTGTTCACCACCTTCCTGCTTGCCGACGAGATCAACCGCGCGCCGGCCAAGACCCAATCGGCCCTGCTCGAGGCGATGCAGGAGCGCACCGTGACGATCGACCGGGAGAGCTACCGGCTCTCGCCGCATTTCACGGTGTTCGCGACACAGAACCCGATCGAGTCGGAGGGCACGTACCCGTTGCCGGAGGCGCAGAAAGACCGGTTCCTCCTGAAGATCAGCATGACGTGGCCGGAGAATGACGACGAGGTTTCGCTGGCACAGCGGAGTCTGACCGAAGAGGCGCCGGAGTCCGTGCTGCGGCGCGGCGAAGTGAGACCGTGTCTGGCGGAGGGCGATCTGGAATCGCTGCGGGCGGCGTTGGCCGGCGTGCGCGTGACCGGCGAGCTGGTAAGCTATGCCGTCGGCATCGTGCGCCGCACGCGCGCGGACGATGCCATTCTGGTGGGCGCCGGTCCGCGCGCAAGCCAGGGCTTGTTGCGGGCGGCGCGGGCATGGGCCGCCATCGGAGGCCGCGATTTCGTCAGTCCGGACGACATTCGCGCCGTCGCGCTCCCCGTGCTGGAACATCGGCTGCTGCTGCGGCCGGAATCGGAACTGGAAGGAGTGCGGGCGAGCGAGGTGCTCGACCGCATCCTGCACGAGGCCCCGGTGCCGCGATGATCGTCCCCTCGCAGCGGATGCTCTGGGCAGCGTTGATCGCCGGCGTGCCATTGGCGGCGGTGGCGGGTTTGGCGCCCGCGTGGAGTCTTCCGTGCGCGCTGGCGCTGGGCGCCGCGGCGGCGATCGCGATCGGCGACGCGGTTTTCGCTCTGCGAAAACTCGACCGGATCACAGCGCGCGTGCCCGAGTTCATTCGTCTGACGAAAGGCGTCCCCGCGACGCTGCCGGTCACCATCGATAACGGACTGGCGCGGCCGATGCCGCTGCGTCTCGGCCTCATTCTACCGGCCGGCGTGGAATCGGAAAAGATCGCGGAGACGGCAATTGCGCCCCCGGGGACGTCGCGAATCGAATGGCCGTGCTCGGCCGTGGCGCGAGGCGACCACTTGCTACGAGAAGCCCACCTGGAGATCGCGTCCGGACTGGGCCTGTGGCAGGCGCGCGGAACCCGCGCGGCCGTGTGCGAACTGCGCGTCTACCCGAACCTGCGGGACCGCGCTACGGCGTCGCTGTTCCTCAAGCAGGAAGCGGGGCTCCGGCTGCGGCGTCAGGTCGGCAAGGGGCGCGAGTTCGATAATCTCCGGCACTACCTCCCTGGCGACAGCTTCGAGGACATCCACTGGAAGGCGACCGCGCGCCGCGGGTTTCCCATCGTCAAGCTCTACCGCGTCGAGCACGCGCAGGAGGTTTATGCGGTGATCGACGCCTCGCGGCTGTCGGCCCGCGAGGGGATTATCGAGGGGTATGTCGACGCGGCCCTGCACCTCGCCCTCGTCGCCGAGCGGCAGGGCGACCGATTCGGGCTCGTCACGTTCAGCGACCATACGAAGAAGCTGATCCGTGCCCGCAACGGCCTGGAGCATTTCCGTCTCTGCCGCGAGACCATCTACAACCTGCAGGCGGAGCGCGTCAGCCCGGATTTCGGCGAGGTGTTCGCCAGTCTGCAGACCACGCTGCGGCGGCGCTCGCTGCTGGTGTTTTTCACCTCGCTCGACGATGCGCTGCTGGCGGAGACATTCGAGCGCGAGGTGCCGCTGATCGCCCGCAGACACCTCGTGCTGGTGAATGTGACCGAGACCGCGGACCTGCGGCCCCTGTTTGCGGAAGAGCCGCCCGGCGATCTCGACGCCGTATATGCGGGGCTGGCCGGCCAGATGCGGTGGAATCGCATGCGGACGCTGGCCCTAGCCCTGCAAAATCGCGGCGTCCGGCTTACCCTGGCCGCGCCCGGCCGCATCCGGCAGCAGGTGGCCGCGGAGTACCTGGATATCAAGAGGAGGCAACTCCTGTGATCGTCGATCTGGCGCGCTTCGCCGCCGCCGAGCGGCCCTATTGGGACGAGTTGCAGAGCGCGCTCGAGCGCCAGGAGGAGGCGCCGGAACGTCGCATGATGGTGGCGGAAATCCAGCGGCTGCACTATCTTTACGAGCGCTGCTCGGCCGATCTGGCGCGGCTCGACAGCTTCTCGGCCGAGCCGCTATTGCGCGGCTTCCTGGAGTCTTTGGTCTCGCGCGCCTACACCGGGATTCATGAAACGCGCGCCCCGCTGGAGATCCGGTGGAAGCAGGTGGTCTTCGCGTTTCCGCGAGCCGTCCGGCGCCACGCGCGAGCCTTAGCGCTTTCCGTGGCGATCACACTCCTGGGGACGGCGTTCGGCTGGTTTGCCGTCCGCCAGGACACGAATTCGAAGGCCGTGCTGATCCCCTTTCCGGGCCTGATGGGCTCGCCCGCGGAGCGGGTCGCGCGCGAGGAGAACGCCACGCACGACCGCCTCAGCAACCAGCGGGCGCAATTCTCCGCGTCGCTCATCAGCAACAACATCCGGGTCACCATCAACGCCTTGGCGTTGGGCATTACGTGGGGTGTCGGGACGGTGATCGTGCTGTTCTACAACGGCATCATTCTCGGCGCCGTATCGGCCGATTACATCGCCGCCGGACAGGGCCGTTTTCTGGCGGGTTGGCTGTTGCCACACGGTTCGATCGAGATTCCGGCGGTGCTTCTCGGGGGCCAGGCAGGCCTCATTCTCGCGGCGGCGCTGATCGGTTGGGGCCAGCGGACCACGCGCGCGGAGCGCTTCCGCGCCGTCGCGGGGGACCTGTTCAGCATCGTCGCGGGCGCCGCGGCGCTGCTGGTTTGGGCGGGAATCATCGAATCGTTCGTCTCGCAGTACCACCAGCCGGTGCTGCCGTATTCGTTGAAAATCGGCTTTGGGCTGGGCGAAGCGCTGGCGCTGGCGGGGTTTCTGGGATGGGCGGGAAGACGCTAACGATCGAGACGCCGGAGGGCGTCGCATTCTCGTACCGGCTGGCGACGCCGGCGGCGCGCGCGCTGGCGTGGTCGATCGACGCGACCGCCATTGCGGCGCTTTCGATGTTCGCGGCCAGGATCGCCAATGCCGCCGGCGAAGTCGCGGCGGATTGGGCCGCAGCCGTGGGGATTCTGGCGTTCTTCGCGATTTCGATCGCTTACGGAATCGTGCTGGAATGGCGCTGGCGCGGGCAGACGCTCGGCAAGCGGGTGGTGGGTCTGCGGGTGATCGACGCGCAGGGACTCCGCCTCCAATTGCCCCAGATCGCGGTGCGGAATCTGCTGCGCGCGGTGGATATGGCGCCGTTGCTGTACCTGACGGGCGGCATCGCCGCGCTGGTGACGCGCAAGTGCCAGCGGCTGGGCGACCTCGCCGCAAACACGGTGGTGGCCCATGAGCGCCGGTGGGACACGCCTGACCTGGAGCGGATCGCGCCGGCGAAGCACAACTCGCTGCTGGCATACCCGCACCTGGCGGCGCGGCTACGGAGCCTGGTGGATGCGCAGGCGGTCGGTCTGGCGGTGCGCGCGTTGGGGCACCGCGACGCGTATCACCCGGCGGCCCGGGTCGAGTTGTTCGGCGAGCTGGCCGAATATTTCCGCTCGGTAGTGCGGTTCCCCGAGGCGGCGCTGGAGGGGTTGACCGATGAGCAGTATGTCCGCAGCGTGGTACGGGTCATCTATGCGCGGCAGGGCAAAGGGTCCTACACCAGCCGGGCCATCAAAATCCCGTCGGATCCGTCCTCGTAGTACCGTCGTACGACTCGCACCTTACGGAAGTTGAATTTTTCGTAGAACCCGCGGGCAACGGCGTTCGTCACTTTCACCATGAGGACGACGCGCGCGGCGCCGCGGCGGGGTAAACGGCGTAACGTGCTCGCCATCAATGCGGAAGCGGCTCCCCGAGCGCGCGCCGGGGGGTTTACGGCGATCGAGACCACTTCCGCGCGGTCCCCGCGAACGCAGGTAATCATGTACCCGCAAACGCCGGAGCGGCTTTCCGCGACCAGAAAGAGATCGCCGCATTTGTGGAAAAACTCTGCAAACAAGTTGCGTTCATACGCATCTTTACCAAAAGAAGCGTGTTCGATCGATTGGATGCGGTCGAGGTCAGCCAACCGGATTCTGCGGATGTGGAAATGCGGCGACATTCTGTTATCCTTTATTTTGGTGCACTTGGAGGCAATTGCAAGCGGGTGCCGCAAAAACGCCGCAAGAAATCCCGTACGGGTATTGACAAGAATTTCGGACGCGCGCATACTGAAACCAAGATGCAACTGAGTGGCAACAGCGTCCAGCCGGAGATCTTTTCCGCGAGCTTGGTCGATCTGCGGCGGGGCGACGCCGGGATCCTCGACCGGATCGATTTGCCGTTCGAGGATGCGCGGCGGCTGATGGAGCTCGGCTTCCTGCCGGGGGCGCGCATCACCGCCGGGCTGAGCGCGCCTGGGGGCGACCCGCGCGTCTTCCAAGTGGATGGTTCGGAGATCGCGTTACGCCGAGAAACGGCGAAACGCCTGAGTGTCCGGCTCGATAGCGCCGGCAAGCCGAGGAAGTAAATGGGCGAGTGCAGCAGTTGCCAGGGTTGCGGGCCGGCTACGGTCGTGGAGTTCACGCCGTCCGGCACGGTGGTCAAGACGATCGCCGTGATCGGACCGCCGAACGCCGGTAAGACCACGCTGTTCAACCGCCTGACCGGGCTGCGCCAGAAGGTCGCGAACTTCCCCGGCGTCACCGTAGAACAACACACAGGCATGGCGGAACTGCCCGACGGGCGGAAGGCTCGACTGATCGATCTCCCGGGCGTCTATAGCCTGTCTCCACGTTCGGAAGACGAGCAGGTCGCCTATGATGTGTTGACCGGCCGGCGCGCCGACACTCCCAAGCCCGAGGCGATCCTGCTGGTATTGGATGCCACGAATCTGGGCAGACACCTCATGCTGGCGGCGCCGATTCTGTCGCTGGGCGTGCCCACGCTGATCGTTCTCAATATGGCCGACGACCTGCGGAATCGCGGCGGCAAGCTGAACACCGCCGCGCTTTCCGCGGAGCTCGGGGCGCCCGTCGCGCTCGTCAGCGCGCGCGCGGGCGAAGGCCTGGAAGACGTGTACGAGTTTCTGGCGGGCGTGATGCCGAAGCCCACGCCGAAACAACTGCCGGTTCTTCAGGACGTCCCGAAATGCCGCGCCTGGGCCGGCCGCGTTAGCGGCCAAGCCTCGTACCGCCCCCCGATTCCACCCAAGTGGACGCGCCGGCTGGACGCGATTTTCCTGCACCCTCTTTTGGGACCGGTGGTGTTCGCGCTGGTCGTGCTCGCGGTGTTCCAGACCATTTTCGGAGTGGCGGATCCATCGAAGAAGCTGATCGACCGCTTCCTGCAATTCTCCGGCAACTGGATCGCCCATGCCCTGCCCGATTCCATCCTTCGTTCCATCCTCATCGAAGGGGTTTGGAAAGGCGTAGGCTCGGTAGTCGCGTTCCTACCCCAGGTGCTGCTTCTGTTTCTCTTTATCGGGATTCTGGAAGACTCGGGCTACCTCGCGCGGGCCGCCCTGATCGCCGACCGCACCATGGCTCGTGTCGGCTTGCAAGGGAAGTCCTTCATCCCCCTGCTCTCGGCTTATGCCTGCGCCGTACCCGCGATCATGTCCACGCGCACGATCGAGAACCGCCGCGACCGGATCGCGACGATTCTGATCGCGCCGTTCATGACCTGCTCGGCGCGTCTGCCGGTCTACGGCCTGGTGATCGCCGCATTTATTCCGGATAAGCGCGTGCTCGGCATTTTCCTGAGCGCGCGGACGCTGGCGATGGTGTCGCTGTACGTCCTCGGTTTCGCGGCGGCGGTGGCGACGGCGCGGCTGCTCAAATCTTCGGTCCTGAAAAGCGGCAAGACCCCATTTCTGCTGGAGATGCCGTCGTACCGCTGGCCCACGGTGCAATCCCTCGCCCTGCGGCTGTTGGATCGCGCAAAGGTCTTTCTCTGGCGCGCGGGCACGGTGATTTTACTGGTGACGGTCATCCTGTGGATCATGGCGAGCGTGCCGACTCAGAACGGCCACGTCCCCGAGGTCGCCAACAGTCTGGCCGGAACCATCGGCCGCACCATCGAGCCCGTGATCAAGCCGCTCGGCTTCAACTGGAAGATCGGCATCGGCCTGATTACGTCGCTGGCGGCGCGGGAGACCATCATCGCCACTCTGGGCACGATTTACGGCATGGATCCGAAGAACGAGGAACTCGGACTGGAAGCCGCCTTGCGGCAGGACCTGACGCCGGGAGGGGCTGTCGCACTCCTGGTGTTTTTTGCCTTCGCCATGCAATGCATCTCCACCATCGCCGTCGTGCGGCGCGAAACGGGCGGCTGGAAATGGCCGATTTTTCAATTCACCTATATGACGTTCGTCGCCTACGCCGGAGCTTTCGTCGCAGCCCACGTCATCCGGTAGCGCCGGCTTATCCCCGCCGTCCAACCGCAATGAGCGCCCGTCGCGTGTGATCGATCGGATCGCGAAAGCGCGCCCGGAACTCCGCCAGCGCCAGCGCGCGAAAGCGCTCCCATTCCTCGGCGTCCAACACGGTCCGCAGGAACCGCGCCGTGCCGGACTGCTCCCGAATCGCCAGAAAGTCGGCGATGGTGATGTGAATCGGATACTCGATCTCCTCCACGGTCACGTCGCGCATTCCAGCCTCTTCCAGAGCCGCGCGCAGATTCCCGGCGTCGCTCAGCCAGTCCTCCCAGGGCAGCCATTGCCGGGTCGCGGCATGCAGGGCTTCCGCGTCCACGAAGCGCTCCACAAGCGCATCCCAATGGTCACGAAATGGGTTACTCAAGCAGCTCCATGCCGTCACCCCGAGTTTCCCGCCCGGCCGCAGCATGCGAGCCATTTCGGCCAGCGACTCCCGATAGGACGCCACATGACTCAACACGAACCCCGCCGTCACCCGGTCGAACCGGCCATCGCCGAACGGAAGACGCGGGAGCGAGGACGCGACGACTGCCGCAATCCCATTTTCCCGTGCCAGCCGCAGCATCTCGGTGGAGGGATCGGTCGCAACCACGGACGTTCGTTTCGCCATCGCGCACGCGACAACGCCGGAACCGGCGCCCACATCGAGCGCCGTTCGGGCGTTGGTCAGGTCCATTCTCGCGGCGAGATCCTGGGCCGGCGCCGCGAACATGCTGGGCACGCCCAACCGGTTATGGGTCGCGGCAGCGGAATCGTAAGAGGACCAATCCTTGCTCACCGGGATAGTGTAGCGGGTTAGTTAGCAGGTTGCCCGCGGTGCCCTGTGCCGCCATATTTTACCCGGACAATATTGACTGTCGAATAATAGCCGGGTAAAATACAGAAATGGGCGAAACGCGGACTTTTACAGCCTTTGCGGGTTCCAGAATCATCGCCGCCGGAGAGCTTCCGA
This sequence comes from uncultured Solibacteraceae bacterium, assembly GCA_964608645.1. GTDB lineage: Bacteria > Acidobacteriota > Terriglobia > Bryobacterales > Bryobacteraceae > CAZSQK01. The sequence goes on along the minus strand of CAZSQK010000104.1, from coordinate 5,711 downwards.
TGATGCTGCCTCAGTTGAAATCGTGGACCGATCGCGCAGCCGGCGAAGTTCCGATCATTTTCGACGATGAGACAGGCCGGCAGGTCGATTTCGATCTCCGCGGCACGGTCGGCGATGTGTTAGCCCGAGCCATTCCGGCGCGGGGACCGGGCCGGCCAAAGTTGGGAGTCATCCCGCGAGAGATCTCGTTACTGCCGCGACATTGGGAGTGGCTGGAGCAGCAGCCGAACGGCGCCTCGGCGGCCCTGCGGCGGCTGGTCGACGAGGCGCGGAACCACGAACCGGACAGGCAGCGCGCGCGGCGCGCCTGGGATGCCGCGAGCCGCGCGATGTCCGCGATTGCCGGAGATTTGCCGGGATATGAAGAAGCCTGCCGCGCCCTCTACGCCGGCGACGCGGACCGATTCGGCGCTTTGATCGCGCGTTGGCCGGAGGACGTCCGAGGCTACCTGACCCGGCTGACCGGCGAGGCAATGTTACGCTAGCTCTAGCTTAGATGCAGGGTTGGCGTCATATCTCGCGCGCGGTGGCGCTGTGCGCGGCCGGATTCATTTTGTGGGCCGGATGGCTCGCTATTTCCGTGCACCAGCTGCAGGGCCGGGTCGAGAAGAACGTCCGCCTGCTGCGAAATCTGAGCGCTTTGGGCACGATCCTGCGGGAAGGAACCGGCCTCGAAGCGCGATATGGCGCTCTGCGGACACAACTCCCGCTTCCCGGCCCTGTCCTGACACGGCTCGACGGCGACGTAGCGGAAGCTCTGCGGTTCCGCGGGGAAAGAAACGCGTACGCCAGCGCGATCGACCGCGCCATGGTGGAGACCGAGGCTGCGGTGCGACTGGTGCGCGCGGACCAAAGCGCGGTGTCGGCGACCCTCTCGAACCGCTGGACGCAGTTGGACGGCCTGGTGATCATCGCCTGTCTTTTAGCCGCGGGTGTCGCGGCTATGTTCTTCCGGCTGGAACGCGCCCGGCAGGCGGCGGAGGCGGGCAATCGCGCCAAGAGCGAATTCCTGGCGAACATGAGCCATGAAATTCGCACGCCTATGACCGGCGTGCTCGGCATGGTGGACCTGCTTCTGGCAGGTCAGCCAACATCCGAGCAGCGGGATTACCTGGAGGCAGCCAAGGAGTCGGCGGACGCCATGATGCGGCTGCTGAACGACATTCTCGATCTCTCGAAGGTCGAGGCGGGCCGCCTGGAACTTGCGCCGGAGCCATATTCCCCGCGGCAGTTGCTCGACGAGGTCGCACGAGTCTTCGAGGCCGGCGCGAAGCAGAAGCATTTGGAACTGCGGACGGAGATCGCGCCCAATGTCCCGCCGATGCTGATAGGCGATCCGCACCGAATGCGACAGGTTCTCATGAACCTCACCGGCAATGCGATCAAGTTCACCAATCGAGGCTCGGTGACTCTGGCCATGGCGGCGGTGGGCGGGAAGCTGCGCGTGGAGGTGGCGGACACCGGAATCGGGATCGCCCCCGAAGCTCGCGAGATTATTTTTCAGCCGTTCCGGCAGGCCGACGAATCGACGACCCGCCAGTATGGGGGGACGGGTTTGGGCCTGACGATCTCATCGCGGCTGGTGCGGATGATGGGCGGTGAGGTCGATGTGCGGAGCGAGCCGGGGCGCGGCAGCACTTTCACCTTCGAGGTTCCTCTGATTCCCGCCCAGGACCCGCCCGCGCCCAGCGAGGCGGCCACCGCCGGTCCGGGGCCAATGCGGCCCCTCCGCATCCTGCTGGCCGACGATTACGAAATCAACCAGAAACTCATCCGCGCCATGCTGAGAAAAGACGGGCACGAGATCCTCGCGGTCAGCGATGGCGCCCGTGCCGTCACCGCCGCCGGCGACGCCTCTTTCGACGTCGTGCTCATGGACGTCCAAATGCCGGGAATGGACGGCTACCAGGCCACTGCCGCCATCCGCGCACAGGAGAGCGGCAGCGGACGGCGGGTGCCCATCGTGGCGCTGACGGCGCATGCCATGCAAGGCGATCGCGAGCGCTGCCTGGCGGCCGGCATGGACGAATACCTTGCCAAGCCGCTCACCCGCGAAGGATTGCGCGCTGTGTTGGCGAAGGTGGCGCGGTAAGCTCGTAGGCGGTGAGCATCCCGATTCGAGCGATCCTCCAGCAGCGCTGTCCCCGCTGCCGGGAAGGGGCGATCTTCCGTCTCCCGTTGTGGCGCGGCCCATTAACGATCCACGAGCGCTGTCCGAAATGCGGGCTGAAGTACGAGCGGGAGCCGGGCTATTTTCTCGGCGCCATGTACTTCAGCTATATCCTGTCCATTCCTCCCGGCCTGGTGCTGGTGCTGCTGATCTGGTGGATTTCGGGCTGGCCCTTCGACGTCGTAATGGGGTGCGCGTTTCTTGCCTACCTGCCGCTCGTGCCGGTGGTGTCGCGGTGGGCGCGGGTGCTCTGGTTGTACCTGGATCGGACGTTCGATCCGGATCGGTAGCCTCTCGACCCGTTTTCGGATATGGTGAAACGATGCAATTGCCGTTCCGCGCCACCCTCACGGCGGCCTCGCTTCTTTCGACCGGGTGTTACAGCCACCGCCTGTTGACCTACGGCCAGCCGGGAAACGTCTCCACATTTCATCGCACTGTGAATGCGGGATGGGCCGGCCATTCGGGATCGGGGGTCCCGCCTCCCGGCGCGGCGGATTCCCAGAGTTGCCATAACCAGATCGACCGGAATGGCATGCATATGGTGACGGTCAGCTCCAACCTGGGGTATGCCGCGCTTACCGTGGTTACGCTGGGCGCGGTGTCGCCCGCAGACGTGCGGTGGACCTGCGCTCCCAATCCCTCCGTCTCAGGCCCGACGCCCTCGGGCCGCGGGCCTGGCGGAGGCGGGTCGGCGGCGCTTCCCACGACCGCGGCTTTCACCGGCAGAACATTGACTTCGAGTGTCTGGGGAGTGCTGCAGTCCGACGCCAAGGCGCCCGACAACCCGCCGCCCGGCCGGGCTGCGCCGCCGGGTCCGCCCACGCCCGCAAACTGCAATGACCGCGGCATGCGCCAGGCGAAGACCGGCATTTCTCCGCTGAACTACTTCTATTCGCTGGCCACACTGGCAACGGCCGGATTCGTATCTCCGTTACACGTCGCCTGGCAATGCGAGGAGGATGCCCATGGCTCCCGATAGCGGGCGTGAGGCGCCGGTGCTCCCCGGGCCTCCGAGCCCTTTTATCAACAAGCACCAGAATTTCCAGCAGCCCTTCCGGAATCTTTACCGGGTCGGAAATCCACCGGCAAGCGACGACTTCTTCGGCGACCTTCGCCTTACGGTGTCGGCTATCCAGAGGCTGATTGCCGAAACGCTTGCCGGCGGCACGACTTTGCGCGCGATTGGAGGCGGCTGGTCGCTCTCCACGGCCGCCGTCACCGACGGAAATCTGATCGACACCCTCGCGCTCAATTGGACCTTCCCGCTGGATGCCGCCAGCCTCATTCCCGGTTATGCGGGCGATCCGAACCTGCTGCAGTACCTGCAATGCGGTGTCACTATCGACCGCGCGAATTCGCTATTGTTCGATCGTGGGCTGGCGCTGAAGACATCGGGCGCAAGCAACGGTCAGACCATCGCCGGTTCCATGTCCACCGGCACGCACGGCTCGCGGTTCCGCTTCGGCTCGATTCAAGAGTATGTGCGCGGTTTGCACATCGTCACGGCACCCGACCGCGTGATCTGGCTGGAGCGGGCTTCCGACCCGGTATTTTCCGATGCCACCGTGGCCACGCTCGGCGCCCAGCTAGTGCGCGATGACGACCTGTTTAACGCCGCCGTGGTTGGGTTCGGAAGCTTCGGCATCATCTTCGGCGTGCTGATTGAGGCCGAGCCGCTTTACTTGCTGGAAGTCTGGCGGCGGAAGCTGCCGATTAACGATGCGCTGATGAACGCCATGTGCACGCTGGATCTGAGCGGGATTCCCACGCCTTACCCAGCGGGGGAGCCTTTTCATTTCGAGGTGGTGATTAACCCGCACAATGTGGCCGGGGGCGCTTACGTCACCACCATGTACCAGCGTCCATACCGGGCAGATTACACGCCGCCCGACATCACGCCGGAAGGCCGCGGCCCCGGCGATGATGTGCTTGGAGTAATGGGGAAGATCGGCGATACCATAGGAGCGATCGTGGCGCCTGCGGTGAACCTACTGGTCGCCAGCGAATACCCCCTGTATTACAACGATCCTACCGAAACGCCTGCCGCGCGCGCTTCTCACAAACCGGTTCAATGGGGCACACCCGGCCAGATCTTCGACACGAACCAGACATTTCAGAAAGAGATGAGCGCGGAAATCGGCGTCGGGATGGGGGACACGGCGCGCGTCTGCCAGCTGATGCTCACGGCGGCCGAAGTGCAGCGTTATCCCGGTCTGCTGGCCTTTCGGTGGGTGAAGGGCTCACAAGCGTTACTGGCCTTCACCAAGTTCCCGATCACCTGCACGATCGAGCTTCCCGCGGCATTCGCCAATGGGACGACCGATTACTATCAGGCAGTTTGGAATGGCTTGGAGGTGGCGGGGATCCCATATACGCTGCATTGGGGCCAGCTGAACAACTTTACTCCCAATCGCGTAACGACGATGTATGGCGCGGCGCGCGACCGGTGGGTCGCAAGCCGCGAGCGATTGCTCCCGACCGCGGGGCTGCGGCAGGCGTTCAGCAGCGCGTTTCTCCAGGGCTGCGGATTAGGATAATCAGCGTGAAGACCGACCTCCGCCTCCTGGCGCCGGCTGCACTTCTGATTTGCATGACAGCCTGCTTTCATTGTCCGGCCGGCCTGGTCGCCACTCCGCCGCCGCCGCTCGCCACACCGCTGCCGGCCGGTCCCGCGCACTTGAGAGTCCTCACCTGGAATATTTGGATGATGCCGGGTTTCACGTTTCAGAGCCCGCGCAACCGCGCACGGGCCGCCGCCATAGCCGGAGAGTTGCTGAAGCAGGATTTCGACATTCTCTGCTTCGAAAAGGCCTTCGACGCGGGGGCGCGCGAAGCCCTCTGGAAGCTGCTGCGCGGGCGTTATCCCAACCAGTACGGGCCGGCGAATCACGGCTTCTCGCTCAAGCTGAACAGCGGCGTCTGGATTCTCAGCCGCATCCCGTTAACCGAACTGGGGGAAACCCAGTTTCGCGACTGCGCCGGAATCGAATGTTTCAGCCGGAAGGGCGCGATACTTCTTCGCGGCGACTTCCACGGCCATCCGTTCCAGATCGCGGCGACACATCTGCAGGGCGAGACGGGCGACCAATACACCGAAGCCCACCAGCAGATCCGCAATCGTCAAATGATGCAGATGCGCGACGACCTGCTGGCTCACCATCGGGAATCGGGCGCCCCCCTCATCCTCGCCGGCGATTTCGATACGCCGCGCCAGAGCAGCGGCTTTCCATTTATGCTCCAGACGTTTGACAATCCGGAAAGCCAAAGCGTCGGCGTCACGTTCGACGACAATTGCTCCGACAACGACCTGGCGATGTCCGGCAAAGGCCGCCGCGACGAACTCGACTTCATCATGGTCAGGCCGAATGGCGCGAAGGTCGCTATCACATGGACTCGGATGGTTTTTCGTCACCCCGGCTGGAACGGACAGCGGGCGGATCTTTCCTACCGATATGCCGTCGCGGCTGCGATCGAGTTTCTCTAGCTACTTCTCAGCGCAAAATTCGCTTTTCGGCCGTGATCTGACCACCCAGCCGCA
>CAZSQK010000103.1:25766-29961 GCA_964608645.1 uncultured Solibacteraceae bacterium | reverse complement strand
AGCGCTGCTATGATGTGGCCGCTCTCAAGAACATCTGCCCATTGGGGATTTAACTCCTCCGTTTTGGGGCGCTTCGAAGCAACGCGGCTTTCCGACCGCTCTACCATGGTGCGGCCTCCCTTCTCCTACATCCCTTAAGATGCCGAGCGATGAATCAATCCAGCCCTGGGTTGGATATATTGACGTTATTGAATTTCGAGCCACGCAAGGATAGCCATATCAGTGGGATTTGGCCAATAGCCGGCTCTCTGGGACTCTGCGGCTAGATTGTTGACATTACCATGGCCGGTGCTTTCTCGCAACGGGCAAGAGGCACGGAGTCAAGAGGACATTTTCCTTGACAACTCGGAGGCCCTTCTGATAATCTGCCTCCGCGCGGTAGAGTTTAAGAGAACCGCCCTTTGCCGGGAACCGTTGCGCGTCTCGGCAAAGGGCGGTTTTTTATTTGGGGCGCAGGAACTTCAGTTTCGAGGATTCTGCTGAGCTTGATCGGTGCCATCGACACAACGTCAAAGTAGCCTAATGCTCAACCACGGGAGAGATGTCGATGGCGGTTCCGAGTTGAAACGGGGCGCCGTCGATTTCAGCAATAACAGCCTGAACACGTTGGATTCGGGGAATTCGTTCGCAAATCAGCTGCTGGGCAATTTCAACAGTTATACGCACGCGAACACACCGACCTACACCGGCGCGCGCCGACGTCTGTTCGACTGGTATGCACAGGACACTTGGAAGGCAACCAAGAACCTGACACTCATTTGTGGTGTCCGCTTCACCGTCTCCACCTGGTTTTACCCCGCTGGACCGGGAGCCACTTTCTATGCTCTCGATTACAACCGCTACGCGCCTACGGAAACGACGCTGCCGTCTCCCTATATCTCGGCCATCGTACCGGGTTCGGGCAACACCGACAACGGTATGGTGCTTAACTTGATCAATGCCGCCACGGGGTTCAATTCCACGGCCGGCGCCCAGACGATTGCGGTTCTAACACAGTACCAATGATTGCCGATAAACCAAGACGAGAAACACCGTCCCGGAATACGTGACCTCCGGTTCGAAACGACCGCCGCGTCCCTCCGGGAGAAAGAGCTGAATAAAATGCCGAAGAACGACTCATCCGATTTCGACAGAGTTCCGATCGACCGCCGGAAGTTCCTGGGCGGTGCTGGAATGGGGTTTGCGGCAGCCGCACTTCCGCAGTTCTTTCTTGCGCCTGCCCGCGCGCAGGAAAAACAGGCCGGCGCCGTTGTCGAGACAAACGCCGGAAAGGTCCGGGGAACCTCGCACAAGGGGATTCACTCCTTCAAAGGGATTCCCTATGGAGCTTCGACCGCGGGCAAGAACCGCTTCATGCCGCCGGTTAAACCCGAACCCTGGGCGGGCGTGCGCGAGGCGTCTCAGTTCGGACACTGGTGTCCACAGAACATGCGTTACACCGACGTACTCGCGCCTCAAGCGGAGATCAAAGTGGAGGGCTATGGCGAGGACTGTCTCTGTCTGAATGTCTGGACTCCGGGGCCCAATTCGAATCGCAAGCGCCCGGTGATGTTCTGGAACCACGGGGGGGCGTGGTTCCAGGAAAGCGGCTCCTGGCCATGGGTCTATGGCGAATCGCTGTCGCGGCGGGGCGATGTGGTCGTGGTCACTCTCAACCACCGGATTAACCTGTTCGGATATTGCCACCTGGGCGACATTGGTGGCGAGAAGTATGCGGCATCCGGGAACGTCGGCGTGCTGGACCTCGTAGCCGCTCTGCAGTGGGTGCACGACAACATAGCCCAATTCGGCGGCGATCCGGGGAACGTAATGGTATTCGGCGAATCCGGCGGCGGCCTGAAAACCAGCACTCTGCTCGCAATGCCCCGGGCCAAAGGCCTGTTCCATCGTGCCGCCATACAGAGTGGAGCGCTGCTCCGCTCCAACTCGCGCGACCGAGGTACGGCGACGGCCAAAGCCCTGATGACGGAACTGGGAATCTCCACCGACCGCGTCGATGAAATGCAAGCGGTTCCGGTGGAACGCCTGACGGCAGCGCTGGCTTCGCTCTCGCAACGTCAGGGAAACGCCGCCACCCAGTTTTCACCCGTGATGGATGGCCAAATCATACCGGCCAACCCGTTCGATCCAGTCGCCACACCTGTGTCGGATACGATCCCGATTCTGGTAGGGTGCAACGCTCACGAGCAAGCGTTTTTCGCGCTGTCGCGCGATCAGGCCGCCTTTAACCTCGACGAGGCCGGTCTCCAGCAGAGAGCCGTCGGTTTCGTCGGAGAACAAAACGCGCCGACGCTGCTGGAGCTGTATAAACAGCGCTATCCGGGCAAGAGTCCCAGCGAACTATACTTCCTGCTATCGACTGACCGCTCAACTCGCCTCTCATCCATCACACTGGCAGAACACAAATTCCAGCAGGGAAAGGCTCCGGTTTACATGTACCTCTTCGCATGGCGCTCGCCGGCCCTCGGTGGAAAGCTTGGCGCCCCTCACACCGTGGAGATTCCCTTCGTCTGGGACAACACGGATATCCCGAAAGCGATGATGAGTCCAACCGAGGAAGTGAAGGCTCTGGCGGCCAAAACGAGTGAGGCGTGGATTCAGTTCGCGCGCACCGGCAATCCGAGTCACAAAGGTCTGCCGAACTGGCCCGCATACAATACGACAAATCGCACGACTATGGTGTTGGACAAAACTTGCGCCCTGGTAAATGATCCGTCTGGCGAGGAACGGAAGTTCTGGCAAAGCGTGAGCCCTGCATGAGGGACCCTCGAAGCGGCCGCCGCTATTGCTTGGGGGAAGCTGGGGAATCCGGATTTGCCGCTGATCCACGGGCGCCAGTGCCGAAGTTTCATGGTCGGTTCGCTACGCAAGCGAATCAGGGCACTCAGAATCACGCCACAAACGCGATTTCTTACCACATCAGCGATGAAGAGAGCATCAGCCATGCAACATCGAAAAGAAGTCGTCCGTCGGATTGCGAAGGGAGAATTCGATGTTTGTGTGATCGGTGGAGGGGCGACCGGAGCTGGCGCCGCTCTGGAGGCGCAGTTGCGCGGCCTCAAGACGGTGCTCGTGGAGGCCGGGGATTTCGCTTCGGGGAGTTCCACCGCTTCAACCAAAATGGCCCATGGCGGCGTCCGGTATCTCCAGGAAGCCGTCAAAGGTGTGGACCCCAATCAATACCACCTGGTGAAGCACGCCCTCCGGGAACGTCTGACCATGTTGCGCAATGCGCCGCACTTGACCAGGCCTCTCGTGTTCCTTATTCCCTGCTTTAGCAGGTTCGAAAAGTTCTATTACGGCGTTGGATTGAAAGCGTACGATTGGATCGCCGGCCCCTCTGGGCTGCTCCCCAGCCGTTTGCTCACCCGCGAAGAAGCGCTCTATCGCCTGCCACCCATCCAGTCGGAGGGGTTGGTCGGCGCAGTCGCTTATGCCGACGGGCAGTTCGACGATGCGCGCTATGCGCTCGCGCTGATCCAAACCTTCACCGAGGCCGGGGGAGACGCGCTGAACTATGCCCGCGTCACCGGTCTTACGAAGAATGCCGCGGGTAAGATCGCATCTGCCACGGTGGTTGTCAGACAGGAGAAGTTCGAAATCCGTGCCCGGGCCTTTGTCAATGCGGCGGGCCCCTTCTCCGATCTTGTCCGGCAACTTGCAACCGGCGGCGCTCCGCCCCGTATGCGCCCGAGCAAGGGCGTGCATGTCATGTTTCCTCTGGATGGCTTCTCCCTGAATGATGCGCTGCTCGTCCCCAAGACGGAGGACGGTCGCGTAATTTTTGCCATCCCTTGGAATGGAAGGCTTCTGGTAGGCACCACGGATACCGCTTACAGGCCGGAAGAAGAGATGGTGGTGACCCGTTCGGAGATCGACTACCTCCTGCGCCAGATCAATCCATACTTGAGTTCGCCGTTAACCTCTGACCGGGTAGTGAGCGGCATCGCCGGACTGCGGCCGCTGGTCGCTGCTCAGGGCGTCGCCGATACGAAGAACCTGATCCGCTCTGAAGAGGTTGAATTCGACTCCGAATCCGGGCTGATCAGTATTCTCGGCGGAAAATGGACCACCTATCGCCTGATGGGTGAAGAGACCGTCGATAAGGTGCAAGAGTATCTGGAGGGCCGTTCCTCCCCCGGCAGACGCTCGTCAGCGGCTTCTCCATTGCCTCGGCTACGGCACAGTATCTCGC